>CAZEZP010000019.1:0-53967 GCA_964516435.1 uncultured Kofleriaceae bacterium | reverse complement strand
ACATGTCGGGAATGCCATCCCCATCCGTGTCGCGCGTAGCATCCGGGCAGCCGTCCTCGTCCTCGAAATTGTTCTTGTCCTCGGGATCCTTCACGCACTTGTCGGACATGTCGGGAATGCCATCCCCATCCGTGTCGCGCGCGCCGTCCGGGCAGCCGTCCTCGTCCTCGAAGCCGTTCTTGTCCTCGGGCTCGTTGACGCACTTGTCAGCGGGATCCAGGATGCCATCCCCATCCGTATCCTTCACCTCGGGCTTGGCGGACACCGGCGGGCTGAATCCCAGGGATACGAACGCGCGGAACTTGGCCGCGGAACCCCCGGCATTCAATCCGCCGCCCGCACCGCCGGTGAGAATCAGGCCACTGGCCATGCGCCAGCGGGCGGCCAGCAGACCCTCGGCAGGAACCTCTTCGCGGTCGATGCTGGAATCGGAATCGTTCTCGGCATCCTTGAGCCCCACACCGCCGAACACTTCGCCCACCAGCGAGAAGCCCTTCATAAGCCCCACCTCGGCGCCCACGGCATAGACGATTTCGTCGTCGAGCTTGTAGTTGTCCACCTCGACGGGCTTGCGCATGCGGTAGCCGGCCTGGGCCACGATCCACGTGCACTTGCCCAGCCGGTAGTCGGCGATCAGGCGGGGTTCAATCATGAGTCCGGCCTCGCCGGCGGCCGCGTTCCCCGTGGCCGTGGGCAACTGCAGGATGGGCATGAAGGCCAGGCCCAGCCGGCTCGATTCGGGAAGGAACACCACCTTGGGCAGGATGCGCAGATCCGAGATGGCCTGCGCCTTGAGTTCGCCGGCACCCGGATATCCGAGGTCCGCGGCGTCGTCACCCTTCTGCCACAGCACGGCCTGCATGTTGGCGCCCAACTGGAAATACTTCCAGATGCCAACGCCCACGGACAGGTCGAAAGCCACCTGGTGCTCCACGATGGAACCGATCTTTTCGCCGTTGAGTGCCACGGTGAGCGGATCGAAGGCATAGGAGAACATGCCTCCGGCAAACCACTGCAGATGCGCCATCTTGCGGGCGCCTTCCGAATAGACCAGCCCGTTGGGATCGGAACTCATCTTGAAAGGCAGCAGGTTGAAATCATAGGGATTTTGGGCGAATGCCGCGGATAGCGGAGCCCACGCCAGAACGAGAGCAAAAAGAATCCTTCGCATGATGTATCTCCTTTCGTTACATTGCCACACTACGCCCTAAACAGAAAAAGCGATAACACGGCAATGAATTACATGGGTGACACGCTACCTTCAAAACCGGATCAAGTCAAACCCCTTTTCAATCCGGGGCGAAATCCATCCTCGAACCATCAGTGAGCAGCAGACCAATTGGGGCCCCAGGAAGCGCTCACCTCGAGCGGAACCCGCAGGAGAAAAGCCGATGCCATGATGGATTTCAGGCGGCCAGCGGCCTCCTGCACCCTGTCTTCGGGAACCTCGAACACGAGTTCGTCGTGTACGGTGAGCACCATCCGGATTTCCGGCGCCTCCCGGCGCAGGAAGGCGTCGCAGGCCACCATGGCGGACTTGAGGATGTCGGCTGCGGTGCCCTGGATGGGAAAGTTCACCAGCGTGCGCTCCTGGGCGGAACGCGTGCGCGGGTTGGGGTCCATCCGCGCCGACCGACGCCGGCCCCCCAGGGTTTCCATGTATCCTTCGCGCAGACCATCGGCCAGCAGCCGGTCCAGGGTCTCCCGAACGCGCGGGTAGCGGTCGAAATACCGCTCGATGATGGCGCGGGCCTCGGAAAGGGAGATGCCCAGCGTGCGGGCCAGGCCGAATCCCGTCTGCCCATAGAGCACGCCGAAGTTGACTTCCTTGGCCACCGCACGCTGCTCGGGCGTCACGGCATCCTCCGCAACGCCGAACACTTCGGCCGCCGTGCGCCGGTGGATGTCGATGCCGCGAACGAAGGCATCCATGAGACCGGGATCCTCGCAGAAATGCGCCAGCACGCGCAATTCGATCTGGCTGTAGTCGCAGGAGAGCAGGACCATGCCCGGCGGCGCCACGAACGCCTCGCGAATGCGCCTTCCCTCCGGCGTGCGCACCGGGATGTTCTGCAGATTGGGTTCCACCGACGAAATCCGGCCCGTGGAGGCCAGCCGCGTCTGGAACTGCCCGTGGATGCGGCCCGTGCCGGGAAACACCAGGCGGGGCAGCACGTCCAGGTACGTGTTCTGCAGTTTGCTCAGGAACCGGTGCCGCACGATGAGCGCGGGCGCCTCGTGCTGCAGGGCGAGTTCCTCGAGCACCTCCGCATCCGTGGAAAACCCCGTCTTGGTCTTGCGGGCCGTGGGAAGCTTCAAATCCTCGAACAGGAATTTCTGCAACTGCCGGGGAGACGCGAGATTGATGGGGGAACCCGCCATGCGGTGCAGTTCCTGTTCCAGTTGCAGCGCCTGCGCCCCCAGTTCCGAACGGATGCGGGCCAGAACGTTCACGTCCACCTTCACACCCGTGCGCTCCATGCCCGCCAGCACGCCATGCAGGGGCATCTCCACGTCCCGGAAGAAGGCCTGCGCGCGCGGATGCCGCTCGATGCCGGACAGCGCACCCTGCGCCAACTCCTGCATCGGCTCCGGATTTTCCGCCGGATTTTCCGTGCGGCCCCTGGCTTTCCAGAAGGCGGCCAGATCTTCCACGGGCGTCGCCGAGTCCAGCATGTGGACGGCGCAAAGAGGATCCTCCACCCGGCCCTGCAGCCGGATTCCCGCTTCCTCGCACAGCCACCACAACCCCTTGCAATCGATTGCAATCTTCAGGCAACTCGGGTCTTCGAGATGCGGCCGGATGCGCTCCATCGCTTCTCGCCAGGATGGTCCATAGGCAAAAAAACCATCCGAAAAGCGATGGTTTTCCCATGTCCCATCCACTCCCCGCCAGCAGATTCCCGCCACCTCGAACTGGCGGGGATGCCGTCGCGCGAAATCCACCCAGACCAGAATGGATGCCGTTCTCCGGCCGGATACGGAATCTTCTTCCCGGGACAATAAAACCGGCTTCCCTTCCGGCGAGCCGCCCGGCGCTTCCGGAGCCGAAGACGCATTCCCGCCCGTTCCGGACGGCGCGCCTCCCCCGAACAGGGTGTCGCGCGCGGCGCCGCGCGGCATGATGTCGAGTTCCCGCAGCAGCCGCGAAAAACCGTAGCGCGTCAGGAAAACCTTCAATTCCTCCCGCAGCGCCGGCTGCAGGAGGAGCCCGTCGGGCAGGCGCACATCCAGCGGCACGTCCTCGTGCAGGGTCACCAGCCGCCGCGAAAGACGCGCCTGCGCCTCATGGGCGCGCAACGCCTCTCCGGTTCGTCCGGGAATGCGCTCCGGGTGCCGGGCCGCCTCCAGGATTTCCTCCAGCGTCCCATGCTCCGCCAGCAGTTTCGATGCCGTCCGGGCGCCGATGCCGGGCACGCCGGGCACGTTGTCGGATGCATCCCCCACCAGGGCCAGGTAATCGCCCATCTGGGAGGGACGCACCTGGAACTTCTCGAACACCCCCTGCGGGTCGTACCATTTTCCGCGCATGGGGTCGTACAGGCTCACCCGGCCATCCACCAGTTGCATCAGGTCCTTGTCCGCGCTGTACACCACGATGCGGTCCTGCTCGCCGGGCCATTTCCGTGCCAGCGTGGCGATGATGTCGTCGGCCTCGAAACCCGTCTCGGAGAAGACGGGAAGTCCGATGAGGCGGGAAAATTCCATGCACAGCGGAATCTGGATGCGGATCGCTTCGGGGCATTCCGGCCGGTTGGCCTTGTATTCCCCATAGAGTTCATCGCGAAAGGAGGGACCCGGCGCATCGAAGACGGCCGCCGCATGCGTCGCCCCGGATTCCCGCACCAGGCTCATCACCATCTGCGAGTACCCGAAGAGCGCCCCCGTGGGAACGCCGTCGGCGGAAGTCAGCGGCCGCATGGCATGGTACGCCCGGAATACGAAGGCCGTCGCATCGATGAGAATCAGCGTGGCCATGGTTCACCCCTTTCGCACGGCATCGAGGATCCGCTCGAATGCTCCCGGCAACTGCCACGCTTCGTCCGCGACGAAATCGGGCGCCAGGGACCGCACCATCTCCGGCGGACGATTGCCCCACGTCACGCCCACCACCCACATGCGGGCCGCGCGCCCGGCCTGCACGTCCACCTCGGAATCCCCCACCATCACGCATGCCGAAGGCGGAAGGTTCCAGCGCCGGGCGCACTCCAGCAGCGGACCCGGCGCGGGCTTGTGCTCCGGCAGGGCGCCGTAGCCCAGCACGGGGTCGAAGAAATGCGCCAGATCCAGCCGGCGCAGCAATTCGTCCGTCCAGCCCTGCTCCTTGTTGGTGACGACACCCATGCAGGCATGATCCGACCACATTTCCAGACATTCCCGGATACCCGGAAAGACGAACGTGCCCTCCACCAGATGCTCGGTGTAATGCCGGTTGAAGATGGGGAAGGCCGCATCCGCCAGATGGGCGTAATCGGGACCCATGGCGTCCCGGATGAGGCGGCCGGGACCGTGGCCCAGGTATTTCGCCACCTCTTCCCTCGCCATGGGAGGCAATCCCAGTTCGGCCAGCGTGAGGTTCACGGCCGTCGCCAGGTCCGGTCCCGAGTCGATGAGCGTTCCATCCAGATCGAAAATCAGTCCGATTTCCTTCATTCGGAATCCTTTCGCAGCCGCAGCAGGAGAAAAACGGCCGCCACGAGGCCCACGGCCGTCGCCCAGCCCAGGGTCACCGCCCGGATGGCCGTCACGGCGGCGCCCGTCACGGCGGCGCCCGCACGGGCCGACAGCGCCCAGGCCAGTGCGCCTTCGGTTCCGCCGAGGCCGCCGGGAAAGAACACGCCCGCCAGCGTGGCGGCGAAATAGGCGCTCTGCGAAAAAGCCAGCCCTGCCGGCACGGACAGATTCCGCAAAATCCACCAAAAGGCAATCCCTTCGCATAGCCATCCCGCTGCCGAGAGCAGCAGGACCGGCACCAGCCGCCGCCGGGTCGCCATGCGGTCCATCTCCGCGAACCAGCCTTCCAGGGGGGCTTGCCATCGCGCAAGCAGGCGCAGGATGAACCGGCGCCCGGAAGGGGCATGCGCCATCCAGGCGAGCGCCGCGATTCCGCCCCACACGAGGATGGCCAACTTCGCCCAGGAAGCGCCGAGCAGGAAGAGCCCCATGGAAAACAGCAGCGCCACGGCCAGGAGATCGAACAGGCGTTCGAGCCAAACCGCCGCCAGCGTGGTGCGGTGCGGCACGCCGAAGCGGTTGCAGAACACCGTCTTGACGGCTTCGCCGGCCTTTCCGGGCGTGATGGTGAACGCCAGGCCGGAAATGAAGATCCACAGGGACCAGCCGGCAGGAAGAGGCGCCTGCGCCGCCCGCAGGAAGAAATGCCAGCGCACGAAGCGCAGCAGGAAATTGACGCTCGAAAGGGCCAGTCCGGCCAGAAGCGCTTCGGCGGGAATCGCCGAAAGGGCGGACAGATAGGCTCCCCGGCCGGCCCACCAGGCCATCGCGGCATATGCCGCCACGGCCAGAAGCGCCCCCGACGCCATGCCCCACAGCAGGCGCCGGGCCTGCCCGCTTCCAGGATTCATCGCCCCGTGCCCCCCCCGTACTTGCCCGCCCCCCACGCCAGAAGCGCGTACACGGATTCCACCGAAAGGCATTCCAGGGGCCGGCCGGCCCACTCCCAGGCGATGCACTGGGCGGCGAAGATTTCCACGGCATTTTCCAGCGTTTCAGGAGAAGCGCACACGTAGAGCAGCCGGTCGGGCTCCACGAAACGGAGATGTCCCAGCGCCGGCGTCTCCCCCGGCGGGGCGTCGAGCCCGAAACCCATGTGCAGCGCCGCATCGGGGGTCAGCGGACGCTGCAGGGCCGCCCGGCAGGACACCACCGAGTGCGGATGCAGATGGATGACCGTGCCCGCGGGATCGAAAGCATCCACGCCGGCAAACGGGAACACCGGCCCGGCGGCGACACCCAACCGCCGCCGGATGCGGCCGGCGGCATCCTCCAGGATGCGGCGCACTTCGCCAGCCTGCGGCCCCCACGCGATGGCCCCATGGTTCTGCAGCAGCAGCAGCCCGCAGGGCGGAACCGGGTCCGGAAGCGCGGACAGCACGGCCCGTCCCAGTGCCGCCCCCGGCGCAGCATAGGGCACACGGGCCAGAAACGGCCCCTGCCATGCCGAAGCGAAGGTAGCGAAATCCGTTCCGGGATCGGCCAGCACCCAGGCTTCCACCAGATGGGCATGCGCGGTCACGGGCCCCAGCAACGCGTGGAAGAACGACTCGACCGATGGCGGACCACCACCCGAAAGCGCCAGTCGCGGCAGGCGCCCGTCGGCATCGGGATCCCCCGAAAGAAGAAGCCGCCGCACGGCTTCGCGGGGCAGAGGCAGGAAATCCGCCGCGCCGCGCATGTCCCGCAGGCGTGCGCCCGAACGCTTGACCCAGAGGGTTTCCCCCGCCACGAATGACACGTTGCCTCCAGTTCCCTGCGTCCACGTGACGTCCCGGGCGCAGAAGGCGGCCAGTTCGCATGCCTGCACAGCCAACTCGTCAACCGTCATGATCCTGCCTCGCATCGCAAGAATGCGCCTGCTCGTCCGATCCCGGCGTCTGTCCGAAAGCCGACCGCGTCCAGAGGAAGGCTCCTACCGCCAGCGCCAGCAGGGAAAACAGCAGCGTCCAGAAAACGATGCTCTTCCATTTCCCATCCGGAGCCGCCACCACGCGCCCCTCGTCGTCGAGCATGTCCATGGCCGCCACCACCTCGTCCATGTCGGCGAACCGGCGCCCCGGATCCTTTTCCAGCATGCGGCACACCAGGAAATCCACGTTTTCCGGCAATTCGGGCACCCACACGCGGGGCGGCACCAGTTCGCCCAGCACGTGCTTCTCCAGCGTGCCCATGAAGGTCTCGTCGTGGAACGGGACCCGCCCCGTGAGCATCTCGTAGGCCACCACGCCCAGGCTGTACTGGTCCGACAGGTGAGTGACGGCCTTTCCGCGAGCCTGCTCGGGCGACATGTAGTCGGCAGTCCCCAGGATCATGCCCGACCGGGTCAACTGCCGGGTCTCGGTCTCGTCGGCGATCTTGGCGATTCCGAAATCGATGATCTTGACGAATTCCGGATCGTCCGGTCGCGGCACGATGAAGATGTTGGCGGGCTTGAGGTCGCGGTGCACCACGAACTTCACGTGCGCGGCGCTGAGCGCCTGCGCCGCCTGCCTCAGGATGCGGCGCGCGCGCGGCCAGGGAAGCCTCCCCTCGCGGCGCAGGATGTGGCGCAATTCCTCGCCCTGGAGATATTCCATGGCCATGTAGGCCAGACCTTCCGGCGTGATGCCGTGATCCAGCACGGAAATCACGTTCTCGTGCGTCACGCGCGCGCAGGCGCGGGCTTCGCGCAGGAAACGCTCCACGATGGCCGGCTTCTGCGACCATTCCGGCAGGAGCACCTTCACCGCGACCCGGCGGCGCAGCATCACATGCTCGGCCAGATAGACACATCCCATGCCGCCACCACCCAGCCGCTTCAGGATGCGGTACTTGCCGGCCACCACGGTCCCCTGCAAATCCGCTTCCTCTTTTTTCCTGTATACGTCCACGGGCGCCAGTTCGCGGGAAATGCGCTTCTCCACGGGAATCCCGGCATCGTCGAATCCGATGACGAAATCGCCCGACATCTGCCGGCCGGTGCCGGAACCATGAGAATCGTCCCGTTCGTCGGTCATTTCCATCCCCTGCGGCCAGGCGCGCCCCGAACCGTACATGGCGAAAAAACGCCGGACCGCCGGAAAACGCCCCAATCTACCACCGGAAACGCATCCAAGTCCACTCTGCGGGTGAAGTCGCCTCCACCCGAAAGCCTGCGGCGCGGTGCATGGGCATCAGGCTTCGCCCACCGGCTCGATGCGCTCGATGCCGTCCCGGGTCACGATGATGACGTAGTGATAGATGGAGGCCCTGTCCTTTTTTCCACGCTCGGAGAGGCGAAGCACCAGGTGCACGTGGTACACGCGACGGCAGGCCACCGAGACGACCTCGTCGTTGGCGACCTTGTCGCGCATTTCCACCGGATCGTCGAGCATGGTGAACCAGAACGACATGCGCAGACGGATGATCTCCGTGATGGATTCCAGCCGGGCATGGGAATCGGCCAGCAGGGAGGAGTTCAGGTGGATCTCCTTCTGGAACTGGATGACGTTCTCGGGCTTGAGCACATGGCGAAAGGGGTTGGTGGTCTGGTTGCGGATGCGCAGGATGTCGGCCTCCACGGCCATGGCATCGCAGAAACGCACCCGCGCCCGGGAAACCCCGACCTTGCTGCCGATGGCCGGGTCGATGAGGTCCTCCATGCGATCCGATACCAGCGTGGGCATGTAGCGGATGAAAAAGGCGCGCAGCAATTCCTTGATGCGATCCTTGAAGATGTAGGCCAGCACGATCATCATGGCCCACGGCAGCGAGTAGGTCGCGAAGAACCGGTCCGTGATGAACGCGGCCGTGACGGCGAATGCCATGGCCGCCCCCGCGGCGATCCCCATGAGCACCTGCCCCACGTGGGACGCCAGCCGGTTGGGGGCGCGCCCCATGTACATGGCGCTTTCGCTCCACTTCTTGAGCATGTGCGCCCGGTACAGGGCCACCTCGTTCTGGATGGGGGTATCCACGTCCACCACGGACGGATAATGCATGGAAAGCCGGTACTTTTCCTGCTTGTGCAGGTGTTTCTTGAGCGCTTCCGCCGCTTCCGTGTAGCCGAAGGCGACGAGATCCCGGTACAGGGAGAACTGCTCCCGCTCGGTGACCAGGCTCATCCATTCATCGGTCCAGCGGTAGGCTTCCCGCAGGAATTCGTCGATGCCCGGCTCCAGGAAGCGCGTGTGCATGCCCCGGAAGCGATCCAGCACCAGGCCGATATTGGTGATGAACTGGTTGACCGTGTCATTGATGATGCCGGCCGGGTCCTGGCGCTTCATGCTTTCGAACACCAACTGGCAGCGCCGGCGCAACTGGAAGGCGTAGATGTTCGAGAGCGTCTTGATTTCATACAGCAGCGCCTTCTGGTCCGCCGTAGTGAGGATGGGCGTGCTGTCCAGTTTGCGCGCGATGCGGGTCAGCGGACTCTTCTCGTTTTCCGGGTCCAGAAGATGCACCAGCGGCATGGGAGCCACCGTGTACCGGGTGTACGTAGTCAGGTCGTTGAAGAAGCTTTCCACCCCATAGCGGGTCCTGTTCACGCCCATCGTGGCCGGCGTGAACAGGAAAGCCTCCAGTTGATACGACGTGCGCGGTTGCCCGGGCACCAGGGGATAATCCAGTTCCATCTCCAGTTGCTGACGGCCGTGACTGCGGATTCGACACTGATATTCCATGGCTTGCGCAAGCCTCCCGGCCCCCTTTCCCCGGTGCCGGGGGAAGAGGAAGTCTATTCTCCTTCAACATTTTTGCAACAGTTTGCTTGCAGATTTCTCATATGGGGGTTCGGAGCCGGCCAGACATGGGCGCGGTACATTAAAAAAACGGTTTCCAGGCTACAGGGGAGCCGGGCGGCCGAAGACGGCGCATGCGAATCCGACATCTCGACCCGGCCGTGCACGCCTTCGGGAATGCTTGCCCGCGGCGGACTCTCGTGTTACACCGGCTGGCCATGATCGCGCCGGCGATTTCCATACGGCCCTTCCTGCAGCGCCGGGGCGCCGCCCTGGTGACGGCGGCGTATGCCCTCCTTTTCCTCCTGTTCTTTCAGGACATGGCCCAGGACAGCGGTGATCTGGCGGCGGCGGCAATGGCTTTCGGGACGGCCCCTGCGCCGGGCTACGCCCTCCTGCATGCGCTCGCCCCGCTGTCTCTCCTTGCGCCGTTCGGACCTCCCGGCATCGGGCTCGTCCTGCTCAATGGAATCTTCATGGGCATCGCCATCCACCAGTTCGCCCGACTCTGCGCATTCCTCCTCGAGGATCCCCTCTCGGCCCTGATCCCGCCGGCCGGACTCATGGCCGGACTCCTGTTCTTTCGCGGCACGTTCCTCTTTTCCCCCATCCCCCTGACCTTCCTGTGCGTCACCCTGATGCTGCGCCTGCTGCAGTGGCCGCTGGCCGATCCGCGCCGCCTCTGGGCCGCCGCCTTCGTCATGGGATTGGGCTTCGTGGGCGTCCACCCGGTGTTCCGCCTGCTGCTGGCGCCCTTTTCCTTGTACGTCCTGTGGATGTTTCCCTCCCAGCGGCGCGCCGTGCTGGCGGCCCCGGTCTTCGGCATCGCCGGCGCCGCCGTGGCCGTGCTCCTGCCGCTGGCGGCCCACCGTTTCCACCCGGCGCTGGCCGATCCGTCCACGTGGAGCGGTTTCCTGGATACCCTCTTCACACGGCCCGAACTGGCGGCGGCCGGTCCCCGGGCCGGCTCGGTGCACGCTTTCGTCTGGTGGCCCGAGGCGCTCGCGCAACTGGAACGCCTGGGCGAATCCTTTCCGGTGGAACTGCTGCCCCTGGTGGCCGTGGGGCTCTGGCCGCAGAAAAATCACACTCCCTTCCTGGTGCTGCTGGGGCTGGGCCTGGCCGAATGGGTCTGGGCCGTATGGATGGCGCCCGGCCAGGATCTGCCCTCGGGCTGGCTGCTCTCGGCGGCCCTGTGGGTGGCCTTCGCACGCGGCGTACAGTGGACGGCCGGCCGCTTCGTTCCGCCGGCGGGCACGGCCTTTACCCTGTTCTTCCTCGTCCTGGGCCCGCTGGCGGCCTGGTTCTCTGACGGCGGAGAGCGCTTCCACCTGCAGCCCGCGCCCGCCGTGGCCGAATGGGAAACCCTGGCCGCCCTGCCCGAAACGGGGGGAATCTGGGTCCTGGAGCCCGAATCCTGGGCCCGCGTACAGGGAAGAACCGCCAGTCTGCCGCGGTCACGGGCGCTGGAGTTGAAAGCCCGCATCGATGCTGGAAACATTCCTGCCGACGCCTTTGTCGCTCCATGTCCCCAAATGCACATTGAACCCGGACGCTGCCTCGTTCCGGTGGCGCCCCTGGCCGGGCATCTGGTGGAATGCGGTACGCGGCCCGTCCCGGCGCCGGAGACGGCCGACCACCTGGCGCGCGGACTGCTCGCCGCGGCCCGCGATCAGCCTTCCTTCGCCCGCCGCCTCACGGCGAAGCAACTGGCGGCATGGGGGCTGGTACTCCTCCACGGCGGCCAGCCGATGGCGGCATCCCGCATGGCGCGTTTCGCGAGGCTGGTGCTGCCGGAACTCGAATGGAACCACCTGCTGCAGGCCCGCATCGAGCGTTTCTGGGGGCGCCCTGAGAACGCCCGGCTCCTGCTGCGCCGCGCGCTGGCCACATCCGGTTCCGAACCGGCTTTTCACAGGGAACTGGCCGAAACCGACCGGGAACTGGCCCGGCTGGAGCGCACGCCGCAGTCCCTGCGCCACCAGTTGCTCCAGGAAGCCTTGCAGATGGCCCGGCGGGCCCGGATCCTGGCGCCGCGCGACCCCGAAATGGCCCGCCTCGTTTCCGAACTGGAACCTGAGACCGCAGGGCTCGCGCCGCCGCCACCATGAATGGGATGCGCATGCACGGCTGTCAGGAACCCCGTCTTCTCCGTCCACTCGGGACGCCGCCCCGCCTGCGGCGGGTGAATGGATAGCGCATGGAAATCCCGGGTCCCGCTTCTTCCTTCGTCGTCCTCGATTTCGAAACATCGGGCCTCTCGCCGGCCGCAGGAGACCGCCCCATCGAGGTGGGCGCGGTGCGCTACGTGGCCGGCGTGCCAGCGGAAACCTTCCACGAACTCATGAATCCCGGTTTCCCGGTCTCCGCATTCATCATGCAGTTCACCGGTATCACCAACGACATGCTTTCGGTGGCCCGCCCCTGTTCCCGTGTCATGGCCGATTTCGCCGATTTTCTGAGAGATGGTCCCGTCGTAGCCCACAATGCCTCCTTCGACATGCGCTTCCTCGAAAGCGAGTGGTCCCGGCTCCAGAAATGCCGCATTCCGCCATACGCCTGCAGCATGCTGTGCGCGCGGCGCATCTACCCCGACGCCCCGAACCACAAACTGGGCACCCTGGTGTCCTGGCGCAGGATTCCCGACGAGGAGTTCCACCATCGGGCGCTGTCCGATGCCCTCATGACCGGGCGCCTGTGGATGTTCATGCTGGAGGATCTGCGGCGCACATGGGACATCGAGCCCGATTTCGCGTTCATGCAGAAACTGATGGGCATTCCATCCCGGCATGCGCAGGCGTTCCTGGCCCGCGCCCGGGAGGAGCAGTTCCGGCGGGATGCGGCCCGCTGAATCCGGCTGGGTCTCCGTAATCCGCACGGGAATGCCTGTTTCCCTTTCCAACTTGGGTGTTGACTCCCCGGATTCATCTCATATGATGCCCGGCGGGTCGAACCCAAGGAGGTTTTTCATGAACACCCAGGATTTCATCGCCAAGGAAAAACAGTATCTCGCCCCCAACTACAATCCGCTCGATGTCGTCATCACTCGCGGCGAAGGCGTGTGGGTGTGGGATGTGGAAGGCAAGAAATACATGGATTTCCTGGCGGCCTATTCTGCACTCAACCAGGGCTACTGCCATCCCCGGATCAAGAAAGCCATGCAGGAACAACTGGAAAAGGTGACCCTGACCTCCCGGGCATTCCGCAACGACAAACTTCCGCTCCTGGCCGAGAAACTGTGCACCCTGCTGGGCTATGAGATGATGCTTCCCATGAACTCCGGCGCTGAGGCCGTGGAGACCGCGCTCAAGGCCGCCCGCAAGTGGGGCTACATCCACCGCAAGGTGCCCGAGGGCCGCGCGCACATCGTGGCCATGGCCAACAACTTCCATGGCCGCACCATCACCATCGTGTCCTTCTCCACCGAAGACGACTACCGCAACGGCTTCGGCCCCTTCACCGAAGGCTTCACCGTCGTGCCCTATGGCGACCTCCAGGCGCTCGAGAAAGCCATCACGCCGCACACGGTGGCCGTGCTGCTGGAACCCATCCAGGGCGAGGCCGGCATCATCATCCCACCCGATGGAACCCTGCGCCGCGTGCGGGAAATCTGCGACAGGAACCATCTCCTGATGGTCGCCGACGAAATCCAGTCCGGCCTGGGCCGCACCGGCAAGATGCTCGCCTGCGACTGGGAAGGCGTGAAGCCCGACATGGTCTGCCTGGGCAAGGCGCTCTCGGGCGGCTTCTATCCGGTATCGGCCGTGGTGGGTTCGCGCGAGGTCATGACCGTATTCAACCCCGGAGAGCATGGATCCACCTTCGGCGGTAACCCGCTGGCGGCGGCCGTGGCCATCGCGGCGCTGGACGTGCTGGTGGAGGAGAAACTCGTGGAACGTGCGGCGGAACTGGGCAAAGTCGCGATGGACAAACTCGCCCCGCTTTCCTCCAACCCGCTGGTGAAGGAAGTGCGCGGCCGCGGCCTGTGGATCGGCATCGAACTGAAGCCGGAAGCCGGCGGTGCCCGCAAGTACTGCATGAAGCTCATGGAGAAGGGCGTGCTGGCCAAGGATACGCACCACCACACCATCCGCCTGGCTCCGCCCCTGGTGATCACCCGCGAGGAACTCCTCACCGGGCTCGAGCGCGTTCTGGAAGTGCTTTCCTGACATGGACCGCAGTGAATTCCGCAAGAATCTGAGGGAGCGCGTCCACATCCTGGACGGCGCATACGGAACCCGCTTTCTGCAACTGGGTTCCGATGGCCGTCCCGGGGAGTTGCTCAACATCGAACGGCCCGACATCGTGGAGACCGTGCACCGCGAATACGCGGAAGCCGGCGCCGATTTCCTGCTGACAAACACCTTTTCCGCCAACGAGCCCAAACTGGCGGCACTGGGGTGTGCCGGCGACTTCGAGCGCATCAACGCAGCGGCCGTGGCCCTGGCGCGCAGGGCGGCCAGCGGACGGTGCCGGGTGCTGGGCGACATGTCCTCCACGGGCTGGATGCTCGCCCCGCTCGGAGAACATTCCTTCGACGAGGCGGCGGCGGCATTCGAACGCCAGGCGCGCGTGCTCGTGGAGGCAGGCGTGGACGGCATCATCGTGGAAACCATGACGGACCTCAAGGAGCTGAAGGCCGCCGTGGTAGGCATCCGCGCGGTGTCCGAAACCATCCCGCTCATCGCCCACATGACCTTCGAGGACGACGCCCGCTCCGTCACCGGCACGCCGGTGGAGGTGTTCGCCCACGTCATCGGCGATCTGGACGTGGACGTGCTGGGCATCAACTGCAGCCTGGAACCGGCGCGCCTGGTGCCGGTGTTCGCCCGGCTGGCCCGCGCCACGCCGCATCTGCTGTCCGTGGAGCCCAACGCCGGGCGCCCCGTGTATGACGGCTGCCACGTCCACTACGATTCCACCCCGGCGGATTTCGCCGCCGTGGCCGAGGATTTCGTGGCCGCGGGCGCGGTCATCGTGGGCGGATGCTGCGGAACCGGACCGGAGCACGTGCGCATCCTGGCCCGGCTGCTCAAGGGGAAAAAACCGGCCGTGCGCGAGGTGAAGCCGGCCGCGGTCTTCTGCAGCCGCACCCGCGTGGTGCCCCTGCACCCGTTCACGATCATCGGAGAACGCATCAACCCGGCCAACCGCAAATCGTTCGCGGAGCAACTGGCCGCCGGCGACCTGACCACACTGCTCTCCGAGGCCGTGGCGCAGGCCGCCGAAGGCGCCCATCTCCTGGACGTGAACTTCGGCGTGGAAAAGACGCTGCCGGAGGGGATCGTCGAGTCTGCCGTTCGCGCGCTCGATGCCCACGACGCTCCGCCGCTGTCGCTGGACATCCAGACGGCGGCCCTGCTGGAGCGGGCCATGCGGGAGACGGCCGGGCGGCCACTCGTCAATTCGGCTCGCGTCACGGACAAGAGCCTTCCGGCGCGGGCGCAACTGCTCAAAAGATACGGCGGCATGCTGCTGCTGCTGGCCATGGGCAAGGACATCCCGGAGACGGCCGCCGGGCGTGTCGCCGTCATCGAGGAAGGTCTGCGCCGCCTGGCGGACCTGGGCATCCCGGCCCACCGCGTGGTGGCGGATGCGCTCGTGCTCTCGTTCGGCGCAGGCAAGGATCCGAAGGTCACGCTCGAAACCATCGCTCAACTGTCGCGAATGGGAATCGCCACCACCTGCGGGCTGTCGAACCTGAGCTTCGGCCTGCCGGACCGGTCCGCGCTCAACGCCGCCTTCCTGGCCCAGGCCGTGGGAGTCGGCCTCACATCGGCCATCTGCAATCCGGGCGATGCCGTGGTCATGGCCGCACTGCGCGGCGCCCTGGCGCTTCGGCACGACGCGCTGGAAACGGCTGCGGAGCCGCCGACGGAAAACCCGTGGGTGAAGGAACTGCTCGCCGGGGATGCCGACGGGCTGCGGCGCCGGGTGGAGCGGCATCTGACCGACGGCGTTTCGCCGCTCGCCCTGGCCACTGGCGAACTGGCGCAGGCCATGCGCGAGGTGGGCGATCTCTACGGACGCCGCAAGATCTTCCTGCCGCAGTTGCTCACGGCGGCCGACACGGCCCGCCCGATTTTCGAAAGCCTGCATGCGCGCGTGGACGGCGTGCGGGAATACCGGGGACGCGTGCTGCTGGCCACGGTGGAAGGCGACGTGCACGACATCGGAAAACGCATCGTAGGCACCGTGCTCGAGAGCGCCGGCTTCGCCGTCATCGACATCGGCAAGGATGTGCCGGCTTCCGTGATCGTGGAATCCGTGCGCATGCACGCCCCGCACATCGTCGGTCTGAGCGCCATGATGACCACCACCGTAGGACGCGTGGAGGAAGTGCACCGGGCACTGAAGGAAGCCGGCATCGGCGTGCGACTCATCGCCGGTGGCGCCTCCATGAGCGCGGAACTGGCCGCCCGCTTCGGCTGCGACGGCTACGCATCCGACGCTTCCACCGTCGTGTCCCTCTGCGAGCGTCTGCTGCCTGCCTGAATTCCCCGCTGGCCCCGCGATGCGGTGGTTGATCGCCCCCGAAAAAAAACACGCGGACAAAACCAAAACGTGCTATAAAGATTTGCCGCCCACGCGCGTGAAGGCGCGTTTCGCCGGCAAGGAGCCGCACCATGAAATTCCAGATTGGTTTCTTCCTCGTCCTCCTCCTGGCCGCCGCATCCTGCACTCCGAAAAAAAGCAATAAAAACGAAGGAAATAATAATAACATAACCAATAATACGAATAATACAAACAATACAAATAACACAAACAACACAAATAATGTAATGGCAGAAATCTGCACCAACGGGGTGGACGACGACGGCGACGGCAACATCGACTGCGCCGATCTCGACTGCATGGGCCATCCCAACTGCGGCGGAAACAACAGCAACAACACCAACACCGACGCGGGCGAAGACGCCGACGGCAACGTGTGGGAATTCGATGCGGATTCCGGCAACTGCCCGCCCGAGATGCAAAGCCCCTGCCCATCTCCCGTCCCGACGGGCTGCCTGTCCCAGGAAGTGGCCAACAACGGGCTCGACGACAACTGCAACGGCGTCATCGATGAAAACGGCGGCACCTGCTCGCCCGGCGCCGTGCGCCCGTGCTTCCTGGGACCTCCGGGTCGGCGCAACATCGGCGCCTGCGCGGACGGCCAGCAGGTGTGCCTGCGCACATCCGGCGAATTCGGCTCCTGGGGCCCCTGCGAAGGGGGCATCTCCCCCTCCCCCGAGCGCTGCGACAGTCTGGACAACGACTGCAACGGCTGCATCGACGATGAACTGTGCTGCTCGCCGCCCATCGAGTGCCCCGACAGCAACCATCCCACGCTGCAGGGTGCGCAGCCCTTCACGGATTTCGTCATCGACGGCGCCAACTACTACCACGGCACGGCCGTGCGCTGGGAATGGACCGTCTCTTCGGGGCCCTGCGACTACGTGCTCGGGCGCAACTCCTACACCGTCAACGGCAACGACGCCATCGGCTACGTGGCCAACACGCAGCAGATCACCCTGCGCTTCAACCTCAGCGGCGAATACACCATCACCATGCGCGTGTACTACACGCAGACCGACTACTACGAGTGCATCTTCATCCTGCGGGTGGCCGGGCCCGGCCTGCGTGTGGAACTGTGCTGGGACACCAACACCGAGACCGACATCGACCTGCATCTGATGAAGCAGGGACTGGGAACGCAGTACTGTTCGTCCCAGGACTGCTACTACGGCAACTGCAAGGCCTACAACTGGAACCATGCCGACTGGGGCAGCGCCGACTCGCCGATCGCCGCCTGCATCGGAACGGACGCCGGCTCCACGTGGCAGTCCACCTACGGCGCCTGCAAGAATCCGCGCCTGGACATCGACAACATCGCCGACGGCCCGATCCCAGAAAACATCAACGTGGACACCCCGTCCAACAACCAGACCTACCGGGTGATGGTGGACTTCTACAGCGGCACGGTCGTCACGCACCCGGTCGTGAACATCTACTGCGACGGTGCCCGCATGGCCACCTTCGGCTATCCACAGGCCAACCAGGTCACCATGACCACCGGCTCGCCTTCCGGCTGCGGCACGGCCTGGTCCTGGCGCGTGGCCGACGTGCTCATGCAACAGTCCGGCGGCGGTTTCACCTGCAACGTCACATCGCTGGCCAATCCGGATGGTTCCGCCAATCTGCTGTTCAACAACAAGGCATATTGATTGAAACCCTATTAAAATTCATTGCAATGGGTAGGGAAAAATAATGCATCTGATTTTTTCCTGGCTTTTCCCCTGGCTCCTCCTGCAGCCCGCGCCACCGGCGAACCGGACGCCGTCCAGTTCCGCCGACATGGGCATTCCCGTGCACGTGAAGCCGCCGGCGGGGGTCGTTTCCCCGGAGCCCGGCGGTTCGGCGCTGCTGACGAATCCACCGGCGGGCGAGCGCATCGTGCCCCGCTGCGAGCACGGCCCCAATCCAGGCGACGTGCTGCGGCTGGAAACGGCCGTGTATGAACTGACCGTAGGGAAAAACCTGCGTTTGCGCCGCAAGTTGACGTTTTCACCCACCAGCGCCTGGAAACCCTTCTGCGACCACGAGTTTTTCGTCGGGGAACCGGAAACGGCCTGGACGGCGAACGCCGCGGCCCGGGTGTGGTTCACGCAGCCACCGCGGCCGCGCCAGGATGTCGATGCCGAAACCCGTGAATTTACGCCGAAAATCCCAAAAACCACAGAAAAGTGGAAATGGATGGGCGCCCGCCTCACGCTCGCGCCATTGCCGGGCAATCCATCCGATCACCGGCTGGTGCTGGAAATCGAGCAGGAGTGCACGGTATTTCCGGAAGCCGGAGAAGACGGCACGGTTTCGCTGAACCTGCCGCTGGCGCATTTGGGCACCTACACCCCCGGCACGGACACAGCCGTGGAAGTGACGGTGGAATTTTCCGAACCCTGGCATTTCCTCGGCGCCACCCAGCCCGAGTCCGGCGTGCTGGAAAACCGCGTCGCATGGAAATTTCCCGGGCTTCCCGCCGAGGACCTGAAAATCCTGTTCTCCGATACGCCTCCCGAGGAAAAAGATCCGGCCCCCCAAAGCCCGAAAGAGAGCCTGGCCGACCAGGTCGTGCGCTTTTTCCTGCTGGGGCTGATCGGGCTCGTGCCGCTGGCCGTGCTGCTCTATGTCCTGGCCCGGCGCCGACACCGGAAACCCGCAGGATCCCCAAGAAAATAACATTTGTAATTTTTCTTTTCCTTCCTGCTTGACCGGGAAAAACACTTTGCTATGGTACGCCCGACACTACCCGGGAAGATGCTTCCCAGAAAGGAACCCGCATGCGCTCCCTGAGGATTCTGACTGTGACACTGGGTCTGTTGATGCTCTTCGCCTGCGATGACGACATATCAAAGAACAATGGCAACAACACGAATAATACAAACAACACGAATAATATAAACAACAACACGAATAATACAAACAATACGAATAATACCAACAACACGACGCCCCGCTGCGGAAACGGCGTGATCGAAACGGGCGAGGAGTGCGATGGCGCCAATCTGGGCGGAAAGACGTGCGAAACCGTGGGCCAGTTCTCCGGCGGCACCCTGACGTGCAATGCCGCCTGCCGGTTCGACACCTCCGCCTGCGAGCCGCTGTGCGAGCACGCCAACTGGGAAAACTGCGAACCCCTGGGCGCCAACCAGTGCTGCCCCAACAACGGCATGCCGTCGGAATGCTTCTTCATCAGCGCGGATGCGGGCGCCATCTGCATGCAGACCTGCACTTCCGGCGATCAGTGCGGCTACACGCTGGTCTGCTATGCGCGCATCGGCAACCTCTGCTTCCCGCAGTACTGCGGCGGCGCCGTGGGCGGCTCCCCGATCTCGCAGCCGTGCCAACTCGACGCCGGGCGTGAAGGCTACTGCGTGGGCAACGGCGCGGCCATGGACGACACCGGCATCTGCCTGGAAGACGGGCTGGCCCAGCATGGCGAGCACTGCTACCAGGACCAAAACGACAGCCCCATGGGCAAGATCCTGACCGAGGAGCAGCGCCGCGACATCTGCGATGGCGGCGTCTGCGTGGCCATGGATGCCGAGGGAAATCCGACCAACGACGGCACCTGCCTGCAGATGTGCGACCCCGTGGCCACCTATGAAGGGGTGGCCGCCAACACCGACCCGAATGCCCCCTGGACGAGCACCGACACCTGCCCGGAGAACAGCAACTGCGTGAATTTCTCCCGCATCGACACGGACGAGACGGATTCCGATGGCAATCCCAACCCCAATTACCTCTTCCGTTCTGCCGACATGGGCATCTGTTATCCCACAGTAGCCGGCGTGGTGCCGGGGGCCGGCGTCACCTCGTGCGATCTGCTCTCGGGCCGCACTATCCGCACGGGAGAAGCCTGCCCGCCCATGCCCATCGAGATGATGGGATTTCCGGTGACCAACCTCGAGACCACGTGCCAGGTGCTCACCGATGGCAGCCTGATTGGCGCATGCCAGCCCGCCGAGACCCCGCAGAACCGGGTGGCGCTCGGAGAGGTGTGCGACCCGGCGCATGAACGCACGCTGTTCTTCGTCCTGCCCGTGCCGGCGTCCCAATGCTCGGAAGGCACGCTGTGCCTGGTGGCGGATCCGCTGCACGCCGCCGATATGAGCACAGCCGAAACCCGTTGTGTGAAGCCCTGCGACGCCCGCCTGGGCGAAACGGACAATCCCGGCTGCACCGGCGTGCTCGATGGCAGCGGCAACCCCACGATCTGCCTGAGCATGTCGCGCTACCGCACGCCCAATCATGAACTGCCGCAGCGTAGCAATCCCTATACTGGCGAACTCGAAACCGAGACTTCTCCCTCCTCCCTGGGCATCTGTGTCCCCGCCCTGTGATTTCCGGATTCTGGCCGGATCGCTTCGATTTCCAACCCAGTTGAAAACTTTCAAATCGATTGGAATAAAAATGCACCGGCGGACATTTTTCCCGTTGAAAGCATGAGCCCGGCTACTACAAAAACGTTCGTCACTCTCATGGCTCAAGCTTCGGGATGGTGCTCTCATGATCACCGGAAGACTGGATTTTCTGCCCATTCAGTTCCTTGACCTGCTCGACCGTGCGCTGGCCACCAATCCGCGCCTTCGCATGCGGGAGGAAAAGGGGACCCTGCGGTTTCTCCTGGACGACCAGGAAGTGCCGGTCAACACACTGTACTACTGGTACCGCCAGTCCCTGGAACGTCCCCGCCGCACAGCACTGGATTTCCTGCCTCCCCGCAAGCACGCCGGCTGAACGCATCCCCGTTTTTTCGCATTTTTTTCAATTTTCCAAATTGTTTTTCATGATATATTCACCCAGCGAAAATAGGAGTCGTGTCATGACGAAACCGCCATGCTGGATGTGGGTTATCCTTCCGTTTCTGATTTCGGTGATGGCATGCAAGGACAAGCCCCCCGCGACGACCTGCGGCGACGGCATCGTGGACCCGGGCGAGCAGTGCGACGGAATTCCGGCGGCTGTGACCTGCCGGGAACTCGATTTCTATGAAAACGCGGGAGAGGTCGGATGCCGGCCCGACTGCACCTTCGATACGTCCGCATGCGGCGCCCGCTGCGGCGATGGCGCCATCGACGCCAGCCACGGGGAAGAATGCGACGGCACCAACCTGGACAACCGCACGTGCATGGATTTCGGGGCGGCTGCGGGCACGCTGGCCTGCTCTGCCGATTGTCGGTTCGACTTCTCCGGATGTCTGAACGTTTGCGGCAATGCCCTGCGGGAGGAAGGCGAAGAATGCGATGACGGCAACATCCGCCCGAACGACGGCTGTGCACCCGACTGCCAGACCGAGGAAGGCTTCACCTGCACATCCACGAGTCCCACGGTCTGCACGCCCATCTGCGGCGACGGGCGCGTCGTGGGAGACGAACCCTGCGATGGCAGCGATTTCGGAAATGCCTCCTGCGCGAACCTGGGCTACTATGAGGGGACATTGTCGTGCACGCAAAACTGCCAACTGGATGTCTCCGGCTGTCTGGGACGCTGCGGAGACGGCATCCTGCAGGCCGGCTTCGAGGAATGCGACGGCAGCCAACTCGGAGGCGCCACCTGCACCAGCCGGGGTTTTTACACGGGACAGTTGCGCTGCGGTGCCGACTGCCGGTTCGATGTCTCCGGGTGCGCATCCTTCTGCGGGGACGGCATCATCGATGCGGCCTATCTGGAAATCTGCGATGGGCTGGCGCTCAATGGCGCCACCTGCTTGCAGCATGGGTATTACGGAGGGCAAATGGCATGCGCCTCCAACTGCCGCTCCCTGGATTTCTCCGATTGCCAGGCGGTAGGCAGATGCGGCGACGGCACCATCCAGACCCTCTTCGGCGAGGAATGCGACGGCACCAACCTCGACGGCGCCACCTGCGCCTCCTTCGGCTTCCACGGCTCCGGCCTTTCCTGCTCGAACTGCCATTTCGACCTGTCCACCTGCCAGGCCAACGGCGCCTGCGGCGACGGCATCATCCAGACCCTCTTCGGCGAGGAATGCGACGGCACCAACCTCGATGGGGAAACCTGCCGGAGCCTGGGATATTTCACCGGAGACCTGACCTGCAGCGCCACCTGCCAAATGGAAAACTGCCATCAGATCACGGACTGGAACATGGGAAACCAGTTCACGTGCGCCGTGCTCGACGATGGGACGGCCCGCTGCTGGGGCGCCAACGACAAGGGCCAGTTGGGAATTGGAACTCTCCCGAACGACGATGATCCACGCCTGACACCGCAGCCGGTGGTGTCGATGGACAGCGCCGTGCGCATCATCCACTCCCTGGCGCCCCGCACATGCGTTCGCGTCTCGGACGGACGCATGTATTGCTGGGGAGAAAACTATGCCAACTACACCCTGGGCAATCCCTCGTTCACGGACCCGGAAGCCCATGCACCCGTAGAGGTGATGAACCTCGCCAATGCCGTGGATGCCGCCATGGGCGCTTATCACACCTGCGTCCTGCGATCCGATGCCACGGTGACCTGCTGGGGCGGAAATTCCAATGGACAACTGGGTGACGGCTCCACCACGAACCGCCAGTATCCGTCCACCACAGTGGTTGGGCTAACATCGGTCGTACAGGTGGTGTCCGGCTGGGCATTCAGTTGCGCCCGCGCATCGGGCGGCACGGTCTGGTGCTGGGGCGCCAACACTTCCGGCCAGTTGGGAAACGGTACGTGGACCGATTCCTCCGTTCCCGTTCAGGTGTCGGGTCTTTCCGACGCCGTCCACATCGCCGCCGGCAATAGCCATGCCTGCGCGGTGCGTGCGTGCGGCCAGATGGTCTGCTGGGGAAGCAACGGCAAGAGCCAGTTGGGAGACGGCAATACCACGAATTCCAATGTGCCGGTGGCGGTGATCGGCATTTCCACGGGTGTGGAAGCGTCGGCCGGCAACGAGCACACCTGCGTCCGGCTTTCCGACGGCACGGCCCAATGCTGGGGAGCCGGCAATTCCGGCCAACTGGGCGTGGGAAACTACCCATCTGTCGTGACTACGCCGACCCTCGTCCAGGGACTTTCCGGCATCCTGGAAATCAAGGCCAGTTACCGGACGACATGCGCCCGCACGGCGGGCGACGCCCTCTGGTGCTGGGGCGCCAACACTTCCGGCCAGGTCGGGGACGGCACCACCAGCAACCGCGCCCTGCCCACCCGCGTCCTTCCGTGAGTTTTGCCGCGCTTCCCTCTTCCCGGCCGGGTGAAGGAGAATTTTTCCGGTGGACGGATGCAGGGACACGGTGTAAAGTGCCTTCGTGCCAAACCAAATGCATTCTCTCCCCTCCGATTGCGTCCTGATGCCGCTGTTTTCCGGCCGGCTCCTGGTGTCCCGCTCCCATGCCGTATTCTGCCGCATCCCCGAACAGGATGTGGAAGCGGTGGAAGCGGTCCTCGATGGGAAACGGACCGTGGATGCGCTGAACCCGGATCTTCTGGCGAATCTGGACCGGCATGGCTTCTTCGGCCCCCCGCGCCCCGAGAAGCCGGACCCGTCCGTGGTGCAGATCCAGTTGACCAACGCCTGCAACCTGGCCTGCACGTACTGCTGCACCAACTCGGGAAATGCCCGCCGCAACGAATTGACACAGGAGGAAGTGTTCCAGGTGCTTAATCGGGTGCGGCAACATCTGGGGCCGGGCGGACGGGTGGCCTTCCTGGGCGGGGAACCGCTTCTGGTGCCGTGGGCGCTGGACGCCGTTTCGCATGCGCTGGATCTGGAACTGGAAACCACCCTGTTTTCCAACGGGCTGCCCATGGCCGATCCGGCCGTCGCCGCCCGCGTGGCGCAGTTGAACCGGCGTGGACTGCGCCTGCGCGTGAGCCTGGCCGGACCCGATGCCGCGTCCTGCGATGCCCACTCGGGCGCCACACGCTTCGAGACGGCATTGACGGCCCTGGCCCAACTCGCGGCGGCGGGCGGAATGGCCACCATCGATCTGATGCTGTTTCCGCAGGATGTGGATACAGTGGCCGCCCGGATGGGCGAATTGCGAAAGCGCCTGCCTGCCGGCTTTCCCATCGCCTTCGGCCTGGCCTACCTTTCGGGCCGGGAAACGGGGGAGCACCTGTTCGCCTCGCGCTATGAACTGGAGAAAGCGCTGGACCGGATCGCCTTCGAAGCCGGTGAAATCATCGCGGCCACCCGGCCTTCCCCCCTGGCCTACCGGCGGGAAGGCTGCGGCTGCGCCATGGGCCACCATCTGCACGTGCGTTCCGACGGTGCCCTCTTCCCGTGCTTCAAGATGGAGGAATTCGTGGGCCACCTGCGCGAAGAGGGCTTCGATGCCGCGCTGGAGATGGTCCGTGGCCATCCGCATCCGGCATCGGATCTGCCGCTGTGCCGGGATTGCCCGCTGGCCACGCTGTGCGGGGCGGGCTGCCGCTCGGACAATTTCCTGTACACGACGAACGGCGATGTGCCCCCGTGCGGCCCCTGGCGGGTGCGGGTGCTGTGCGAACTTCTGGCCGAGGACTGGGTGCCGGCGCTGGAATGGCCCATCCACCATCTGGCGGCCGAAGCCCGCAGGCGGGGCATCGAGGCTCCCGAACACATCCATCTGCAGGGTGTTTCCCGGCACTGCGTGGAAGTTTGAAATGGCAGAAAGGAGATTGCAATGAATGAAAAATATATTGCAATTTGCATTGAAAACTGTAATCCACCCCATGAGGGCATGCGCTACCTGCAATGCACGGCCCTGCAGGGGCGAAAGCCGGGACTGGCCGTGGCGCCCGATGGCGAGGTGACCTGGCAGGACGCCTCCCGGGGCGAGTTGTTCCAGTTGTGGGTGTCCATGGACCACCAACTCATCGCCTACCGTCCCGAGAAAGCGCCCGGCGGCACGCGGGTGCACCGGGCCGGACGCGAGGTGGAACTGCCGGAAGGCAAGCCCGTCGTCCTCCTGTCCGGGGATTATTTATTGTTTGGCTCCCATTGCTACCGCGTGCACATCCATGGGGATGCGCAGGCGCCGATGGCGCCGCGCTTTCTGGGGGAGGACGCCCCGGCGTCTACTTCGGCCTGGGCCCGCATCGCCGTGACGGGCGCGCTGGTCCTGGGCGCGACCATGGGGGCCTGCAACCAGCCATCTTCCTGCGACTCCGGAAAGCCGCCCGTAGAAATCCGGGACAAACCGCCCGCGCCGCCCCGCCCCATGGATCCACCCTCCCTCGAGCCCATCGACACCCAGAACGGCATGCCGGCCGAAATGCCGCCGGAAATGAAGGAGGAGGCCGGTTCGCCACCGCCGCCGGAAATGAAGGAGGACGCGAAGCCGGTCATGCCGCCGGCCCCCATCGAGGTGCGCCCGGGACCGCCGGCGGTTCCGCCGCCGCCCATTCCGAGCCCCGTCAAGCCGCCCGCTCCTCCGACAAGATGAGAATGCCCGGGCGCATCCGGTGCGAAATTGCACGATTCCCTCGAATTCTGAAGCATTTTTGTGCGCTGCAGCGCACCGGTCACAGGAGACACGTTGCTGTCGGCACCCCATCCCGCGTGTCCTCACGAATTATTGCGCTCGGCGGTTCTACCGAAGCACGGACTGACGCAGACCGGCCGCAACGACGGGGGATTCTGGGTCGATGGCACTCCACGGCCCCTTCGGCTCATTTCATGAAACCCTGTTCTTTGGGATCTCTCACTTTTCTGCAGACGACCGGGTGCCGCTCCCGATTCCCTGAAATCGGTGAAGCACCAGGAGCAGTCGATGAATCGCATCCGGCGACAGCGCGCGGCAGAATTCCATGAATGTTCTAAAACGGCGTCAGCGGCGGTCGAAGGAAACGTAGACCTGCGCACTGCCGCGGGCGATGCGCAACAGAACGCGGGAAGAGGACTTCACGGCCGCGGCGAACGCTTCCACGCTGTCCGCGTTCTTGCGGTTGACCTCCAGGATGACGTCGCCGGGCTGAACCATTCCGGCGGCAGGGCTCTCATCGGACACGGACTTCACCACCAGCGCGCGGGTGGCAGGAGAAAGCCCCATCTTGCGCGCCTGCGCCTCGGAAAGCGGCTCCAGGCGCATTCCCAGGGTCCTGGCATCGTCCGACTGCGCGCTGCCGCCTTCATCCGAATCGGCGTCGCCATCGTCATCTCCCTGGGCCTGGCGCTCCCCCTCGTCGCGATCCGCCAGTTTCACCTGCAGGCTCAGGGGTTTTCCGTCCCGCAGGAGTTTCACCTCCACGCTCGTGCCGGGCGCGATGGCGGCCACGGCGGCCGTCAACTGCCGCGATGTGGCCACGGGCTTTCCATCCACGTGCGTTACGATGTCGCCGGGCTTGATGCCGGCGCGCGCCGCAGGGCCACCATCGAACACCTGGCCCACCAGCACGCCCGAGCGCGGGGAAACGCCGAATCCGGCCGCCAGTTCAGGCGTGAGATCCTGGATGCCAACCCCGAGCCAGCCGCGCGAAACCTTTCCCTTTTCGCGCAACTGGGGCAGAAGTTTCTTGACCAGGTTGATGGGCACGGCGAATCCGATGCCGCTGCCCTGGGCCACGATGGCCGTGTTGATGCCCACCACGTTGCCCGCCGTATCGAAGAGCGGCCCGCCCGAATTGCCGGGATTGATGGCCGCATCCGTCTGCAGGAAGTCGTCATATGGCCCATGCCCGATCTGGCGATCCTTGGCCGAAATGATGCCGGCCGTGACCGTGTGCCCCAGCCCGAAGGGGTTGCCGATGGCCACCACCCAGTCGCCCACCTCAATGCGGTCGGAATCGCCCAGGTAGGCCACGGGCAGTTTCTCGCCAGGCTTCGTCTCCATCTTGATCAGCGCCACGTCCGTACGCGGGTCGCTGCCTACGACCCTGGCTTTGTATTCGCGATCGTCCACGAGCTTGACCTTGATTTCGGTGGCCTGCGCCACGACGTGGTGGTTGGTGAGCGCATAGCCGTCCTGGCTGATGATGAACCCGCTGCCCAGGCTGGAGCGCTTCCACTCGCGGCCGGGACTCCCGAAAAAGCCGAAGGGATCGTTTCCGCCGAAGAAGAAATCCCACAGGGGATCGGACATGCGGCCTCGCCGGCCCGGCAGCGAACGGGGTCCGGGAGCCGCGATCACCTGGGTGGTGTAGATGTTGACGACCGCCGGCTTGAGTTCCTTCACCAGCCCTGAAAGCGAGGAAAGTGGCCGGGTTCCCGCCGGCAGCAGCGGCGCGCTGGCCGGACGCTCCTGCCAGATTTTCGCCGGACCCGCCGAAGATGCCGCGGGAGAGGACGCCTGCGGGCGCGAAGCGAACACAAAGGCGCCAAAACTTGCGAGAACGGCCACGAGCAAGCCTGCCGAAATCCACTCATTTCTTTTCAGCATGATGCACCTCCTTGAAATCCCTTCACTTTTGGCGTGCGAAAACTTAAAACACCGGCGCGCCATGTCAAGGGTTTCCCCCGCCTGTAAAACGAAGGGGCCTGTCATGGCATTCCCCGCTTCCATGCGCAAAGACTTCCAGGAAGCCGCGGCACGTTGTGCGATTCCAGGCGAAACGTTCCGCAAAAGTCGGCGGCATCCGGACGGACGGCAGGATTCCTTCCGGAACGATGGCCATCTCACGAGGCGGGCACGGGAACCACCACCTTCTCGAAGAATGCCCGCAGATCGCGGAAGGTTTCGCCGCGGCGGACCCGCTCGAGCACAGTTTCGGGCTGTGCGATGCGGGAACCGGCCAGCCAGGTGATGGGCGTGCCCGCATAGGCTTCCGGCAGCAGGATCGTGGAAGGCCCCGCCAGCACCACGCTGCGGGCCCGGCGGCACCAGGAAAGGAGTTCCTCCAGCGTGCCGTTGACGAGTGTCGTGCCCGTGACGAGCACCACGGAACACTCCGGCAGCAGCCGGGGCTCATCGCGGGCGGGCAGGAGGCCGTCTTCCGTGGGCTGCTCGATGGTTTCGAAAATCAGCAACTTTCGCACACGGTTTCGGATGCGGTCTACCAGCGGCATGAAGTTGCCCACCATGCCGAACACATCGTCTTCCCGCAGTTCCATCACGTCGAGCATGTGCCCCGCGCGGGGCCCGGGAAAGGCAGCAGCGAGCGCATTGGCGCAGGCCACGCCCGCCGACGCGCGCAGGGGATGCGAACCCCCCAGGTGCACCAGGAGGTCGCGCGCGCGCATTCCTTCCAGGCTTTTTTCCCATTGTTCCCATGGGTCGCTCGTGGAACCGGATGCAAAATGCATCGCGGCGCCGGTGCGGCCGTCCTCCAGTTGCAGGACGAAGATGTGGTCGTTGCAGGCAGCCGTGCGCACGCGCACGTCGCCGAACGGTTCGAGCCGGCTGCGGATCGTGGTCAATAGGCTCATGGCGAAACTCCGTTGAAATCGGGATGATTGTGTGTAGGATTGCCGCCGTTTCAGCTGCATCCTGCCCGTCCGGGCAGGACGGGAGTGTCGTTCCTTTGCCTCTCCGCGTCAATCGCTTTTCCCGAAAACTGGCGGAAATCGGCCGCCGTTTCGCGGGGGTCCTGTGCGCCCTGGGCATTTTCGCCGGAATCCGGATGCCTGCGGCCTTCGGCCAGACGCAACCGGCCACTCCGGAGGAGATGGATGCGAAAGGCGCGCAGCCCGAAGATGCGGACGATGCGCTCACTCCATCTGGAGAGGAAGAAATCGTCGTGCGGGGAAAACCGCCGCGCACGGCGTTCGTGAAGCGCATCGATTTGCGGACCATCCGCGAAAAGGGAGCCGTCCATGTCGGCCAGGCGCTCGAGGGCGAAGCCGGCGTGGAACTGCAGGAGAGCCCCAAGCAGGGCGTCCTGCTGCAACTGGGAGGCTTCGACGTCAAGGCATCTTCCGTGTTCGTGGAAGGAATCCCGTTCGTGGAGCCCTACAGCGGCCTGGCCGATCTTTCGCAACTGCCCGCGGGACTCTTCTGCGCGTTCACGGTGCATCGCGGCATCGTGCCGGTGACGCTGGGGCCCGACACGATCGGGGGGCGCGTGGATCTCGACATCCTGGGCTGCCCGGCCCCCCGGATGGCCGCGTTCGTCCAGGCCGGCAACTGGCACGACGGGGTGCTCACATGGCGCGCCGGCGTCTCGGGCCGCGTGCGGCGCGGAGCCTGGACGTTCTTCGGCGCCGCCGACGGGCTGGTTTCCAACGGCCATCCGCTTTCAGCCGGCTTTCGCACCACGCCCGAAAACGCGGGATTTCCCGACGACGGGGGACTGCGGGACGCCAGTTCCCGGCGCCTGCTCTCGGCGGCGGCCGGCTTCTCCTGGCGTCCGCCGGGACCCTTCTCCCTGACGGCATTGGCGATCTTCCTGCGCGCGCCCCGCGAGATTCCGCCTCACATCCAGAGCGGCTATGAACGCCACTGGACACTTTCGGACAACGACTCCCTGCTGCTGGGCACGCGGGCGGCATGGTTCTTTCCGGGCGGCCGGCTGCGCCGGGTCTGGGGCATGCTCGCCGCGCACCTGCACCGCGACCGGGTCGACGACTGGGAAGATCTCTCCCACACGCACCCCACCACCAATCCAGCCGCGTTCTTCGTCTCCTCCGAATACCAGAACCTGCTGCTGGGCGCCGAGGCGGGCTCGCTGTTCTCCCTCGGCGGCGACGAACTGGAAATCGCGGCCCTGTGGCGCCTGGCCCGGCATTTTTCCCGGGAAAAGCCCGTCAGCGCCGATGGGTTCGACGCCGCCTGGGGAAAATACGACGAGATGTGGCTCCACCGTGTGACGCTGGCCGCGGAAAACCGGTTTCCCGCGGGTTCCTGGACCCTCTTCCAGGGACTTTCTGGAGGGATGCTCCAACTGATGGCGCGGCGCCTGCGCGAGGAAGCCTATGCCGTGGACGAGACTCCCATGCCAGGCGTGGAGGGGCGCGCGGGCGCCCGGCGTGATTTCGGCCGAAACCTCTCGCTGGAAGCCGCCACCGGCTACAAGATCCGCTACCCGGCGCTCAAGGAACTGTTTTCCAACCGCGTGGGCGGAAATCCGGAACTGGACCCGGAACGCGCCCTCATGGCGCAAGCGGCCCTGCAGGCGCGCCGTGGACGGGCCCGGCTGGAACTGCGGCTGCAGGCGGCCCGCGTGGATGGGCTCATCGACCGCTGGGGGGAGACGTACCAGAACCTCGACGACGCCCTGATTGCCGGCGTCGAAGCGGAATGGCAATGGGAATGGCGCGGTCTGCAGGTGCGCGCCCGGTATCGCGGCCAGAGCGCGCGGATTCTTTCATCCGGGCGTGAAATTCCGGGCCGGGCCCGCCACCGCGGGTTCGCGGGTATCGCCTACCGGTGGCGGCGCGCCTGGCTGGCCGGCATCGACGCGGACGCCCGCTCTGCCGTGACCCTGCAGTATTACGGAGTCGAGGACGGACTGTTCCACGAGGGCACGTCCGGCGCGCGGGTCCTGCTCAACGCCCGGCTGCGCCATGACCGCGATTTTTCCGGGAATTTCTCCGGATACGTGCAACTGTCCGGACGCAATCTGCTCGATGCGCCCACCGAAGAAGGCACGTTCGAGCCTCGCCCCGGGCGGGAAATATGGATGGAGTTTGGATTGCAATACTAACTGCAACATGAAAGGAAGGAAGAAAAAAAAATGAAAACAATCACTATTTTATCCATTTCAATTCTTTCGGTACTCTTTCTGGCCGCCTGCGACGACGGCAAGAAGGCCGGCAACAATGCGCAGGGAGAGTGGACGTTCATGACCGGCGACCAGGCCGACTGCGAATTCGACATCCTCACGTTCGCCACGGCCGACGGCACGCCGGTGGAAGTGTCCATCAACGGCCTTCCGGTGGTGGAGTTGCCGGGGATCAACAAGTTGACGGTGGACACCTTCGAGGTGGTGACGCGCCGCGGCGTGCGCATGTCGGAGATTTTCGCGCGCGCCGGCATCGAGGCCGATGACGACGCTCCCGTCAACTGCATCGCCCGCGACGGCTACGACGTGCTGCGCGGCCGGCTGGAATCGGACACCACGCGCCTGCCCACGTTCGCCTTCATGCGGGACCATGCCTACGTGTACGTGGGAAATCCGGGCGACAAGGATCCGCTCTATCCCCAGATGGAAGGCCGTTCGCTCATGGTGGACTACGACGTGACCGAGGACGCCTCCGTTCCCGCGAATCTCGGCGGCACGGTGATGGGCATGAACCAGTACCGCTTCAAGATGGTGGAAAAGGTGGACGAGCAGCAGCGCGGCCTGTTCGAAATCGACCCCGCGGTGGGCAAGTAGGCATGCCGGCCGTGGATGCGCGCTGCGCCGGCTTCATCGTGATCACCGGATCGCCGGCCGCCGGGAAGAGCCATCTGCTCGCGCAGTGGACGTCCCGCCTGCGCCGGCGCTGGCAGGTGTGCGGCATCGAGTCGCACCCGGAAGCGGTCCGGCGGGTGGGGTCCAACACGGTGGCCGAATCCTACCCCATCCGCGTGATCGGGCAATCCAAAGTCTTTCCGTGGGCCGTGCTGCGGCCCGGAACCCTGGAGCGCGACTACCCGGAGGAAACGCGCCAGGCCGTCATCTCCCGGCTGCGCCCGGCGCTGCGGGTATCCGATGTGTGCATCTTCGAGGACCTGGGACTGCAGGAACTGCAGGGCGCCGGCTTCGCCGGACTGGTGGACGAGGCGATGCAGGTGGAGCACCTCTGGGTGGTCGCCTCCGCCAAGAAGGCCACTCTCCCGGAAATGCTGGCGCGCTTTCCCCACCCCTGCACCATCGTGCTGGACGTGGACACGCATCCCGACCCGGAAGAGGTGTTCTCCTTCCTCGAACGGGAACTGGCCTCGCGCCTGGCCGCCCGCATCGGCACCTGCGCCGGGCTGGGCGGCCTCATGGAAATCGGGCTCGGCTCCGTCCTGCACACGGCGCGCGTGCCGCTCAAGGGGCATTTTTTGGCCTATCTGCAGACCGTGATGCTGGTTTCCTTCGGGCGGCTCCTGCGGGGACGAGGCCTGTTCCGCATCGGCACGCTCATGGCCATGCTCAAGGCGTTCTCGCCGGCGGGGAACACGGTGCGGCCCATGATCTACATCGGCCTGCAGGCCTGGGCGTTCGCGCTTCCCGTGCTGCTTCTGGGCTGGCACCTCGTATCCGCGCTTTTGGGCGCGGTGCTGCTCAACTCCTTGACCCTGGCGTTCTCGCTGGCCATCGACACCCTGCTGTTCGGGCGGGGCTTTCTGCCGGCGGTGGGAAAACTCGTGAACACGGTGGGCGGCTGGTTCGGCCTCTCCTTTTCCTCGTGGCAGGCGGGACTGGCCTTCCTGTTCCTCCTCAAGGCGGGGCTTTCGCTCCTCGTGGCCCTGGCCGCCCTGCGCTTCGAGTTCACTGGTCCCCTGTTGCGCATCGGCCGCAAGGCCGGAGCCTGGATGCGCCCCGCATCCCAGGCGCCGCCCGCCCGCCGCACGTGGCGATCCTCCCTGCGCGGAGCCGTCCGGGACGTTCTGCGCCCGGCGTTCCTCCTCGGCTTCCTGGTTTCCGTGCTGATCATCTGGTTTTTCGCGCGCCTGCGCTCCGATGAAATCGTCTTCCTGGTGCTGCGCGGAGCGAGCATCGCATTTCTGGGCTTCGCGCTACTTCGCCGCCTGGACGTCTTCACCCTGCAGCAGGCCGTGGCGCGGCGCTTCTCCCCCGAAATGGCCATTTCCCTGGCACAGGCCGTGCGCGTGCTCGATTCCGCCACGCCGGCCGATTCTGCCACGCCTCCCAATGGACAGGCCGCCGCCGTTCCTGTGATTTCCGATGCCGCGCCGCCTGAAAAATGATCCACCTGCCCGCTTGCGGTTCGATTCGGATCCGACATTTCAATGTAATTTTAATATGCGAATATAAATAAAAATTAATACAAAAATATACTAACAATTAAAAATATCGTTTATACAACAGGTGCACGGCGGCGGGCATCATACCGAATTCGCTACCGGGGTCGAATCCCGTGGGAATGCCGTTGACGGTCACGATTTCCGGGCGTTTCCCCACTGGCACGAACCCGCCGACGTAGAGCACGCTCTCGTTGGTGAGCAGGATTTCCAGGGAAAGGGAGAACAAGGCCGAGGGGTCCGTGAGATTGGCCATGCCCAGCGCGGAGAGCTTCATCTTCTCGGTCAATTCCCACAGGGCGCCAGCACCCAGGTAGTAGCGGCCCAGATTGGCGATTTCGGCATAGGTGGCCACGCGGGCGGAAGCGGCCACGGCCATGTATTCCTCCGGCTTCGTGGTCCCGTACCCATTGAAATGGAAGGCCCCATACACATGCAATGGCCGATTGAAATCGAAATTGTAATCGATGCCGGCCACGGCCCGCGCGAAGTTGCGCCTGAAGGAGACGTCGTCGTTTCCGGACTCGCCGGCATCCCGGTCGTGGGTGAAGGTGGCCTCGCCCGTAAGTTTCCAGCGGCCCAGCGTGCCGGACGCGAAGGCGCCGCCCACGAGATCGCCGCGAACCATCCCGGCCAGAAAGCCCAGGTCGAATTCGCCGAGCGTGGTGCGAAAGCGCGCCAGGGCGCTGGACGCCTCGGCTTCATAGCGCACCTCGCCCGGCGAACAGGGCTTTCCGAAGGCCGTCTGCCAGACCGAAGCCGCCAGCGGATCGGCGGGCGAAGGCCGTTGCACGTGCAGGCAGGCGGGGGCGCCAGGGGCGGCCACCAGCGCCAGTTCGGTCGCCTCCCCGAAGGTGAGGTTCACGCGCAGCGCATCCACGCCGGGCTTGAACTCGCGGTCGATGGCCAGCGGCGAGAATGTCCCCAAAAGGTCCATGGGCTGCCAGATGTAGGAAGCGCCGAACCCGACGGCCTGGCGGCCCAAAAGGATGTCCGCGGGCCCCAGGCGGGTGCGCACCCAGAAGCGGTCCACAGAGGCAGACATGATGCGCTGTTCCAGCGCGTCCGTGTACTGCAGCGGCAGGCTGCGGGGCGGTTCCGCCGCGGCCGATGTCCCCGAACCAGCCAGGGCGAAGGCCATGTTTGGCTGGGAAAACAGCCAGAATCCGGCGCGGGCCTGCACGTCCCAGGAGAACACGTCCTCCCGGTAGCGCCCCGAAAACTGCAGGCGGGCATCGCCGGCGCCATACAGGGCGTCGCGGGAATCCCAGCCCGGCGCGCCGAGCGCCGGCGGCCCCGCGATCACGGCCCACGGCCAGAACAGGTGCAGCCCCGCACCCGTGCCCGCCAGCACGCCGCCCACGTCGACCTTCCAGTCGTCGTCACGCACGACCTCGGCGGCATGGCCGGCCAACGGCCAGAGAAGGCAGCAGAGGATGCACGCCTTCACGAAGAAGGCGGCGAACGGCCGTAGCCGGAAGGCGAAGGATTCGCCCACGCTGGAACCTGCAACTGGAAAATCCCCAGGCATGACGGTGCCGGCGGCACGAGCCGCCGCGAGGACAGGCGGCCAGGAACGGCTCATGTCGCAGCCTCCCGCGCCATGGCATCCGGGCGCGTCTCGTCGGATACGATTTTTCCGTCCGCGATGCGCACGATGCGCCGGGAGAATTCCATGACCATGGCATCGTGCGTGGAAAAGAGGAACGTCACGCCATGCTCGCGGTTGAGATTGCGCATCATCTCCAGAAGCGCCGCGCCCGTGTGGGAATCCAGGTTGGCTGTGGGCTCGTCCGCCAGCACGAGGCTGGGCCGCGCCACCACCGCGCGCGCCACGGCCACCCGCTGCTGCTGCCCACCGCTCATGTCCATGGGGCGCCGATGGGCCAGTTCCGCGATGCCCACCTCGGCAAGGATGTCCATGACGCGCCGGCGCCGTTCGGCCGCGGGCACGCCCTGCAGCGCCAGCACCAGTTCCACGTTTTCATACGCCGTGAGCACGGGCACGAGATTGTAGGCCTGGAACACGAAGCCGATCCGGTGCAGCCGCAGGGTGGCCAGCGCCGAGTCCGGCAGGTGCGTCACATCGCGCCCGTCCAGTTCGACGCGTCCCCGCGTGGGCGCATCCAGGCATCCGATGAGATTGAGCAGCGTGGTCTTTCCCGAACCCGAAGGCCCGCAGATGGCGGTGAACTCCCCCGCCTCCACGGTGAGATCCACACCATCCACGGCCTTCACGCGCAGTTTTCCCTGCACGTATTCCTTGTGCACATCCACCAGTTTCACAATGGCTGCCATATCGATTCCTCCAAGAAACCCAGATCATGAGCGCAGCGCACGCACGGGGCGGATGGCGGCGGCCCGCAGCGCCGGAAACGTAGCGCTCGCCAGCGAAAGCGCCACCACCCACAGTGCCGCGAGCGCCGCATCCGATACGCCAAGGACCGGGTACATACGGTCCACGAAAGCCACGCCTTCCATCTCCATCACCTCGCCGCCGGTAAGAACCAGCGGATCCAGCCCGTTCTGCGCCAGCCAGGCCACCAGGGGCAGCCCCACGGCGAAGCCCACCCCCACGCACAGCAGCGCAAGAAGGAGGTTCTCCAGCATCACCAGGGCGAACACGATCTGCGGCGGCATGCCCAGGCTGCGCAGGATGCCGAACTCGCGGGTGCGCTCCATCACCGACATGAGCACGGCATTGAGAATCCCCGCGGCAGCGATGCCGAAAATGATCAGCAGGAACACGTACATGGAAAGGCTGTCGATCCAGAGCAACTGGGCCAGCACGGGCAGCGCCTCCTCCCAGTGCAGGACTTCCACGGCCGCCCCGGCCAGCCGTTCGCGCAGTTTCCGGCTCGCGGATTCCGACGCGTCTTCGGGCATGAACAGGGCCACCTGGTGCACGCTGCGCCCCAATCCCAGAAAAGGACCGGCGAAAGCGCGGTCGACGATGCCCAGGGAGCGGTCCGTCTCGCCGCCCATGCGGAAGATGCCCACGATTTCCAGGCGCTCCTCGACCTTCTGGCCCAGCCCGGAGCACGACAGGACGACCTTGTCCCCCACGTCGACCAGGAGCCGTTTCGCCGCCTTCTCCCCGATGAGCAGCCCCTTCTGGCCGGGCGAGAGCCAGGATCCGCGCACGATCTTTCCCGGCACCAGGCTCACGGATCGTTCATCCTCCGAATCCACGCCCATGAGGGGATCGAGCATCACGGAACTCTCGGACGAACGCACGAGGCCGGTGGTCAGGATGCGCGCCGAAACGCGCCAGCCCTCGGGCAGGGGCGCTGCGCGGGCGAGCAGTTCCTCCGGGTCCGCGATGCGCTGCTCCAGCGCGCGCTCCTTCTGGAAACCGGGCGCCTGGATTACGACGTGCCCCGCCTGCAGCCGCACGGCCATGTCCACCATCTGGCGGTGTGAGCCTTCAGTGAGGCCCATGAACAAAAGCGTCAGCGCGAGGCTCAGCCCCACCGCGGCCACCGTGATGCCCGTGCGCAGGGGCCGGCGCGCCAGGTTGCGCAAAGCCAATCGGGCGAGCATCCGCAGGATCCCCATCTCAGACGCCTCCCTGGCGGAAAGCCTCCGCCGGCCGGATGCGGGCCGCGCGCAGGGCGGGCCAGATGGCCACCACGCAGCCGACGGCCGCCAGCAGCAGCACCGGCACCGCCACGCTGCGCACGGTCAGCGCCGTTCGCCAGACGGGTTCGATGAGCACGCCCTGGTAGCGGAACCCGTCGGGGATGAACGCGGAGAAATCCAGCCCGTGCGACGACAGGTACGCGCTGATGGCCACTCCCGCGATCCCCCCTGCCAGCGAGGCCAGAAGCGTCATGAAGAGGGTTTCCGTGAGGATGAGCGCCGCCACGAAGGCCGGGCGCATGCCTACGGAGCGCAGGACGCCGAACTCGCGCACCCGCTCGAAGACGGACATGAGCATGGTGTTCATGGTTCCCAGCGCGGCAATCGTGAAGATGATCAGTAGCAGCACGGCCACCATGGCGTCCTGGACGCGCAGCATGGAGGCCAGCGATGGTTCCAGCCTCTGCCAGTTCCACGCCTGCAGGCGCCAGGGAGACAACGCCATTGCCAGCCGGGCCGCCGCCGCGGATTCGTCGGCGCCCTCGTGCAGGCGCACGGCCAGTTCGTGCACCCGCGGCGCCCCCGTGGCGGGGTCCACGAGTCCCACCACGTCCGGATCCCATGCCAGCGCGATGTGCACGAACACCAGCGTGCGATCCAGGTTGTCCATGCCGGAATCGAACACGCCCGCCACCTTCAGGCGCACATCCACTGGAAACCCCTGGGCGGTCATCACGTCGAGCCCCACCTCGTCGCCCGGCGCCACCATCAACTGCCGGGCCAACTGGTCGCCGAGCAGGATTTCAGGCAGGGCGGCACCCTCTTTCCGGTATTGCGGATGCAGGTAGTTTCCGGCCGTGATCTTCCGGTGCATGTCGGTCAGTCGGCGCTCACGCGCCGGGTCCACGGCAATCACCCCCGTCTGGGCGGAAAATGAGCGGACCGCCTTCCAGGAAATGCTCGCGGATGCAGGAATGGAAACCAGAGCCGGCACGGCCGCCGCGTCCTGCGGCGCCTGCGTGGAGTCACCCCCGGCATTCCCCGGCAGGCGCTCGAGCCGGTCGATGTCGTCCACGCCCGCCTCGGGAACAGGCTCCACTTTTTTGCCGGAGACGAGAAAACCCGCCAGATCGTCCGGACGCAGGAACAGTTCAGGAGCCGCCTGCGGCGCTCCGGCCGGCAGGATGCCCGCGATCGCGAACTGATCGCAGGCCGGCGCCGGCGGCAGCGGCACCGGACGCAGCAGGCTTCCCGGCTCCAGTTTCCACTCCCGGGCCAGGCGCGCATCGGCGAGCGCCTCGCAGCGTTCCCGCGGCAGGTGTCCCGCCGCCAGTTGGCCCGGATTTCCCGCCATGGGGCGCAACCGGACATCGGCCGTGCGCTCGGAGGTCACCATGCCGCCCGTATACACGCGGGGGGCGACCACCGCCACGGACGGATCGCGCCCCACGACCAGCGAAACGTCCCGTTCGGGCAGCGTGAGCGACAGCCGCCGTTCCTCCAGGAAATCCGGATGGTGGACCTGCACGTGTCCCAGATGGCTTCCGGTGATGGCGGCCACCATCTTGCGGCTCAGTCCTTCCACCAGCGCATAGGTGGGAATGCACAGGGAAAGCCCGATCGCCATGGCCCCCACGGTAATCAGGGTGCGCCGGCGCTGGCGCCCGAGATTGCGCCACGCCATCTTCATCAGGAGGATTCCCCACTGCATGCGATCGGTTATCAGTTACATCTTCAGGCCGCGCAAGGAAAAAATCCGGTCGGGTATGGCCACGTCGAAGCGGATCTTGTCGTAGGTCACCTCGGTGCTCTCGTTCTTCCCGGGCAGGGTCAGCGTCATGCGGGTAGGCACCAGGCGGCCATCCATCTTCTGGACGCGGTCGAAGGTCATGGTGCGCTTGAGTTGGCCTTTCTCCGAAAAATACTGCGCCGAAACAGGAATGGCGTCGGCCTTGCGGATGCGCATGACGATCCTGCCCCACACCACGGGCGCATTGCGCAGCGGCACGAGCGTCACCACGGCCGCGTCGGCCTCGTCCGTGCGGGCGGCGCATTCGTAGTGCACGTACAACTGCGTCTCGCGCACCAGGTCGTCGTTGGTGAAGTGCGAGCCCATCCAGGAATCCCCCAGCATGGAGGAGCCCACCTTCACGATGCGGTCCGTGCGCGGCATGTAGTACCAGACGTTGTCGGCCACCTTGAGCGTGGCCATCCCGGCCAGCCGGGCGGGATCGTCGATGCGCACCAGCATGCGGTCCCGGCCCGAGGACCAGAACGTCATGGTCATGGTGGTGGTCTGGTCCGGCTTGCGCACGGTCATGGTCATCTTGCCGGCCGTGGTGCGGGCGAACAGGATGCGATCCGCCCGGTCCACGAGATCCCGCGTGTCCTGTGAGCATTTCCCCCAGTTCTGGGCGAAGGACGTTTTGGGGAGCGCCAGCGTGGACAACAGGAGAAAAAACGTCCAGAAAAATTTCATGTCAGTCCTTTCCGGGCGGGAACCGCATCGAAAATCCCTGCCCTGTTCGTTACCCGTACGATGCAAAACTGTCAAGATGCAATGCTGGCGGCGAGTTTTTTACGAAGCCTTGTCGCCCCTCGAATGCGGGTTTTCGCCTGCCGGGCGTGCCAAGTGAAGAATGCCGTACCCCCGGCTCTTCTTCCCAGATTCCAGCCGGTCCGAGGAGGATGGAATGCAATCGAGTTTTTTTTCTCGAATGGGGGGTTGACCCCCGGATTCATTTGGGCCATGACTTGCGTCAGAAAGGAGGGCGCGCATGACTTTCCCGGCTTTCCCCACCCACCTGAAGGAATATCGCGAATTCTACCGTCTCAGTTGTGAAAAGATGGAATCCTTCTGGGAGCGTGAGGCGAACCGCCTGCTGTGGCGCACCCCGTTCTCGCAGGTCACGGACGAAGCCAGAAACGCCTGGTTCTGCAGCGGCCGCCTCAATGCCTGCGAAAATGCGCTGGACCGCCATGTGCAGGCCGGTTCTGGCACGCGCGCAGCCGTGGTGGAACTGGGAAAGAGGACCTGGACGTACCAGGAACTCCTGCACCGGGTGGAACAGGTGGCGGCCGGCTTCCTGGATGCCGGCGTGGCCGCGGGAGACGTGGTGGCCCTGCTCCTGCCCGGCGACGCCTCCTTCGTCGTGGCCCACCTGGCCATCTCCCGCATCGGGGCCACGGCCCTCCCCCTGTCGCGGCGCTTTTCGCCCGCATTCGCCCTGCGCGTCCTGGAAGACGCCGCGGCGAAGATGCTGATGACGCAGGCCACGATGGCCCCCGAACCCCTCCTTAACGGATGCCGGGAACGCGGCATCGCCATCGTGGATGCGGGCCCGGATGCCTTCGCCTCCTTCGGCGCGCACCGCCCCGTGGACCCCGTGCCCATGGATTCAGAATCCGTGCTGTTCCTGATGTATCCCGGCATCGGCGCGGCCACGCCGCGCGGCTACGTCTATCCCACGGGCGGCTATCTCGCGCAGGTGCAACTCTCCGTCCGCATGCTGTTCCATGCCGGTCCCGGCGCCGACCGCCCGGTGCGCGTGGCGGTGATTTCCGAGCCGGCGGCGCTCGCATTCCTGTCGTATGCGCTCTGGGGCGCCCTGATCTCGGGCGATGCCTGCCTGTGCGTGCCCGAGGATTTCGACTGGGCGGCCCGTTCGGCCGAAATCACCGCTGGACCGGATCCGGTGATGCTTCTGCTCACACCGCACCATCTGGCCCGCATGCAATCCAGTTTCCAGAAGCTTCCGCCCGAGCGGCGATTCCATGCGGTGGCCTTTTTCGGCGACGCCGTCACGCCGCGCCAGTTGCGCTGGGCGGGCGAGGAACTGGCGTCCGACACCGTGCATGTCCTCAATCTCTGGACCTCGGCGCAGACCGGTTGCAGCGTCGTCTCCACGCTGCCGCACCCGGAACTGTGCCGCACCGGCGCCCTTGGGCTGCCCATGCCGGGCATCGCGGCGGCCGTGCTGAACGATTTCGGGAAGCCCTGCGGTATCAACGAGAGCGGCCAACTCGTGTTCACCGGCGGTTTTCCCGGACGCGCCCGCACCATCCGGGGGCAGGCCGAGCGCTTCCATCATCTCCATCTCGATTCCCAGGGGCATTTCCTGACCCATGACGGCGTCCGCCAGGATTCCGAAGGCTTCTTCTGGTTCATGAAACGCTTGGACGACGTGGTGAAGGTGGACGGCGGCAGCGTTTCCACATCCGAGGTGGAAAGCGTCCTGCAGTCTCATCCGGAAGTGCGGGAAGCCGCCGTCATCGGCGTGGAAGGCCGCGAGGAAGGAGACTGCATCGTGGCCTTCGTGGCGCCCCGGGATGCCCGTGAACTGGAAAATATGGCTGGATTCGAAAAAAAACTGCGAACATTCTTCGAGGAACGTTCCGGCGGATTCCAGGTGCCGCTGAAGTTCGCCCTCGTGCGCGAGATGCCTCGCACGCGTTCGGGCAAGGTGGAACGCCGGCTGCTGCACCGCATTGCCGCCAACGACGTCTCCTCCGCCGACGATCTGGGACACTTGATGAATCCCGATGTCATCTTGGACTTGATTCAAAAAGGCAGGTAATCCCATGAAACAGTATGGACGCTTCGCCGAGTCGATTGCCGAACTCGGCCGCATGCAGGTCTCCTGCGCCGTCACCGACCGCCAGGTGATGGCCGTCTTCGGAGACTGGTCGCGGGAACTGGAAGACATGCTGCAGGAGGATCCGGAAGCACTCTCGGATCCCGACATCCGGGCCGCCCTGTGCGGCGTGGTCGCAGGGCTTTCCCAGGCCCAGCAGACGCCCGTGGCGCGGGAACTCCTGGGCGAAATGATCTCGCTCCTGCTGGAAGCGGAGCGCGGCATCCAGCAGGGCCGGTTGATCATGGAGCGGCTCCTGCCGGCGCCGGCCGTCCACTTCGCTGGAACCGAGCGGCCCGCCGTGCTGGTGATCAACCCCGGCTCCACCTCCACGAAAGTGGCCTGGTTCGTGGGCCTGTACAAGACGCACGAAAGCGAGGTGCACCTGAACCCGGGCGACGGCGACGGCATCGACGCGCGCAACGAGGGCATCCTCGCGTGGATGCAGCAGAATGACCTGCGCCTGTCGGACCTGCAGGGCATCGCGTGCCGCGGCGGATTCATCCAGCCGGTGCCTTCCGGCACCTACCGGGTGGTTCCCGAGATGCTCTCCGACCTGGAGAAGCCCCTCATCCAGCACGCCTCGAACCTCTCCATCTCCATGGCCGTGCGCCTGGCCCAGATGACCGACAACCCGGGACGCATCCTCATCACCATGAGCGATCCCGTGGTCTGCGACGAGGTGGACGTGGTGGAGCGCATGACAGGCGTGGCCAAAATCAAGCGCAGCGGCGTGGGGGTGCACTACCTCAACCACAAGGCCGTCTGGCGGCTGGTGGCTTCCGTGCTGGGACGGGATCCCGAACGCGTGAACGCGATCACCGCACACATCGGGGGCGGATCCTCGGTCGCCGTGCACGAGAACGGACGCGTGAGCGCCGTGTCGAACGCTTTTTCCGGAATTCCCTCGGCCAACCGGGCCGGGCGCCTCGAACTGCCACCTCTGCTGGACGCCATCGACCGCAACGAGATTTCCACGAAGGAATTGAAATCCCTGGTGTTTTCCTCCGGTGGGCTGCTCTCGCTGGCCGGCACCAACGACTTCCGCGCGCTGGTGAACTTCATCCAGCACGGCGCCACCGAGGACCAGCAGCGCAAGATCCATCTGATCCTGGATTTCTTCGGACGCCAGATCGCCCAGACCATCCTGCAGATGGCTTTCGCCGACCGCGAAATCGTCTTCACGGCGCTCACCGGCGGCCTGGCGCGCTCCCCCGAGATCGCCTCGCGGGTGCGCCGGCACGTCGCCCGCCTGTTCCCGCTGGTGAACGTTCCCGGCAGTTTCGAGCACGAGGCGCTGGCCGCGGGCACCCTGCGCGGCCTGCACGACCCCCAGACGCTCAGGAACTATGTGCGCGAGCGGGACGCGCTGGCCGAGCGGCGGCGCATCGAGAACCGGCTCCTGGATACGACCATCTTTTCCGAGGTCATCCGCTACCGCAAGCACGGTTCGCCCATCACCACGCTGGATGAACTGCTCGCGTCCACCTACATCAAGGTCCGGGAGACGTTCATGCCCACGGTGGCCATCCTCGGAGCCGACAACGAGGAAGCGATTCTCGCCGCCAAGAAGGCCAACGAGCAGGGGCAGTACAAACTGGCCAACTTCCGCCTGGTGGGCGACTACAACGCCATCTCGCGCATCGCGTACGACTACGACCTGGTCATCGACGACGCCAACTACGTCATCGAAGACACGGATGATGCACTCGCGCGTGGCGTGGAACTGCTGGATCAGGGCAAGGCCCACATCATCATGAAGGGCTCCTACAAGACCGAGGAAATCCTGCGGGCCGTGTTCCGGTACCTGAAATCCGCCGGAAAACTCAAGCCGGGACAGTTGATTTCCCACTGCGTGGTCATGGACATCCCGCGGCGCAACAAACTGCTCATCATCTCGGATGCGGCCGTGAATACGTATCCGGACAAGGAAAAGAAGGTGCAAATCCTGGAGAACGCGCTCAAGGTGGCGGCCAACCTGCGCATTCCCAAGCCCAAGGTGGCCATCATCTCGGCCATCGAGAGCGTGAACAAGAGCATCGAGAGTTCGATCGAGGCGTCGGAACTGGCCGCCATGTTCGCCGGACGCGAGGACTGCATCGTGGAAGGGCCGCTCTCCTTCGACGTGGCCATGGATCCGGCCATCGCGCACGAGAAGAAGTACAAGGGCCAGATCGCCGGCACGGCCGACATCCTCATCATGCCGGACATCGATGCGGGCAACGTGCTCTACAAGACGCTCACCACCCAGTCGGGCGCCGTGTGCGCCGGCGTGATCCTGCTCGGGGATCTGCCCATGATCCTCACGTCCCGCGGAGATTCCGCCCGTTCGAAACTGGCATCCATGGCGCTTTCCATCAACATGTACCTGGATCTCGTCGCCAGGGGCGTTCTGCCGGCCCCCAATACCTGATTTCCACGAAAACCAGAAACGAAAACCGCAACGAAGACCAGGAAACGGGGGAACGAAAAACCGGGCGCCTGGAGAATGGAAAACGGCTTTTCAGGGCAAAAACAGGCCCGTGAGGATGGCCAGTGGAATCAGGTATACGGCGAACCACACGAAGCGCCAGGAGCGAAGCAGGCGCTCCAGCACGAACAGGGCCAGCAGTCCGGACGCCGCCGCGGCCGCCAGTCCCGCCAGCACGGGCAGGGGGTCCATCCGGGCGAAGAGCCGGGGCGCTTCCAGCAGGAAGGCGCCGCCGATGACGGGAATGGCCAGCAGAAACGAGAAACGGGCCGCCTTTTCACGGGGAATGCCCAGAAGCAGGGCGAACGCGATGGTGGAGCCCGAACGGCTGATTCCCGGAAACACCGCGATGCCCTGCACCAGTCCCAAGGCGAGCGCGCCCTTCCAGGAAAAGCGCGAAGAACCGGCCGGCGTCAGATGGGCCAGAACGAGCATGGCCGCCGTCATGGAAAAGGTCAGGGCCAGGAAACGCCCGGCCGCCGGTTCGGAGAACAGCCCTTCCACCGGCCCCTGCAGTGTCAGCGCCAGGGGCGCCGTGGCTGCCGTTGCCAGCACGAGATGGCCCAGAAGGCGCCGGTTCTCACGGATTTCGTCCGGCGGCGCCTCACGCCGCGGCGGCAGGCAGCGCAGAAGATCCAGCAGGTCCCGGCGATAGAACCAGAGGATGGCCAGCAGCGAGCCCATGTGCAGGCCCACGTTGAGCGACAGGTCGGGGTGGCGCCCCGTGAGCCGCTCGAAGAGCACGAGGTGTCCCGAGGAGGAGACGGGCAGGAACTCGGTGAGCCCCTGGAGAGCGCCCAGCAGAAGCAGGGACAGGACTTCGCCCATGGGTCACTCCATCACGGAACAGCCCATCCAGTCGCGCTTGCTGTTGCGGTCGGCCTTGCGGGGCAGGTTGTTGCCCAGCGGCGTCTGCGGGCTCTCGCCGGGCTCGATGCGCTGCACCGCCCAGATGTCGTCGGTGCACCAGCCCGTCACGTAGATGAACTTGTCGTCGGGGCGGGCCGTGATGCCGGACGCACGCACGATGTCCAGGGGCAGTTCCTTGCTCTCCCAGGTATTCGTGTCGATGATGCTCATGCTGTGGCCCGCGTAGTTGGCGACGTAGACGAACTTGCCGTCCGTGCTCTCGATGATGGTCTTGGGCTTGCTGCCCACGGGCACCCGACGGACGACCTTCTCGGTCACCGGATCGATGACGTGCACCTCGTTGGGCCCCATCATGGAGATGTACAGGCGCTTGCCGTCGCGGCTCATGACGGCGTGGCGCGGTCCCGATGCCGAATCGATGTGGCGCACCGGCGTCTTGGCTCCGGGCACCAGGCTCTTGAGATCCACGACGGAAAAGCTCTTGCTGCCGTTGTTGGCCAGATAGAGCTTCGACTCGTCGAGGCTCAGCGCCATTCCGCGCGGATTCTTCTTTCCGGTGCGGAAGTAGTCCACGGCCAGGGTCTTCGTGTTGAACCGGGCGAATCCCATGTCCTCCCACAGGCTCAGATAGGCATAGGAGCCGTCCTTGTTGAGGATGACCACCTTGGGAAACCCCTTGACCTTCACGCGGCTCTTCCACGTCAGGGTCTTGATGTCGATGATGTCGAGGAAATGGCCGTACATGTTCGTGGAATACAGCGTGGAGGAATCCGGCGAAACCACGGCCTCGATGCTGTTTCCGGGATAATCGATGTCCTTGTGGAAGGTCATCGGATTGGCCAGGAAAACCGAGATGTTGGCGCGGTTCTTTCGCCCGAAGTTGCTCACGAACAGGTACTTGTTGTCCGGGGAGGTCGTGGCGCCCTTGGGCATGACGCCGCAGGGGGAACCGCCCCAGATCATGAATTTCGTCTTGCCCACCATGACGAAATCCCCCACGCGGCGCTCGGCCGCTGCCGGCAGGGAAAACAGTGCGGTCAGGACGAGAGCCGTCGGAACCCATGCATGTCTCAGGAATCGCTTCATGTCGATACTCCGGCGCCGCGGCACGAAAAAATGAAAATGTGCCGGGCGGCCATTCGAGACGCTCAATGTGTCAGAAAATTTCCGCAAAGGCAAATCCGCGCGGAAGAAAGGAACACGGACAGGTGATCAGGACAGACCACATTTTTTGGAGAAATTGCAAAAAAAGTGGCTTGACTTGTCGAAAAAATGCGAAATACTGCCTTCGGGACAAAGGTATCTCTGAAATGATATACGTTTGGTTGGATCCCGGAATGAGGCACAGGCGACGCGGGAAAAACAGTTGTGCCTTCCGGGCGGCGGCGGCAGAAAAGTCCGCATGAGAGGAGATCGCGCATGAAACGGATGGCCTTGTGTTTCGGACTCGTGGCGGCGCTGGGACTGGCGGGATGCGATGATGGGAAGAAGACGAAACCCTTCAATAATACAACCAATAATATAAATAATAATAATACAAACAATAGCAATAATGGCAATAACCAAAACAACAACAATTCAAACAATACGACTCCTGCATGCGGCAACGGGAGACTCGAGGGAACGGAGGCCTGCGACGACGGCAACACGAGCGACGGCGACGGCTGCAGGGGGGATTGCTCGGCCGTCGAGGACAAGTACGCCTGCCCCGTGCCCGGGGAGGCGTGCGTGCGCATCGTGGTGTGCGGCAACGGGCGCATCGAGGGCGACGAGACGTGCGACGACCGCAACACGCGCTCCGGCGACGGCTGCGATGCCGACTGCCACTTGGAAGCCGGATGGACCTGCCCGGTAACCGGCGCGGCCTGCGTGGCCGCCGCCTGCGGGGACGGCGTCGTGGCCGGCTTCGAGCAGTGCGATGACGCCAACACGAGCGACGGAGACGGCTGCTCGTCGGCCTGCCGCCTGGAGGACGGCTACAAATGCGTGAGCACCACCTGCACGCCCACCGTGTGCGGCGACGGCATCATGGAAGGCACCGAGGAATGCGACGACGCCAACCTGGACGTGGGGGACGGTTGCTCGCCCCTGTGCCGGCGCGAGCCCGAATGCAGCAACGGCGCATGCACGCCCGTGTGCGGCGACGGCGTCGTGTGGGCGCCCGAGGAATGCGACGACGCCAACACCTTCGACGGGGATGGCTGCTCCTCGACCTGCACGAAGGAGACCGGATGGACCTGCGTGGAAGTTCCCGCCACGCCGCCGTCCCAGTTGCTCTTCCCGGTGACGCTGCGCGATTTCCTGCCCGGCTGCGGCACCGGGGCGCGCCCCACCGACCAGACGCCCGGCGCGCAGGCGCCCTATGGCCACCCCGATTTCGAATGCTACACGGGCAGCGCCATCCTGCCCGGCATGGTGGCCTCCACCCTGGATGCCGAAGGCAAGCCGGTGCGCGTACCCAACGCCGTGACGGCGAGCGATTCCGCCTTCTATGTGTGGTTCCGCTCGAACCGCGACTACAACCGCACGTTCGCCATGCTCCTGCCCATGTCCCACCAGGGCAATGGCGTCTACCGCTACCAGAGTTCGGCCTTCTTCCCCCTGGACGGCAAGGGCTTCGTCACCGAGACGTGCGCAGGGCAGCCCTGCGAGCCGGTGCGCTTCGGGCACAACTTCAACTTCACCACGCACATCGTCTACTGGTTCCAGTACAAGGGCACCGAATTCCTGGAATTCACCGGCGACGACGACGTTTGGGTGTTCATCAACGAGCGCCTGGCCGTGGACGTGGGCGGCGTACATCCCGTGCAGAGCGGTTCCGTGAACCTGGCGGATCCGGCCACGGCGGCGCTTCTGGGCCTGAACGCGGGCGGCATCTACCGCGTGGACGTGTTCCATGCCGAACGCCACACCGACAATTCCAACTACATGCTCACGCTCAACAACTTCCAGCGGGCGCCCTCCGTGTGCCGCTCCACCTGCGGGGACGGCATCGTGGCCTCCAGCGAAGCCTGCGACGACGGCGTCAACAGCGGCGCCTACGGGACGTGCAATCCCGACTGCACGTTCGCTCCCTACTGCGGCGACGGCCGCGTGGACACGGCCGCCGGCGAGGTGTGCGACGACGGCATCAACCTCGGCGGCAACGCTTCCGCCTGCGCGCCCGGCTGCCGCTCCCTGGGCGGCCTGTGCGGAGACGGCGTGGTGCAGACCAGCCTGGGCGAGCAGTGCGACGATGGCAACACGAGCGACGGCGACGGCTGCACGTCGGACTGCCGCCTCGTGGTGGACTGAAAATCCCTTCCCGGACGGGACCCGGACGGGCTTCCCGAAAAAACAGCTTGCCCCCGCGCTCCTTTTGGTTTCATTTTCCCGGCGGGCGCGGTCTTGCGGCCGCGGATTTCCCGGTTTGCGTGAAACGATGGCCATCCACGACGAACGGCTCCTCGACGGACTCAACGAACCCCAGAAGCAGGCGGTGCAGTGCATCGACGGCCCCCTGATGGTGCTGGCGGGGGCGGGCTCCGGAAAAACCCGGGTGCTCACCCGGCGCCTGGCCAACATCGTGGCCTCCGGCGTGCCGGCGCACCGCGTCGTGGCCGTGACGTTCACCAACAAGGCCGCCGGCGAAATGCGCGAACGCCTGGCGCAACTCATCGAGCGGCCGCGGGAGCTGTGGGTGGGCACGTTCCACGCCATCGCCGCCCGCCTGCTGCGCATCTACGGCGGGGAAATCGGGTTGCCGCGCGATTTCGTCATCTACGATGCCGACGACCAGCGCGCGCTGGTGCGCGGCATCCTCAAGGAGTTCAAGCTCGCCCACGAGGCCAAGGACGTGCGCGCCGTCATCTCCATGCTGGAGGCCTACCGGGGAAAACGCCTGGAGACGCTGATGGGGAGCGCCTCGCGCCTGTACGACGCCTACATGGAGCACCTGAAGAAATGCAATGCCGTGGATTTCACGGGGTTGATCGAACGGGTCGTGGAACTCAAGGAAATCCTTGGGAAATTATGGGATTACGTGCTGGTCGACGAGTTCCAGGACACTTCCCGGATGCAGTTCGCGATGCTCAGGGCCATGGTTTCGCCTGCGCGCAACATCTGCGTCGTGGGGGATGACGACCAGTCCATCTACGGCTGGCGCGGGGCCCGGCCGGAATACCTGCTGCAGTTCGAGAAGGAGTACCCGGGCGCGCGCGTCATCCGGCTGGAGCAGAACTACCGCTCCACGGGCAACATCATCGCCGCCGCCGCCGCGCTCATCGCCAACAACCAGACCCGCCACGCCAAGACCCTGTGGACGCAGGCCGAGCCGGGACCGCCCCTGCACTTCTGCGCCTACGAACGGGAGCGCGACGAGGCCGCCGCGGTGGTTTCGCGCATCGCGCAACTGCGGGAACGCGTGAAACTCACGGAAATGGCCGTCCTCTACCGGGTCAACGCCCAGAGCCGCCCCTTCGAGGAGGAACTGCGCCGCCTGCGCATCCCGTACCGCCTGGTGGGCGGGATGCGCTTCTACGAACGCGCGGAGATCAAGGACGTGCTGGCCTATCTGCGCCTGGCCGTGAATTCTGCCTCCGACATGGATTTCCTGCGGGCCGTGAAGACGCCCTCCCGGGGCATCGGCGCGGCCAGCCTGGAGAAACTGGCGGTGCAGGCGCAGGCGCAGGGAAAGAGCCTCTACGAGACGGCGCTCGATCCCGGACCGGAACTTCCCGCCGCCGCGCGCAAGGCGCTGGCCGGATTCATGGAACTGATGCGGGAACTGGCCCGCCAGGCCGCCGTCCTGCCGCCCCACCAGTTGCTGCACCTGCTGCTGGAGCGCACGGATTTTCTGGGCTACCTGCATTCGGATTCCCAGGAGGATGCCAGCCGCCGGGAGAACATCGAGGAACTGTTCAACTCCATGCAGGAGTTCGCCGAGGAGACCCCGGGGGCCGTGCTGCGCGACTGGCTCGACAACGTGTCGCTGCTGACCAGCGACGAGTTGTCCGAGGGGGAGGATGGCGTTTCCCTGATGACCATCCATTCGGCCAAGGGGCTCGAGTTCGACGTCGTGTTCCTGCCGGGCTGGGAGGAAGGATTGTTTCCGCTCAAACGCGCCGACGAGGAGACCGACCTCGAGGAAGAGCGCCGGCTGGCATACGTGGCCATCACGCGGGCGCGACGCGAAGTGTATCTCTCCCGCGTGCGCCGGCGCATGATGTACGGCAGTCCCCTCTCGTGCGTGCCTTCGCGGTTCCTGCAGGAACTGCCGCGCCATGCCGTGCAGATCGAGAGTCCGCCTCTTCCGGCCTTCGCTGGCTGGCGGCGCGGTGACGAAGACGATGCGGACGACGAAGAAACCGCCGCCCCGCCTGCACGCGCCCGGGCCTCCTTCCGGGAATCCGCGCCCCGGCCGGTTTCGCCGGTCCCGCCGGTCCGCCGGGAATCGAAGGAAACCGCGGATGCCAGCGGTTTTCGCATCGGCTGCCGGGTGCGTCACGCCAAGTTCGGCACCGGCGTGGTGAAGGCCGTCGTGGGGGAAGGCGAGATGCGCAAGGCCATCGTGGCGTTTTCCGGCGGCGAATCCAAGGTCATCCTGACCTCCTTCCTCCAGGTGCTGTAATCCGTCATCCACTGCCGCAAAGCGTCTCCACGGCATCCCCGCAGGAGTAAGGGGTACTTCCTCCAGGTGCTGTAATCCGCCATCCACTGCCGCTTCTTCAACCGGATGGCGGTCTGCATTCCGGACAATTTCCATGCCGGCCCCCGCATGTCACTGCATTTAATTATTAGCAATGATCCGGCAGTAGGTTTGCAGCATCAAGTGCCGGCGGCAGGTTGGCCGCCTCAAGGGCCGGTGCCCCTTTCTCCCTGGGAACACGCTGGCACAGTGGGCTGCCGAAACACCACGGCCTGCTCCGCCTCAATCCTCGACAGCCAGATTGGAAGCCATCAGATGCCACCTCTCCAACTCGAAGGACTTCGACAGGATCGCCTCGGCATGCGCATCGGAAATGGCCTTCGTATCCTGCAGGTCGTACACCATGGCCCGCAGCGCCAGGTTCAGGCTGTACAATTGCGCACGACCCGCGTCTCCCGGAACTTCCAGCACTTTCTGCGCAATCCGTTCGACGGCCGCATATATCCCACTTGCGCAGCAGGGATTGCGTGAAGTTTCCACCGGTGCCGAAAACACCGCACGGCGCAAGTCCAAAACCCTGGAAAAAACATCCGGTGCAGGTTTGCAAAAGGCTCGAAACGCCATGATTCTCCCTCCTCCCTGTCACGCCTGCAGGCAGCCGATGGACAACCGGGCCTTGTCATGCCGGCCCCCGATGATAGTAGAGCGCGTGGTGAAACACCGATTTTCCCCATGCAATTCCATCTGCGACTGCAAGTACCGCTGTTTGGCAGCCGTCGGCCCCTGCTGCGATGCACCAATCTCCTCGCCCGCAGACGAAACGCCCGTGGCCGCGGCCTGCTTTGCCGCCCCCACAATGCCGCCCGGAATCTGCGGCCCTGCTGCCTCCACCCGCATCGCCTGCGGACCCGCATTCCGAAGTACTGCGTCGAGCGACTCCTGCAAGCGCGTGCGCCGCCCGGACGAAAATGCCTGCATCATGCCTTGGTTCTGAACTTCCATGCCGTTCCTCCTTCACGTCTCACATCCTCATTGTCGTGCTTTCATCCGGAAGGTTGCGCCTTTTGCCTTTTTTTTTCTCTTTTTCTTCAACTCGAAAGAATCTGCCTGCATCCCCCGGCTTTCCATCGCGACGGCCGCAGGGAAACCGCCCCCCTTGCCGGCAGGCTGCAGGAACATGAAAAGGACGCGGGAGAATGCACCCCGGCCAACAGCCCCCACGGCAAGGACTGGCATTTCCCGTATCCCGTTTTGGTACTGCCAACCGCACCCATCCCCCCCGCCTTTTTTTGCGGAATCTGGGGCGTGCATTTTTTTGCTTGCTCACGTTTTGGATTCGGGTATAGAAAAGATTGGCCGGATGGATTTTCTCCATTCAGCCTGGACTTGAGTTTTGGCAGAACACGAAACGAACGGGAGGTAGAAAATGAATTTGAAATGGTTGGTAATTTTGACATTCCTGTCGCACGCGTTCCTTTCCTGTGCCCAGGAAGACGTTCCCGATACGGGGGGGGGCAAAGAACTATCAAAAATAGCCATATTGAATGAAATTGCCGAATCCCGGGAGGAAGTTGTGTACTTCGATGAAAGGGTATTCATCGATGCCCAGATGCAAGAGCGCGTGGCGAGTCCCCATCTGGACGAAGAAATCTGGAAACGCGCCGTGCAGCCGGATCAGTACACGTCTTCGGAGGAGCCGTACGTGTATTCGACCCACGAATCCGTGCAGACCCTCGAAAACGGGAGAATCTACCAGTCCTTCCGGATCGTGCGGAAACCGAACCGGTTTCCCGAGCGCCCCGCCGCGCCGCAAGAACCGGAAGAAGTACTGGAAGAAGCCTTGCGTTCCCGGCTCGACCCGTTGGCCAGAGCGGGTGCGCCTTCTTTCGTGCAGATACACATCAAACTGCAGGGTCTGCCCCGCTTTCGCGTGCCGGCCCGGGCGGATTCTCCCGCGCTGTCCCTGCAGCAGAAAGCCGCGCTGGAGCGGCAGCGGCAGGAAGCGTTCGAAGCGCGCAGGGAACTCTTCCAGACGGCGGCCGAACCGTTGAAGGCGGAGATCCTGGCCCAGCGGGGAACCATCGACATCGAGCACGAAACCACGGGGTGGCTGACCGTCACCCTTCCGCTGGATGCGGTGGAAATCCTGGCCCGGCGCTCGGATGTCCGGCGCATCCTCCTGGCCCGGGAAGTCCGGGAAAATGGCTGCGACCCGAATTGCGGATGGAACGACTACAATCCATCGGCGTGGTTTCTTCCTCCCGTCGTGCCGGGAAATCCGTTCTGGATCCTGGGACGCGGCCGGAACGCGGCGTTTCTCGACATCGACCGGTTCCACGCGTTGGGAATCGATGGGTCCATCCCGAATCCGGCGCGGCATTCCCATGGGTTTCTGCTGGCCGCGGTGGTGGAGCGCCACGAGTTGTGGGACGAAGGCTGCTACCTGATGGCCGGCCCCGGCTGCACCGATAGCCGGGTCATTTTCAAGTCGAGTTGCACCAAGGAGCGCTGGGTGTGGTTGCCCTATCCCCACTGGGAGACCTATTGTGGGGAAGTCAGCGATTTTGGCTTTGGAGGCGCCGAAAAATGCGCCAGCGACTTTCATGCAATCGTCGTGACATCGGTATTGGGTGCGGATTTCACCAACGGGCAGGGAATCCTGCATGCCCTGAACGATTTCTGCTGGACGTCCTCGAATCCCGAAGAGGATCACTGCGCCAATTTCAACGCCAATGCCACCGGCATGGCGCCCAAAACCCGCCTGGCGTTTTTTGGCAACAACCCCAACGATGGCAATCTGGCCTGGTCCTATCGCAAGGCGGCGTATGACCCGCAGTATTCCCTGTATGCTGACGTGCTGAACCTGACCAACACGACGGTGGCCCGCCAGTGCGACCCGTACTCCAGCGAACCCGACTCGGATGACATGGAAAACGCGTTCGATTCCGGCGCCCTGGTGGTGATTGCGGCGGGAAACAATGGAGATGAGGGCGTCTGCAACATGGACCACCCGGCCGATACACCCAAAGCCTTTACCGTCAATTCCATCGATACGAGCAAGGAGCAATCGACTTGCCGGGACGACTACAGCGTTTGTAAAGTCCGCTATCCGTCTTCTGCCCGGGGTGGCGCTCGCTACCCCAATGCCAGCGGCACCAACCGGGACGTGACCCTCGTCGATCTGATCGCCCCCACGAGAATGTCCTATTCGTCCAACTGCCGCATCCGGCCCTGGGGCGAAACGGAGTATGCCTACAGTGATTCGTTTACCTTCGTGAACCCGTTTGCGGAAAATGAAAATGGAAGTGCCGTGGGCCAGGACTCTGCCGGTTCGAGTTTCGCCGCGCCCCATGTCGCCGGAGCCGCAATTGTCATGAAGGAAAAAATGCTGGCGGACGGCGTGGTGAACGTGAATGCGCCAGGCGCCTTGCACACCATCATGCTGGCGATGGGGGACCGGTATGCGAGTACAACGGGAGGATACCGGGATGTAGGAGGCGATCCCTGGAGTGGATTCGGGCGCCTGAAACTTCGCATGATTTCGCCCTTCAATCCCTCTTTTCCCGTTGCGACTGGCTATGCCATGCACCGGTATGTCTTTACCAATGGTTCCGGGAGCCAGTCGTTCATGGCCTTTCCAAAGCCTGTACCCAACGGCGCCAATTTCCTGAAATGCGTCTCTTTCAATGCCGAAGACGTCTCCGAGGTTCCGGTCATGTCGCATATCCAACTGAACGTGCAGGCGAGGGCCAAGACCTGCATCATGGGCACGATTTACAACTGTTTCGAATGGGCATGCACCCAGGGGGCTTTCACGGGGCAGGGGACGAAGGTGGATGATTATCGCGACTGGAAACACATGATTGCCTATGAAGGCACTGAATTGGCGGCCTTCCGGAATCAGTGCGTGGGTGTCACCCTCAATCCCATCCAGGTGCCTGCGGGGAAATCCGTGACGACCTCCGTTTTCTGCTATTTCAGCAACCGTACCGACCGGGAGGTATATTGAAATGAAAAATCTTTCTTTTTCCCTTTTTCTTTTTCTGTTCGTCTT
>CAZEZP010000018.1:0-6098 GCA_964516435.1 uncultured Kofleriaceae bacterium | reverse complement strand
AGGCCATAGCAAGACTGGTTGAACGTCATATCTCGCCCTGCGATGGCGAGATTGCCTACGGTGCCCCTAGCCGAGATGATCGTTGTGCCCTTCGGAACTAATCGTGCAGAACTGCCGATCAAACCTTTGTCGGTAATGCTTTTCTCGGTGGTAACGACGAACACATCTTCTGCCGGCGGCGTGTCGATCACCGAGAACCAGGGTATGTCGCCTCCCCAGTATTCCTTGACAGATGTTTTAGGCGTCCCGCCGCCAATGATCGACAGCATCTCGCTGAGTGGCTGTATTTCCCACCCCTCCGGAATCTCCCCCAGTTCCGAGGGGACGAGGCGGGAGGGGAAGAGGTCGTAGAGGTGGGCGGGAAGGCCGGGCAGCGACTGGCCCTTGCGCCAGCGGCCTTCCATCTTGGCGCGCACCGGCTCGAAGTCCACGAACCACGCTCGGAACAGGGCGCGGGCCATGGCTTCCAGCGTTTCGCTCATCTTCCGGTTCAACTCGATCTTGTCGTCCAGCGTGCCGAGGATGCGCGCGATCGCGCGTTGTTCGGGGAGAGGTGGCAAAAAAATTGGCAAGTTTTTCAAAACATCTGTGTCAAGTTTTCCAGCTCCAATTCCTGTATGTTCAACTTTAGATAAAAGCATCTGCTCATTGGATGTGAGCCAATAATAAAGAAAATTGCTATCTAACCCATTCTTGGCACTCAACGCTTTGACATCTTGGTTGAAAGCAACTTCTCTCACAGTTAGTCCTACTGGAATACGTTTGTGAAGCTCGCTTCCTCGTACAAGAAGAAGCACAGACCCTTTTGGTGCAAGTCTGCTACCTCTACTCAAGCCTTTTGGCGTCAACCTACGCTCAGACTGAGCTAGTCGGCCAGACTTCATAGACGTGGCACTGATCCAAGGTATATCCCCCCCCCAACATTCAAAATCATGTTTAGGAGGAGTGCCTCCAGAACTCCAATCAGTAAATTCACCCAGCGTAACTTCGCGCCACTCACCGCCCATGGTTCACCTCCTGGGTTCCAGCTTCCTTCATGCCTTTCCATCCTGCCAAAGCGCGCGGGGTCATTGCCCGGCCTCCTCCCGCAGGGCGCCTTTCGCCTGCACCACCACCCGGTCGCTTTCGATGGCGCGCCGGAAGGTCTCGCTGGCCGCGGCCCAGTCCACCACGTCCACTTTCCACGGCAAATCGGCTTCTTCGAAGGCTTCCGCAAGCCGCACGCTCAAATCGAGCGGCAGGGGTCGATCGGTAATGATGGCCAGGTCGAGATCGGAATGCGGCTTGGCCGTCCCCCGCGCACGCGAGCCGAAGGCCCACACCTCGTACTGCGGCACCAAAACGCCCAGGATGCCGCGCATGATGGCCCAGTGCTCGGGACGAACATCGATGGGGGAAATGGGTTCGTTCATGTCAGCCTTTTCCACAGCGCGTCGCGCAGAAAGCGGATTTCGTCGATGAATGCCGGAATGCCGGACCCCACTTCCCTGGCCACGTCTTCATCATGGGTGTGGCCGGTCCTGGCGCGCATCTCCCGGTAGCGGCGCCATTCGGGCCAACTCCCGGCGAGCAGTCCCTGCTCATAGCCGGTGCGAACCAACTCCTGGAAACTCATGGCATCGATGGCCGCCGGGTTGGCGGACATCGCCTCCAGTTGGCGCTTGAGCAGTTTGTGGCCGATTTCGTAGGTGAATTCGAAACGCTGGATGAGCCCGTCGCGAACCTGCAGGTCGCCGGGATCACCCTGGTGACGGAGCCAACCCTCCTCGAGCCGCTGCAGGACACGCTCCAGAGGGGAAACATCGATGCTCATGGGGAATCCTCCTCGGACCGGCCAGCGAACGGGTCAGAACCCGGGCGCCGGATGCGGATGAAACCGGCGATCGCGCGCAAGATGCCGCCTTGCATGTCCCCAAGCTGCCTTGCCGCCGGATGGGCGCCCGTGGAAGCGAACAGGCCGGGCATGGCAAAAGCGCCCTGCGGCGGCGCCGGGGGCGTCATCGCCTTCATTCCCAGAACCCCAGTTCCTTCAGGCTGGCGGCAATCGCCGCGTCCAGTTTCGCCGCATGCGCCTGCCAGCCTGCCCGCCGCGCCACGCAAGTGCCTCGGCAGCAGGCGTGGGCGTGCGGGTGCCGTACGCGTGCAGGTGCTGTCCGACAACCCGGCGGCAGGCAGCGGAGAAGAGGCAACGCGTACGGCGAACGAATGCGCGGCGCTCTTTCTTATGAGCAGGTTTGAGCGGTTTATGAGCGCGCTCATAACGTTCCTCCCCGCTCATACCAGGCCGCCCTCCGGGTTCCGTGACGGCGCAGGCGGCCAGAACCCACCAGACGCGCCAGAAGCCGCGTGGCCTGATACGGGCCGATCCGGCACAATTCCGCCGCTTCACTCCGTGTGATGCGCCCGTGCTTTTCCACATACTGCAGCACCATCTGCTCCTGCTGCAGCGGCTCGAAGCCGCGCTGGCGCACGTAGCCGGCCTTGTCGCCAAGCAACCGGTATGTTGCAGCCGAAAGATGCCATGTGCGCCCCTTCTTCTGGCCGCGCTCCTCGACGAGTCCAGATTCGAGAAGACGCGAAAGCGCGGCACGGGCCTGACTCTCCGGCTTCTGCACGAGGCGGGCGGCCTCGTCGGTCGTGACGCTGCGCGCCTGCCACAGTGCATTGAGGATCAAAAGCTCATCGAGGGCCAGATCTCGGCCCTGCTGCGCCTCGGTCACCAGCAGGCGCACGAAGTCGAGGTTGGCCTCGCCCCCCGGGAGGACGACACTCACCGTAGTTTCGTTGCTGCGCTCGTAGGAGGGAGCGGGTCGGCCATTGCGCAGTTGCTCGTAGAAGATGGTGTCGATGCCGCGTGCGGTGCGCTCGACCAAGCCAGCACGCTTGAAGGCGTCGGCGAGCAATGGATTTCGCGGACGCGGCGGGGTGACGAGCAGGTTGTCGAGCCGCACGCCCTCGGGGAATCCGCCGGGGCTCGTGATCTCGATCTGGTCGCTCTGCCACTGCAAGTGCACCGCACCCAGGCGCAGATAATCCCGGTGGATCAAGGCATTGGCCAGAGCCTCGCGCAATGCGCGTTCCGGGTAGTCAGGCACCCCGACCCGCAACAGCCCCACCATCAGTTCCCGCTCGCGGTTGCGGGCGCGAATGCGCATTTCGCATTCCTCCATCACACGCAACAGCGGCCAGTGGAAGAAATCGTTGACCTCGACGGCGAGCCCTCGCAGCACTTGGAAAGCGACCTCATGGCTGGGGACGAAACGCCGCAGTGCGTCCTCCCTGCCAAAAAGCAGAAGGGCGGCGAGCCGCACGCCGCGCACCTCGCCATTGGCTTCAACCACACCGAGCGCCTTGGCGAGTTCCAGATCGGGCAGTTCGAGCAGGGACTCGTCGCTGCGTCCTCGCCTCTCGCGCACGCTTCGCCGGAAACGCTCGAATTCCAGCGGATCGAGATTTTCCCAACTCGCGGCGGCAACGATTTGAGCAGAAGGGTCCAGCAGCCCATGGTCGGCTTGCAGCGCCTGCACGGAGGCGCCATCCATGGGCATGCACGCAGGACTTCCGTCGCCTCCCAGTGTCCGGCGCAGAAACACGCCATCGCTGGTAGCCACCGGATAATGCTGCGGCGGCACTTCGATGACGAGTACCGGCTTTCCGTCGAGCGTGACAGAATCGACCTGCACGGCAATCGAAGGGCGGGTGCGGTTTGCAATGAGTGCGGCGAGCCTGCCAGTATCCGTCGAGTCGCCGTGGCGCGGCCGCGAGCCGGTAATGCGGCCGTCGTCTTCGACACCGATGAGCAGCCACGCTGGACCGGCACCGCGCCGGTTCGCAAGGCAAACGACAGCCTCGACGAGATCGCGATCCCTGAGCGGAGTCCGTTCCTCGCCCTTGAACTCGACTGCGAGCGTTTCACCCGCCGCGATCAGTGCCCGCAGTTCCGGGGGCGTCATCGCCTTCATTCCCAGAACCCCAGTTCCTTCAGGTTGGCGGCGATCGCTGCGTCCAGTTTCGCCGCCTCGGCCTGCTGCGCGCGCAACTCGGCGACGAGACGCTGCATCTTCTCCTCGAACGGCTCGCTTTCGTCCTCCCGAGCCTCGGCGCCCACGTAGCGGCCGGGGGTGAGCACGTAGCCGTGCTTGCGGATCTCCTCCATGGTGGCGGATTTGCAGAAGCCCGGCACGTCCTCGTACGCGCCCGCGTCGGGTTCGCCGCGCCAGGCATGGTAGGTTCGGGCGATGCGGGCGATGTCCTCGTCGGTCAGTTCGCGGTGGGTGCGATCCACCATGCGGCCCATCTTGCGCGCATCGATGAAGAGCACCTGCCCACGGCGGTCGCGGAAGGCGCCGTCCTTGCGGTCACGGGCGAGAAACCACAGACACGCGGGGATTGGTACGGAGTAGAACAATTGGTTCGGCAGCGCCACCATGCAGTCCACTACGTCGGCTTCGAGCATGGCCTTGCGGATCTCGCCCTCGCCGGACTGCTGCGAGGACATGGAGCCATTGGCCAGCACCACACCCGCCGTGCCGTTGGGTGCGAGGTGGTGGTAAATGTGCTGGAGCCAGGCGAAGTTGGCGTTGCCCACGGGCGGGACGCCAAAATGCCAGCGCTTGTCGTCGCGCAGGCGCTCGCCACCCCAGTCGGAGACGTTGAACGGCGGATTGGCGAGGATGAAGTTGGCTTTGAGATCGGGGAAACGGTCGTTGTGGAAGGTGTCGCCGTGGGCGATCTGACCCCCGATGCCGCGGATGGCGAGGTTCATCTTCGCGAGCCGCCAGGTGGTATAGTTGCTCTCTTGGCCGTAGATCGAGATGTCGGCCTTCGAGCTCTTCTCGGTCTTGCCGCCGTTGCCATTGCCGCTCGCGTGCGCGCGAATGAACGCCATCGACTGCACGAACATGCCGGCAGAGCCGCAGCAGGGGTCGTAGACCCGGCCGCTGTAGGGCTCGAGCATTTCGACCAGGAGCTTGACCACGCAGCGCGGCGTGTAGAATTCGCCGCCCTTCTTGCCCTCGGCAGTGGCGAACTGCGAGAGGAAGTACTCGTACACGCGCCCGAGCACATCCTTGGAGCGGCTCGCTTCGTCGCCCACTCGGATGTTGCTGATGAGATCGACGAGTTGGCCGAGCCGCTGCTTGTCGAGCGCGGGGCGGGCGTAATCCTTGGGCAACACGCCCTTGAGCGCCGGGTTGTCGCGTTCGATGCCCGCCATCGCGTCGTCCACGAGTTGGCCGATGTCGGGCTGCCGGGCGCGGGCCTTGAGATGGGCCCAGCGCGCCTCGAGCGGCACCCAGAAGATGTTGTGCGCGCGGTACTCGTCCGGATCCTCGGGGTCGGCGCCCTGCGCGCGTTCGGCCTCGAGCCGGGCGTGCTGTTCCTCGAAAGCGTCGGAGATGTATTTGAGGAAGATGAGGCCGAGCACGACATGTTTATACTCGGCTGCATCCATGCTGCCGCGCAGGGCGTCGGCCATCTGCCAGAGTTGGGCCTCATACCCCACGGTGGCGCCGCTCTCTTCCGTTGCTTCCTTATTTTTTTTCTTTGCCACAGGATGCCTCCAGCCAGCCGCTTCCATTGCGTGCCGTCATAAGAGGGAGCGCCGATCGATCACTACTATCGTTCATCGCGCGTCTCTTCTTGCCAGAAACAAATATCACACGTTCGAAACGATGGAAACCAGATTCTCACGTGGCGGCAACGGCCGAACTCGTTCTGGCACAACGCAAAACCGCAGATCGGACGGACAACCCGGCGCATGGGCGGCCAAGGCCGGGCTGGAACGCCCAGGCTTGCGCATGCGGACTGTGCGGCTCCACGCCCCCGACGGGGATCCGCTCGCGGCCAGAGAAATGCCTGTCGTGGAAATTTCCATGTCTTTCATGCCATTCGCGGGGGGAGCGCGGGCGCCGTCAACGTTGCAGAAACTTTGACGGACTTTTTGCGTCCTTTCCGCATCCATCCGATCCTGAACGCACATGAAACGACGTTTCCCGGACGCACCCAACTCGTGAAAATCCTTCAGAAAAACGGAAAAAGCCTTGCCTGCCGCCGCGTTTTCTTCGTGTATTTTTTTCTTTAGGCTTAGTCTCAAGGAA
>CAZEZP010000017.1:0-30210 GCA_964516435.1 uncultured Kofleriaceae bacterium | reverse complement strand
CGTCAGGGCCGAAGGTTTCCAAAGCCGCTCAAATGTTATCCGAGCATTTCGAAAACCTCAACCTTTTTTCAGGTTTCGGCGATCTGGGGAAAAACATGGAACAACGCCGAGCGGGACGCGTCGATGAAATTCTTGAGCGCGATGAAGAACCCCAGCGTGATGAAAGCTCCGGGTGCCAGGATCATCACCAAGATGGGGCTGACGGCATCCTGGGAGAAGACAGTCCACTGGACAAGCGTATCCTTGTACTGGAATACGGTGACGGTGCCATTCCCCAGCATTTCCCGCACGGTTCCCAGTATGAACAGGGTTACCGTGAACCCCAGACCCATGCCCAAGGCGTCCAGGATGGAGGACAGGATGCCGTTGCGCGAGGCGAAGGCTTCGGCGCGGCCTAGGATGATGCAGTTGACCACGATCAGAGGAATGAACAGACCGAGCGCCGCGTGGAGATCCGGGCTGTAGCCGGCCATGAACATGTCCACGATGGTCACCAGCGTGGCGATGACTACGATGTAGGATGGAATGCGTACTTTTTTGGGGATAAATCCCGCGATGGCGGAGATCACGACGTTGGAACCTAAAAGAACCGACAGGGTGGCTATTCCCATGCCCAGTCCATTGAAGGCGCTCGTGGTGACGGCAAGCGTAGGGCACATGCCCAGAAGGAGTACCATGGACGGGTTTTCCCGCCAGAAACCCTTGAAAAATTCGTTTTTTGCACAGGCTGCCATGTTACTGACCTCCTTTTGCGGGGAATTCGGGCTTTACGGGTCGGCCATCGCGCTCGCCGCCCGCGGCTTTGACCTGCTCGCGCTGCTGCTGCATCTGGCGCTTGAGAACCTGATGGTAACGCCGCACATCCGGGCGGGGCGTCATGAACAGTTCGGGGTGCGGCACGTGGCTGCGCGGACCCGTGGGAGCGGGAGCCGCGCCACAGCCGGGAGCGGGGGGCGGGGCCGCGCCGCAACCAGGAGCCGGAGCGGGGGCCGCAGCCGGATTCTCCCCCGCTGGCTGCGGATTCGCAGGAGCCAGCCGGCCCGTGTAGAAGCGCAACGCGGCTTCCACCAGCGTCGTGACCGCGCGCGAGGAGATGGTGGCCCCGGAAAGCCCGTCGATGGCGCCTGAGGGATCGTCTTTCTTCACCTTCCAGGTCGTGGCGGCGTCCTTGCCCCGGAACTGGTCGAGGAATTTCTTTTCTACAATCTTAGCTCCCAGACCGGGGGTTTCCGACTGCTCCACGACCTGCACCCCTGCGATCCTGCCCTTCTCGATGCCCACCATGGCCCGGATGCGGCCGCTGTATGGCCGGGAGATCGCCTTGTCCGAGGACGAGGAGAACGAAAAGCAGACGCGTTCGCCCGGACAGCGGTACACCACCACGTCTTCGCCCGACGGGCTTTTTTCCATCGATTTCGAGGGCGCCGCGCAATCCGGGAAGATTTTCAGCACGGCCCGGGCGGCCTTGGCCTCGGCCTCGGCCTTGATCTTGTCCGCCGTGGCCATGTTGGCACCGGCCAGAGCTGCGGCGGCCAGGGCCGTGATGACCGCCAGCGTGAGAACCATTTTCACCATGGGATTCATGTTTCACCTCCCGCGGAACGCTTCGGGGTGCGGGAACCGAAGGGCGTGGGCACCGTGTAGCGGTCGATGAGCGGCGTGGCGGCGTTCATGAGCAGAATGGCGAACGACACGCCTTCCGGGTAGCCGCCCCACAGGCGGATGAGCATGGTCAGAATGCCCACTCCCGCGCCATAGATGAGCTTTCCGGCGGGCCACACCGGCGAAGTCACGTAGTCCGTGGCCATGAAGAAGGCGCCGATGAACAGGCCGCCTGCGAACAGGTGGAAGAACGGATCCGCGTACTTGGCGGGGTTGGCCCAGTGGGTGATGGCGCCCATGATGGCCACCGTCGCCAGCGTCGCCACCGGGATGTGCCAGGTGATGATGCGCTTGTAGAGCAGCACGGCCGCGCCCAGAAGCAGCGCCAGCGCCGAGATTTCACCGATCGAGCCCGGCGTGTGCACGCCGAAGAAGAGATCGTTGAGTTGGATGTTGGGCATGGCCTTGACGGCATGCTCCTTGATGGCGCCCAGCGGTGTGGCGGAGGTGACGGCATCCTGGGCGCGGGTCACGGCCAGCCCCATGAATTCCTTGATGTCCTCCATGCCGCGCGGAACGGGCCACGTGGTCAGTTGCTTGGGGAACGCGATGAGCAGGAAGACGCGGGAGGTGAGGGCGGGATTGAAGGGATTGTGCCCCAGGCCGCCGAAAACCTGCTTGGCCACGATGACGGCGACGAAGGCTCCCACCGCGATGATGCCGCCGGAAACGCCGGCGGGCAGGGTCAGCCCCAGCAGAAAGCCCGTGAGCGCGGCCGAGCCGTCCAGGCTCGCGCGCGGATCGCGTTTCATCATCACCAGGGCGAGCGCCTCCATGCCGATGCACAGGAGCGTGGAGAGGGCCAGCACGCGCACGGCATCCAGGCCGAAGGCGTATACGGAGACGGCCGCGGCGGGGATGAGCGCGGCGAATACGGTCCACATGATGCGCGGCACGGAGGAACCGTCATGGATGTGGGGCGCAAACGAGACGTCGAAGGATCGGGGTTCCATGTCCACTCCTTGTCACTTGCGCTTCTGGCGGGAGCGATAGTACTGCTTGGCCATCTGGAAGAACTGCACCAGCGGGCGCCGGTTGGGGCACACGAAGGTGCAGGAGCCGCACTCGAAGCAGTCGTCGAGCACGATTTCCTTGAGTTTCTCCTCGTCGATGCGGGAATACAGGCCCTTTTCGATCAACTGCCCCAGCAGCATGGGATTCTGGGCGTTCGGGCAGGCCCGCAGACAGCGCCCGCAGCGGATGCAGGGACCGTATTCCATGTTCTTGACTTCGGACTTCGTGAGCACCAGCACGCCTCCCGTGCCCTTGATCAGCGGCACGGCATCGGTACCCGCAGCGCGCCCCATCATGGGGCCTCCCAGGATCAACTGCGCGGCGTCTTCTGCGTATCCGCCGGCGAATTCCATCAGATCCACCACCCGCGCGCCCACGGGGACCCGGAAGTTGCCCGGATTCTTCGCGCCATGCCCAGTGACGGTGACGATGCGCTCGACGAGCGGCGTGCCGTCCAGGATGGCATCCGCGATGGCGGCCACGGTGGCCACGTTGAACACGGTGACGCCCACGAAACTGGGAAGTTTCTTCGGCGGCACGCGTCGTCCGGTGATGGCGTAGATCAACTGCTTCTCCGAACCCTGCGGATACTTGACGGGCAGCACGGCCACTTCGCCCGCATCGCCCAGGGCCTTTTCCATGGCTTCGATGGCATCGGGCTTGTTGGCCTCGATGCCCACGGTGACCTTCTGCACACCCATGATGTGTCGGATCAGGCGCACGCCGGAGGCGATGCGCTCGGCGCGTTCCACCATGAGCCGGTGATCCGCGCTCAGGTAGGGCTCGCATTCGGCGCCGTTGAGCAGCACCCAGTCCACGGGGGAATCCGCCGGCGGCGTGAGCTTGACGTGGGTGGGGAAGGTGGCGCCGCCCAGTCCCACGATGCCGGCATCGCGCACCCGCTCCACCAGGATTTTCGGATCGGCCGCCAGCGGGTCGGCGATGGGCTCCATCCGGGCCCACTCGTGCGCGCCGTCGGTTTCGATGGTGATGGCTTCGCCGGTGCCGCCGGACGGCAGTTCCACGGGCCCCACGGCCGTGACCTTGCCGGAAGAGGGGGCATGCACGGCCGCGGAGATGAAGCCGGCCGGCTCGCCGATCATCTGGCCGGCCTTGACGGCATCCCCCTTTTTCACCAGGGGCCTGGCTGGCGCGCCGATGTGCTGCGAAAGGGGAATCACCAGCAGTTTGGGAATGGGCATGGCCACGGTCTCGCGGCCGCTGGTGAGATCCTTGTGGTACGCGGGATGGATCCCGCCAGGGAAGGCGTTGGCTTGCGTTCTCACGTCGTCTCTCCTGAGCCCTTGTTCTCGCGGGCGGGGCGTGCCGCCGCGCGGGCTGCCTTTTCCTTTTCCTTGAATTCCGCTTTTTCCGCGGCGAAGTCCGCGCGCGCCTCTTCACTCTCCACGAAGGCCAGCACGCTGAATCGGTCGGTGTGCACGATGGCGTCGCTGGGACAGGCGAAGCAGACCTCGTAATCGCACGTGGTGCCGGTGAAGGCGGCTACGTTGTCGTTCACGATGAAAGCGGCGTCCTTGCGGGTGCAGGCCTTGCAGCCGGTGCAGCCCACCTTGCAGGCCGCCCGGGTCGCCAGGGCCGGATCGCGGCTGGCGCACAGCACGTGCACGCGGCGGGAGCGGGGCACCATCTCGATGACGCCCACGGGGCATTTCTGCACGCAAAGGCCGCAGCCGATGCAGGCGGCCGGGTCCACTACGGCCACGCCGCCGGCGTACACCGTGATGGCGTTCGTCGGGCACACCGAAACGCAGTCGCCGTAGCCCATGCAGCCGTAGCGGCAGGTCTTGGGGCCGCCCAGCAGAACGGCCGTGGCGCAGTCGCGCACACCCAGGAGCGCTGCGCGCGGTGTGGCCCGGGAGGAAGTGCCGGCGCAGCGCACGAGGGCGACCTTCTCCTCCACGTCGGAAACGGCGATGCCCAGAATCTGCGCGACCTTCTCCGCGACGGCCTTGCCGCCCACGGGGCACGGGGGGACGCCATCGCCGTTGCGGGCCGCCAGCGCCTTGGCGTAGTCGCGGCAGCCGGCGTATCCGCAGGCGCCGCAGTTGGCGCCCGGGAGCACTTCCTCCAGTTGGTCGATGCGCGGGTCCTCTTCCACCCGGAATACACGGGAGAAATACGCCAGCGCGAGGCCCGCTGCGACGCCGACGCCCATCAGTACGAGAACGGGAACGAGTATGCTCATGGCAATCACCCAGGTACGAGTCCGGAAAAGCCCATGAAGGCCAGCGACAGGATGCCGGCCACGATCAGAGAAGAAGCCGCTCCCTGGAAGCTTTTGGGCATGTCGGCTGTTTCCAGGCGCTCGCGGATGCCGGCGAACAGCAGCAGCGCCAGCGCGAAGCCCAGGGCGCCGAAGAACGAGTACACCAGCATGTGCGCGAATCCATAGCCCTTTTCGATGCTGTCGATGGCCACGCCCAGGATGGCGCAGTTGGTGGTGATGAGCGGCAGGTAGATGCCCAGCGCCTCGTAGAGGGCGGGGGAGAGCTTCTGCATGGCCATCTCTACCAGTTGCACCAGGCTCGCAATCACGAGGATGAACATGATGGTGCGCAGATACTCGAGTTCCAGCGGCTTGAGCAGGGTGTAGAAGACGATCCAGGTCACCGTGGAGGCGAGCACCATGACGAAGAGCACCGCCATGGACATGCCCAGGGCCGTGGAAAGCTTGCGGGAAACGCCCAGGAACGGGCAGATTCCCAGGAACTTGCTCAGGATGAGGTTGCCGATGAGCATGGAGTTGATGGCCAGAAGCAGCAGTTCCATGGGTCACCTTCCTTCCGGGACTGCTTCTAACGGAACCCGTTTTTTTTTCAAGTCAAAAGTGCATGGTTTCACGATATGGAACCGAGCGCCCCGCGAACCCGCACCTGAATTCGGATATGAATTACTGAATTTGGGCTGCCCGGGGAATCCGGACATGCTTTTTTGTGTTTCTGCGGTTTTTCGGCCCCGGAAGGCCGCCGTGCAGATTTACGGCTCCCAGGGCTCCGCGGCCGGGATCTGCGGCAGGTCCAGGAAGGAAAGGGCCCGCAGCACCAGCGGGGTGACGAGTTCCTCGATCGAATCGGGCCGGTGGTAGAAGCCGGGGGAGGCCGGCATCACCACGGCGCCGGCCGCCGAGAGTTCCGCGAGCCGGGCGAGGTGGTGCGATGCCAGCGGGGTTTCGCGCAGCAGCAGCACCAGCGGTCGGCGTTCCTTGAGGCACACCTGGCCAGCCCGCAGGATGAGATCCCCGGCCAGTCCGGCGGCCAGGGACATGGCGGTATGCAGCGAGCACGGAGCGATCACCATGCCGCGCAGGGGAAACGAACCGGATGCCACGCAGGCGTGCACATCCTGGGGTTCATGCACCCGGTGCGCCCACCGTTCCCATTGGATGGGGGCGGGGCATTCCGCCTGCGTCACGGCGCGGGCCGCGGGGGAAACCACCAGGTGGACGTGGACATCCGGCGCCGCATGCAGGATTTCCAGCGCGCGGCGGGCATACACGAGCCCCGATGCGCCGCAGATCGCTACCAGCACGTGCGCCGGTTCATTTTCCTTTCTTGCCATTTTTCCCCTTCGTTCTGGGTTGAGGGCTGGTTCCAGCCTTTCCGTTCGTCCCGTTTTTGGCCTTGCCTGCGGGCGCGTCGGCCAGGAACAGCCGCCGCAGGCTTCCGAGCAGGCCGCCGGAGGCATTCTGCTGCTCCTGCATGCTGGCGAACACCTCGTCGAGCCCCGTATAGTCGTTTTCGGGATGGAGTTCCTTGTCGAAAAACTCTTCCTCCATGTCGGAAAAGCCCTTCACGGGGATGTCGCTGCGGGAGGAGGCCCGGGGCAGGCGTCCGGATGCGACGGGTTCCATGGCGCTCATCTGGGCCGAAACGAGGGTGTTTTCCAGGGGGGTCGCCACCTTCTTGGCTTTCGGTGGAGTTTCTGGAACCGCAATTTCCCCCGCCATGGCGGGCGTTTCCGGTGCCGGCGGCGGCACGGCGGTTTCTCCGGCGGCCATCGCGGGCGAACTGTCCGTCCGGATCTCTGTGGGCGGACTCGGGGGGGATGGCGGGTTTTCTACCGCCACAGGCGTTTCCACGGGTAGCGGCACCGCGGCCGCCCTGGATTCCAGAGGAGGCATCGCGGCAGCGGGCGTCGCGGCCGGAAGGACCGGCGAGAATCCCTCATCCGCCGGTTGTTCGTTCTTGTTCGGCAACTGCATGGCGAAGGGCAGCGGAAGGCTCGCCACCAGTCTGCGCAACTGTTCCCGGCGCTCTTCCCGCGCCCGCCGCATGGCCTCGAGCTCTTCGGCGGACAGTCTGGGCTCTTCCTTTTCGGCCGTTTCATCCGGTGTTGCGACTTCCGGATGGCTTTCGCCCGCCTCTGCGGCCGGGGGAGCCGCTTTCGCGTCCTCTCCGGAATCGTCCAGGCCGGATTCCTCGGGGAGTCCCATCATCAGGGGCGGTTCGGGGGGAACGGGTTCCTCCACGGGCAAGGAAGCCGGAACCGGCGGCGGCAGCGGTGGCGGCGATGCCGCAGCTCGGGGAGGCTCGTCCGTTTCGGGCACGATTTCGATTTCCCCGCTGAACACGGCGTATCCACCGCTGGCCATCGCGTCGGCAGATGGCATGACCACCGCACGGTCGGCGTCGACGGGCTGCTTCGGGGGAAGCGAGCCCATCTGGGGAAGCGTGTTGCGGCGCTTGCGGCGCCGGGAAGACGCCGGATCCTCTGCCGGATCCCGTTTTGCCGTTTCCGCCATGCTGCCCGTACCCGCCTGCAGAGCCGCCGGGGAGACGAGCGGCGCCGGGGTCGGCTCCTCATCGGGAAGCGCCTCGCTTTTCTGTCCCGTCCCCTGGATTTCCTCGACGATGGCTCCTTCGCCGGCGACTTCCACGGAAGGCTTCCGCGAGGCGGCCACGCCATCGAAGTGCACGGCCAGCGCCAGGGCCGGATCCACGTGAATCTCTCCGCTGGCCAGGCCCACGATGGACCCGGACACCAGTTCCCCGGAATCGGGGCGCCGGGAATCCGGACGCACCACGATGCCGGCAGGGCGTTCGTCGTCGTGCGGTGTCGCCACGTCGATGTACAGCGGCACCTGCTCCGGCGTTGCCGGAACACTGGGGCGTTCCTGCGAATCCGTCCGTTTCTGCTTGATTTTCCGTTTTTTCTTGACCAAACCCGCCCTCCGGAGTTGCGCGCCTTCATATATAGCGCAGGCTCCAGCCAATACAAACACCTAAATCCAGGATTGCACGAGTTTTTCGCAATCCCGCCGTTTTGCGGCCGCGGACCGGGCGAATGCGGCTTCCCGGCGCGCCCGCTCCAGGTTGTGCTCGCCCCGGCCCGGAAACGCGGAGGAATCCCAGGCGAAATAGCATTCCTCGAGCGCATCGGCCAGAAACCGTGCCGTCAGTTCCCATGCGATCGTTTCGATGCTTTCGGGAATCCGCAGGATTTCTTCCTGCGTCAGTCCGGGCATGCCTCCGAGATAGGACGAGAAGAATTCCTCGAACACCGGCATCGAGAACGTGTCGCCCTCGCGGCACATGGAGCGGCCCGCGTCCCCGAGTTCTCCCAGCATGCAGTGCCGGCCCACCGTATCCAGGTCCAGAAGCGTCACGCCGCCGGGCGTGCGCCAGAAGTTTTCCAGTTTGGGGTCGCCGTGCACGATGCGCGTGGGAAGGCAGTCCCACTCCGGCTGTGATTCCAGATGCTCCAGCGCCGGTGTGGCCAACTGGCGCACCTCCTCGTGGAGGCGATGCCCGCGATGGGATTCGAGGACTTCGCGCAGGCGCCGGGCATGCTCCCGCGGGCGGTGGATGTTGCGGTCGTGCGAAAAGGCATGTGTGAAATCGGCCATCGCCCGGTGGAAATCCGCCAGCGCCGCCCCCGCCGCCCCGGTTTCTCCGGGTGTCAGGAAGCGCCCTTCGAGGAAGGTCAGCAGGCGGAAACTTCCCACGTCATGAGCCAGGTATTCCTCACCGCCGGAGGTCGGCACCACCGAAAATGCCGGAAGCCCATTTTTTTTCATATGCCTTGTGACAGCGGCCACATCGGCGGAAACCGTGGCAGGAAACACGGGATTGAGCCATTGCAGGACGTAATCGCGGCCGTCGCGCGCGCTCATGCGGAGGGTGCGGTTGATCAGGCCGCCAGCCAGCGGGGCCGCCACGGCGCAGGACAGTTGCGGCCAGGCCTGCGTAATGCGTTTCCACGGGAAATCCAGCATGTATTGCGTGTGCATGGCGCCTCCCCGGAAGGAACCGGGCGCAACCTAGCAGGTTTTTTCTCCATGTCCAAACTTTTTTACCGAACGTGGCAACTGCAGATGCCGCTTTGCATGCATCGGCGCCCGTGGCATACTCATCAGTTTGGAAGGTGGAATGTGAGAACCATGGTTCGATTTCATGCATTGATCCCATTCCTGTCCGTTCTTTCCATTTTCATTTCTGCCTGCAAAGATTCCAGCCATCCGACCCCGGATCCCGACCCCGATCCCGTGTGCGGAGACGGGCACAAAGACGAGGGAGAAGCCTGCGACGGTCCGGATTTGGGCGGCGCCACCTGCGCGGACATTCCCGGATTCGGCGCGGGCACGCTCGCCTGCGGGCCCGACTGCACCCTGGATGCATCGGGATGCGAGGCCGCCGTCACGCCGTCGGACCGGCTCCTTTCCGGCGAAACGCTCGCGCGCATCGATATCACGCTTTCCTCCGCGGCCATCGATTCCCTGTATGAGCAATCCAACGTGTATGTGCGGGGGGATGTGCGCATCGAGGTCGACAAGCAGTCCTTCGAACTTTTGGATACGGGGGTGCGGCTCAAGGGCAAGTGGGGATCCTTCCGCACGCTGGACCGGAAGGCCGCCTTCCTGCTGAAGTTCAACGAATTCACGGCTGGGCAGGACTTCTTCGGGTTGCGCAAGCTCGCCGTGAACAACATGGTGCAGGATCCCAGTTTCGTACACGAGCACATCGGGTACAGGCTCTTTAGGCATCTGGGATTGCCGGCGCCGCGGACCGGCTATGCGCGCGTCTTCGTCAACGGCGAACTCTACGGCCTCTACGTCCTGGTCGAGGCCACCGACAACCGCCAGTTCCTGGACCGCTGGTTCGGCCGGCACGACGGCACCCTGTACGAGGGCGAATACGGCGTGGACCTCTTCCCGGGCTACGAGGAGGCGTTCGACCAGGACAACGGCGAGGACGTCACCCGCGCGGATCTCTACGATTTCGTCGCGTTCCTGGAAGGGCTGCAGAATCCTGAAGCCCTGATGGATGACATCGCGTCCCGGGTGGACATGCAGCGCTACCTGCGTTTTGCGGCCACGGAAATCTACATGGGTCACTGGGATGGATATGCGTGGACGAGAAACAATTATTTCATCCATCACCATCCGGCCGACGGGCGCTGGGCCTGGATTCCCTGGGGCATCGACCAGACGTTCGCGTCGGAACTGGACGCTTTCGGCGGGGACGGCCGGCTGCAGTCGATGTGCCGGCAGAGCAAGTCCTGCCGGCAGGCCCTGGTGGCGGCGTTCGAGGACGTGTTCGCGGCCGTGCGCGAACTGGATCTCCTGGCGGAAATCGACCGGCTGGTGGAACTCCTGCGGGATGCGGCAATCGAGGACCCGCGCAGGGAATTTTCCGAGAACGACATCGCGGGGGCGCTGACATGGACGCGCAATTTCATCCGCAACCGGGAGGGAGTACTGCGGGCGCAGTTCGTGTGCGCGGACCCTTCGGCCGTGGATGCCGACGGCGACGGGTTTTCCGGCTGCGGCGAGGACTGCGACGACGGCGATCCGGACATCCATCCCGGCGCGTACGAGGCGTGCAACATGCGCGACGACGACTGCAACGGAATGACGGACGACAGCCCCGACTGTCCGCACTGCACGGATCTGTTCGCGCCGGACGGGCAGCACTTCGCGTTCTGCTTCCTGGCGATGCCTTTCGGCATGGCCGAGTCGGACTGCGTTTCCATGGGGGGGCATCTGGCGTCCATCCATGACCAGGCCACGCAGGATTTCATCGTTTCGAGCGCTTATGGAATCGCAGTCGGGGAATGGTGGGTCGGCGGCACGGACGAGAATTTCGAGGGGCATTTCATGTGGACCGACCGCACGCCCTTCGACTTCGCGTTCTGGAACGATGGCGAGCCCAACAACGCTGGCGGAAACGAGAACTGCATCCATCTGGCGTCCTGGGCTGGGGGACGCTGGAACGACATCCCCTGCGACGCCTCCATGAATTACGTCTGCCACATTCCGTAGCGAAAATCGATTGCAGATCCCGGCTGGGCGTGTGCGGGAAAACCAGAGACGGGGGCGGCGACAGGCATTCCCGTGCCATGCAGAGTGCAGGTTTCGAAGAGCATTTCCGACCCTTTCGAAAAACTGGCATTTGCGAGGGAACAGGGTAGACTTCGCCTGCCGGGTCTTGTCCATCCCCCTTTTCCCGCGGAGGGTGCCGCCATGAAGAATCACCGCCTGTTCCTGCTGTGGAGTGTCATCGCCATCGCCGGGTGGATGTCCGCTTGCGCCGGGGGGCGCACGAAGCCGCCCTGTGGCGACGGGATCTGTGAGACCGGCGAGTCGTGGGATTCCTGTCCGGCCGATTGTCCGCCGCCCTGCGGCGATGGGCAGCGCCAGGCCCCCGAGGAATGCGATGCGCAGGATCTGGGCGGGGCCACCTGCGAAAGCATCGGCCTGGGGCCGGGCACGCTCTCCTGCACGCCCGGATGCTATTTCAACACGGTGGGATGCGGGCCCTGCACCGATGACTGCGCCTCCACGGACGCCCCTTCCTGCGATGGCAACACGCTGATTGCCTGCCGCCAGAACAACTACACCTGCTGGAAGTGGACGCGCACCGACTGCACGGCCGCATCGCAGGTGTGCGACGAGGGTTCCGGTACCGCCCGGTGCGCCGACACCTGCACCGATGCCTGCACGGCGGATCAGACCCGCTGCGTACAGGACGACCTGCAGACGTGCGGCGAAGGCATCAATGGCTGCCTGGGATTTTCCACCACGCGGCGCTGCGCCGACGACGGAATGATTTGCCGGGAAGGCGCCTGCGTGTGTCCCGAAGGTGCCTGCACGCCGGGATCCACGCGTTGCAGCGGCGCCGTCGTCCAGTCCTGTGTGGCTCAGGACAATGGCTGCGGCGTCTGGCAGGACGGACAGGATTGCGCCGCCACCGGGTGGCTCTGCGATGCGGGTACGGGAGAGGCCCGCTGTGTGCCCGACTGCACCAGCACGTGCAGCCCGGAGAACTCCCGCTCCTGCAGTGGTGCCGTCGTGCAGACCTGCACCCTGCAGCCATCCGGCTGCCTGGCCCCAGTCGACACCGAGGATTGCGCCGCCACCGGGCGCGTCTGCGATGCCGGCGCCTGCGTGTGCGTCCACGAATGCGCCGATGGCCAGTACCAGTGCTCCGGAAACACGCGCCAGCGCTGCGAGAGCGACGCCAACGGCTGCCGGCGCTGGGTCGCCGATACCGACTGCGCTGCCGCAGGATTCATCTGTTCGCAGGGAGAATGCGTCTGCGACAACCAGTGCGCCGAGGGCCAGACGCGTTGTTCAGGAAATACGCCCCAGACCTGTGCTTCCAGTGTTTCCGGCTGCTGGTACTGGAGTTCGGGAACGGCCTGCAATCCGCCCGCCGAATTCTGTGAAAATGGCGCCTGCCATGGATATGCGATGACCACGTTTGCGGGGACGTATGCCGCCATCACGGGGGGCACATCCCTGACATCAGCCGACGATGATGCCCGTTTCGCCATCAGCCTGCCCTTCACTTTCTACTTTTATGGGCAGCCTTTCACCCAGGCGTGGGTCTGCACTAACGGCTGGCTGAGTTTCGGCAGCGACCCTGGCACCAATGCCTATACGAATGCATCCGCCTTTCCGGTCTCCGGAGCGCCAAACTTGGCGCTGTACCCCTACTGGGACGATCTGAACATCGACAACTATGATTGCCTGAGCACGACGAACCTGCGCTGGGAAACCCAGGGAACGGCGCCCAACCGGGTCGTCGTCATCCAGTGGCGCGATTTCTGCTCCTATGCCAGCACGTCGGTGCGCGGCAACATGCAGATCCGCCTCTACGAGACCACGAACGTCATCGAGTTCCTCTACAACCGCTCCCAGTGGTCCGGCAGTTTCACGGCCTCCATCGGCATCGAGGACGATGCGCGTTCCCTGGGCATCACGGCCAACGGTTCCATCTCGGGCGCTCCGTCTGCCGATTTTCGTTTTACTCCTTATTGATTGATTGTTTTTATAATTAATAAAAACAACAATTGCGATATTATAAATGAGTGACAAAAAAATGCATTTTTATTTTCTAAAAAAATAAAATCATTCGAGACCGGCAAACCGGCGCAGGTGAGGCAGAATGAGGGTGAACGCCCGGGCGCGGTGGCTGATTTCCGATTTTTCCTCCAGCGTGAGTTCGGCCATGGTGCGCCCGGATGGCAGTTCGAACACCGGGTCGTAGCCGAAGCCGTGTTCTCCCCGTGGCACCGTGGCGATGACGCCTTCCACCTCGCCGCGCACCACGATGACTTCATCGGAAGCCGGGTTGGGGCAGAAGGCGATGGCCGAGACGAACCGGGCGGTGCGCGGTGTCTTCCCCTCCATGCGGGAGAGCAGGAACGCCACCCGCTCGCGGTCCGTGGCGTTTTCTCCGGCGTAGCGTGCCGAGTGCACGCCGGGCTCGCCGCCCAGTGCGTCGACCATGAGACCGCTGTCGTCGGCCAGCGTGGGCAGCCCCGTCTGACGGGCCCGGATCAGCGCCTTCTTGCGGGCGTTTTCCTCGAACGTGAGCCCGTCTTCCACCACGGGCGGCAGACCGGGGAAGCGGTCCAGTCCCCAGACGTCGATGGAAAGGCCGGAAAGCAGGGCCTGCAATTCCCGGGCCTTCCCCGGATTGTGCGTGGCGAAGATCAGGATTTTTCGTGTCACGAGCCGCTCCTCGATGGGAAGGAATTCCCGGATGGTCTTCAACAGCACCATCGGCTTGATGGGTTTGCTCACGAACCGGTCGGCGCCAGCCTTCTGCACCCGTTCACGGCTGGTCTCCCCCGTGCGCGAGGACAGCACCACGATGGGGATTTCCTGGAGCATGGAGTCCTGCTTGACTTCCTGCACCAGTTCGTATCCGTTCATGCGGGGCATTTCCAGGTCGGTGAGCAGGAGATCGAATTCCTCGCTGTGCAGGGCGTTCCAGGCTTCCCAGCCGTCGCCCACCACCACCGTGTGGTAGCCCGCATCGACCAGGACGCGGGAAGCCGCCTCCCGCACGCTCTTGCTGTCGTCGCACACGAGGATGCGCGGCACCCGGTAGGCTCCCCCGCGTCCCATGTGCGAGAATACGCCGAATACCGGGCGCGCCAGCGATGCCAGGAATGGCACGTCGAACATCAACTGGAGCATGCCCGCGCCCGACACCATGGCGGCGGAGAAGAAGGCGAGCGAGGACAGCAGTGCGTTGAGCGGCTTGGTGGTGACGTCCTTGATGCCGATGAGGCTGTCCACCGTGATGCCGAAATGTTTTCCGCCATGCTGCAGGATGACGATGGGGACGCTCTTGCGGAATACGACGTTCTGTTCCAGCCCGAAGAAGTAATGCAGGGGAACGACGGGAATGCTTTCCTTCTTCCACAGGATGCGCGTTCCGGGCTCCATTTCACGGGAGACGACGGTCTCGAACACTTCGACCACGTAGGCCGCGGGAATGCCGTAGAATTCCTGGCCGAGGCGGAAGATCAGCGCCTGGCTCACCACCGAGGTCAGAGGCACGCGAATCTGGAAGGTGCAGCCGTTCCCCGGAGAGGAATGGACCGTGACCTCACCGCCGATGCGGCGAACCTGCGAGCGGACCATTTCCAGGCCTACGCCGCGTCCCGCAAGGGTGTCTGCACTGTTCCTCGTCGTGAATCCCGGAAGGAAGATGGCATCCAGCACGTCTTCGTCCTGCATGCGCCGCGCCGCTCCTTCGTCCAGGATTTTCATGGACACGAGCCGGGAGCGGATCGTGTCCGGGTCGATTCCCGGACCGTCGTCCGCCAGTTCCAGCAGAATGAAACGCCCTTCCCGGCGGGCGGACAGACGGATGCGCCCGGGTCCTTCCAGTCCCAGCCGCCGGCGCTCGGCCGTGGAAAGGACGCCATGGGCCACCGCATTGCGGGCCATCTGCAGGAGCGGGGAGGAAAGAGCCGAGATCACGCTCTTGTCCAGTTCGACTTCCTCGCCGTCGCAGATGAATTCCACCTGTTTTCCACTGGCGAAGGCGGCATCGCGAATGGCCTGGCGTACCTTGAGGAAGAGCAGTTCCAGGTTCGTCACGCGCATTTCCACCAGGTTCTGCTGGAAACGCTGCGACAGGGCCTGCAGGCTCTTGCACTCCTTCTGGAGCAGGGATGAGGCATGCTCCAGGTTGTTGATCAGTTCGGCCAGTTCCACCTCCACTTCCTGGAGGCGCTCCAGACGTTCGGCCTCGCTCATGACGTTGCGATCCTCGAGCAGGAAGTTGCGCAGCGTGTGGTGGCTCAGGAACAGATCGCTGGAAATGCTTTGCACCTCGTCCCTGCTTTTTTCCAACTGGGTCCTCACCAGCACCAGTTCCTCGGCGTCGGCGAACAGTTCATCCAGTTTGCGCGTGGGAACCTGGGTCGTTCGTGCATCCACGCCCGGCGCGGCCGTTTCCGCGGCTGCAGCCGCCGGAGCCGTTTCCGCGGCCGTCCGCTGGCTCGCACCCGCGGCATCGGATGGGGGAACGAACGGCTCCGGGCCGCCGGAAGCGATGCGTTCCTTCGCATCTACGCTGGCGGCCTGCGAAAGGAGGCGCTCGAACGGCTCCAGATCCACCTGCAGCCGGCCCACGTTGTTGCGCAGGAACGAAGCCGCCTGAAACAGGTAGGGAAGACTGGAAGCCGGGGGCATCATCCTGCGCTGGACGAGGGTGTCGAAATAATCCTCCATTCGGTGGGACGCTTCCTTGAGCCAGGCGATTCCCACCGTGCCCGCCGCCCCCTTGAGGGTGTGGGTGGTGCGAAAGAGTTCCTGCAGCACGGGCTGTCCCTCGGAAAGCCGTTCCAGGTTGCGGTCCAGCGCGTCGAGGTGCTCCTGCGCCTCGGTGCGGAAGACTTCCATGAGCACGGCGGCCATCTCGTCGTCCAGCCGGGCGGCCTCTTCTTCTTTTTCTTTTTCCGCTGGAAGAGCCGGCGCGGGTTCGGGGACCGGCGCCGGAAGGGATGGGGAACGGACGTCCTGGAACAGCGACCACGGGTCTGCGGAGCCATCCACGGCGCGCGCGCATTCCAGCAGGGAGCCGTTGGGCAGGAATTCCTTCATCTGTCCGTCTTCCACCATGCCGATGAACTGGAAGGTGGCCAGGTCCAAGAAAGGAAGCGCCAGTTCGGACGGCCGTGTGCGGGAATCCCGGTGCGAGCGCAGGTAGTGTTCCAGGACGAGGGCTTCCCGGGAAACGGCCGAAAGGCCGACGGTGGCGGCCGCCCCCTTGAGCGTGTGGGCGAAGCGGAACAGTTCCGCCGTCTCCTCCGCCGAGAACGTTCCGCGCACGTGGATGCCCACCACCTGCCGGACGACGTCGAGCGCTTCCTCCCGGAAGATGGCCAGCAGGGAAGCCATCGTGTCCGCATCGAAGAAATCGCCGCCATCCTGCAGGGATTCCGGGGCGGGAGCCGGGAATCGGCCGGAAAACCAGGAGAGGTCCGGGGCCGCATGGACCATGCAGCGCTGCTGGAGGGGCTCTTCCAGCAGACGCGGCAGGGGGGTGTCTCCGGGATTCGTGTTGAGAAAAGCCTGAAGTTTTCCTGCCAGTTCGCCATCGCCCAGGCAGCGGCAGCAGCGCGCCAGGGCTGCCGTCGCGAATGAACGGAGCCGGGCATTCTCTCCTCCGCCCGAACTGCGGAAGAAATGCCCTCCGATGGCGGTATAGAGTTCTTCCAGCGGATGCACGGCTCTCTACTCCCCGTCGGACGGCTCCGGCAGTATGGCGGGCACTTCCCCTTCCGCTCCGGAAGCCGCCTGGTCTTCGAAGGGCTTCTCCTCCACCCCCATGGACTTGAGTTGCGAGGCGAACGTGCTGAGCGTGTCGTGCAGCCTCTCGTATTCGTTGGAATCCATTTCCCGAAGGATCCTGCGGATTTCGGAGAGGGAATACGCCACGAAACTCAATTCGCGGAAGACGCGCTGCTCGCGTTCCTTGTCTTCCACGGTCTTGACCTTGAAACGGGAGATGGCATCTCCCAGGTGGGCGGCTTCCGTGGAGGTCAGTTCGGCCGTGTGATAGGACTGTTCAGCTTCGGACGTGGTCTGCTGGCTCGTGCGAAGCACCTCTTCCACGGAAGAGACGGCGTAATTGGTGGCCAACTGGATGCTGCCGATGAAACTTTCGATGTCCTGCTTGGTCTTGTTGAGCCCGTCGGCCAGTTGCCGCACGTGTTCGGCCAGGTGGCCGATGCCCGCGTCGTGTTTTCCCGCGCGCGCGGCTTCCAGGGACGCGTTGAGGGCCAGGGTGTTGGTTTCCATGGCGATCGTTCCGATCTGCTCCACCATGCGCGTGATTTCCTGGGAGCGGTCCCCCAGCGCGCGGATCTTGCGGGAAGCGATGTCCAGATCCTGGATCTGCCGCTGGGATTTTTCCAGGATCTGCCGGCTGTAGTCCAGAAGCCGCCGCGACATCTGCTCCACCTGGATTCCAGCGTTGCGCACCCGGATGACCAGCGTTCCGATGCTGTTCATCATGTGATTGAAGGCATCCACCACGGCCTGCATCTCGTCCGTGGAAACCGCGCCCCGGACGGTGAGATCTCCGGAAGATGCCCGGGACACCACGTCGAGCAGATGCAGGATGTCCTTCTGTACCCGCTGGCGATCCTGCTCGGATTGCACCAAAAGCCGGGCTTTCTCCGCCAGTTGGTCGATGCATTCCGCCAGTTCGCCGGATTCGTCCCGGGAATCGATGCGGCAGCGCTCGTCCAGATCCCCGCGGCACACCTTTTTGGCCGTTTCCCGCATGCGCAGGAGCGGCAGGATCAGGTCCCGCCTCACGAAGCGCAGCAGGACGAACGCGGATCCGACGAGTACCAGCGAAGTCAGCACGAGCACCAGCAGAAGGGTACGCAAGAAGGCGTCGCCAGATGTCCGGAAACTGCGCTTGAGCAACATCAGGGATGCATCGGCCGCGCGCAGGTCGGAATCCAGTTTTCCAAGTCCTTCTCCTATCTTGTCCAGTTCTTCTCCCGCGGCATCCAGGGCCTGGATGAAATCGTGGGTCAGGGGGCTGCTGACGCCCAGGGAGAGATTGGTTCCATACAGGGGAATCAGGCCGTTGTACCACTGGCGCGAAAGCGTGTACTTGGCGTCGGTGTAGCCAATCTCGCCGGCATACTCCATCTGGAAGAGGGGCCGGTAGCTCATTTCGCCCTTCTGGAACCGGAAGAACGAGCGCATGTAGTTTTCCGAGACGAACGCCTGGTAGAGGGATTTCATGACCTTGGGAAACGACTGCCCCACGTACTGCGGCTCGGTGGCCCACACGATGCGATGCTGGTGCATGCCGTCATGCGCCACCAGGAAGAGTTTCCGGTCCTCCACACCCAGCACCGCATTCCGGGAAAAGCGTTCCATCCACTCGATGACGCGGGTGTTGCGGGAAGCGTCGTGCTCGGCACACCAGCGCGCCACCTGTTCTGCCAGGATGGCGTCGGGGGTCATGGGCCGCGCGGGAGCAGGCGCCGGATTGTTTCCGCCCGCCGCTGACGCCGCAGCAGAGGGTGCGCCGGCTGCCGCCTTGGGTGCCTGGGCGGTCTTTCCCCCGGCTTCGGGACTGTTTTCCTTCTGTGGCTTGCCTTCGGCCTTTCCCGGCCCGGGAGCGGATGTCGGGGGCGGCTGGGCCGTTCCCGGTGTGCCGGCGTCGGTTCTGGCACCTGGCAGGCTGGGAAGGATTCCGGGCCGCACCCGGGTGAGATAGGCGCCAATCACCTGGGGCATGGGAATGCTCAGGTTCGATTGGGAGTCGGAAACCCAGAGCCCCACCAGTTCCACGGCCGCGAATTCCATCTGCTGGCGGAAGAGATCCTCGGTGAGGCGACGGTTGGTTTCCCGCAACTTCTCCTGGTTCTGGTTGATGCCGGCGCCGAATTTCAGGATCTGCTGATCCACCGTGTCCAGATCCTGCTGGAGCGTGGAAACGTGGCGGGCATGTTCTCGGTACATCATGCGGGTGCGCCAGAAGACCACCACCAGCAGGCTGGCGGCCGTCACCAGCGGAACCATCAACAACCATCCGCCCGTCAGGGCAAATCTGTTCTGGATGCGTCTACTGTTTGTCATTGGCAACACCGAGTTTCCGCTGGGCGGAGGACAACTGGCCCAGGATGAATTTTTCGATCCGGGAAGGCGAAACGTGCCAGGAGGATACGCCCTTGGGAAGGGTCAGGATGTTTTCGACAAAGAACGGCAGTTCCGTGGAATCGTTTTCGGACGGTTTCCCGCTGGTGACGCTGACCACCGAGTCCATCACAAGGGCGAAGACCGGCTCGGGATCCTCCAGATGCACCGCCACGGCCGTGCGGTGGGTGACCGTCGCCCGGATGGATTCTCCCAGAAACGGGGAAAGATCCACCACGGGCAGGATCAGCCCGCGAAACGCTACCACGTGCCGCATGAATACCGGCGCCACCGGCACGCGCGTCACCTGCGACAGGACGAAAATTTCGGAGATGGCCTCCAGGCTCAGGGAGAGGAGATGCTGCCCGATGTGGAAGACGAGCACATGGGGCGTGCTCACTTGGCCGTCTCCAGCAGTTTGCTCACGCAGGAGAGCAGTTCCCTGGGATGGGCGGGCTTGGTGAGGTAGAAGTCGGCTCCCTGCCGCAATCCCCAGTAGCGGTTGCTCTGCTCCTTGAGCGAGGTCAGGATGATGATGCCGATGTGCGAGAGCGATGCCGTGTTCTTCATCTGCCGGGAAATTTCGAATCCACCCATCTGGGGCATCAGGATGTCCAGGATCACCACGTCGGGCTTCAGATTCTGGATTTTTTCCCAGGCGTCCCGCCCGTCGTCGGCCAGCAGGATCTTGTGCCCCAGCGGCTCGAGAACGGCCGAGATGGCCTTGCGGGACGTTGCCGAGTCGTCAGCGATGAGGATCGTGGCCATGATTCCTCCCGAAACCCGTCGTCAGACGGCCACCGGAGACACTTTTTTCCGGATGAGTTTGGCCGACAGCAGCCGGTAGAGCAACTTGGTGACGTCGAAGGAGCTCATGCGGCTCTGCCGGATGATGTCCCGCACCGTGTTGCGCCCGTTGACCAGTTCGAGCACGGTCACCTCCTCGCGCACGAGACGCTGGCGCCCCACCTGGTTGATGGCGTCGTCGTTGCGCAGGAGCACCACGTCGAAGTCGTCGATTTCCTTCTCGATCAGGTGCCAGTCGTCCACCCGCCGGAACCCCTCGAGCAGAATGGCGTCCACCGGCAGATCCAGCCCGGCCTCCTCCGCGATGGCGGGGAGATCCTTGGTGGCCACGAACATGAACTTGCCGTTGTGCCAGGTCAGCAGTTCGTAACAGATTTCACGGGTCTGCCTGGCCATGGCGGTCTTCACCTGCTCCAGGGTGAGCCGGCCGCTCTTGACCAACTGCAGTCCCAGCAGGTGGCTGCGGGGCGGCAGGGAGGCGATGAATTCGTCGAGCTCCTCCTTGGTCATCAGGTCCAGTTCGATGATGTAGCGGCCCAGGAGGTATTCCTCGGAAATGCCGGCCGCCGAGGCCATGACCACCTGCCCCCCGCGGAAATACACGTCCACCTTGGCGGCGCTCTTGCTCAGCGTCAGGATTCCGGACTGCTTCTGGTTGGACAGGATGGTGAACACCTCGCCCGTGGGAATGACGGACAGGTTTCCGGAAAGGGCGACTTCCCCCGACATCAGGTCAGGAACCGTGGTCCGCAGTTCGCCGATGCAGGCGTCCAGAAAGGAATTGGAAAGGGTCTGCTTGACGTTCTCCACCCAGAACTGCGGATCGGACGCCACCTTGGAGACTTCCGGCAGGGACATGAACTGGCTGGCCACGGCGCGGGCGATGGTGCCGCGCATCTTCGAGAGGGCCTCCCTCCATACCTGCTGCTCCCGGTCCGCGCCCTCCTGGAGTTCCTCCGGCGCAGCGGTCGGAGAAATCACGGGAACGGCCGTCGGATCCTCGTTGTCGCGGTATTTTTCCAGCGCGTGCGTCACCACGGCGGTGATCGCCTCGGGAGAGAACGGTTTGGTGATGTAGTCCACGATGCCCATCACCTTGACGAAGCGTTCCCCCACCTGCTCACCCTTGGCGCTCATGAGCACCACCGGGATGGATCGCAATTCCGGGTCCTGGCTCAGTTCCTTGCAGACCTGGAATCCGTTCATGCGGGGCATCACGAAATCCAGCAGGATCAGGTTGGGCTTGTATTGCTTGGCCAGGGCGATGCCTGTTTCGCCATCCATGGCGGTCTGGATCCGGTAGCCGGCCTTGGACAGGACCAGTTCCACCACTTTCACGATGGTGGGGCTGTCATCGATGACGAGAATCAGTTCCGATGCCATGTTTCATCCTTGCCTTTTTTCACTGCAGCCGCTCGACGATCTGGGAAACGTTCCGGTAGCGCGGATTCCACGCCAGAACCTTCCGGTAGAAATACAGGGCTTCCGGCGTGTCCTGGAGTCGTTCGTACAGTTGCCCCAACTCGAAATACAGGTCCATTTCCTCGTCCTTGGTGATGTCCTGCACGTGCAGGGTCTTTTTGTACTCCGAGGCGGCCTCCGAGAACTTGCCCATTTCCATGAGGCACTGGGCGATCATCATGTGGGACTTGATGGCCAGCCGGGGTTCCTGCATGGCCAGCCGGAACTGGGCGATGGCCTGGTCGTGCAGCCCCATCTCCTTGTAAGCGACGCCCAGATCGAAGAACGTGGCATCCCCATCGGGAATCTGGGATTCCACCCTCACTCCGTGCGCCGGCTCCGATGCCGCGACGGGCGGCTCCGGGGAATGTCCCAGGTTCTCCAGCGCCAGCCCGGAAAGGTTGGTGACGACCTCCTCGTCGAAATCCAGGGAGAAGTTTTCCTCGCCGGGCGAGGATGCAGTTGCGGAAAGCGGGCCTTCGAACTTCAGATCCGGGGGCTCGGCGCCGAACGGCGTCTCGAAAGGATCCGGTTCCCCGGCGGCGGCAGGGGCTTCGACCGCTTCCGGCAGGATGGATGCCAGTTCGGATTCCCGGCCGGCGGCCTTGTATACGGCCGTCATCTTGTCGCGCAGGAACTCGATGGGATGGCGCTCCCGCAGTTCGTTGAGCATGTCGATGGCTTCATCGAACAATTCCTGATCCAGAAAGAAATCCACTTCCGCAAAGGCTTCGACGAGTTCCGGCGGCGGCTGGGCGGGAACTTCGGGTTCTTTCTCGTCGGCCACGGAATCTCCCGCGAATTCGCTCGCGATCCGGTCGCCGAGCATCAACAGTTCCCGGACGTGATCCAGCGTAGGCTCGAATCCTCCCGCGGATTCCGGGGAAGGTTCCCGCAGGGGGGCGGGTTCGGGCCGCACGGGCGTGGGCTCGTCGGCCCCCAGTTGGAAGAAATCGCCCGCAGACGGGGGCGGAAGGAAGTCGAACGGGTCTTCCTCGGCCGCCATGCCGGCATTCCGGGCAGGTTTTTCCATGACCGGAGGAGCTTCCAGTTCAGTGAGGCGGATTTCCTCCTGGGAGAGTTCCCGAATCCGGATGAAACTCTGGCTGGCTTCCTTGAAGGCTTCCAGTTCATCCAGTTCATCCAGTTTCCCCTGCATGACGAGATCGCCGAAAGGCAGATCCGAAACCTGGCTGGGCATGGTTTCGTAGTCGTCTCCTTCCGCGACGGGATTCGCATCCATGTCCTTGAAAGCTTCCAGCATGGAGGCGAGATCCAGTTCATCGTCGGGAATCTCGTGCACGCCCGTGCCCCGGCTGATTTCCAGTTGCCGCAGTTCCCGCTGGACTTCCTCTTCGCTGTGCAGCCCGGTGTTCATGGGCAGGAAGAGATCCTCGAGCCCGGCATCCGGAGCCGGGGCGGGCAATTCGGTTTCGATGGCTTCGATTTCCTGCAGGATGTTGAAGAGATCGTCCTCTCGCCCGCGTGCGCCTTCGCCGGGGGACTTCTGCAGAATCCGGCCGGCCAGCGCCGAGGAGGGATCCACGAGGAGGATTTCCTGCGCGATTTCGGCGGCCTTCTCTGGATTCGAGCGTTCCCAGGCGGTCGCCAGGCGCTCCATGATTTCCAGCGCCTTTTCCTTTCGGCCCAGCCGCATGTACACGTTCTTTTCCAGTTCCAGGACCGGCAGGGCATCTCGCGCCCGGATTTTCTCAATGATTTCCAGGACCTGATCGAACAGGCTGAACTGGAAGAATGCCGTGGCTTCCTCCAACTTTTTCAGGTCTTCTCCCACCAGCGCGGGGCTTTCCTCCTGGGCGCCTTCTTCTTCCTCGATCACTTCCAGTTCTTCCAGCGAGATCTCTTCCACGGGCTCGCTGTAGTCGCGGCCCCCGCGCCGGGCCGAGGTGGGCCGCTTCTCGGGCGGCGGCGGCGCCTTCTTGCGGCCCAGTGCGATGAGCGTCTCTTCGTCCTGCGGCAGAATCGCCAGAATCTTTTCCAGCACGGCTTCGCTTTCGGCGATGCGGCCCTGCTCCCGGTAGATGCGGGCCAGTTCCCGATAGACGTTCACCGCACTCTCCTGCTTGGAAAGGGCCAGGAACATGCGGGCGAGCAACTGCAGCAGGCCTTCGTCGGACGGGGAGCCCTGCAGGAACTTGAGGAGCACCTTGAGCACCTGCTTGAGCTTTTCCTCGCCCGCCCGCGTCTGCAGGTAGGCGTCCGCCAGGTTCTTGACGTTCTCCACGTCGTCGGGGTCGTGGAACATCAGGCGTTCGGCGACACGGATGAAATCCGTGAGATTGCCGTCCTTCTGCAGTTGGGTGCTGACCTTGCGCAGTTCCACGGCGGCTTCCGCCTTGCGCCCCAGCCGGGACAGGGTTTCGGCCAGGTGCGCCCGGTAGGTCCACGACTGCGGGTCCAGATCGGCCATGCGTCGCAGTGTGGCCAGCATGGCTTCCACGTTGCCCGCGGATTCCTGCAACTTGGAGAGCCGGTCGAGTTGGTGGATGGCATCCGGCAGGAAATTGGACGCCACGTATACGTCGGCCAGTTTCAGATAGACTTCCTCGATGCTGGCGTCCATGGTCTGGATCTGGCGCAGCAGCGCCAGCGCTTTACTGTAGAATCCCTGCGCGAAGAAACTGTCGGCCAGTTTGAGGTAGGTGGCAATGGCTTCCCGCGTCTTTCCCGCCTTGACCTGCACGTCGCCTATCTTTTTCCATATCCGCATGTCCGACGGATCGGCCTCGATGATTTTCTGATACTCCTTGATGGCCTTGTCATACTGGCCCTTCTGGAAGTATTTCTGGGCCTGAGCGGAAATTTTTTCCTTATCGATAGGCAATGCGACAATCTCCTCTGTATTATTTCAAGAAAGCATCAAAAGTATTCCAGAAAACGGGGAGCCGCCAGGCGCAGCAGGAAGCGGGCCTTTCCGAAATTTCCGTTCCCGTTGCAGGCCAGCGTCAGGAAACAGTCCTTGTTCACCACGCGAAACAGCAGCAGGAGATCCTGGGTACGGACCATCATTTCCTCGAGTTCGCCCACTTCCAGGATGGCCGCCTGCCGCCGGACATTGTTCATCAACTGGGAGAACTCGATGCCCAGCGTCTGGATGTCCATGTCGCCGCTGACGTAATGCGCCACCTCGATGCCGTCGAAATCCATCAGCAGGGCGGCTTTGGCACCCTCCACGCCTTCGACGAGTTTCTGCAGATGTTCCTTCATGACTCCTCCAGTCGGCCAATCCTACGATCTGGCACCTATCGGGTCAAGCTGACAATCCGGTTTTATGACACTTGCCGCCGGCCGCCGATGCGGGTACCGCATGTCCCGGCAGAGCCGGAAAGATACTTCCATCGGGGGGGATTTGTCCATTTTTGCCGCCCGTCTGCGAAATCCCGATCTTCAGCTTGCAAAAGCCGCCGAGTTGTGCCATAAAGCTGAGCCCTGCCACGAAATGGATTTTCGTGGCCCCGTGTGTGATTTTCGAGGTGTCGTCATGAAAAGACCATATCAGCCCCATAAACTGTCCCGCTTGCGCACCCATGGATTCCGTGCCCGCATGGCTACGGCCGACGGCCGCAAGGTCCTGGCCCGCCGCCGCGCCAAGGGCCGCAAGCGCCTGACCGTTTCCGTCCACAAGAAGTAGTTTTCGCCCCGCTGGCATTGACGCACGGATTTTCCTTTCCAAAGTCGGCCCGCCTGTTGAAGAGGGCCGATTTCGTGGCTGTCCAGGCGTCGTCGCGGCGCGTGGTGACGCCTCATGTCACGTTTTGCGTGCTTGCGAACGATCGGGGCCACGTCCGGATCGGATTCACGGTTTCCCGCAAGTTCGGGGGGGCGGTGGCCCGCAACCGGATCCGCCGCCGGCTGCGCGAGGCCGTGCGCCGTTTCATGCCGCAGTTGCGCGACCTGTCCCTGGACATCGTCGTTCTGCCCCGGCAAGGGATCGAATCCGCGCCATTCGACAAACTGCTGGAAGCCGTGGCACGGCTCGTGCAGTCACAGGAGAGACCGGCTTGATCGCGCGCTTTTTCATCGCCCTGATTCGATTTTACCGGCGCTATCTCTCTCCGCTCAAGGGCCACCCCACCTGCCGTTTCGTTCCCACCTGCTCCGAGTATGCGCTGGAGGTCTTCCAGCACCGCGGGGCATGGATCGGTTTCTGGTTGACTCTGTGGCGCGTTTTGCGATGTCATCCGTTCGCGCGCGGGGGCTACGACCCCCCGCCGATCCGGCGTGAGAAGAAGAAGACAGAAGGTGATGGAATGCATGCACACCCCGTCCTGATGGCAGTATTTTTGGCTTTCACTCTTTTCGCCAGTCCTTCGGCCGCGCATCCGCAGCCGGCTTCGGACAAGGCGCCGGCCGCGACGGGCGATGCCACGGGCGTTGCGCCGGCCGCGACAGGCGATGCCACGGGCGTTGCGCCGGCTGCGACGGACGATGCCACGGGTCTTGCGCCGGCCGCGGCGGGCGATGCCACGGGTCTTGTGCCGGTACCGCGCAAGGATCTCTACTTCTCCGAAATTCCGTGGGATGGCCAGACGCCTGAGGAAAGCGATCCGCGGCTGACGGTGGAAACCCCCCTGTTCACGGCCCGTTTCACCCTGCAGGGGGCCGTCTTCTCCTCGTTCTCGTTCAAGAAATCCCAGTACCGTGAAGTCGCCATTCCCAAGGATGCCATGCGGGAAAAACGGCGCGAGCGCAAACTGCAGCCCATCGACATGGTCAAGACCTGGTCGGCCCCGTTCCTCCCCTTCCAGATGGAAATGGAAATCGAGCGGGAAGCCGAATCGCTCTCCGAAACCACCGTCTACCACCTCAAGCGGGAACTCAACTTCCGCATGCTGATGCAGAAGTGGGAACTCGAATCCCGCAAGGATGAGAATGGCATTATCGAACTGGTGTTCCGCCTGGTTACCGACCATCCTTGCCCAGAGGGCGTTCCGGCCGTTCCCGGCACCTGCTTCCCGGTGGAGATCCGCAAGATCTACCGTTTCCGCATGGACCGCTACGATGCGGACCTGATCGTGGAAGTGAAGAATCTCATTCCGGCGAAACTCAATCTGCGCAAGGTCCTGTTTCATGTCTACAGCCTGCACGAGGGCGAGTCGGACCGCGGATTCTTCAATCCCGTGTCCAGCCAGAAGGAAGCCATCTGCTATCACGCCGACGGCGTCAGCGTGCAGAATTTCGACGTCATCATGCATGGCGTCTCGGGCGGGTGCATGGGCTGCTCCGCTTCCTCCTGCTCCTGCTCCCGCACGCCCTCCAAGAGCGGCGAATTCCCCCGCGGCGCGCGCTGGGCGGGCATCGACGCCCGCTACTTCCTGATGGTGCTGGTCAAGAACTACGCGGCCGACGACGGCGGCTGCCGCTTCATCGCCCAGAAGATCCAGGAGATTCCCGGATTCGGTCTCATCGAGACCCAGATGGATCTCAATGGGCCGCGTCCCATCGAGCCGCTGCAGACGCTGACCCTGCCCATGAAGGTATATGTAGGGCCCAAGGATCTCAATTTTCTGGAGCAGGTGAAACTGCACAAGGCCCTCGGACAGCCCGAGAACGTTCCATCGAAACTCAACGAGTCCGTGGACTTCGGCATGTTCTGGATCATCGGAAAGCCCATGATTTTCCTTCTGAAACTTGTGCAGAAGGCCGTGGGGAACTGGGGGCTCGCCATCATCCTGCTGACGCTCCTGATCAAGCTCGCCACGCTCTACTGGACCAACAAGAGCATGCGCAGCATGAAGAAGATGGCGGCGCTCAAGCCCGAGATGGATGCGCTGCAGAAGAAGTACGCCAACGACAAGGAGAAACTCAACCAGGAGATCATGGCCCTGTACAAGCGGCACAAGGTCAACCCGCTCAGTGGCTGTCTGCCCATGCTGCTGCAGATGCCCATCTACATCGCCTGGTACCAGGCCCTCATGGCGTCGGTGGAACTGTACCGGGCGCCGCTTTTCGGCTGGATCCAGGATCTCACGGCCCAGGATCCCTATTTCGTGCTGCCGGTGCTCATGGGCGTGCTGATGTTCCTGCAGCAGAAGATGACCCCTACGGCCCAGGACAACCAGCAGGCCAAGGTCATGCTCTATACCATGCCCATCATGTTCACGGTGATCATGCTGTTTCTGCCTTCCGGGCTCACCCTGTACATCCTCACCAACACCGTGCTCGGCCTGGCCCACCAGTGGTACATGAACCACAGCGAAGATGCGGCTGCCTGACCTGGAAGCGCAGGATACCATCGCCGCCCTGGCCACCCCGCCCGGGACGGCCGCCCTGGCCGTGATCCGCGTGAGCGGCCCGCGTGCGCGCGAGGCGGCATGCCGGATGGCCGGCGCCGCCCTGTCCCTGCCGCATGCCCGCGCGCGGCTCGTGCGGGCCTCGGACATGGACGACTTCGTGTGCACGGCTTTTCATGCGCCGCGCTCCTACACGGGGGAGGACGTGGTGGAAATCTCCTGCCATGGCAATCCGCTGGTGGTGGAGCGCATTCTGGGAGCGCTGGAGGCGGCCGGCGTGCGTCCGGCCATGCCGGGGGAATTCACCTACCGCGCCGTGCGCAACGGAAAGATGACGCTGGAGGAGGCGGAGCGCCTCGCCCACCGCCTGCATGCGCGGCTGCCCTGGGAACTCGATCTCGTGGAGCATGGCGCCGAGGCGCGGGCCGCGTTCGTGGAACTGCTGAACCTCCTGCGCGAGGCGCTGGCCGATCTCGAGAGCGCGATCGAATTCGGCGAGGGGGCGGGGCCCGATCGGGAGACCGTCGCGCATGCGGTGCGCCGCCTGGCGGCCCAGGCCCGGCTACAGGACCGCTTTTCGCGGCTACCCCGGGTTCTGCTGGCGGGCGCCGTGAACACCGGCAAGAGCACGCTGTTCAACCGGATCGCGGGCTACGAGCGCGCGCTCGTTTCGGAGTATGCCGGCACCACCCGCGACTGGCTGGAAACCGAGGTGCGACATGCGGGGGTCCCGTTTTTGCTCATGGATAGCGCCGGCCTGCGGGAAACGCCCGAAGATGGGCCCGAATCCGCGGGCATCCGGAACACGAGGGAACTCGTACGGGATGCGGACGTCATCGTGGCATTTTCCGCCGAATCCATCTGGCAGGACGACCCGCGGGTCATTTCCGTGGTGCCCAAGGCGGATGTTTCGGACCCGAAGCGCCCATCTGGCAGCGTGGCGCTTCCCGTTTCCGGCAGAACGGGCGAGGGGGTCGCGCGGCTGCTCGACGAGGTGGTGTCCCGCATACGGAAGAGCCGCGGCGCCCTGCGGCCCGAGTGGTGGTTTTCCGCGCGCTTTTCCGAACTGGCGCTGGAGACGGAGGAAGCCTTTTCCCGCATCGATTTTTCGGGCCTTTTGGAACTCCAGGCCGAGCAACTTCGCACCATCGTCCAAAGCATCGAGGAAGCGCTCGACGTGCCGCCGGCGGATCTCTATGGCCTGATCTTTTCGCGTTTCTGCATTGGCAAGTGAAAACGTTCTTCCTGTCAGGGAAGGTCCGAATTGGCGAGGAAGATCCGGGAGTCCTCCTGCGTGAAGAAGACGAGGACGATTCGCTCTGGCTGGGAGAACTGCCACAGTTCTTCTTGCATCACGCGGGACACGATCGTGGCTGCGCGGGGCTTGGGAAAGCCATAGACGCCGCAGGAGATGGAGGGGAAGGCCACCTGCCGGCATCCCAGTTCCCGGGCCAGGCGCAGGCATTCCCGGTAGCAGGAGGCCAGAAGCGCGTCTTCATCCTGCGTGCCACCGCGCCAGACGGGGCCTACGGTGTGCAGGACGTATCGGGCGGGCAGGCGGCCGCCCGTGGTGGCCACGGCCAAGCCCGTGGGGAGGCCTTCGGGATAGCGCTCGCGCCGGATTTTCTTGCATTCCTCGAGGATGGCTGGCCCGCCGGCGCGATGGATGGCGCCATCCACCCCGCCGCCGCCCATGAGGGTGCGGTTGGCCGCGTTGACGATGGCGTCGCAGGCCATCTGCGTGATGTCGCCCGTTCGGATTTCGATTCGGCCGTGCAGGCGGGATGCCATGTTCATTTCTTCTCTCCGGTTTTCCCTCCGGATGGTTGGGCTTCCGGTGCGCATTGCGCGGGGTTCCAGAGGAAATCCAGGAGGGAAAATGCTTCCTGGTCCGAAGGAGAGCGCCCGGCGGAAGCGAGCGTTTCCTGCCGGCGCCGCCAGAGGATGGATTCAGGGCTCTCCGGCGGCAGGAGGTGCGCGGCGCAGGCGGCCAGGAAAAAGGCCTGCGCGGGCGGGAGCCGGCGGGAATCCAGGCGTTCGCGCGCCCATTTCAGCGCTTCGTCGGCACCCCGGGCGCGGCAGGCGAGCATCATGGCGGCCGCGTTCATCACGCCAGAGCGGGGATGCCGGCGGATAGCGGCTTCCAGGCGTTTTTCGAGTTCGGCATGCCGGCCCTGCTCATGCAGGGCGCGCAGGCGCAGGGCTTCCGTGTGCACGCCGGCCCCCGTGGCGGCCTCCTGCAGGATGGCCAGGCGCTCCAGTTGGACCCAGTCCCGCCGTGCAAGCGCGTCGGTGATGAGCATGCGCAGGCAGCCGGACTGCGCGGTGCCGTTCTGGAACTGGACCCGGCACACGGGAAGGCGCTCGTTTTCGGGCAGCAGGGGGATGAGCGCCTTCCAGGCATGCGGTGGAACCACATCCGTGATGGCCTTCTTCGCATCGAGCAGGGTCCGAATTTCCCGCACCAGGCGCATGTTGAGCGGCGCTCCCTTCTCCAGCGCCAGCCGGTATTGCAGAAGCGCCTGCCGTGGGCGTTTCCATGAGGCCAGCACGCGGGCGGCCATCAGGTCGGGGGTGGGG
>CAZEZP010000016.1:0-8222 GCA_964516435.1 uncultured Kofleriaceae bacterium | reverse complement strand
GTGCAGGGGCCGGCGGCGTCCTGGCACGATGCCGTCCTGCCCGCGATCTTCCTGCTGGCGGGCGCCCTGCTGTGGCTCTTCCTGTCGCATGCCGGGCGCATCCTGATGCTGGCGGCCTCGCTTCTGGTGCTGGGCTTCGTGCACAACTTCCAGTTGAGCCTCGTGGACGCGGGACTGCTGACGACGCTCGTGCTGCCATCCTCCCTGGCCAAGCGCATCCTGCTCTTCGGGGCGCTCTTCGGGGCGCTGTTCTTCGGCCCCCTGTGGTGCTCGTTTTTGTGCCCGGTGGGCGCCGTCCAGGAAATCCTGCACATGATTTCCCGCCTCCTGCGGGGCGAGAAGCCGGGGAACCTGGGCCGCACGGGCTCTGTGCGCCCGGATGCCCGCTCGCTGCCCGTGCTGCTCCTGCAGAGCGTCAAGTACGTCCTGCTGGGCGCATCCCTGGCGGCGTTCGCGTGGACGCTGGACCAGGATTTCCTGGGATGGGATCCGCTCTCCTTCCTGTTCGCGCTTCCGCCCCAGTCCTGGGGCCTGTACCTGGCCTGGGCGCTGGGAATCGGCCTGCCTTCCCTGTGGTGGTACCGGCCGTGGTGCCGCTTCTTCTGCCCGCTGGGCGCGTTGCTCATGCTGCTGGGGAAATTCGCGTTCCTGGGCCGCTTCTTCCCCGTGCGCCGGTTGCGGGAATGCGATTTCGGCACCAAGAGCGCGCAGGACGTGCACTGCATCCGCTGCCAGCGCTGCTGCGTGCGCGTGCCGCGCCGGCCGCCGGAAGACGCCGGGAGTGTCTCGCCGGAACCCGGCGGAAACTGACGCTCTTTCGGGTGCCGGGATCCGTCCTGCGGCTCCCCGTCCTGCTTTCCGGTTCGTGCAGCAGACAATGAAAAACAGGAAAAACGCACTCTCTCCTTTTTTTCCCGTTCATGTCCGTGTAAAAACTCTCCCCATGAAAATCGGACCCTTCACGCCGCCCGACGTACGCGACGCCATCCTCGAACGCCAGAAGAATCCCGGTTTCCCGCTTGCGCTCGTGCCCGAGTGGCGTCTGGAACTGGCGGGACTGCAGTTTTGCATCGAAGCCCACGAGACCGTCCCCCCGAACTTCGTGGAAGAGCGGTTCCTGGCGCCATTTTTTGTGCAGGCGCCCGCGCGGGATCCCGATTTCTTCGTGCATGCCCGCCGCCTGCCTTCGCGCCCGCCGATCCCCCTGGACAAGCGGCCCGAGGAAATCTCGCGCATCGGGGAGGACGCCTGGGATCTGCATTCCTACGTGGCGCATCTGCGCTGGGCGCCTGCATCTTCGGACGTCTTTCTGGAGTATCACGGGACACTGCTCGACGCGGTGGAAGCCCTGCGGCTGTTTCTCGCCCTGCAACTGGTGCGCCGGGGAACGGGGCTGATCCTGCATGCCGCCGCGGCCATCCATGGTGATCGCACCTACGTGTTCCTCGGGGAATCCGGGGCGGGCAAGAGCACCAGCGTGGCCTACACGCCCGGAACCCTGCTGTGCGACGAGATGGCGGCCATCGTGTGGGACGCGCAGGGCATCGGGGTGCATCCCACCCCGTTCGGCGGGGAGCACTTTCCTCACGCGCGCACGGGGCGCGATCCGGTGTTCTTCTTCGTGGAGAAGAAGCCGGAAAATGCGCGGATCGCGCTCTCCCCCCGCAACGCGCTCACGCGTCTTCTGTCTCAGACGGTGATGCTGCGCCAGGCGCCCATGGTCTTCTGGCAGAATACCGTGGAACTGCTCGGGCGCCTAGCCGACGGGCACCCGGTCGAGATTTTGGAGGCCGCCCCTGGCGGCACGTTCTGGAAGGAGTTGCTCACATGAATCCATTTCCCGAAGCCTGGATGGATCTGCACTTCGAACTGGCGCCGTCGGTGGCCAAGCGCAAGATCCGCGGCGAACTGTTCTTCCTGACGCCGCACTCCGGCGAACTGCACGACGTCAACGAGAGCGGCATGGAGATCTGGGAGAAACTGGAGGGTGGTGCCACCCCGCGCGACGTCTACACCGCCCTGTGCACGGAAACCGACGGCGACCCGGAGGAGATCCGGGCGGATCTCCAGGAATTCCTGCAGATGCTCTGGGACAAGGGCATCATGAGGCTGCGCCCGTGACGGACACCGACGTCTTTTCCCGCTATTTCCAGTTGTGCGAGGAAGCCGGGCTTCTGGGGTCGGTGAGTTTCGAACTGACCGATGCCTGCAACTTTTCCTGCACGCACTGCTACCGGGTACATGGCCGCACGCACCTCTCGCGGGAGATTTTTTTCAAGGCGCTTGCCGAGGCGGAGGCGATGGGCGTCATCATGGTCTCTTTCAACGGCGGGGAACCCTTGGTACATCCGGACTTTTTGGAGTTTGCCGCAGAGGTGCTGCGCCGGGGGATGCACCTGACCGTGCTCACCAACGCCTGGCACCTGACGGAGCCGGTGCTCGACGCGCTGGCGCCGTGGGCACCCAACGTGCATTTCCAGGTTTCGCTCTACGGCACGGACGACGCTTCGGCGCTGGCGATCACGGGGGTCGAGGGCGCGCACGGCCGCGCGTTTTCCCATGCGCTCGCCGCCATGCAGCGCGGCTTCTCGGTGAAGGTGGCGCTTCTGGCCCTGCAGGCCACGGCCCCCGGGATGCCCGGTCTCACGGCGCGCCTGGAGGCGGCGGGATTGCCCTACGACATCATGTTCTTCCTGTCGGCGCGCGAGGACGGGGACACGTCCGTGCAACTCCTGGCCCCCGACGACGATGCGCTGCGCGCGCTGCTGCCGCTTCGGCCCGTCCTTCCCCGGGAGACCGACGAGATGGATCCGGCGCTGCCCGCGCCTTCCGCTTCCAGTTCCCTGGAGGATTCGCCCGCCTGCGGGGCGGGGGTGACGAGCCTGTCCGTGCGCGCCGACGGGCGCATCCTGCCGTGCCAGGTGTTCAACACGTGGCCCATTTTCGGCTACGAGCCGCAGGTCTCGCTGCAGGAGGCGTTTTCCTCGCCGGCGCGCGCGGCCTTCCTGCAGGCCAACCGCACGCCGGGGGAGTGCCTTTCCTGCGGGATGCGCCGCTTCTGCCTGCGCTGCCCGGCCGATGTCCTGCACGAGACCGGGCGGTTGACGGGCGTGCCGCCTTCGTCGTGCCGCGTGGCGCGCATCCGGCAGGAGTGGGAATCGAAAAAATCCGCGCCGCCCCCTTGATTCGGCCTGCGCGCGTGCTAGGATACAGTGCCTTTTCGCAATGTCCGCTTTCTTCTGGAGGTCTTCATGCGCCGTATTTCCCTCTTTGCCGGATTGATGGCCGCTCTGCTGCTCGCCGCCTGCGATGACGGCGGCAAGAAGAACAACAACAATGCCAACAACAACAACAATACGACCTGCGCCTGCGGAATTTCCATCGAGAGCGTGAACGGCTACGAGCCGGGGCAGATTCCCGCGCTCGTGGCGGCCGAGCAGGACCGCAATCCGGACATGCCTGGCTTCCAGGTGGAAGTCATCGCCCGCGTGGCCGAGACGGGCTTCTCCTGCGTGCCCCCCGACGGCGCGCAGGTCACCCTGATGGGCGGCGTGGCCGAGGAAACGGCGGCGCTGGCCGACCATCGGGCCGTGTTTTCCGACTACACCATTCCATCCGGCTCGGGCACCATCCAGTTGATCGCGCGCGTGCCCGACTGCCAGAGCGCGCGGGTGCCGGTGCAACTGTCCACCGGCTCCGTGCCGGAGTGCCGCATCGAGAGCGGCGTGGAAAACGGCGCCGAGTATGCCTGCCCGGCCGATGACCAGGCCGCGAACCAGTTGGGCCTGCAGCGCGTGGTGCGCGTGCGCTGCGTGGACGTGGCGGCGGGCACGCCGGTCGCGATCCTGGTGGACGGAAACGAGCAGGGGGTGGCGAACCTCACGGCCAGCAATACGGCCGAGTTCGCCGTGACGCTGCCCGTGACCGCCATCTGCCGGGACCACGTGACCGTGACCGCCCGCGTGCAGTTGGCGGGAAGCGTGCTCGAGGATTCCGTGACCACGGGTCAGGCCTGCTGCCTAGGGGCCGTGCCCTGCTCGCTTCGCTGGACGGCGGGCGTGGACTACGCCGAGGGCGCTCCGGCGGGTCTGCACGCGCTCAACATGAGCACCGACGGCGATGCCGGCGCGCCGGGCCACCAGAGCTCCTTCGAGATCACGACCCGCTCCGATGCCGCCGCCCGCGTGCGGATCCTGGCCCACAACGGCGATGGCAACTGGGCGCCCCTGTGCGAGCAGGCCAATGTGTCCGCCAACACCTTTTCCATGGCCTGCACGGTGCCCGACGGCACGGCGTATCTCAAGCCCGTGTGCACCACGCGCGCCGACGGCATCGACTTCGAGGACGCCTCGCAGGCGCACCACGTGATCACGGACACCGTGGCGCCGCCGCCCGTGGAGAACTTCGCCTGCACGGTGACCAACGCCCACGAGGTGGACATCACCTGCACGTGGGGCATTCCCGGTTCCGGCGAGGCGCTGGGCGACACGCAGGCGCGCTACACGGCCAACTACGACGAGACCCAGTGCGCCGGCGACACTGGTGGGCTCTTCGCCAATGCCTGGTCCACGCTGCCCGTAACCCCGGGCTATGTCTTCCCGCTGGGCGCCGGTGCGCCCGGCGATGCCAAGCAGTTCGTGTTCTCGCCCTTCGTGCCGGGGCCCGGCTACTGCCTGGGCCTGCGGGCCGTGGACCCCGCGGGCAACCCGGCGCCCACGGTCGTGACCGCCTGGTCCGGCGCTGTCGCCCCCAATTCGCAAACGATCCTCGGTATCAACAATGGAAGCCGTTTTGCCAATTCCGTCACAGGTGCCGATATGAACTGTGACGGGTATAAGGATTTGATTGTAGGTTCTGTTAATGGTCCATGCATTAATAATCCCTCCAATTTCTGTTATGGCGATGGCCAAGTTTACATTTTCTTTTATCATCCGGGAACAGGTTTTCTGAATACGCCGGATATTACGATTTTGCTGGATACTTCCATTCCAACCATAAGTGGTAGTACGCGTAGTTATTTTGGTTATAGCGCTGCCGGTATTGGAAATTTCACTGGGCATTTTGATTCTGTAAGTGATAGTTCTCAATGTGATGACATGGTGATAGGTGCTTACCGAATGCCTGTATTTGACGCAACAAATAACAAATATGTGCGTTCAGGTGCTGTCTATGTTCTCAAGGGTCGTCCTGTATGGCCATCAACTACGTTTTCCACGGCGGAAAACGATCCAAATGGATTTGACTTGGTTATCAAGTATCAGCGGGATGACAACAATTATACGAACTATACGACATTTTATGAAGAATTCGGCACCGCAATCGCGCCCATTGGGGATTTCGATGGCGATGGGGTGGGCGATATCGCCATTTCCGCACCCAACGCCATGCCGGGGGGAGCGGTCTATGTGTACCGCGGCCAGCCCATTTCCTTCAAGGATGGCGCCAATCCCCCCGTCATCTGGAACGCCATGAATGACGCCTATTTCACAGTGCTGGGCAATTCCAACATCAATGCTTCCAATGTGGCAGATGCCAATTACGAGTGGTTGGGGAAATCCATTTCTGCGCTGGGCGATGTCGATCGCGATGGAAAAGATGATTTCATTATTGGCGCACCGGGATGCTTAGGAACGATGGGAAATTATGGAAGCCTGTCAGGGAAAGCTATTTTAATTCGTGGGGGAGAGGCGGGCACAATTTCATTGGGGAATCCAGATGGCCGCTTGTATTTGATTACCCAAACCAGTGACGTGCCTGGAACTTCTTGTCTTGGTTTCGCGGTTGCGGGTCTTGGCGACTTTAATGCAGATGGATTTTTAGATTTTGCCGTAGCAGACCACCGCTATAATATTCCAGCAACATCTGATTATCGGGAAGGCGCTGTTTTTTTGTTTTTTGGCAATGGGATAATTGGTGATTTGACTTCAAATGATAGTGCCATTCGAATTCGATCTGAGTGGCCTCTAATGGATCATGATCATTTCGGTATCTCAGTCGCTCCTGCGGTTCAAACAATAAATAGTATAATTGGCGACTACAATAATGATGGTATTTCTGATCTTTTCATTGGTGCGCAAAGGTTTGGCGATTATCATGGTTCATCTTTTGTATGGCTCGGAAGTCCTAGTTTTGTGAGTTCTGCTGATTGGAAGACTTATGAATCGGCAACTTTTTGGTTTGTTCCTCCTTCTCCAAAAGGATATTGGGGTATCATTGTGCGTTGGCTTGGAGATATAAATGGAGATGGTTATTCCGATATGGCAGTGGGGGATTATATGTGGGATGGAATGTATGGAGGAACATCAATAAATCCATATCGAGGTCGGGTGTCGATATTTTACTAATTTTAATGCTGCTTTTATAGCTATATTAAAATGGAAGGTTAAGATGAAAAAAAAAATATGTAAAGGCTAATCTGATTTCACAAAAACTAAATTCAAAATATATTTATTTAGGTTGCTTGAAAGAAAATCCTTCAGTGACGGCATGTACTGAATTTGAAGTAAATTGGAAAAAGACTTAAAGATTGGAAAAATACATTAAATACTTGAGAAGATGTTAATTGGGCAATCCATGCAGCCGACGCTCTATGAAGGGGCGGCGGTAAAAGTTGAGATGTGCAAGGCGCGGGTGGGGGACGTGGTGGTCTTCCGGGCGGGGGACCGGCTGGTGGCGCACCGGCTGGTGGCACGACTGCCGGGGCCGTGGAGGAACTGGGGCCTGCAGGTGGGCGACGGGCATCACCTCGGGTCGTGGATCGAGATGGAACGCGTGGTGGGCGTGATCGTGGAGCCCGACGTGTACGAGGAAATCCCGCCTGCCGCGCAGGCCGCCGAAATCCTCTGCCACGCCGCCTGGAATGCCGCCTCCCGCCTCAAGCGCCTGGCGCGCCGCCTGCGGCTGCTCTGAAGCCCCCATCCCGCCGTTGGTTTGCGTTCTCCCCGTTTTCGCCTCCCGCCTCAAACGCCCGGCGCGCCGCCTGCGGCTTCATTGATTCGCCGCCCCACGCTTTTGTGCCCAGTTCCTGCTCCGTTCTTCTTCTGGTGCTCCTTCCCCGTTTTCCCCCGTGCATCCCGTCATTCTTCCGACCGTCATTCTTCTGAACCCCGCTTTTGCGTTTCCGTGTTTTGGGTGCCTTTCCAGCGACGTTTCAGTTCCCGTCTACGCTTCTGCCGCCGTCGCAGTGGTGTCCGACGGACGGCCGGGAGTGTAACTTTTCAGTTTTCACCCCGCCGTTTCCACTTTTGTTTCATGAGGCATCCGGACCGCCGCATCGAGAACGGTATCCGGGCTGTTGCCTCGAGAACAGCCCAGCAGGTGTGCACGATTTGTCCAACACAGGCGTCCGCTTTGCCGTCCCGCGTCCGCCTTTGTCTTCGGATGCCACCAGACGGCAGACGCACTCGGTTTCTTCCAGATCCCGGCATCCCCCGTATCATCGCCTCCTGGGCAGGGCGCGATCCCCGCTGCGCGACCACGAAGAACGCATGTTTTTTTCCTTGAATCGTGTGAAGTAATCCTTGACTCGCCGGCGCCGGCTGGAGTAGGAATCAGGTACTTCGTGGGAGGTTCGCATGAACGACCAGAATGGATTTCAGCCTTTCGATCAGCAAAATCCCAGCATGCCGCCTTCGGTTCCGGGGGGATTCGACTACAACCCGATGGGATCCTACGGGCCGGCCCAGATGCCTCCGGGCATGGGATCCAAGATGTCTGCAATCTTCGTGTACGGCGTGTTTCTGGCGCTGATCACCCTGATCGTGCCGGTGGGCATGTTCAAGGTCGGCGCGCCTACCCCCTGCATGGGCGAGCGCCTGAAGAACAAGGAATGCGTGGTGGTGGACACGGCCGAAGGCTGCACGCCGCGCCTCTTCTCCCTGGAGTCCGAGTACCTCACCTGCAAGATGATGAACGCGTACGCGCCCCCGGACTACAAGGAAATCGACAAGAAATTCGCCGAGACCTATGCCTCCAAGGCCGAGACCTGCGCCGAACTGAACAATGAGGTGCGCAAGAACAACCGGCTCAAGGGCTTCGCCACGGCTGGCATCATCAAGGCCCGCCGCGGCAAGGCCCCCGACCTGGTGTCCATGGCGCCCCTGGAATTGCAGACACTCCCCGTCCTCAACCCTCTCTCCGACTCCGTTCTCAACCAGGATATGCCCTTCACGGCCACCCTCTTCCGCCCCATCCTGGGCATGATGGGCGCGGCGGCGTTTCTT
>CAZEZP010000015.1:0-2785 GCA_964516435.1 uncultured Kofleriaceae bacterium | reverse complement strand
TGGGTATGGTGCAGCGCGTACTGGGCAAGTACCACGAGGTCATCGGCCAGAAGCAGGTGGACGATGAGATGAGCCGCGTGATGGCCAAGCAGGATAACGTCCGGTAGGACCAGTCCGGCCAGGTGCCAGGCGCATATGGCAGCTGCATGAAGAGCGTCTATGTCGAGACGGAATGCGAGAGCGGCAAGGGGATGGTCGCCACGGTGCGCTTCGAGAAGGGCGATCGCGGAAAGGTGCGAGAGGCCGTCGAGAAGCTCGACGAAGCCATCAAGGTGTACAACCGCTGGAAGGGGACGATGGCCATCCTGGGCGCGCTCGATGCCAACGACAAGACGCAGCGTACCAACGATGCGCTGGATGCCGTGGCCATGGCCAAGTTCCACCTGGCCGAAGCCTCGTATGAAGAAGTCATCTCGATGGAGCTCCCGGAATTCTCCATGAAGACTCCGAAGGAGCAGGAAAAGTCCATGAAGGACATCATGAAGTGGATCGAAAACCAGACCAAGCTCATCGAGAAGAACAAGAAACTGTACGAGGAAGCCGCCATGCTGGATCTGGGCAAGAAGAAGAACGCCTGGTTCATTCCGGCCGCCGGCCGTTTCGGCGCCATCTACAAGAACTTCGTGACCAAACTCAAGAACATGAAGTTCGGTGCGGAAATCGAGAACAACATCGAAGTGAAACTGGCGATCCAGGATGCCTTTGCGCAGCAGTACGAGAAGATGGAGGAATTTGCCAAGCAGGGCTTCGAGCGCTGCGTGAAGGAAGCCCAGAAAGCCGGCCGCTATGATGAATGGTTCGAGTTCTGCGAAAATGAACTGGCGGAAATCCGCCGTTCGGTGAGCCCCGTGTCGGATGAGGTCTGGGGTTCGCCCGAATTCAAGGATCTCAAGGTTTCCCGTTCCACCGTCGCACCGGTTCCCGTGCGCTAACCAGGTGAGGTTTGAATATGAAAACCCGAAACATTCTTGCAATTTTCGTTTTGGCCTTGGTTTTCGGCGCCTGCGCCGGCGGACCGAAGAAGACGACCCCCGCCACGGGACCGGAACCGGAAGGCGGCGACGCCAGCAAACCGGCGGATTCGAGCAAGCCGGCGGATTCGAGCAAACCGTCGGATTCGGGAACGCCCACGCCCAGCGGGCCTGCGACAGGCCCGGTCACCACGGTGGCGGACAAGGAAGTGTCCAAGGCGCTCAACAAGAAGTTCCAGGATGCCCTCAAGGGCTTTTTCGCCGCATCGGATGCGGGCTGGCCGAAGGACCAGTGCGAGAAGGTGGCGGAGGCGTTTCTGGGCCTGCTCAAGGAGAGCGGCGGCGAGAAGGTGGCCACGTTCCCCTACAACGCCGGCGTGGCCTATTCCCGCTGCGGATTGCAGGACAAGGCGCGCGATGCCTACAAGAAAGCGCTTTCCCTGGACCCGGGTTTCCCTTCGGCCAAGGCGGCACTCGCCATCATGGAGCTCAGGAATCCCGAAGACTTCCTGCGCTATGAGGCCGATTTGATGAAAGATTCCTATGCCATGCAGGATCCCGACATCCAGTACAACCTGGCGTTGGGATACTTCTCCCGGTATGCCCGCGAAGGCGGCGAAAAGAATGCCAAGCCCATGCTGGATGCCCTGCGCAAGGCACTGGCGTCTTCCGGAAAGATCCCCAACGACACGCTCGAGGGAACCCGCATCCGGATGAAGATCTATGGCCTGGCCATCCTGTTCTATCTGGAGGCCGACAGACGCAAGGACGCCAACGCCAACCTGGCCCGCATCTTCACGAACCAGGCGCGCGAATACTTCCGCCCCTGTGCCGGCGAGAAGGCTGTAAAGGACATCTATGCCCGCGAGGCGCTGGCCATGTACTATAACGCCTCGGGTCTCTACATCCTGTCGCAGGGCAATCTCGGGCCGGCGTTCGAGGAATTCAAGAAGGCCAAGGAATGCGAAAACGAGAATCTGGCGGCCAACCTCAACATCGGCATGCTGGGCGTGAGCGTGCGCGAGCCGGAACTGGCCATCCAGGCGCTGGAACTCGTGGTGTCCAGATACCCGAAGGTTCCCGAAATCAAGGAGGCCGAACTGGCGCTGGCAGTGGCGTACAAGGTGCATGCGATGATGCTGCAGGATATGGCTGAGCACCAGTTCGAGAACAAGGAACGTCTGCAGATGGAAATCGACCGCATCAAAGAGGCGATCAAGGTGTTCCAGCAGCAACTGGAGATTGCCGAGCAGGTCATCAAGGGCGACAACATCCGTGCCCTGATTCCCAAGATCGCGGAAGTGACGGGCGGTGATCCCAAGGCGATGCAGGCGGCCCTCGACAAGGGTGAAGTCACCGTCAAGATGATCAAGGACGATTTCGAGAAGTCGAAGCCCCGTCTGGAAGTGGCCGTCAAGGAGACGCTTCCCAAGCGGTTGAAGGAGCGCGAGGAAGACCTGGCCAAACTGGCCGACGTAGAGAAACTCAAGGGCGAAGCCAAGCAGTTCTTCGAGAAGGCGCGCAACCAGTATGAGAAGACGCTTTCGGCCAACCCCGGCGATTACCGGGTGGCATTCAACCTGGCCATGCTCTATTACAAGGCCGGCGACATCCTGGGCGACATCAAGGTCAATTACGGCAAGGCCAAGGACCTGTTCGACAAAGTGCAGGGATTCAAAAACGTGCCCAAGGATTATGTGGAGTTTGCCAAGAAGTATTCTTCCGACATCAAATCCGCGCTGGTGCGCCTGAAGGAAGTCGAGGAAGAAAAGAACAAGCCTTCGACGCCGGCCCCGGCCGCTCCGGCCCCGGCC
>CAZEZP010000014.1:0-5440 GCA_964516435.1 uncultured Kofleriaceae bacterium | reverse complement strand
GGACCTGGTGGCGGCGATGGCGGAAATCATCGCGGACTCGATTGTCACGGAACTGTGCAACGGTCGGGATGACGACTGCGATGGCTCCGTGGACGAGGATTTCCCGGAACTCGGCCTCACCTGCGACAACGGCCAGTTGGGAGCCTGCTACCGCACGGGCACCTTCACCTGCTCGGCCGACCAGACGGGAGTGGCCTGCTCGGCTCCGTACGTTTCGCCGACCGCCGAGGTCTGCAACGGCATCGACGACAACTGCAACGGCCTCATCGATGATGGATTGTCCTGTCCCACCCCGGGGCCGGAGATGTGCAACGGGCTCGATGACGACCTCGACGGCTCCACGGCCGACGATGGCGTGGACGACCCGGCCGTGGGCAAGAGCTGCGGGTCCTCGCAGGGCATCTGCCAGTTGGGGCGCACCAAGTGCATCGGCGGTTCCGTGCAGTGCTGCGCGGACGACGGCCTGCCCGGCGTGTGCAGTTTCGTGCAGGGGCCCGTGGCCGAAACCTGCAACAATCTGGACGACGACTGCGACGGCTCCGTGGACGAAGGGCTTTCCAAGGCCTGCTATCCCGGAGGCACGCTGGGCTGCACCGAGACGAGCCCCGGCGTGTTCGCCTGCCAGGGCATCTGCCGGGCCGGCATCCATTCCTGCTCGGCGGGCGCGTGGGGCGCGTGCGCCGGCATGGTGACGCCGCAGACCGAGGTGTGCGACGGTGTCGACAACGACTGCGACGCCTCCGTGGACGAGGAGCTCGGCCAGACCACGTGCGGGCTGGGCATCTGCAGTCACACGGTCCAGAATTGCGTGGGGGGCGTGCAGCAGGCGTGCGATCCCATGCAGGGCGCCACGGCGGAGGTCTGCAACAACCTCGACGACAACTGCAACGGCCTCGTGGACGACGGCCTGTCGAGAGCCTGCTACACCGGGACGTCCGGGTGCACGGAAGTGCCGCCCGGTTCCCGCAACTACGTATGCACGGGGCGCTGCGCGCCGGGCACGTCCGTGTGCTCTGCCGGAACCTGGGGTTCCTGCATCAACGACGTGAAGCCGCAGGCCGAGGAATGCAACAACCTGGACGACGACTGCGACGGCAGCGTGGACGAGAGCCTTTCCCGGACCTGTTATACGGGACCGTCGGGAACGGAAGGCGTGGGCGTGTGCCATGGCGGCACGCAGACCTGCGCGGCGGGCGCTTGGGGCACATGCGCCGGCGAGGTCCGTCCCTCCTCCGAGACCTGCAACAACCTGGACGACGACTGCAACGGCCTCGTGGACGACATGGGCAACCTCACGTGCGGGCTGGGCATCTGCAACCACACCGTGCCCCGCTGCATCGCGGGCGTGATGCAGACCTGCGATCCCATGCAGGGCGCCACGGCCGAAGTCTGCAACAACCTCGACGACAACTGCGACGGCGTCGTGGACCAGTTCTATGGAAATTGCTACCCCGGCGGGACGCAGGGCTGCACGGAGACGCCTCCGGGGTCCGGCAACTACGTGTGCGTGGGGACTTGCCGGGCGGGAACGCGTCTGTGTTCGGCGGGCGTGTGGGGTGCCTGCGGCGGCATGGTGACGCCGGGGACGGAAGTTTGCGACGGCAGCGACAACGACTGCGACGGCAGCGTGGATGAAGGATTCGGCCAGACCACATGCGGACTGGGCATCTGCCAGCACACCATCGACAACTGCTCGGGAGGCGTGGTTCAGACGTGCGACCCCATGCAGGGCGCGCAGCCGGAAACCTGCAACAACCTGGATGACAACTGCAATGGCCTCGTGGACGATGGATTGTCGAAAGCCTGTTATGGCGGAACCACCGGCTGCACGGAAGTGCCGCCGGGTTCCGGCAACTTCACGTGCACCGGGACTTGCCGGGCGGGGTCCAGCGTCTGCTCTGCGGGCACGTGGGGCGCCTGCTCGGGGGACGTGCAGCCGCGCACCGAGGAATGCAACAACCTGGACGACGACTGCAACGGTTCCGTGGATGAAGGGCTGACCCGGACCTGCTATACGGGCCCCGCCGGCACCGAAGGCGTGGTGTGTGCCGTGCCGGCGCGCAGACGTGCGCTTCGGGCGTGTGGGGTACGTGCACCGGCGAAGTGAAACCTTCCCCCGAGCAATGCAACAATCTCGACGACGACTGCGACGCCCTCGTGGACGACATGGGATACACCACGTGCGGGCTGGGTGTCTGCGAGCACACCGTACCCAATTGCGTGGCCGGCGTGGTGCAGACATGCGATCCCATGCAGGGCGCTTCCTCGGAAGTGTGCGACGGTCTGGACAACGACTGCGACGGCCAGGCCGACGGCCTGGTGCGAGATTGCTACCCGGCCGACACCCTGGGATGCACGGAAGTGCCGCCCGGATCCGGCAATTTCGTGTGCGAGGGGATCTGCGTGGCGGGCAGCAGCCGGTGCGCCATCGGTTCCGGTGCATGGGGCGCCTGCGAGAATGCCGTGACGCCGCAGACCGAAATCTGCGACGGTCTGGACAACGACTGTGATGGCCAGGCGGACGAGGGGCTCACGGAATACTGCTATCCTCCGGGGTCCGGTCCGAATACCGGATGCCAGGAGCAGACCGACGGCACCTGGGTGTGTCAGGGCGAATGCCGCGTGGGCGTGCGCGAATGCAGCATGGGCGGATGGAGCACCTGCCAGGGACTGGTGATCCCCACGCAGGAGACTTGCGACAACCTGGACAACGACTGCGACGGGTTCGTGGACGAGGCGGAGGACATTCCGGGCATGGGCCAGCCCTGCGGCGGCGTGGGCGTATGCGCTCCCGGCATCCGCGCCTGCATCAACGGCGTGGTGGTGTGCGATGGCGGCGGCGAGCCGCAGCCGGGCCTGTGCGACGGGCTGGACAACAACTGCAATGGGCTGGTGGACGAGCCGGCCGAGTTGCTGGAGGATGCCCGCATCGGTGCGCCATGCGGGGAGGATGCGGGCGCCTGCATGTTCGGGTCGGCCGAGTGCATCAACGGCTCCATCGTGTGCGTGGGGGGTGTGGGACCCGTGGCCGAGACCTGCAACGGCATCGACGACGACTGCAACGAAGTCATCGATGAAGGCGACATCTGCCAGGCCAACCACGTCTGCTACAGCGCCGAGTGCCGCCTGATCTGCGATCCCCGCCAGGAGCAGCCCTGCCCGGCCGGGTTCGCCTGCATCGAGCCGGCCGATCTTCCCGGAACCAACCTGTGTTACCCGCAGCTGGCGCCCTGCAACGGTATCTATTGCGGACAGAACGAAGTCTGCCGCGAGGGCCAGTGCGTGAATCCGTGCGAGCCCAATCCCTGCGAGTGGTGGCAGAGTTGCTGGGTCAATCGCTATGCGGGGCAGGTGGGACACGAGAACGAACCCGAATATTTGTGCAATGATGCTTCGTGCTCGGCTCCGGGGGCTTCCTGTCCGTTCGGGCAGTTCTGCGTGGAGCACACCTGCGTGGACGATCCCTGCCGCGGCGCCTGCAGTTTCGTGTCCGAGTACTGCGTGCGGGTGGGGTGCGATTCTCCGGAAACCTGCACGCACGAATGCAAGTTGATTCCATTCTGCATGGAAGACGAGTCCTGGAACGTCGAAACCCAGCAGTGCGAGCCGGATGCCTGTGCGCTGATGCAGTGTCCGGAAGGGGAAATCTGCATGGAAGGAAATTGCGATACCGATGCCTGCCATGGAACCTCCTGCAACTGGGGGAATGTTTGCGTGGCCGGCTCCTGCGTGCCAGATCCCTGCAAGAATCTCAAATGTCCCAGTTACACCCATTGCGTGGTGGATTCCCGCGATGGCGACGTCTGGTGCACGCCCAACGACGGCGTGTGGATTCCGCCCAAGAAGGGGGACACCATGACCACCCGCGGCGGCGGCTGCTCCACGGGCGGTGGCGCTTCCGACGGAGCCTGGCTGTTGCTTCCGCTGCTGCTACTGGCCCGCTTGCGGCGGCGCCTCGACGGTCTGCGACGGGGGGCGGCGGGAATGTTCCCGCTGGTAATGGTGGCGGCATTCGCGTTCGCGCTGTCGGGATGCAAATACGCCGAGTTCTCGCTGGAGAGTCCCGGGGTGAAGAACATTCCGGACGCCGAGGTGGAACCCGATGTGCCGCCCGATGCGGACGCGGATGTCGTGACGTGCGTGCCAGAGACGGAAGTGTGCGACGGGCGCGACAACGACTGCAACGACATCGTGGACGATTACTGGGCGCCGGTGGATCAGGGCGGACAGAACCATTTCATGGACGATCCGTTCAACTGCGGCTTCTGCGGCAACATCTGCAATTTCGTGCATGCGCAGGCGCTGTGCGTGGACGGCGAGTGCGTGATGGGACCGTGCCATCCCACCTGGTACGATTTCGATGGCCGGCCGGAGAATGGCTGCGAGAGTTCCTGCACCATCACGGCGGGCGGCATGGAGATTTGCGACGGCATCGACAACGACTGCAATGGCATCGCGGACGATCCCTGGGTTCCAGCGGCTCAGGGCGGCCAGGATGGATTTTTGACGGATGCTTTCAATTGTGGCGCATGTGGTCGTGTGTGCGCATTCGCCAACGGTACGGGGAGTTGCGTCGACGGCCAGTGCGCTCTTTCCTCCTGCAATCCCGGCTTCGCCGACACCGACGGTTCTCCCGCCAATGGTTGCGAATGCATCATTACGGCGGTGTCGGACGACACATGCGACGGTGTGGACAACGACTGCGATGGTTCCTTCGACGAAGACTACGCGACCCGTCCCTGCTACACCGGCATGGGATGCACGCCCAATGGCGATGGCACGTTCACCTGCCAGGGAACCTGTACCACGGGAACGACCACGTGTTCTGGCGGCCGGGAGCAGTGTCAGGGGCAGACGAGTCCGGCCCTCGAGGTCTGTGACAACCTCGACAACGATTGCGACGGTGTTGCAGACGAAGGCTATGACCTGCAGGTGGATGTGAATCATTGCGGCTCCTGCAATCACGGCTGCACGGCCAATGCGCCGCCCAACATGCGCACCACGGGCTGCGTGTCCGGCGTTTGCCAGTATGTTTGTCTGGCCGGGTTCTATGATCTGGATGCGGGGGTGCCGGGCTGCGAGTATGCCTGCGCGCTCACCAATGGCGGCGTGGAACGCTGCGAGGACGGCGTGGACAAAGACTGCGACGGGGCAGTGGAATAATTCGATGCCCGCGTGGACGTGAACAACTGCGGCTCCGGCTGATATTCCTGCCACGCCAATGCTCCGGCCAACATGGAAGGCGTTTCCTGCACGGTCGGTGTGTGCCAGTACCAGTGCGCGCCGTCGTATTACGATGTCGATCCCATGGCGCCGGGCTGCGAGACCTTCTGCCAGGTTTCCAACGGCGGTGTGGAAGCGTGCGACGGGCTCGACAACGACTGCAACGGCACCATCGACGAAACGTTCGACAAAAATATCGACATCCTGAATTGCGGCT
>CAZEZP010000013.1:0-41845 GCA_964516435.1 uncultured Kofleriaceae bacterium | reverse complement strand
ACACCCCCCCCTACCCCCCCTTTCCCCGGCGATACATCGAAACGGCAACGCGGCGGCACCGAACCACTACCGGCCATGGAATCATGGAATTCTCATTCCAGATCGGGAAGGAATCCTTCCTGCAGCAGCATCTTCATGATTTTCGCTGATTGATTACAAAGATGGCTCGCGTTTTCGGAAATCTCCTCCGGGGACACGGTCCGGCGGGCCACGCCTTCGGCCATGGCCTGCCCGGCCACGGCCGCGGCCACGGCGGGAGCCACGCGCAGGTCGGTCAGCGGCGGCAGGATGGCGTCGGCGCGGAATTCGGTCCGGACGAGTTCCGCCAGGGCCCGGGCGGCCGCCCAGCACATCCCCTGGGTGATGGTGCGGGCCTGCACGTCGAGTGCGCCGCGAAACACGCCGGGGAAGATGAGCGCATTGTTGACCTGGTTGGGAAAATCTCCACGGCCGGTAGCCACCACGGCGGCGCCCGCGGAGGCGGCCTCCCACGGCCAGATTTCCGGAACCGGATTGGCGCAGGCGAACACGATGGGGTCCGGCGCCATGGAACGCACCATTTCCGGCGTGAGGATGCCGGGGCCCGGCGCGGAAAGCGCCACCACCGCGTCGGCCCCCCGGAGGGCCTCGGCGAGCCCTCCGCGGCGTCGCTCCCCGTTGGAGCGGGCCACCAGGCCATCGCGCAGGGGATGCCAGGGCGCATGCTCCGGTCCCAGGATGCCAGGCCGGTCCACGAAGACCACGTGTCCCAGGTCGACTCCGGCGAACTCCAGCAGTTCCGCCACGGCGAGATTCGCCGCTCCGGCGCCCACCAGCACGAAGCGGGCCGTCTCCAGCGTGCGGCCCGTGAGCGCGAGCGCGTTGAGCAGTCCCGCCACGATGACCGTGGCCGTTCCCTGCCGGTCGTCGTGCCACACCGGGATGTCGAGTTCCACCCGCAGGCGCTCCAGGACGTCGAAGCATCGCGGCGAGGCGATGTCCTCGAGATTGATGCCGCCAAAGGATGGCGCAATGGCCCGCGCCAGCGCCACCATGGCGTCGGCCGTGGGCGCATCCACGCACAGAGGGAACGCGTCCACACCGCCATACATCTTGAATATCAGCCCCTTGCCCTCCATGACCGGGAGCCCGGCCGCAGGACCGATGTCGCCCAGACCCAGCACCCGGCTGCCATCCGACAGGACGGCCACCGTGTTGCCGCGGCCGGTGTAACGCCACACGGCATCCGGGTCCTGCGCGATGCGCCGGCACGGCTCCGCCACGCCCGGGGTGTACCAGACGGCGAAATCCTCGTTGCCGCGAACGGGACAGCGCGGAAACATCCCCAGTTTTCCACGGCAGGCCGCATGCCAGCGCAGCGCTTTTTCATAGGGGTCTTCAGATACTCTCGTCGGATCTCCATGCTCGTTGCGGTCCATGACTGCCTCCCGGTCCCCCTTTGAGCAGGAAACCGCGCCAAAGTCAACCCGCCGGGCATTGTCCGCCGGAAACGAAGGGACACGGAAGTGAATGAAGAACGCTCTTGATTCTTTTCGGGCGCGCTTCTAGTATTGCGGCCTGAACTTTTCCTCCAGGAGGTGTTCATGCGGATTCAGGCTGTCGTTGGTGCAATGATGCTGCTCTTCTGGGTCGCCGGATGCACGGACCCCTGCGATCAGGCCCTCAAGAAAGCCGAAAAATGCTGGAAGCTGGCCAATCCGAAGAAGGAACCGAACAACGCCGACCCGCCGATCTTCCTCCAGGTCTGCAAACAGGAAACGAAAAAATTTGAAAAGTGCCTGAAGCTCAAGGATTGCGCCGAGTATTCCAAGTGCATTTCCACTGCCGCCACCGATCCGCGGGCCGTGGAACTCCTCAAGCAGGCGCCAGCGGCGGAAGCCGACATGGCCCCTGAAGGAGACATGACCGCTGCCCCGGCGCCCGCCCCGGCTGCCGACATGCCTGCGGTTCCCCCCATGCAATGAGAGTTTTTTCTTCCCATTCATGCAGACATTCCGTTCGGGGGCCATTTGTCCGATGCTCCACCGGAAAAGTGCCTGTATACTACATCTCAGGAAGGAGGCCGCGATGACTCGAAAGGCTTTGATTTCCGGACTGCTCGCCGTTCTCGCCGCATCGTTCGCGCTAGGAGGATGCGCCGATTCCTCCGGCAAGAAAACGAACAACACCAACAACACCAACAACACGCAGGATTGCCCCGCATCCCTGGAAAGCGGCTACTGGCTGGTTCCCGTAGGCTCCGTCTCCCAGGAAATCCTGGTGGGTGGCAGCGCCCGCCTCAAGGCGATGGTGGTGCGCCGGCAGGAATCCCAGAACGTTCAGGATGCCCTCGTGCCGTTCTACGCGCTGCACTTCGAGATCGTGACCGGCCCGGCCGGCCAATTGGACCAGACCGACGTTTCGACCGATGAAAACGGCATCGCGTCCGTCACCTTCACGGCCACGGAACCCGGCACCTACCGGATCATGCTCACGGGCAGCGGCGTATGCTCGGTGCAGTACACGGTCGTGGTGCAAAGCGTGCTGGCGGCGCTCGAACCGCTGCCTACCAACCCGTCCGTCACCTACATCAACCGCAAGGTCTCCGTGGGCGTGCGCGCCTTCTCGCGTGTGGGCGGCGTCGGCGAAATGCCGTTGGGCAGCAAAGCCGTGCGTTTCGAATTTCTTGGAGGCGGCTCTGGCGCCACCCTGGAAGACAAATCGGGCACCCGCGGCGAGACGATCACCGTGAACACCGACAACTCCGGCAACGCTTCCCTGTTCCTGCTCACGGGTTCTGCCGCCTTCACGGCCAACATCCGCGCCACGCTCGTGGACATGTCCGTGGAGCCGCTGACCTTGACCGTCATGGTCAATGCTACGGCTTCCGGCGGCCCGTGCCAGACCAACATGGACTGTGCCGCCGATGCCCCCATCTGCGACAACGGCACCTGCGTAGAGGGCAACCCCACCGGCACCTGCGAAACCAACGCGGATTGCATCTCGCCCTACACATGCGATACCAATACCCACCAGTGCGTGCCACCTACGGGCGAACGCTGCAACATGCTCTCCTCGGCCAACCCGTGCCCGGCGCCCAAGGTGTGCATCGGCGGCTACTGCGTGGAGCAGCCCGGCCCCTGCACCACGCACGACGACTGCCCGTTCGGCTTCGAATGCGTCAACGGCACGTGCCAGCCCACCGGCGATCCCGAATGCACGCCCGTGACCGACTGCCCGGATCCCAACGACGTATGCGTCAACGGCCACTGCATCGATCCCAACACGGAATGCCAGCCGCTGGGTCCCCCCACACGTCTGGGCGGCACCTGGAACTTCGATTCGATGCTGCACCTGCGCGAAGCCGTGCATCCCTTCCTGGGCGGCATTCTCTCGGCATGCGAAGTCCTGCGCGACATCATTCTCGGCACCTGGTCCATTGGCGGCCTTCCCTCCTGGCTGATGGACGCCATCCGCGACTTCGTCAACGACCTCATCCAGGAATACGTGCCCCCGTGGGCGCAACAGATGATCGTCGTACTCGGAGACGTTTCCGACATTGTCGACGACATGCGCGTGTACCACACGGTATTCCTGGTGCCCATGGGCAACAACGAATATTACGGCACCCAGACGTGGGACATGATCGAGTTCGAATACCGCGGCAACCTGGTATCCGACAGTCCCGAAAACATCCTGGGCTTCACCGTGCGTCCGGAGGACTTCACCTCGCGCGAAATCTGCGGCACCTTCTACATCGACCGCTTCCGCGTGCAGAACGTGGTGGGCGGGCTCGTGCGCTGGGCCATCGAAGCCATGGTCACCATCGTCTCCTGCAGTTCCTCCGACATGCCCTGCTACTACACGCTGGAAGAGGCGCTGGAGGACGTCATCGACTGCGACGCGATCGCCTCGGCCATCCAGGATCTCGTCTGGTCCATCTGGGAAGATGCCCCGGCCGTGTACAACCCGGTGTATTCCGCCTGCAACAGCCAGAAGCAGAATGCCATCGACGCGATTCTCCATGCGCTCGATGAAATCACCGTCCGCCTGAACCTGCTTTCCATGCGCGGCATGTCCCCCATCGTAACGGATCGCGACATGCATCCGGGCCGCTGGTTCGGTTCGCTCGCGGGCGGCAACTTCACGGGCGACTTCACGGCGACCCGCCCGTAGTTCTGCCGCTTTCCGGCCCCTTCGTGCCTTCATTTCGATGAAATCTTCAGCTCGACATGCCCAGGGGGTTGGGGTATAGTTTTTTGCCCGCATCGTGCGGCGTCCTTTTGTGTCTTCGGCTTTTTCGAGATGAGGTGTTCCATGACGTTCCGGCTCTCCCAAGTCCTCGCCCTTCCGTTGCTTCTTTTTCTGTCTTTATCTTTATTGTCATGCAATCAGGGAACCAAGAAAAATACAAACAATAGTTACAATAACCACAACAACCAAAACAATGTCGTAAACCCAGACTGCATCCTGCTCGACGATGACGACAATGACACCATCCTGAACCGGGACGAAGGGTGCCGCTACAATACGGAATCCGACGATGACGGCATTCCCGACTACATGGACAACGACTCCGACGGCGACGGCATCACCGACCGCCTCGAGGCAGGCGACGACAACCCGCAGACGGTGCCGGTCGACACGGATGGCGATGGGTTGGAGGACTTCCGGGATCCCGACACCGATAACGACGGCGTCCTGGATCGGGACGAGGACCGCAACGGCGATGGGCTGGTGGGCAATTGCAAGACTTCCTGCGTGTTCGGTTCCGCGGAACCGTCCGAGCAGTGCGGGGCCGGCCAGTACTGCCTGGGCGTGGGCGTGTGTGATCCCCCTTACACCTTCCAGTGTGCCAATGGCGAAACGGATCGTCTCAACTCCGACACCGACGGCGATGGCGTTCCCGACGGCCAGGAAGGCACTTTCGTGTGCAACCCGGCCACGGAAGACAACCCCATGGGCCGCAAGTCGGTGAAATTCATCACCATGAACTACGCCAAACTGGGCCTCGAGAACAAGACCGTCACCCAGGAAGTGACCGTGGCCGGGGCGACTGACCACACGCAGGTCATCTGCCACGATCTGCAGGAAGACGTCAGCGAGGTGGCCGGCTTCACGCTGACCAAGGACCTGGACGCCGACAACGGCACGCCCGTGACGGCCCTCTCCGACAACTTCACCCGCATCAAGAACCGCGTCGAAACCGCGTTCGGCACGGGCAACATCGTCATGCGCGCGTCCGGCTCCACCACCATGTCCCACGAGGAATACGCCACGGTGGTCAACGCCATCTTCGACATCACCATCTCTACGCCCACCACCGTGTCGGGCGTGCGCAACAAGTTCCTGGCGGCCGTACTGGGCGTCCCCCAGAGTCAATTGGGCAACCTGCCGGAGGAAACCGCGTTCGGAAGCACCGACACCACGTTCGTGGCCGCCATCGCCGTACAGAAGGCCGAGCCCAAACTCTTCCACGGCGACGGCACCTTCGAAATCAAGGACACCTACATCATCGTCCAGGGCGGCGTGGCCCGGCGCACCAAGTACGACAGCACGTCCACGCTGACCCCCATGAACCTGGACGACTTTTCCAACTCCACGGGATGGGCGGGCCCGACGGCCGGGCACGAGGACGAGTGCGAGCCCTACGAGGTCGCCACCGTTCCCGTGGCCGACATCATCTGGGTCATCGACGAGTCGGGCTCCATGTACGAGGAGCAGCAGTCCGTGGCCAACAACGCCGTGAACTTCTTCAACCGCGCAATCGCCTACGGTCTGGATTTCCGCATGGGCATCGTGGACGTCAACCTGCAGAACAACGGGCGCTTCTGCACGGGCCAGGGGCAGTCGGGCGACTACTTCCTGGGCCCCGGCAACCTCGCCCAGTTCCAGCAGTGCGCGCTGGAACCCTGGGGCGGCGGCCAAGAGGAAGGCGGCAGCGAGTACGGCATCTCGCAGGGCTACAACGCCATCGTGAACCACCTGCCCCGCCAGTCGGGCTCCCCCAGCAGAATCCGGCCCGAAGCGACGCTGGTGCTCATCTACGTGTCCGACGAGCGCGCCGAGGAACTCAAGGAGGAATGCGGCGCCGGCGAAGGGTCCGGCATGGCGCCCGTGGACCCTGCCTGCATGTGGGAAGTCATCGGTCCCACGGTTCAACTGCTGCAGGGCACCTCCTCCACGGGCGGCATCGGCAAGGCGCACGCCATCATCGGTCCGCCCCCCAACGGCTGCGACACGGCCGACCAGGTGGGCCAGGGCTATCTGGATGTCGTCCAGTTCATGGGCGGCCAGATCGGCTCCATCTGCCAGACCGACCTCGGCCCCACGCTGCAGGTCATCATCGAGGACATCGTGGCCTCCTCCTCGCCCGTGCGCCTGCTGCACCATCCCATCAGCCTGTCGCTGTCGGTCTCCAAGGACGGCATCGCGCTGCCACGCAGCCGGGTTTCCGGCTTCGACTACCGCGCCAGCGCCAACACCATCGTGTTCATCGGGCAGACCTTCGATCCCAACCATCCGTCCGAAGTGCTCATCAGTTACTACCGCTGGGTCACGGACGTGGTTCCCGTGGACTAGTATTCACACGAAAGCGGTGCGAGAGAGATGCCACTGCCCCCCCCGCCGCCGCCATTCGCTGCCGATCCCTTCCCGGTCGGCACCCTGCTGGAAGGCAAGATCCGCCTGGAACGCATTCTGGGACGGGGCGCCATGGGCGTCGTCTATCTGGCGCAGGACCTGTTCCTCGAACGCCAGGTGGCCGTCAAGGTGCTCAAACTCAAGACCATGCGCAATCCCGAAGCCATCGAACGTTTCCGCCGGGAAGCCGTCACGATGGCGCACATCAACCACCCCAACGTGGTGCAGATCTACTCCTTCGGGGAAAAGGACGATTTTTATTTTTTCGTGATGGAGCACATCCCGGGACGCAACCTGGCCGACCTGGTGGCCGAATACGTGGCCCGCAACGATGCCATGCCCCTGGACGTGGCCATCGGCATCACGGCCCAGATCTGCGCCGGCCTGGGCGCGGTCCACGCCAAGGGCATCGCGCATCGCGACGTGAAGCCGGCCAACGTGCTGCTGGCCAAGGACAACTACCGGGTGGCACTCACCGATTTCGGGCTCACCTCGCTGGCTCCGTCCTCCCGCGACCGCCTGGTCGAGGGAACGCCCCTGTACCTGGCGCCGGAACGCATCCGCACCGAAGCGCTCTCGCCGCAGAACCAGCATCTGCCCGACATCTACGCCATCGGCTGCATCTTCTACGAACTGCTGACCGGCCATCCGCCATACGAATCCGACACCCTCGTGGAACTGCTGGACATGCACCTGCACGAGGAAATTCCCCGCATCACCTCCGAGCGCCCGGATCTGCCCCTCTACGTGGACGCCGTGGTGCAGCGGGCCATGGCAAAGGACTATTCGCAGCGCTATCCCACCTGCGATGCCCTGCGCATGGATCTGCTCCACTACCGCATGCCCTCCAGTGTGCAGAAGTTCGCCCGGCCGCCGCTGGTGCTCCTGGACCGGGACACGCCGGAAGGACGCGAACTGCACGAAGCCCTGCAAAAGCAGTTCCCGGGCCTGCAGTGGCTGGTCACATCCGATCCCGAGCACGCCATCGCCGCGACGATGCAGGAGGGCGCCCAGGCGCTGTTCATCATGGACGATCCGCGCGCCTACTCCATCCTGGAACTGTGCTCGCGCCTGCAGACTGCGCGCGTGCCCATCTTCCTGTTCCTCCAGAGCCCGGACAATTCGCTCGTGTTCCTGTACCGCGAACTGGGCGTGCGCGGCGTGTTCGTGAAGCCCTTCCCCATGGCGTCCGTCGTCGAGCTCGTACGAAAGACGCTCACCGAAAAGAACTGAAAAAATTCCTTCACGATCCGCCGGATGGCAACCACATGGGCGCGGGAAAGTACAGCTTGACTTTGCCTACGGGCGGGCTTCTACTCGAAACAGCTGGATTCCCTTCAACTCGAACGGTTTTACGGGAAGGAGAAACACACATGAAAACGAGACTTTTTCTGGCGTTCTTGCTCGGGGCCCTCGTCCTGCCCGGCCTGGCCTGCCAAGGACAGGACGAAGGCAGTTTCCCGCACCGCACGGTGACGAGCGATCTGCCCATCACGCGGGTGGTGCTCTATCAGAACGGCGTGGGCTACATCGAGCGTTCCGGGAAGATCCGGGGGAACAAGCTCAACCTGCGGATCCGGCACGATCAGGTCAAGGACATCCTCAAGACGCTGACCGTGGTGGACCGCCGGGGCGGGCACGCGGTGAGCATCGCCCTGCCGGTGGAAAAGGGCCGCCTGGAAGCCATGGAGGAACTGCCGCCGCAGGTGCGCAACTCGGGCGGAATCCTCACCATCGCCCAGGCTTTCCGCGGCGCCATGTGCCGGCTGGAAACCAAAAAGGGCACCTATGTCGGCCGGCTGGTGGGCGTGGAGAACGTGGGCAACGCCAAGGCCAACCGCTACCGGGTGACCCTGCTGGAAAAGGGCGGCGTGCTCTCCGTGCACAAGCTCGAGGACATCGAAGCCCTGCAGGTCAAGGACCGCACGCTCACGGTGGGCCTGGAAAAAAGCCTGGACATCGCGCTGGACAAGGGCACCTGGAAGCCCGTGAACCTCACCATCCGCCTCAATCACGACGGGGAGCACGACCTGGTGGTCAGTTACGTGGTGGAAATGCCCGTATGGAAGCCCGCCTACCGGCTCATCGTGGGAAAGAGCGGCGACAGGCTGCTGCTGCAGGGCTGGTCCGTCGTGGACAACCTCTCGGGCGACGAGTGGAACCGCGTGTGGCTGTCGCTGACGGCCGGAACCCCCCTGGCCTTCATGTATGACCTCTACACGCCTCAGGGCGTGCGCCGGCCCGACCTGACGCCTTCGCAGCGCTACGCCGAAGCCCCGCCGCGGCCGGTGGACGCCACCTACGCCGAGGCCGCGCCGGAAGCCGAAGAAAGCGGCGAATACGACGAGGAAGAGGAAGACAAGGCCGAAGGCTATGCCCGCAAGGAAATGGCACGCCAGGCCCCCGCGGCCCCCGCCAAATCCATGGTCATGGGAGGTGCCAGCTACAAGAACGACATGGACGATTCGACGCGCGCACCGGTGACGCTCGAGGAGATGCGCAGTTCCTTCAACCGGATGGTGTCGGGCACCACGGTGGGCAGCCTGTTCCGCTACGACATCGCCGAACGCGTGAGCGTGCCGGACCGTTCCTCGGCCCTGGTGACGCTCATCAACAAGGACGTGGAAGGCAAGGACGTCCTGTACTACATCACCGAGCAGAGCGATGACGGCATCCCGTACCGGGCCGTGCGCTTCCGCAACACCTCCGGCTTCGTGCTGGAGCGCGGCCCGGTAGCCATCTACAAGGATGGCCAGTTCGTGGGCGAAGCCCTCGGCGGCGTGGTCGAGAAGGACGCCACGGCCTTCGTCCCGTACGCGCGGGAAGGCAAGGTGATCATCCACCAGGACGTGCGCTGGGAAAACGAGGGCGAGCGCCTGCTCTCCATCATCAATGGCATCATCACCGTGGAAGAGCGCCAGGTGAACATCTTCGAGTACACCGTGGCCAACCGTGCGGGCGAGGACTTCACCCTCTACGTGCGCCGGGATCGCCGCACCAACTGGGAACCCGTGGACGCCAGGAACTACATCTTCGAGAAGGACGTGTATTACGTGCCGGTGACGGTGGGCAAGGGAGAAACGAAGTTCTCCATCCGCGAGCAGACGCCCGTGCGCCGCACCTACGGCATCACCTCCATGCGCAGCAAGGAAATCATGCTCCTGCTCATCAAGAGCCCGCAGGTGCGCCCCGAACTGCGCAAGGCGCTCGAGGAGGTCATCAAACTGTGGGAGGAAATCCAGGACATCGCCACCCAGATGAACACCATCGAAGGCAACCGTCGCATGCTGCGCGAACAGCAGGACGACCAGGCGCGCAACCTCAAGGTGCTCGGCGACAAGGGCAACAAGGACCTGCGCGACAAGATCGAGAAGAGCCTCGCGGCTCTCGCCGAGGATCTGGACAAGCTCAACCGCCGCTGGGTGGAACTGAACATGCAGAAAGGCGAGAAGGAACGCCGCCTGCAGATGCTCTTCAAGACCATCTCCTTCAAGGCCGACGACGCCAAGTGATGCCTCCCGCCAGCCTGAGCCCGGTTTCCCCGCGCTCCTGTGCCGACTAACTCCTTAAAACTACAAGAAAATTACAACACGATATTGCAATTTCAGATTGCGATGCAGGAAACGTTTCCAATTGAATCGAAATCCGGAAAACCGCCAAAGCGATGAAGGCCCCTTCCGGAATGCTGCAGACAGGGGATTCACAGGCGCAGGCGCTCATTCATAGCGCACATACGCCCGGAACGTGGCATCCTCGTTGTACAGGCGCAGGCCGGCCAACCCCAGAAACGGATTCGAGCCGTCCGAAAGCGCGGGCGTATACGCGGCCGACCCCGACTTGTCGCGGGCATCGAAATACTCGCAAGTCAGCGTGAAAAGACCTTGCGCATTGGGCGCCACGACCGCGCGCACCCGGCGCCAGTCGCCATTGGCGGCATTGGTGGCGATGGCGCCGGATTCGGCGGCGCGGGTGTAGCCGTTATCGTACTTCCAGATCTGCACTTTCTTGGCGTCTCGTTCGTATACGCAGGCATAAAACGATACGAGACTTCCGCTGCTGACACGGGCGCCTACCGTCACCCCCGCATAATTGGCGTTGGCAGACCCATTGGCCGGATACGTGAACACGGTTTCCACCGCGAACGGCGCTGTCAGGGGCGTGGCCTGCAGGTAGTTGGCGCCGATGCCGCTTCCGGGCGCCGTACCATTCACCACGTCGGTGTTCGGCGTCCATGTGCCGCCGTATGCAGAAAAACCGGCGGGAGCCGAAACGAAGGCGTCGAAAACGGCAATTTCCGAGAAATCGAAAAGCGTGCTTTCGCACGAATCGCCCACACCATCCCCGTCGGCATCGGCCAGGGATCCGTTCCATGTGGGGCAGTTGTCACAGTTGTCATCCACGTTGTCGCCGTCCTCGTCGTGGCCGGCAAAGCAGCCGGCGCGATCGAAATCCAGGCAGTTCGCGGCGCAGCCGGGGGTTCCCGCGCCCCGGCAGCCCAGGTCCGCGCAACTCGCCCCCCCGATGTCCGGACCATCGCAGGCTTCGTGGGTTCCCTGGAGAATGCCGTCCCCGCAGAAACCGCTGCAGCCGGACGTGTCGAAATCCCGGCAGTCGGAAGCACACGCCAGATCTCCCACGTAGAATCCGAAATCCAGGCAGGTCTTGCCGTCGAACGCCGTACCGTCGCAGGTTTCCGCGCTCTCGATCACACTGTTACCGCAGAAACCACTGCAGCCGGACGTGTCGAAATCCCGGCAGTCGGACGTGCAGGCCAGATCGCCCGCGTAGAATCCAAAATCCATGCAGGTCATGCCATCGAGTTCCGCACCGTCGCAGGCTTCCGGCTCCTGGAGGATGCCGTCCCCGCAACTTCCCCCGCAGGCGGAGGTGTCCAGTCGGCAGCCGGAGCCGCAGGAAAGGATTCCACCCGGGAACCCGAAGTCCTCGCAGGAGCGCCCTCCCAGATCCTCGCCGTCGCATTCCTCCGCGCCTTCCCGCACGCCATCGCCGCAAACCGCGGGCTCTTCATCCGTGCACCCGGACGTGTCGTATGCGCCGCATGCCTGCGCGCACAAAAGCGTTCCCCCCGAAAATCCCAGATCCGTACAGGCCGCATTTCCCAGGTCCGCGCCGTCACAGGTTTCTCCCGGCTCCCGCACCCCGTTGCCGCACACGGGGGCCGGCTGCGTCCCCCGGAGCCCCGACGTGTCGAACGTGCAGGCCGCAAGGGAAAAGCCCAACAGAAGAAGAAACCAGGGACGCAGCCGGAAATCGGGAAATCTTGGAGAACGCATGATTTCATCCTCCCTTTCGTTACCCTAGCCGATGACAGTGGAGGAAACAATGCCGGATTCCGGATACCCAGAGAAAAATTCCCTGGAAATACAAGGAATTTTTGGTATCCGCGTTCAAATGCGCCGTTGACTCGAGCCAAAGACTGGCAGAAAATGCATCTTTGCATTCCAGGAGGCGACTTTCCATGACCGCACACAAGAAACGCATGCTCACGACGCTGGTGGCGGGCATGCTGCTGGTGGTGACGCTCACGTCCAACATCGTGCTGTTCATCCTGGTGTTCCGGGACGTGAACGCCCGGGTCCGGCGCGACATCGGCCTGCGCACGCGCTACGCGCTGGAAGCCATCCTGCCCACCCTGGACGTGGAAGGCTTTTCGCGCCTCGTGCGCGAGAAGAATCCGCAGGATCCCTACTACCGGCAACTGCAGGCCTACCTCTCCATCGTGCGGGAAAGACTGGGATTCAAGTATCTCTATACGACCGCCCGGGACGCCTCCGGGAAAATCATCTACGTCGTGGACGGGCTGCCACCGGATGCCGACGGTTTCAGCCCGCTGGGAAGTTTCGGGGACGAAACCGAAGAAGAGGGGTGGAACCTGGTGATGGCGACGAACGGCCCTGCGACGCAGGAATCGAGCAGTCCGCGCTGGGGCGAACTGATGAGCGTGTATGTGCCCATCCGGGATTCCTCCGGCGCCATCGTGGGACTGCTGGGCGCCGACCACGAGATGAGCACCGTGCTGGCCGCCGTGGCCACCCGCGCGCGGTTCTTCGCGGGCATGATCCTGCTGATCACGCTGGCCGGCATCGGGGCCGGCGTGCTGGCCATCTTCCTCGTGGGGCGGGCCGAGGCGCGCCGGCTCAAGGCTCACGACCAACTGGAGCGCGCCTACGAGGAACTGGAGCGGCAGAAGCGCGAACTGGCGGCCTCCGAGGAAACCCTGCGCGTGATCATCGACGCGCCCACCGAAAGCATCCTGCTCATGGAGGCCGACGGGCGCATCCGGGGCGTGAACAAGGCGCTGTGCGAGCAGGTGGGCGAACTGCCGGTGGATCTCATCAACAAGCACGTCGACGATTTCCGGGGCGACGAGTTCGCCGTGTTCCAGAAACTGCGCCAGACCGTGGAGGCGAGCCGCAAGGTCGAGCACCTGGAGCGGGAGAGCGGCGACAAGTTGCTCTCCTATACGGCCTACCCGGTGCTGGATGAAAACGGAAAGTTGGCCAAGATCGCTGTGCACGCGCAGGACATCGCCTGGCGGCGCCAGATGGAGCGCGCCCTGCGCGAGTCCGAGGAGCGCTTTCGCTGCGCCTTCGAAAGCGCCGCGGCCGGCATTGCGCTCTCGGACCTCGACGGCAAGCTCGTGAAGGTGAACCGCTCGTTCTGCGAGATGCTCGGCGTCACCGAAAAGGAAATCGTGGGTACCGAACTGCGGGACATCACCCATCCCGAAGACGTGGACAACGACGTCCTGCCGAAGGCCAAGCTCCTGGCGGGTGAACTGAGCGAGTATCACGTGGAGAAGCGCTTCCGCAGCCAGCGCGGCAACATGGTCTACGGCATCCTGTCGGCCTCCATGGTCAAGGACGACCAGGGCAAGCCCATGTACGCCATCGGCATGATCCAGGACATCACCGACCGCAAACTCATGGAGGAAATGCTCGCTCGGGCCAAACTGGAGGCGGAGCAGGCGCGCGCGCAGGCCGAATACATGGCCCGCACGGATTTCCTCACGGGCCTGAAAAACCGCAGGGCCTTCATCGAAAAACTTGAAGAAGAAATGGCCCGCACCCTGCGCGACAAGGAGAAGAAGACCATCGGCCTCATCCTCACGGACATCGACCATTTCAAGAAGGTCAACGACACCTACGGGCACGACGTCGGCGACGAGGTGCTCAAGGTATTCGCGCAGTGCCTGGAGAAGAACTGCCGCAAATACGATTTCGTGGGGCGCCACGGCGGGGAGGAATTCATCATCGCCCTGCCGGAGACCGATCTGGAGGCGGCACTCTCGGTGGCCGAACGCGCCCGGAAGACCGTGGAAGGAACCGAGATCCCGGCGGGCGAAGGCAAGAATCTGCGCATCACGGCATCCTTCGGCGTCGCCCTCTTCTCGCCCAGGGACGGCGATACCATCGATTCCGCCATCATCCGCGCCGATCATGCCCTGTACCGCGCCAAGACCGGCGGCCGCAACCGCGTGGAATCTATCCAGTGACGATCCGGCGTCATGTTTGCCGCCTCAAGAGCTGGCGCCGCCACCCCTCCGGCGCACTTCCCCGAACCCCGAACGTCTACTCCCCTGACATGCCCTACCTTCGCATATTTGTAGCCTGGCACACCAGGTTCGATGCGATTCATCTTATGACGTTCCGGCGTGCTCCGGCGTCAGGTTCGACGCGATTCATTCCATGACGATTCGGGTAGAGTTGGCACCGTGAGTCCACCTCTGCCACGCTGAAGGTGAATATAGCGCTGGCTTACCGCGCCTGAGCGCACCAGGCCGCCTTCCACAGCACCGCGCCCGACGCAACTTTGCCTTGACAGGCGTGTCCTGCGTGCCATGATGGCCCGGCCGGCGCAGGGCCGGCAGAAAACACGACGCATGACCGGAGGAACACAGGCATGAAGATACTCGTCACGGGCGGCGCCGGATTCATCGGCTCGGCGCTGGTGCGCCACCTGATCGCCAACACCCCCCACACGGTCATCAACGTGGACAAACTCACCTACGCGGGCAATCTCGATTCCCTGCCCGGCTGCCTCGGGCACGAGCGCCACCATTTCGAACGAATCGACATCTGCGATGCGCCCGCGGTGCGCGACGTGTTCGCCCGCCATGCCCCCGACGCCGTGATGCACCTGGCCGCCGAAAGCCACGTGGACCGCTCCATCGACGGACCGGCCGCCTTCATCCAGACCAACGTCACCGGCACGTTCACCCTGCTCGAGGCCGCGCGCGACCACTGGCGCGCCCTGCCGGCGGAAAGGCGCGATGCCTTCCGGTTCCTGCACGTCTCCACCGACGAGGTCTACGGCGATCTGGGGCCCGGCGATCCCCCCTTCTCCGAGACCACGCCGTATGCGCCATCCTCGCCCTATTCCGCATCCAAGGCGGCCGCGGACCATCTGGCGCGTGCATGGATGCGCACCTACGGCCTGCCGGTGCTCGTGACCAACTGCTCCAACAACTACGGCCCCTTCCAGTTCCCCGAAAAGCTCATCCCGCTGATGATCCTCAACGCGCTCGAGGGAAAGCCGCTCCCCGTCTACGGGCGCGGCGACCAGATCCGCGACTGGCTCTTCGTGGAGGACCACGTGCGCGCGCTGTGCACCGTGCTCGAAAGAGGCGTCCCCGGGCGCACCTACAACGTCGGGGGCAACGCCGAGAAGCGCAACATCGAGGTGGTCCACGCCCTGTGTGCCCTGCTCGAGGAGATGGCGCCGGAAAAGCCGCACGGGGTCGCCCGCTATGCCGACCTCGTCACCCACGTGGCCGACCGCCCGGGCCACGACCGGCGCTACGCCATCGACGCCTCGCGCATCCGCGCGGAACTGGGCTGGGCGCCCGCGGTCACGTTCGAAGAGGGCCTGCGCCGCACGGTGGCCTGGTACCTGTCCAACCGCACGTGGTGCGAACGCGTGCAAAGCGGCGCCTACCGCCGCGAACGCCTGGGAGTGCTGCCATGAACACGGTACACCGCGACTTTCCCGAGGAACTGTACACGCCGCCCAAGGGCGCCGCCGGCGTGCGCGGCATCGTGCTCGCCGGGGGGTCCGGCACCCGGCTGCATCCGATCACGCGCGGCGTCTCCAAGCAACTGCTGCCCGTCTACGACAAGCCGATGGTGTACTACCCCATCTCGGTGCTCATGCTCGCGGGCATCCGGGAAATCCTGATCATCACCACGCCCGAGGACCAGGCGGCCTTCCAGCGCCTTTTAGGCGACGGATCGGCCTTCGGCGTGTCCTTCTCCTACGCGGCCCAGCCGCGCCCCGAGGGCATCGCGCAGGCGTTCCTCATCGGCGAGGACTTCATCGGGAACCAGCGCGTGTGCCTGATCCTCGGCGACAACATCTTCTACGGGCAGGGCTTCTCCCCGCGCCTGCGGGTCGCGGCCGAACGCCCCGGCGCCACCGTGTTCGGCTACGCGGTCAAGGATCCCGAGCGCTACGGCGTGGTGGACTTCGACGAGACCGGGCGCGCGCTCTCCATCGAGGAGAAGCCGGCCCGCCCGCGCTCGAACGTGGCCGTCACGGGCCTGTACTTCTACGACGCCGACGTGGTGGACGTGGCCCGCGCGGTGAAGCCCTCGGCCCGGGGCGAACTGGAAATCACCTCGGTCAACCAGGAGTACCTGCGGCAAAAGCGCCTCTACGTCGAGATGCTGGGCCGCGGATTCGCCTGGCTGGACACGGGCACGTTCGAATCCCTGCTGGATGCCTCGGCGTTCGTGGCCACCATCGAGAAGCGGCAGGGCTACAAGATCGCCTGCCTGGAGGAAATCGCCTGGCGCAACGGCTGGCTCTCCGACGGGGAACTGCTCGCCCGCGCCCAGGCGTTCCGCGGCAACCCGTATGGACAGTATCTGGAAGGGCTGAGCCTGGATCGGATTTGATATTTTCACGCATCAAAGGAGATTTTTCATATGGCCAAAATCCTGGTTGGCGGCGCTGGAGGAGCTCCCTCCAACAATTTCATCTGGAGCCTTCGGGAATCTTCCCGCAAGGACCATCTCATCGGCACGAGTTGCGAACCATCGGACCTCTTTCTGGCCGACGTGGAAGAAAAGTACGTCATCCCGCCCGCCAAGAGCCCCGCCTGGAAAGAAGTCTTCCTGAAACTCGTGGACAAGGCGAAACCGGATTTCGTCCATGTGCAGAACGATTTCGAAGTCCGCGCCGTCTCCCGGATCCGCGAGGAGTTGGACAGGCGAGGCATCCGATACTTTCTGCCGGATGCCCTGGCCGTGGAGAATTGCGTGAACAAGGGCGCCTCCTATGAAATCTGGAAAGAAAAAGGCGTCCCCGTCCCCCATACCGTCATCATTCACGATGAACGGGAATTGAAGAACGCATTCGAAATGTTTGGCGGACGCATGTGGATCCGGGCGACCGAGGGCGGTGGCGGCAAGGGTGCCCTCCCGGTCGACAATCTCGATTTCGCCCGCATCTGGATCGAACACTACAAGGGATGGGGGCAATTCACAGCGGCCGAACTGCTCTCCAGCGATACGGCTACGTGGATGTCCATCTGGCATGAAGGAGAACTCATCGTCGGCCAGGGAAGGAAACGGCTCTCCTGGAATTTTGGCAATCGCACCTTGTCCGGCGTAACCGGCATCACGGGCGTCGGTGAAACCATCGACGACCCCGTGGTGGACCAGATCGCCATGCAGGCCATTCACGCGGTTTCTGCCATTCCACACGGAATTTTCGCCGTAGACATGACCTATGATTTTTCCGGAAATCCCCGGGTGACGGAAATCAATATCGGCCGATTCTTCACCACCCACTATTTCTTCACCCGAGCCGGTCTCAACATGCCGGAAATCTACGTCGACCTCGGGCTGGATGGGAAAAAGCCGAGAATCGAAAAGAAAATCAACCCGCTTCCTGCCGGCCTGTGCTGGATTCGCGGCATGGACACTCGCCCCGTTCTCGTCACCCGAGCGGAACTCGAAGCCATGGAGGCGCGCGTCCCATGAAACGGAAAATCCTCGTCACGGGAGCCGGCGGGTTCATTGGCCGCCATCTGATCCGGCATCTGGCAAAAAATGAAAGATATGACATTCTGGCCGTGACGCGGGGCACCATTCCCCTCGAACATCCCCGCATCCAATGGATAGCATCCCCTCTTGAACGCCTGGAATCGTCTCTCATTGCTGAATCCGATATTGTTTTTCACTTGGCGTCTTTCACCCCAAAAAGTTCAGCAGATGCAAACGACATTGAAAAAAACATCGAGCAAAACCTTCTTGCAACGCAGCGCCTTTTAAAATCGAAATACAAAAAAATTATTTTTACAAGCACCTTGGATGTATATGGGGCCACACCGGCTCTTCCCATCCAAGAAAGTACCCCAGCACTCCCCGACAACCTGTATGGGTTGTCCAAATTGTTCGCCGAACGCATGCTGGCCGTCCATGCCCAATCCACCGGAACTGCCGTCAGCATCCTGCGCTTGTCCCATGTCTATGGCCCCGGAGAAGAAAAATATCGCAAATTCATTCCCGTTCTCCTCGAGAACACACTTCGCGGCCAGACGACGACGGTCTCGGGCGATGGACATGCCACACGGGATTTCATCTATGTCGAAGACGTCTGCCGCATCATGGAAAGATTCATGGACATCGATTACTCTTTCCCGGTAAACATCTGTACGGGAAAAAGCCATAGTCTGAACGCTGTGATTTCCATCGTGCGCCAACTGTCCAATGGCCAATGCGCGGTTTCCTACACGGATGGCCCGCCGGGCCGCTCCATCGAATTCGACAACCGGCTTCTGCGCTCGCTCCTGGGGGAAGACTTCGCTTTTACCCCCCTTGAAACAGGCCTTGCCTGCGAATACGAGCACATGAAAAAACTCATGGCAGACGAAAAATGAAACAGGCAATCATCCTGGATTTCGATGGCACCATCGTCGACTTCAGCTTGCGAAGTTACCAGTGCTATCTCCATTGCCTCGATGCGCTGGACATAAGGGAACACCTGCCATTCTCGGATTACTGGGCGATGAAACGCGCCAGGGCCCCCATGCATGTCATCCTGGGAAATCATGCCCCCCGCATCGAGGCGTATCACACCCTGTGGATGAACACCATCGAGCAACCCGCCTTTCTCCTTCTGGATCGGCTCATCCCCGGTGCCTTCGACTGGCTGCAGAAGGCGCAAGAAACACATTTTCTATTCCTTCTGTCCAAACGGCAGTTCGCAGACAGGCTGCTGCAGGAACTCGAACGACTGCGGATTGCCCCGTTCTTCTCAAGGGTTCTGGTCGTTTCGCACGCAACCGGCAAAAAGTCGGTTGAAATCAGGCGGCAGCCGGATTTTCACGACTTGTCTTTCGCCTTCTGGGTGGGAGACACGGAAGAAGACATCCAATCGGCCCATGAAATCGGCATTCCGGCCATTGCGGTAGCCAGCGGCGTCCGGAATGAAGACTGGCTCAGACAGCAGGCAGCCATCGTGCATGAAACACTTGCCCATATCAAACTGGAAAATTTTTCCGGGAGTGAAACATGACCGATACGACCCGAGAACAACTGGAAAAAAGTGCGGCCTGGTACACCACCGAGCAATTGTCAATCGACAAGGAGATGATTCGCCATCGATTCGACATGCAGCGTCCGTTCTTCCGTGGAACGCGGGCATTGGAACTGGGACCGGCCGAAGGCCAGATGACCCCGCTCATCCTTTCCCACTTCCCATCCGTTACCGTCGTGGAAGGCTCGGAAACCCTCCTGAATCAGATTCCCGACCATCCGAATCTCACCAAAATCCACTCCCTGTTTGAAACCTGGGAATGCACCGAACCATTCGATACGATTATCATGGACCATATCCTGGAACACGTAAGCGACCCCATCCAGATTCTAACCAAAGCCAAAACCTGGCTTGCTGACGATGGGGTTCTTCTCGTAGGGGTTCCGAATGCGCTGTCCTTCCACCGGCTGGCCGCCGTCAAGATGGGATTGTTGAAATCGCCCGATGAACTCGACAAACGCGATTTCGCGTTGGGACACCAGCGCGTCTATACCCATGAAACCCTGAAGAAAGATTTACAGCACGCAGGCTGGAAAATCATTCATTTCGGCGGGCTCTTGCTGAAGCCGTTCACCTATTTCCAGATGGAAAAGATCATGACACCTGAAATCCTCAGGGCTTTTGTAGAACTTGGCAAAGAGTACCCGGAAAATTCGGCGGAATTGTTTGCCGCATGTCACAAAGCAACTGGTGCATCCCATGCCGCTGTCTGACTGCCGCATCATCGAAGTGCCCACCATCACCGACCCGCGCGGGAACCTGTCCTTCTTCGAGGGGGGGCGGCACGTGCCATTCGGCATCGCCCGGATATTTTACATTTACGATGTGCCGGCCGGCCAGGGCCGCGGCGCGCATGCCCACCGGCGCCTGCAGCAATTCATTCTGGCGCTGGCCGGAACCTTCGACGTGATCCTGGACGACGGCCGCCGGCAGGCCCGCTTCACGCTGGATTCGCCCAGCCGCGGGCTGTACGTGTCCCCCATGGTATGGGGACAACTCGAAAACTTCTCGCCGGGGGCGGTGTGCCTGGTGGCCGCTTCCCTGCCCTACGACGAAGCCGACTACATCCGCGATTACGCCCAATTCCTGCAGGAGGTGCAACGCCCATGACATCTGCCGTGCGCATTCCGTTTCTCGATCTGCAGGCGGCCTACCTGGAACTGCGGGAGGAAATCGATGCCGCCGTGTCGCGAGTGCTTTCCTCGGGCCTCTACATCCTGGGGCCGGAAGTGGAAGCCTTCGAATCCGAATTCGCGGCCTATACGGGCGCGGCGCATGCCGTGGGGGTGGCCAACGGGCTCGATGCCCTGCACCTGGCGCTTCTGGCGCTGGGCGTGGGCCCGGGCGACGAGGTCGTCGTCCCCTCCAACACGTACATCGCCACGTGGCTGGCCGTGAGCCGCTGCGGCGCGCGCATCGTGCCCGTAGAGCCCGACCCGGCCACGCACAACATCGACCCCGCGCGCATCGAGGCGGCGCTGACCCCCCGCACGCGGGTGCTTCTGCCCGTGCACCTGTATGGCCAGCCCTGTGACATGGATCCCATCCTGGCGGTTGCCCGGCGGCACGGCCTGCGGGTGCTCGAGGACTGCGCGCAGGCGCACGGGGCACGCTACAGGGGAAGGCGCATCGGAAGCCACGGCGACGTCTGCGCGTGGAGCTTCTATCCCGGCAAGAATCTGGGCGCGATGGGGGATGCCGGCGCCATCACCACGAACGATGCGGATATCGCCGACCGCGTGCGGGTGCTGCGCAACTACGGCTCGCGCGTGAAGTACGTCAACGAGGTGCAAGGATACAACAGCCGGCTCGATCCCCTGCAGGCGGCCATTCTGCGCGTGAAACTGCGGCATCTGGATGCGTGGAACGCGCGGCGGCGGGAACTGGCCGCGTGGTACAGGGAGCATCTGGCCGGGGTGCCGGACCTCACCCTGCCGCACGTGCCCGAGTGGGCCGAACCCTGCTGGCACCTGTTCGTCGTGCGGCATCCGCGCCGGGACGAACTGCAGAAGCGGCTGGCCGAGGCCGGCATCGGCACGCTGATCCACTACCCCATCCCGCCGCATTTGCAGGAAGCCTACCGCGATCTCGGCTTCGGCCCCGGCGCCTTCCCGATTGCCGAAACGCTCGCCCGCGAGGTCCTGAGCCTGCCCATGGGCCCCCACTGCCCCCGGGTGGAACTGCGGGAAACCATCACGAAATAAAATCAAATCTCATTTCTTCGAAAGCGAAGAAATCACCACATCCAGTTCATGTGCGACCAATTGGGCACCCTTATCGTTCAAATGTGCATGATCTTTAAAATTATCGTAGTTACTGTTTATATAGGAAAATCGATTATCATTAAAATCAACCACAACCGTCCCGGAAGGCATCATGGCATTGATTATCATTTTATAACTCGTATACAACTTAATGTTGTGATGATACAATTCGCGTGGGACAGGATGATGATAGACCAGCAGAGGAATTCCATGCTCTTCAAGAACCTGCAAAAATTCTTTCAAATCCAGAAGGGCAAGGAGGTCTGCCCGAAAAGCTTTTTCCCTGGTTTCCTCTACAAGCAAGGAGGACTTCTCTTTGACAGCATTGCATGAAAAGCCAAAGGATTGATGCCCATACGCACTCATCAATGGAGTTTTTTGTTTTATTTGTGAAAAAAACTTTATTAAATAATGCTTGGCAAGTATTATTGAGCCAAAAGCGCTCCAATATGACCTCTTCGACAAGTACAACGTCTTCATTCCATGAGAGATAATCAAATAGGGATACATCCCCAAAACAACAAGATCGGGCTTTCGTTTTTTCAAATAATTTTCCAAAAAAACTTTAATTTCAGAAATATTTCCGCCATTGATTGACATGTTATAAAAATTGTAAGTTGAAAAATTTTTTATGTCTATATTTACAGATGTGGAAGGGCCGAATAGCAAAGCATCAAAATTTGAAGGAACGTAGTTCAATGAAAGCAGATATTTTTCAAAACGTTCATTGCTGTATATGTTAATGCGCTTCCCACTGGTTTCCCCAAAAATGCCAAACACATCAATCCATAAATTCATGCCAACGATTGATGCAATGGAGCCGATTATTATAGACAACAAAATGAAAAAGAACTTTTTAGAAGTCAAAGTACAAAAACTCCTTGGGGGTTATGGAATTCAGGAACATCAAAGAAGTCAAAAACATAAAAACCGTAAAAAACATATTTTTATAATTGAATTGGAAACTTGCCGTTTTTTCAAAACTGTTTCTTGCAAAAACGGCAAGTAGACCACTCAGGGGCAGAATGCAGATGTACATGTACAAGTCGGTCGTATTGATTTCGCCAAACCGGACCAGCCCATAAAAGCGCGTCAATCCCAGCATGCCCTCGAAAACCTGCAATGCGGACGAGATATCAGGAGCGCGAAAAAACACCCAGGCGGCATTGACGAACTGGAAGGTAATGAACCATGCCAGCCATCTGGGCATCCGTAGAAACATGGATTTCCATATCCGATGACAAACGGTTGCCAATCCGTGCAAAAAACCCCAAATAATGAATGTCCATCCAGCCCCGTGCCAGAACCCACCGAGCAAGAATGTAATCATCAGATTTCGATAGGTTCTCCAGGATCCAAGGCGATTTCCTCCCAGTGGAATGTAAAGATAGTTGGATAGCCATCTTCCCAGGGTAATATGCCAGCGCTTCCAGAATTCCTGAATATTCAAGGACTTGTAAGGAGAAAGAAAATTCTGCGGCAACACGATGTTCATCATTCGGGCGGCGCCCAAACCCATATCCGTATAGCCGCTGAAATCGAAATACAGTTGAAACGTATAACTGAGAGAAACAATCCAAGCCTCTATAAAAGTAAGAGGGTCTCCCGACTTGTAGCCAGCATCGACAAACAAACTCAGGGAATCCGCAATGACTGCTTTTTTGAACAATCCAATGGCAAACAAATAAAATCCAATAGATAAGTTATCATAATTTATGAAACGATTGGATGTATTTTCAAACTGAGGTATCACTTCCGAGTGATGTACGATAGGTCCTGCTATCAACTGAGGGAAAAAGGTCACGAAAAGAAAATAGTTGACGATATCATATTCCCTGGTCTTTCCTCGGTAACTATCCACGAGGTATGCAATCTGCTGAAAAGTAAAAAAGGAAATCGCCAATGGAAGAATGATTTCAAGATAATCAAAAGAACCATGAAATATAAAATTGACATTTTGAATCAAAAAATTAAAATACTTGAAAAATCCCAAGAACAGCAGATTCCCTGCTATGCCAGCAATCAAGAATACCCGTCGTGCTGGATTTGTTTTTTCTTTCCCGGGTATCAGATAACTGCCCAACCTGAAATTTACAAGACAAGAGAGCAAAATAAGGAGCACATATTGCGGATTCCAGTAACCATAAAAGAACAGAGAGGCAAGTACAAGAAAAATTTTACCCCAAAAATGATTGATGAATTTATTTATCTGAAAATAGAAAAATATGGTTATTGGCAAAAACAGGAAAATAAATTCAAATGAACTGAAAATCATGATTTTATCTCTTTTTTTTCATGCCACGCCTGGAACATCAGGATGGCCCAGAGATGATGATGCCAGCGGCGGGTGCCAGAAAGGTGCTCCGCCCAGACGCGGCGAACCGTGTCCGCATCGAAAACGCCTTCCCGCTCGAGCCGGTCTTCCGCGAGCAGGTCTTCCGCCCAGTCCCGCAATTCGTTGCGCAACCAATACTCGATCGGAACACCGAAGCCCTGCTTGGGGCGTTCCAGCAGGGCGCGCGGCACGTAGCGGTCCAGCACCCTGCGCAACAGCCATTTGGTCTTCCCATGGCGATACTTGGCTGAGAGCGGCAGACTCCAGACGAATTCCACCAGACGCGGATCCACCAGCGGCACGCGGGCTTCCAGACTCACCGCCATGGAGGCGCGGTCTGTCTTGACGAAGATATCGTCGGGCAGGTAGGTGAGTTGGTCAGCGAGCATCATGCGCTCGGCAAAGGAAATGGGTTCCCGCGCGATTGCATCGAAGCGGGATACCGGATTTGCCTCCCTGCGCAACAGGGTGTCATCCGGCCACATGGCGTTGAAGAACGCATACAATTCCCATTCACTGCGGATTTGCAGCATCTGCACAAGCCGGGGAATGCGGTGCGCAAGATACAGGGGGCGTCGCGGTGTTCCCAGCACTCCCTGTATGCGGTCCAGCCATTGAACAGGCATGTGCCGGAAAAACCAGGAAACCGGGGGTTTCACTGCGGCGGGTATGCGGCGGAGAATTTTCCACAGGTTCAGGCAAAGATGGTAGCGGTCATACCCGAAGAACAGTTCATCGCCCGCATCGCCCGAAAGCGTCACCGTCACGTGCCGGCGGGCCATGGCGAACACCCAGTACGTGGGAATCTGCGAGGAATCCGCAAACGGCTCGTCATAGATTTCCGGCAGGCGGGGAATGATGGAGAGCGCTTCCGCCGGCGTCACGCGCATCTCGTGGTGATCCGTGCCCAGGTGGCGGGCCACGGCAGCGGCATGCGGGGATTCGTCATAGGGTCCCTCGGCGAAGCCGATGGTGAACGTCTGGACCGGTCGGGAACTCTGCGCCTGCATGAGCGCCGCCACCAGCGTGGAATCGATACCCCCGGAAAGAAGCGCCCCCAGCGGCACATCCGACATCATGCGCAGAGCCACGGAAGAGCGCAGCAGCCGGTCGAGCTCGTCCACCAGCGCCGGATCGCCGGGGTCCAGATCGCGCTTCCCCTGCGCGATGCGGGGCAAATCCCAGTAGCAGACGGGCTCGCCAAAAACGCGCCCTCCCTCGCGCACCTCGAGGAAATGCGCCGGGGGCAACTTGAAGATGCCCTCATGGATGCTCCAGGGAGCCGGCACGTAGCCAAAACGCAGGTACAAGGCAAGCGCATCGGGATCGATGCCGGCGCAAAACGCCGGATGGGCGCGAAGCGCCTTGAGTTCGGAGCCGAAAAGGAACGTGGAGCCGCAAGAGCCGTAGTACAGGGGCTTCTCCCCCATGCGGTCGCGCGCAAGCCAGAGCGTGCGGAGTTCCCGGTCCCAGACCGCGAACGCGAACATCCCGTTGAGCCGCGAAAGCGTCGCTTCCACGCCCCACGCCGCGATCGCCTCCACCAGCGTCTCCGTGTCCGAATGCCCCCGCCACGGAAAATCCCCCGGCAACTGCGCACGCAAATCCGCGTGATTGTAGATTTCTCCGTTGAACACCAGCACGAAGCGCCCATCGCGCGAAAGCATGGGCTGATGCCCCGCTGGCGAGAGATCCACGATGGAGAGCCGGCGCTGGGAGAGCGCGATGCCCGCGGCATCGTCCACCCACACGCCCTCGTCATCCGGCCCGCGGTGGCGAAGCGCATCCGCCATGCGCCGCGCGGCGGCTTCCTTCTCCCGCGTGTCGACCGACCAGAATCCCGCAATTCCGCACATGACTACTTAATCCATCTTATTTAAAAAAAAGATTTAACTTTTCTCAAAAAACTATATATATAACTATCCTGTAACTCATAATAATTTAACCAAAAAAATAATTTATCTTTTATATTAGAAAAAGGAGGATAGGACTGGAATGCATGAACCTTACCAATAAGCCCTCTCTGGCCAAAATCAATTAAATTTGTTAACTGATTGATATGGCTAAGAATTATTTTTAATTCTTTATTTTTTATTTTTGATGAAAAAAGCAAATATTCTTCTAAAATTATTAAATCTGAAACAATCATCTCTCGTATAAAATTTTGAAAATATACTGAATTTGATTTATTATATTTACCAGAAAAACTGTTTTCATGTACACGATAAAGCACAAGAGGTTCTTCTATATACAATATTTTTCCTAAAAGTAATGCGCGAAAAGACAAAACTCGATCTTCTACCAATCCATAAGGTAACTCTCTTATTTGTAGCAATTCTCTAGTATATGCGCCTGTCGCCCCTCGCATCAATGATAAATTCATTTTTTTTGCAAAATAATCACTCAGCAAAACTATAGCATCTTCCCTTTCTTTTTTAAAAAACTTTTTCTGAGTTGCATCGTCATAATAGTAATAATTACTTGCAAGGCATACATATTTTTCTCTTCCCGAATCAAGCCACTTTTGAACTATTTTTTCTGTTCGTTCAGGCACAGAAATATCATCTCCAGCAGCAAAAATCAGTAGTTCCCCATTGGCTATTTTCAACACTTCATTTATGTGTAGATTAGTTCCAAGATTTTTATAATTTTTTCGAAGAACAACCTTATGGCTACCCTTATATTTTTCAACCTCTGTTTTCATATAATAAAATGTTTTGTCAGAAGAAAAATCATCAGAAATAATTATCTCCAAAGGACTGTAAGTCTGGGAAAAAGCACCATGAATTGCATCTATTATATACTTTTCATGATTGTAACCAAAAATGACAAATGACACCAATGGTTTTTCAATTTTTATTTTTTTAGACATAATCTACTCTATCAAATTAATATACTTTTTAACAAATTTTTCTACAGAAAAATCATAGGCACGACTTTTGAGTTTTTGCACATCATGCTCAGTTTGTAGCGATTTTTCCATGGCATCTGCCAAATCTCGGGGGTCATAGGAATCCACCAGGATGCCATATTCGCCATTTTCCAGTATTTCCCTCGGCCCCGATGGACAGTCAGTGCTCACCACGGGCACGCCTTCCGCAAGAGCTTCGATCATGACCGTAGGAAGCCCTTCACAGTAAGAAGACAGAACGAACAAATCCGCATGCCTGTAAAACCATCGTGGTTCCTTGAAAAAACCCGGCAGGTAAACATCATCTTTTAAATTCTTTTCCGCGATGATCTGCTCCATCCGCCCACGCTCATCTCCTTCTCCCAAAATCAAAAGGCGGACATTCATTTTCTTCCGTAGAAGCGCAAACGCCTCTAAAAGCAGGGGATAATTCTTGACCTTCTTGAGTGTTCCCACCGCCAGTATTTTCCTGTGGGGTCCATTCACCCACCCCGACACGGAAGAAAAAAAGGAAGATGAACTTTCCGGCTCCTGGACATGCAGTTCTATTCCATTGTAAATGACAGTAATCTTGTTCCTGTCTAACCTGGCAAATTCTGCCAGATCATAGGCGGCCGCCTTTGACACATGCACAATCGTTTCCGCCATTGGATAAAAGAAATGCATGGTGTTGCTGATAATATTTCTCTTGATCCTGTTCGTTATCAACTCTGCCTGCGACCACGTCGTGTGTTCGACCAGAATCAGTTTGCAGGATGCGCGCACAATCCACTTGCAGGCGATCACACACGCAACGGTAATTGGCCACATGTTGGCGATCACGACATCTGGGCGATGTCGCTTCAGATACTTTGAAAAGGAAAGGATCATGAACCGGTACCGCAAGGTACCCAAATCCACGATATTGATTTCTGGCAAAAGATCCGGAATCAGTTCGCCCCGCTTCTGCAGCAGAACCATATCTACTGCATAGCCATTCTGCACCAGCCCATTGGCCAGGTTGAGCATGACCCGCTCCGCCCCTCCACCTCGCAAATCCGTAATGACAATGGCAATCCGTTTATCCGGCATGATTTATACTCAGTTCAAATGTGAATATGCTTCCATGTACGATCTTATTCCACTTTCCAAAGAAAAATGACTCACGGCCACGTCACGACAACGCGCTGCAACAAGTGGATTTTCCGCAAAATGCATCAATTTCACAATGCCTTCACGTAAAGACGGGTCATCAAAATCATTGATAACGAATCCAGCCTGGCCGGAAGCAACCACTTCGTCCATGTCGCCTACCCCGGAATTTACCAGGCATGGCACGCCGCATCCCAGAAATTCACCCAGTTTCGTGGGACTGGAAGCTTTCTTGGACCAGGATGGCCGAATAAAAAATACTGTTGCATCCATTCTGGAAATCCATTGCGGCATTTGTGAATACGAGGATTCCACCAAATCGAATGAACTTTCTGGAATCCGTGCTTCCGCCAGATGCCTTTTGATGAAGTCGTGTTCATTACGGTTCACGATGAGAAAACGGACATCCGGTCTTGCTTCCAGAAACAACTGGAAACATCTGACGGTGTGTTCCCAAAGATACCACCCACTGACGGTCCCCACGTACCCGATGGTAAATGGGCGATTTTTCCGGGATTCCGGGTCGGCAGGCTTGAAGCGGTCCAGGTCTGCACACGTGGGAATGACGGAATATGGCGGAAAGCGCTCCTGCAGATAGGGAAATTTCTGCATTTCCCGAATGGCCGCATGCGTAAGCGACACCACGTGATCCGCATTCAGGAAAAACTGGCGCTCGAACCACTTGGCCGTGCGATACATGGCCCCGTCACGCCGCCAGAGTCCCGCGTCGACACGTTCATCCGCCCAGAATCCCCGCATGTCGAAAATGAATTTCGCTCCCGTGAGTTTCTTGATTTCCATGGCCATGAGCGCCGGCACGTAACTGCGCGCATGCACAATACTCAACTTGTGGCGCCTGACCAGTTGCGTGCCCAGCACGATACCCTGTGCCACGTCGAATGCCGTGGCCGGTGCCGATGGCGACTTGTGATAGCGCAGGGGATGCCACACGATGCCGGCCGCAGCGATTTCCTGTGCCAGTTTTTCGCGCTCGGAAACACGGGCCCAGTCGCGCTCTTTCTCGAAACTCACCAAATGAATCGGAAAATCCGAGGCCAGACGCTTGAGATACGCCAGCACCTGGGACTGTCCCAGGGGTTCCATCATGCCGTCGTAGGAAATGTACAGAACACCGGGCATTTTTCCTTCATCTTTCCTGGCACCATCCGCGCACGACATCCTGCAGGCGGGGCTGCCAGGGGGGCATCGGCCAGCGGATGCAGTTCTCCAGTTTGCCGGTCGCCAGTTTGCTGAACGCCGGACGGCGGGCCGCCGCCGGGAACTCACCGCTCGTGATGGGAATCAGTTTTCCCTGCCAGCCGGCGGCATCCGCGATCGCCCGCGCGAAATCGTACTTGGAAACGACACCGGCATTGGATACGTGGAAGATGCCGCATTGCCGGACCTGCAGCAGCCGCCACGTGGCTTCCGCCAAATCGCCCGTGTACGTGGGAGCCGAAACCTGGTCGGCCACCATGCGGATTTCCGTGCGGGTCCCGAACAGTTGCAAAACCCCCCGCACGAAATTCCGCCCGTGCCGGCCAAACAGCCAGGAGGTGCGAATCACCAGCGCCTCGGGATATGCAGCCAGCACGCGCCGCTCCCCTTCCAGTTTGGTGCGGGCATAGTGGGAGAGCGGATTCGGAGGATCTTCTTCCGTGTAGGGTGCGCCCTTGGCGCCATCGAACACGAAATCCGTGGAATAGGTCACGAACGGCACGCCCCGTTCCCGTGCCGCCGCGGCCAGAAGCGCCGGGGCATCGGCATTCAGGCGGGCGCAGGCGTCGCGCTCGGTCTCGGCCCGGTCGACGTCGTTGTACGCGGCGCAGTTGAGGATGCCGGAGAGTTGCGGAAGATTTTCCAGGAACCGCCCGACGGCGCCGGCATCGGTGATGTCCAGTTGCCCGCGGTCGGTGGCGAGGAAGGAGATTCCGCGGGCATGGAAAAATTCCTGGAATTCGCGGCCCAACTGGCCATCGGCACCCGTAATCAGAATCATCGGTACACTCCGCAGGACAGAAAGTCCTGAAACGATGGCAGCCGGGAATCCTTGCCCGAAAGGATGGGGTTGTCAATGCCGAACCGCGCCAGGGACCAGTCCACATGCAGATCCGGGTCGTCCCAGCGGATGCCCGAATCGAACTGCGGATAATAGTAGTCGGTGCAGGAATACAGAAGCAGCGTGTGTTCCTCGAGGCTCGCGAAACCGTGGGCGAAGCGCTCCGGGATATAGAGCATGCGGCCGTTTTCGGCGGACAGTTCGATGCAGAAGGACTTCCCGAACGTGGGGCTTTCGGGGCGCAGATCCACGGCTACGTCCCACACGCGGCCATGGGCCACGCGCACGAGTTTGCCCTGCGGATGCTGCGTCTGGAAATGCAGGCCGCGCACCACACCGCGGCGGGAAACGGACTGGTTTTCCTGGACGAATTCCACGGGAAGCCCCAGTTCCTCGAAATCGCGCCGGTGGAACACCTCGCAGAACGCGCCGCGGTCATCGGTCCAGACCGCGGGCACGATGATGCGCAGACCCTCGATGGTAGTCGGCTGTACGTCCCATTTTGCCATGATTCACACCTGTTCCCGGGGGATTTCCTCGCCTCGCCCCACCCGTTCGAGCAGGTTCACGTAGCGCGGGCCCCAGACCTGGTAACTGTAGCGCTCCTCCACGATGCGGCGCGAAAGCGCCCCCATGCGGGCGCGCAGCGGGACATCCTGCAGAAGCCGGCGCAGAAAATCCACCCATTCGTCGTCCGTGCGGGCGATGAAGCCGTTTTCCCCGTGCTGCACGATTTCCTCGTTGGCCGGGGCCGGCGAGGCCACGACGGGCAGGCCGCAGGCCATGTACTGGATGAGCTTGAAGCCGCACTTGCCCTTCTCCCAGTAGGTGTCGGCCAGCGGCATGATGCCGATGTGGCATTCATGAATGGAATGCGCCTCGGTGTCTTCGCTCCAGGGAACGTTCTCGTACGGGATTTCCGGGTCCGAGAAGTTCACGCCGATGACGCGCAGATGATACGGCTGCAGGCGCGCCAGGCGGCGCAGCACCGGCTTGAGGGCATCGAGATACTTCTGGGTCGAATAGGAGCCGATCCAGACCAGGCGGGGAATGGCGGCCTCGTGATCGGCGCGCACCGGATATCGCTCCACGTCCACCACCGTGGGCTGGTAGACGAGGCGCCCGCGGGGAAACTCGGAAAAATACCAGTGATTGCCCACGGTCACGGCAGCGGCGTTCTCGACGAGCCGGCGAATCTTGTCCCCGCCCGCCAAGAGCCGCGCCAGGCGGCTGGTTTCATAGGCATGCTGCGGGTTGTCATCGAAATCCACGGTGTACGGCACGCCGCGCAGGGCGAACTGGTCGAGAAAATACGGGAGACGTTTGAAGACCTCCTTGGCCAGGACGACTGCATCATGTTCACGCACATGCAAAAGGAGTTCGTGAAAACGGCGGGCATAGGATGATGCAAGTTTCACCATGCCAGATGCCGTCAATCCGTTTTTCCTGGATTTCTCGTGCATGTACCCGCGATATACCAGAGGCAGGAAGTGGACGTCATGCCCTGCATCCGAAAAATATTTATTGTAATAGTAGTAACGATAACGATCAGCCGGAATTTCAACCGGATCACCAAGCGTAAGAAATAAAAACTTCATCTTTCTCAATTATCTCATCATCAAAAAATCATTCAACCATAAAATTCAACCCACAATTGCAACACTTTCAGCGTCCACAGCATGCCAAACGAGGTGGACAGGTAGTTGGACGCGAAGTTGCGCAGGGCATCCGCGCGCAGGCGGCCCGCCGAAGCCAGGCGCACAATATCCAGATCGCCGGGGCCGTACCAGTGCTCCAGCGGAATGCCGAAACCGGTCTTGGGCCGGCGCCACAGGGATTCGGGCACGTAGCGCCGCAGGATTTCGCGCAGGATGACCTTGCCATCGGAGCCGCGGATCTTCCAGGCATCCGGCAGCGTCCAGGCGAACTCCACCACCCGGTGATCCAGGTACGGCGCGCGGCTCTCGAGAGACGCCGCCATGGTGGCGCGGTCGACCTTGACCAGGATGTCGTCGGGCAGGTACGTCTGCATGTCCCACAACTGCATGGCCTGCACGGGAGAGAATCCGGCCGGCAGCCGGCGGGCGGCGTGGGGATCCCGGGATGGATCCACCGCGAAATCGCAGAAGCGTTCCGGCTCCGGATGCATGGAGGTCAGGCGGTGATAGAGATCCAGGAAATCCCGCGCACCGGCGGCCACGAACAGTTTGTGCAGTTTGACCTCCGGCTGCCGGTGGTCGAAGAAGGATGGATGCGCGCAGCGCAGAAGCGAAAGCGCCTTCTGCAGGGCGGCCTCGCGGGACAGGGCCAGGCTGGACGAGCGGACGCGCAGGGCATGCGGCACGCGCGAAATCCAGCGCCACCACAGCGGGGCGAACACGTAGCGGTTGTAGCCGCCAAAGACCTCGTCGCCGCCGTCGCCGGAGAGCGCCACGGTCACGTGCTCCCGGGTGAGGCGGCTCAACAGGTGCGTGGGAATCTGCGAGGAATCCGCGAACGGCTCGCCGTACATGCGCGCCAGTTCCGGAATGACCGCGCGGGCCTGGGCGTGCGTGGCGACGAGTTCCGTGTGCGCCGTGCCCAGGTGGGCGGCAATCGCGCGGGCGTGGGCGGACTCGTCATAGCCGGGATCCTCGAAACCGATGGTGAAGGTGCGCACCGGCCGCGGGCTCTGCGCCTGCATGAGCGCCGCCACCAGCGTGGAATCGATGCCGCCCGAGAAGAACACTCCCAGCGGGACGTCGGCTTCCATGCGGATGCGCACGGCGTCCGAGAGCAGGCGGTGCGCCTCCTCCACGGCGTCCGTAAACGTACCGGGAAACGGATGCGCCACCCCGCGCGCGGCCACCTGCGCCAGATCCCAGTACGTGCGCGGGGCCGGCAGCCGGGCGCGCTGGAAATCCTCCTGCGAAATCACGCAGAAGGAAGCCGGCGGCAACTTGAAGATGCCCTCGTACGCGGAATGGGGTGCCGGAATGTACGCATAGCGCAGGTACAGGGCCAGCGATTGCCAGTCCACCGGGGCCGAGAAGGCCGGATGGACGCGAAGCGCCCCGAGTTCGGAGCCGAACAGGAACGTGGAACCGCAAAAGCCGTAGTACAGGGGCTTCTCCCCCATGCGGTCGCGCGCAAGCCAAAGCGTGCGGCTCTCCCGGTCCCAGACCGCGAACGCGAACATCCCGTTGAGCCGCGAAAGCGTCTCTTCCACGCCCCACGCCGCAACCGCCTCCACCAGCGTCTCCGTGTCCGAATGACCCCGCCACGGGAAATCCGCCGGCAACTGCGCGCGCAGATCCGCATGATTGTAGATTTCCCCGTTGAACACCAGCACGAAGCGCCCATCGCGCGAGAACATGGGCTGATGCCCCGCCGGCGAGAGATCCACGATGGAGAGCCGGCGCTGGGAAAGCGCGATGCCCGCGGCATCGTCCACCCACACGCCCTCGTCATCCGGCCCGCGGTGGCGAAGCGCATCCGCCATGCGCCGCGCGACACCTTCCTTCTCCCGCGTGTCTACCGACCAGAATCCCGTGATGCCGCACATGGTTCACTCCCGCCGGAACCGCAGTTCCGGCGCCAGCAGATACTCCGTGGATACACCCTTTTTGCGGGCCTGCGCAAGGACCAATCCCACGGCGGACATCAGGTAGAGATAGGGCATGACCTGGGCCTTCTTGCGATAGATGGTGCCGATGTTGCTCTCGATCATGGCATAGAACACGGAAACGAACACGGCAAAGAGCAGGAGGGGAAGATACACCCGCGTGCGGCGATCCGAAAGCAGGAAGAGAAACCCGCGCACGGCAAAGGGAAACAGGTACCACCAGAACGGCAGTTCCAGAAAGGCCATGAGCGAGACGATGGAGGTGATCTGCCAGGGGAAGGGCGCGAACAGGAAGTGCGCCATGCGCACGGGAAAGTATTTCACGAGGTCGAAGCCCGTGCGGTACTCCTGCTCCTCGAAGACGGCTGACTCTCCTGTTTTGAGCACGTCCTGGTAATAGTTCATGCGCTGGACGGTCGCCTCCTTCTGGAAGGTCTCGGCGGCTTCCGAACCCACGCCGAAGAAGGATGCCGCCAGAAAGACGACCGTGCCGGCCGCCAGGCTGCGGGCAACGCGCTGCAGGGAGAACGTGCCGGCCAAAAGGAACGTGGAAAGCAGATACACACCCAGGAGCAGAAACACCATGTAGAAACGGAAGGTGTAAAGCGGCACGAACACCGAGACCGACAGCAGCAAAGACGTCCATCGGCGCGCGCGGAGGTATTCGACATAGCCGAAGAGCGAGATGGCCACGAAGAAAAGGACCATGGTATCCTTGAGCACGTAGGCGTTGAACAGTACCAGCGAGGGAAAAAACGACATCAGCAGCGTCATGGTGCGCACGATGCGCCAGGCGAAGAAGCGGGAGGCCAGTTTGGCCAGGATCAGGATGGTGGTGACGCCCACCAATCCATTGACATAAGCTGGTGTGCTTTTTATGAAACCAAGCAAGTAGTACTGATACCCAATAAAGTAGTAATATCCACTATTTTTTGCACCAAGACTCATTTTTACCAAATACAACTGCTGCGTCTTTCCTGACCAGTAGTCGGCCAGCGCCTTGCCGTCCAGCATGTACGCGATGGAATCGCCGCCGAAAAAGCCCGGAGGCAAAAACAGTTCGATGAACAGGGCTAGCGCCAGCCGCGCCAGAAGCGCCAGGAACAGGATCTTGATCAGGGTGGTCCGCTCCTCTGGCGCGAACTCCCGGGTCAGCCCGAAGACGATGGGGATGAACAGCAGGAGGACCAGGGTGATGGGGATGAAGTTTTCCATGCCAACGATAGCCGCGGCCCGGCCACGGCGCGACCATCCAGGGACAGGCCGGCGCGCCGGAGTTGCAGGCAGCTGGCCTTCCTGCCCAAAAATTGGTAGAAGGCACCGCGTGCGTGCAACTGTGCACGGAATCGAATGTCATGACAAGCTGATTCTGGCGCAAAGCGCACGGGTTTCATTGTCATGAAAACCTACCTCGCATCCTTCATCCTGGCTTTTTCCGTGGTGGCCGCCCTCATGCCGTTCATCATCGCCCTGGCCAGACGGATGGGCTGGGTGGACCGGGGCAACCGCCGCAGCGTGCACCGGCAGCCCGTGCCGCGGGTGGGCGGGATCGGCATCTTCCTGGGAACGATTTTGCCCATCCTCTCCCTGCTGCTCTACCGCAACGACATCTCCGATTTCTTCTTCGACGGGCCGAACAACGCGCTCGCCATCCTGGGCGGGGGCGCGCTGATCAGCCTTCTGGGCTTCGTCGACGACATCCATCCGCTGCGAGCACGCTACAAACTGCTCATCCAGATCGCCCTGGCCGCAGGCGTATGGTACCTAGGGTTCGCCATCCGCGAAATCCGCACCCCCATGGCCACCCTGCATTTCGGCATCCTGTCGCTGCCCATCACCGTGGTGTGGATCGTGGGCATCATCAACGCGTTCAATCTCATCGACGGTCTCGACGGGCTCTCGTCGGGAATCGCATTCTTCGTTTCGGGCACCATCATGGTGCTGGCCATCAGCCAGAACCAGCCCGTGGTCGCCCTGGTCTCCGCCGGCCTGGCCGGGGCCGTGGTGGGATTCTTGCTGTACAATTTCAACCCCGCCCGCATCTTCATGGGGGACTGCGGCTCCATGTTCATCGGCTACGTGCTGGCCGTGCTCTCGCTCATGGGAGCGAGCAAAAGCCACACGGTGGTGAGCATCCTCGTGCCGCTCATGGCCATGGGGCTGCCGCTGCTCGATGCCTCGCTGGCCATCCTGCGCCGCATCCTGCGCAAGCAGCCCATCATGAGCCCGGACCGCCAGCACATCCACCACATCCTGCTCTCGCGCGGATTCTCCCAGCGCAAGGCCGTGCTGCTCATGTACGGCATCTCGCTGCTGCTCACGGGCGTGGCGCTTTTGACGCTGCTGCTCAAGGACACGCAGGTGGGCCTTGCGGTCATCGTGTTCACCATCATCGTCCTGGTGGTGGTCACCAAACTCGGCTACATGGACATCCTGTTCGAGCGCTACCGCATCCAGAAGCGCAAACCCATCCAGGAAACGCTGGAATCCTTCGTACTGGGCAGTTTTTCCGGTCTGCAGGTGGCCGACATCCTGCGCGCCTTCGAGGGAATCCCCGTCAAGGGAATCGCCGTGCTGCGCAACGACGGCGAGGAAGTCTTCATGCACGGGGAAAAGGATCCCATCCACTACATCGACATGCTCACGGCGCCCGAAACTGTGGTGCGGTTCTACTGGGAAAATGCCGTGCCAGCCTTGAGTTCCCGCGAAAACACGCTGTTTTCCATCATCGCCAAGGCGCTCACCCTCAAGATATGCCCGGACCTCAGAACCGAAGACCTCTCGGGCATGTATGTCATCGAGCGCGAAAAGCGCTGACCTTTCCCGGTTTCTTGTCAACGGAGGGAAGTTGCACTAGAGTGCCCGGACGCGGGCGCCGCATGGGTGAACGGCCGTCGGAACCAGCGTTCGCTCCCGGTTTCCAGCGAAAGCGAAGCGGAAAACCTTCGCCGGGAATCATGGTCCGACGGGAAGCCGGCCCCGGTTCTGGCGAAACCTAAGGATAGAAGACATGCGAATCTGCACCATCTGCGATGATCACTTCCCCTCCTACTGGACCTCCACCAACCAGGTGGTCACCACGGCCTCCCATCTCGGGAAACTGGGCGTGAGCGTGGATTTCATGATCCCCACGCTGGCCGAGCACCTGCTGCTCAAGAGCGAGCAGAAACTGCGCAAAATCTGCGATTTCTACGGGGTGGATCCCTCGTTCCGCCTGCGGGATTTCTTCACCGTGTGGCCCACCAACCGCTTCCGCGTGGAAAAGTTCACCCACGGTGTGGCGGCACCCGTGCTGGCCAGTTTCAGCGACTACGACCTGATTTACAGCCGCAACATCCTGCCCGTGCTCATCACGCTGGCGCGCGGCGGGCGGGCCATGTTCGAAACCTACCGCCTGCTGCCCAAGGAATATCCATACACCGCCCCACTCTTCCGGAAAATCGCCGCCCATCCGCGGTTTCTGGGCATCACCACCCACAGCGAACTGTCACGCCAGTCGTTCATCGAGGCCGGCGTGCCGCCGGAAAAGGTGGTGGCGCTGCACAACGGCTACGACCCGCGCGAATTCGAGCCCGAACTCTCCAAGGCCGACGCCCGGCGCATGCTGGGCCTGCCAGAAAACGATTTCACCGTGGTCTACACCGGGCACATGACCCCCATGAAGGGCGTGGAAATCCTGGTGGACATCGCCGCACGCACGCCGGAACTTTCCTACGTGCTGGTGGGCGGGCCCACCGAGGCCGACGTCAACCGCATCCTCGCCTACGCCGAGAAGACGGGCGCGCGCAACGTCCACGTGATGGGCTGGGTGACGCCCAACAAGGTCCCCCCGTACCTATATGCCGCCGACGTGCTCGTCATCCCGCCCACGGGCAAGCCGCTGCGCGAGCATCACCGCACGGTGCTGCCCATCAAGGTGTTCAACTACCTGGCGGCGGGACGGCCCATCGTGACGCCGGATCTGCCCGACACGGCCGAACTGCTGCACGACGGCGTCAACTGCCTGCGCGTGCCCGCCGATGACGTCGACGCGGCCGCCACGGCCCTGCGCCGCCTGGCCGACGACCCGCTCCTGGCCGGGGAACTGGCGGACCGCGCCCGCGAAGACGCCCGCGGCTACACGTGGGAGGCGCGCGCGCGCAAGCTCAAGGCGTTCATGGAGGAGCGCCTGGAAGCCTCCCGCAAGATCCCGTGAAATCCTCATTTTGGAATGCGCCTCCACCGGAAAAAAACGCTGAAAGAGGGAAAAAGCACGGACCGGGCAGAAGGGGGAAAAATTTGCGTTTGCATGCCACCCGTTCCTGCACTATAAGAAAAACCGGTGGTTGCTCCCGGTGGATTGAATGAAACCGCTTCGCCATCCGTCCGAGAGCAAGCGGAGGTGAATCATGAAAAAGGCAATCTGGATCCTGCTGGCCGTCCTTCCCGTTCCCTCCCTGGTGGCTGCCAAGGTCTGCTACAGTTGCAAGGACAAGAAACCCGTGGAATACGTATGCGCGCCTTCGGACACGTTCACGGCACGCAAGAATGCGGGAAAACTGGGCTGCTCCATCGCCAGTTACTCCTCCTCGTGCAAGTGCGGCGCAGAGGTTTCCGACAAGGCGCGCCTGGATCTCGAACTGGAACGCCGCTACTTCGGCTGGCTGTAGGCTCTTCTGGCCCCGGCCGGGGCAGGATTTTCCAATGAAGTTTTTCATCATGCTCCTCATGGGATGGGGGTTCGCGGTCATTCCGGACGCACAGGCGGCCTGCCCTGCGCCCCGGCGTGCATGGCTGCGCTTCGACGCCTCCTGGGATGCACCGGCGCGCACGGAATGGGTCCGCAAATTCGCGCGGAACTGCAACGCCGTGGTGGATCGCCAGGGGGATTTCCTGCTCGTGGAATATCCGGCGACGGAACCGCTTCCGGAAATTCCGGGGATTCGCGTGTATCCGCTGGCGGATGCGCCCTCGCCCCCGCCCGCCATCCCGTGGTCCCAGGTTGGCGCGCAACTCGTGGACCTGCAGCAGGCGCATCCGGACGTCGTGCGGCTGCACGTCCTGGGAAAATCCATCCGCGGCCGGCCCGTTTTCGCCGTGGAAATCTCGGATGCCCCGGGCAATGCGGCCTTCCGGCCGGTCGTGCGCATCACGGGCGCGCATCACGGAGACGAGACCGTGAGCACCGACATCGCTCTGGGAATCGCCGCAGCGCTCGCTGCTCCGGAGGCAGCCGACCTGCGCGCGCGCTTCTCGTTCTGGGTGGTTCCCGTGGTCAATCCCGACGGCTACGCCGCCCGCAGCCGGGCCAACGACGCGGGGGCGGATCTCAACCGCGACTACGGATTCTTCTGGGACGAGGAGGCGGCGCCCTTCTCCCAGCCGGAAACCCGCATCCAGTGGAACCTGGCCCGGAATTTCCCGCCGTTTCTGAGCCTCGACTACCATTCCGCGGCCGAATACGTGAACACCGTCTATGACGGCTCTTCGGTGCGCCCGCCCGACATAGGCGTCATCCTGGAACTGGGCGAGGTGTACGCGGGCCCCGCCCGCCTGGACGTCATCGTGGGCTACGACTGGTACGCGGCCTATGGCTCCTGCCAGGATTATCACTACGGTACGCAAGGCGCCCTGGCCTACACCATCGAAACCCTGCAGCCATCGAACACGTCCGCTGTCGTCGCGCAAAACGTCCAGGCACTGCGCGCCTTTTTGGAGCATGCCCAAGAAAACGCCGTCTGCGGCACGGTCACCGATGCCCAGGGCCGCCCGCTACCCGCCCGCATCCAGGCGGGCGCGTTCCAGCCGTTCTTCACGTCGTCCGCCGGCGTCTTCTGCCACATCCCCGATTCGGACCCGGTGGTGTGGAGCGTGGAAGCCCCCCTGCACCAGCCGGCGACATTCTCCACCCCGCGCCAGCCGGACGCGCCCGTGCATTTCGAGTTGGCGCCCTCCACGCAGGCGTTCGGCGCATTCGCCGTGGCAGCCATGGGCAATCTCGGAACCGCAGCCGACACCGTGAACCCCGCCCACCAGGCGCTGGGGCTTCCCGATGGCCGTTTTTTCCGGCTGGGCCGTGCCGGATTCGTGGTGCTGGATTTCGGCCTGCTCCTGAAGGATACGCCCGGCGCCGAGGCCTCGGTGGCGTTCGATCCAGGCGCGCAAAACGCCCGCGTACGGGCCGCCGTATCCCGGCTCCCGTGGGGGCCGTTCTCCGCCTGCGGGGATTTCACGGGGGATTTCGACCTGGATCTGGGCACGTGCGCTGCTGCCACGGCCCGCTACCTGCACCTGGAGAACCTCGTCGCCGCCCAGCCGGCCGCGCTCGATGGCCTGCGCATCCTCCCGAACGCCGTGGACGGCGCGGACGCGGACGCGGACGGAATCCCGGCCTGGCAAGACTGCGACGATTCCCGCCCGGACGTGGGGGCAGGCTTCGAAGAGCGCTGCGACGGCATCGACAACGACTGCAATGGCCTCGTGGACGAGGGATTTCCCGTGAGTGCCAATGGCGTCGTGGAATGCGAGCCCGCAGATGCCGGCCCCGATGCGGACACGCCGGACGATGCGGACGCGGATGCGGACGCGGATGCCGGCCCCGATGCGGACGTCCCGGAACCCAAAAAAGCCGATGGCGTTTCCTGCGCCTGCCGCCACCCCGCGGGCGGCAATCATCCCGGCCTGCTCCTCGCCTGGCTTCTCGCTACCGCTCTCCTGGCTGCTCGAAAACGGCTGCGTAAAGCCCACCTCCCTTGATGGTGCCCCATCCGGCCAAACTCCAGGCGCCGGCGCAATCCGGAAACGAACCGGCTCCCCGTGGTGGAAAAGGTTGTGAAACAGGAATTTTTTTGATAGATTCTCGAGCTGCCGCATCGAGGCAGCCGTAATTCACGGATTCGAGGTATTTCTCATGATGAGCTTGCGACGGCCCGTTCCTTTCGGGAAGTATTTGTTGCTTGACAGGATCGCCATTGGCGGAATGGCCGAAATCTTCCGCGCCAAGACCACTGGCGCCGCACGATTCGAGAAGATCATCGCCATCAAGCGCATCCATCCCAACATGAGCGATGACAAGGACTTCATCCGGATGTTCATCGACGAGGCCAAGATCGCGGGCCAGTTGAACCATCCCAACATCGCGCAAATCTATGAACTGGGCCGCATCGAGGGACATCACTTCATCGCCATGGAATTCATCTGGGGCAAGGACCTGCTCCAGATCCTCAGCAAGTTCAAGAAGAACCGCGCCTACATGAACCCCTACCAGGCCGCCTTCATTACGGCCAAGATCTGCGAAGGGCTCGACTATGCCCACAAGAAGCGGGATGCCCAGGGGCAGTTGATGCACATCATCCACCGGGACGTCAGCCCGCAGAACATCCTCATTTCCTATGAGGGCGACATCAAGATCATCGACTTCGGCATCGCCAAGGCGCGCGACCGCTCCTCCCACACCGCGGCCGGCGTGCTCAAGGGGAAGTTCGCCTACATGTCGCCCGAGCAGGTGCGGGGACTGCCCATCGACCAGCGTTCCGACATCTTCGCCATCGGAACGCTCCTGTTCGAAATGCTTACCTCCCGCCCGCTCTTCACCGGCGACAGCGACCTGACGGTGCTCGAGAAGGTCCGCAACGTGGAAATCCCGAAACCGCGGGACATCAACAAGGAGATTCCGCCGGAAATCGAGCGCATCATCCTCAAGGCGCTCACGCGCGACGTGGAGGAGCGCTACCAGTGGGCGTCCGAGATGCAGGAAGACCTGGAGCGCTACCTCTACACGACGCAGCCCATCTATACGTCCAAGCGCCTGGGCGCCTGGATGCAGAAGGTGTTCCAGGCCGAACGCGAGAAGGAAAAGGCCATCCTCGACGAGATGCTGGCGGCCGCCGAGGAGATGATGCAGGAGACGGTCGCCGGAAAGAATACGGGGAACACGGCCGCGGCTGCCCGCCCGCCTGCGGAGGAGCTCCACGAAGGCGCCACCGTCATCGTGGACGATGAGGAGGACCGGGCTCCTGGCCAGTTGCCCCAGCGCCCGCCGCAGCCCGTGGTGTCCGACATCCACGACGAGCGCACGCGCTTCCTGGAGGACGACGACGAGGAACCCGACGAGCAGGCCACGCGCATCCTGGAGGATGACGAAGACGCGGAAGCCATGGTCGGCGCGGGGAGAAAGCCCCTGGCCGAGCAGAAGACCATGATTTTCGACGAGGACGATCCTTCCATGAAGGTTCCCGGTGTCCGGCCGCAGCCGAGCGTGCCGCCGGGAACCGTCACGGGCGTGCGTCCACCGGGGCCGCAGCCGAGCATCCCGCCGGGAACGTCCACGGGCGTGCGTCCACCGGGGCCGCAGCCGAGCGTGCCGCCGGGGCTCTCC
>CAZEZP010000012.1:0-74699 GCA_964516435.1 uncultured Kofleriaceae bacterium | reverse complement strand
TGTTCGTGGTGATCCTGTTCCTGTACACCATCGTGCTCACCCACAAGGTGGCGGGACCTCTGTTCAAGATCTCGCGCTATCTCGACCGCATGGCCGACAACGACCTGGGCCCCATCTGGCCGCTGCGCAAGGGCGACCAGTTGCAGGAGTTCTACCGGCACTTCGAGCGCGCGCACGATGCCGTCGTGGGCCGTTGCCGGAAGGACATCGAAATCCTGGAGGCCGCCCTGCGCGTGCTTCCCGACGGCCCGGAGAAGGAAGCCGTCGCCGCGCTCAAGGCCGAAAAGGAAAAGAGCCTCGACGATTCCTCCAAGACCTGATTTCCCCCCCCTCTCGCGCTTTCCCCGGCCTTTCGGGAAAAAATCCACGATGAAGCATTGACCAAACGGGAACCTTCATACTAGAAGCGGACCGGTGGGAGGTCGCATCCGCCATGGATTACCGCATCTGGTCACATCCCATTCTGCCTCCGCTTCCCGATCCCGGCATCGAGTTCTCCTTCAATGGCCAGCGGCTTTCGGCGCGGCCTGGCGAGATGATCGCATCGGCGCTGTTCGCCGCGGGCATCCATGTCTTCGGGCATCATCCGCGCGACGGCGCCCCGCAGGGAATCTTCTGCGCCAATGGCCAGTGCTCCCAGTGCATGGTGCTGGCCAACGGCATTCCCGTGAAGGCCTGCATGACGCCCGTGGCGCCTGGCATGGACGTGCGCTCCTGCGAGGGGTTGCCGGCGCTGCCCGACGTGGCGCCGCCGGAGCGCCGGCCGGTTCCGCGTCATGACGAGACCTCGGTCACGGTGCTCATTGTGGGTGGTGGTCCCGCCGGCATGTGCGCGGCCATCGAACTGGGGAAACTCGGCGTCGACACGCTGCTCGTCGACGACAAGGACGAACTGGGCGGCAAGCTCACCCTGCAGACCCACAACTTTTTCGGTTCCGTGAAGGATTGCTACGCCGGCGTGCGCGGCATCGACATCGCCCGCATCCTGTCGGAGGAAATCGCGGCCCTGCCTTCGGTGCGCGTGTGGACCCGGGCCACGGCCGTGGGTGTATACCGCGATCATGCCTTCGGCATCGTGCGCGACGGCGTCTTTTCCATCGTACATCCGGCGCAGGTGCTCATCGCCACGGGCGCCCGCGAGCGCACACTGCCCTTCCCCGGTAGCGGCCTGCCCGGCGTCTACGGGGCTGGCGCCTTCCAGACGCTGGTCAACCGCGACCGGATCCGCTCCGCGCGCCGGCTGTTCGTGGTGGGGGGCGGCAACGTGGGGCTGATCACGGCGTACCATGCGCTGCAGGCCGGCATCGAGGTGGCCGCCGTCGTGGAGGCGCTGCCCCAGTGCGGCGGGTACAAGGTGCATCAGGACAAGATCCTGCGCCTGGGCGTGCCCGTGCTCACCTCGCACACCATCGTCTGCGCGGAAGGCCGCGACCACGTGGAGAGCGTGGTGGCCGCGCGCGTGGACGAGAACTTTCGCCCCATTCCCGGCACCCACCGGCGCTGGATGGTGGACACGGTGCTCGTGGCCGTGGGGCTCTCTCCCGTGGACGAACTCGCGCAGAAGAGCCGCGAATACGGTATTCCCACCTGGTCCGCCGGCGACGCCCGCGAAATCGCGGAAGCCTCGGCGGCCATTTTCTCGGGCAAGATCGCCGGCCGCAGGATGGCACGCGAACTGGGCATCCTGGTGGACATCCCGGCCGAGTGGGAGCCGCTGGAGGAAATCCTCAAGAGCCGGCCCGGCGCCGTGCATGCGATTGCGCCGCAGCCGCGCGAATCCCGCGTGTACCCCGTGTTCTTCTGCGACCAGGAAATTCCCTGCAATCCCTGTGTGGACGCCTGTCCCCTGCATTCCATCCGCATCGACGGCACCATCATGGATCTGCCCGTCTTCGAGGGGAAGTGCTCCGGCTGCGGCAAGTGCGTGCTGGCTTGCCCGGGCCTGGCGGTTTCCCTGGTGTTCGAGCAGGAGGATCCCTCCCGGCAGACGGCCGTGGTCATGCTGGCCTTCGAGTTCGATGCCGACCGGCTGCCGCCCGACGGGGAGGTCATCACGACCGACCGGCAGGGGCGCGTGCTGGGCCGTGGCACCATCGTGGAAGTGCGCGACCGCAAGAACCAGGACCGGCGCAAACTGGTGAGACTGCGCGTGCCCTACGCCGAACGTCTGGATGTGGCCGGCTTCCTCGTGGCCGACCCCGACTGGGGCCGACCGGTGGATGCGCGGGAAGCCTCGGCCTGCGCCGGTGACGACCCTGTGGTGTGTCTGTGCGAGCGCGTGAAGCGCGGCGAGATCCTGGCCGAAATCGAGGCCGGGGTGCGCGACATGAACCAACTCAAGGCGACTTTGCGCACGGGCATGGGCGCCTGCGGCGGCAAGAACTGCACCGAAGCCATCCTGCGCCTGTACCGGCAGGCGGGCGTTCCCCTGGACGAGGTCACCCTGCCCACCATCCGGCCCCTGATGGCCGAGGTTCCCCTGGATGCCTTCCTGGAGGAGGAAAAGCAGCCATGAGCAACGAAAAGAACGCCTTCGACGTCATCGTGGTGGGCGCTGGTTCGGTGGGAACCCCCACGGCCATGCTCCTGGCGGCCGAAAACCTGCGCGTGCTGCTGCTGGAGTCGGCGGCCGCCCCCGGCCAGGGCCAGAACAAGGCGGCCATTGGCGGCGTGCGGGCCACCCATTCCGATCCCGCCAAGATCCTTCTGTGCAGGAAGAGCCTGGAAATCTTCACCACCTGGAAGGAGCGCACGGGCGTGGACATCGGGTGGAAACCCGGCGGCTACTGCTTTCCCGTGTACAGTGAGGCGCTGCGCAACCAGTTGCAGGGTTTCCTGCCCATGCAGAAGCGCTACGGGCTGGACATCGACTGGATTGGCCCGGACGACATCGCCAGGGTGGTGCCGGGCATCGAGCGACGCGGGCTTCTGGGCGGCACCCTTTCTCCTGGAGATGGCCAGGTGTCCCCCATGAAGGCTGCTGTGGCCTTCCAGCGCGAGGCGCAGCGCCTGGGCGTGACCTTGCGGGTGAAGGAGCCCGTCGTGGGCTACGCCGTGCGCGCCGGCCGCATCGAGGGCGTGCGCACCGAAAGGAACGTGTATTTCGCACCCCGCGTGGTCATCGCGACGGGGGCCGATGCCTTCGCCCATGGGCGCATGCTCGGCACGCATTTCCCCGTGACGCCGGATTCCCACGAGGCCGGCATCTCGGCGCCCGTGGAGCCGTTTTTGCCGCCGCTGGTCGTGGACATGCACGAGGGGCCCGAGGGAAAGACCGCCAACTTCTATTTCGGGCAGGTGCATTCCGGGCAGATCATTTTCTGTTACACCCCGAAAAAGCCGTTCGTGGGACACGACCGGGAGAATCTCTCGGAATTCCTTCCCGTGCTGGCTTCCCGCCTGACGGCGCTGATTCCCCGCCTGCGCCACCTGCTCATCCGGCGCACCTGGCGCGGGTTGTATCCCATGACGCCCGACGGGCGTCCCATCCTGGACTGGGTTCCCGGCGTGGAAGGCGCGCTGGCGGCCGTGGGCATGTGCGGCCAGGGCTTCATGCTGGGGCCCGGCGTCGCCACCCAGGTCGCGGCCATGATTCTCGGGCGGGAGGGGCTCTTGCCGCCGGAAATCCTGGCGACCCTCTCGCTTTCGCGCAACTTCGGCGCCACCCCGTCCGAAGCCCTCACCTGACGCGCGCGCAGCGCATGGCGCGCTTTTTTCAGCCGCAATCACGGCAGCAGGAAACGGAGTTCGAACAGCAGGAGGGCGATGCCGAGTCCCGACAGGCAGAACGTGAAGAAGCGGGAGAGTCCGACCGGGAACGAGCGGGAAAGGAAATACTCGGCCATCATTCCACTCGCAATGCCGCCGACGAACAGGCCCAGTCCGATGGATGCCCAGAACATCCATCCGAACTGAAAGTCCTGATTCGCCAGATCCACGCCGGCCTGGTACTGGAGGAACAGGGGCATTCCTGCACCGGCCGCGATGCCGGCCGCGACGCCGGCGGATGCGATGCGGTCCCGGATTTCCGGCTTCGAGCCCTGCGCGGCGCCGTTGTCATTCCGTTCATCCGTTGCGCCGTCGACGGCATCGCGGCGGCTTCGGGATCCGGAGGAGCCGGATGCCATGTCCAGCGGCGGCCCCGGGAAATCGCCGGCCGAAGATGCGTTCTTCCTGTTGCCATAACGCCGATCGAGTTCCTGGAAGGCCATCTGGAAGAGCATCTTCTGCTGCTGCACGGAAAAGTTGTGTCTTTGTAAATCTTCAATCTTGGCTACAATGCGTTCGGCCCGTTTTTCCAGTTTATCGAGTTCACGGTTGATCCGTTGTTTCTCTTCTTCGTCATCGGTAATTTCCATCGCGTCGAGGAGATGCTGCATCTCGTGATTGAGCATTTCCAAATCCAGAGCCAGCAGAAACATTTCTTGCTGGCGTTTCTGCACGGTGTATCGCGCCGCCAGTTCGTATGTCCCGTCGTCGGGATGGAAGGGATCGAAGAAAGTCATGTTCCGACCTCCGGCTCGATTTCAGGGACGCATCGAATTTGCACGCTGATGAAGGCCGCGGCAAAAGTGCCGGGGCATGCCGGCCTGCAAGCCATTATCCTCTTTTTTTTCCGGACACCCATCCGGAAAAATTCGGAAAAAAAGGAGGGGCGGCCGCAACCTTCTCCGGGGGCTTTCGATAATGGGGACACGACCGCCGTGAAGGGGTCGGGAAACGAATGCGCCCACGGGGGGCGCGCGGGAGGAGGAAAATGGACGTTTCGGGTTGGCAGAAGATGGGAAATCTCATGGGAGCATCGGCTGCGGAATGGGTATCATCCATGGCCGGCGTCTGGGGAAGCGCGGGCATGATTGGAACGCCCGGCGGCATCGGGGGGGTCGGCGCCGGCGGCATGAATTCCCTGTGGGCGCTGGCGCCGGAACTGGCCGCCGGCATGTATGCGTTCCAGTTGGCGGCACCGCTGCTGCGGCAGTTTCTGGAAGGGCTGCCGGACCTGGGGCGCCTCTTTCCGGGGAAGGATTCGCCCGGCGAAGTGCACGGCAGCCGGCACAAGCGCGAAGCCGGAAATGCGCAGGATAGCCGGAACGTGCAGGGGGAAATCGACCGGATCCTGGGGGATGGATCCCTGTCGCTGGAAGAGAAGATTCTCCTCATCGCCGGGCTGGTCTCGGACAGCGTGGGCGGCCAACTGGAAGATCTGCTCCGGCAGCAGGGACAGATGGCCAAGAGCGTGGACGGTTCCTCCACCGGCGCATCCGGTGCCGGCGCGCAGTTCCAGAACCTGGAAAACCGCATCCAGGTGCTCGTGCAGCGGCTTTCCCGCATGCAGACGCTTTCATCGAACCTGCTGCAGTCGCTGCATTCCACCCAGCGCTCCGTGCTGGCCAACATTCGCGTGTGATGGGGCTGATCTTGCCGCCTCTCGGGCGTGAATTCGTTCCGGTGCTCCATGGCGGCCACGTCCTCGTGCGGAGCGTGTTCAACGAGGTTTTTTCATGATGCCAAAAACGAATACCGACATGACGAACGAAGAAATCCTGAAAACGGCGGTGGATCTGGCCGCCGGTCGCACGGACATGGGGACGGTGCTGGGCGTGGACGCGGCGCTTTCGCGCCTTCTCTCGGGGCTGGTGCGGGGACTGCAGGCAGCCGGGCGTCACGAGGACGCGCGCGTGTTTCTCGACGGGCTTCTGGCACTGCATCCCCGGGACCCGCAACTGCAGGCGATGCGCGAACGGATGCATTGAAGCGGGTGCATTCAAGGGACACCTTGCGCACGGGGTGAGAGTCCGGTGCCGGCGGACGGAAACATGGACGCCCGGTCATTTCGGGATTCGAAAGCACGCTTCCGAAGGGAAATGTTTCCACGGGCCGGAGTCCGGCGTCCAGGGCCGCGCCGTGCGGCTCATTCGCAGGCATGATTTTACGGGCCGGCCTGCGTCTGCGTCGGCCTGCGCCCGCGGGAACGGCTCATTCGCAGGCATGATTTTACGGAACGAAGCCTTCCCTGGAGAATCCGTTCCGGGAGGGCAGGGAGGCGTCATTTCCGGCGGAAGATCTTCAGCACCGGTCCTTCCGGGTGTTCGTGGTACAGGGCCAGGGTGTCGCCCTGGACGCAGTACAGGAGCGGATTGGGAATGGCGTCGAGATGCAGCCCGCCGTCCGCGTCCTCGAGGAGGAAACTGTCGTTGCTTCCATTTCCCATGGATTCGTTCCAGAAGCACCGGCAGACGCCTTCTTCCATCGTGCAGGCTTCCTGGCATTCGCGGCCGTGCAGCCCGAGGCATTCGGGTGTGAAATAGCGGAAGAGGTCGGTCTGGAAACCATAGTCCTTCCGGAAGGTGTAGACCGCAAAAGCATCCATCGACGGCTGAATCCGCAGGCGTTCGTGATATTCCACCGTCCGGAATTCGAGGAAGGAGAGATTGGGGCAATCGGAGAAGTTCTCACCGCCGCTCGAGGATCCGATACCCATGGCATCGAGGGGAGCCATGATGAAAACGAGTTCCCAATCGCCCGTGGGGTCGCCCTCGCAGGCGAGAAAGGGCATGTCGTGGACCAGCGTCGGAGCAGAGGTTCGCACCTGCGGAGAGAAACGGGTGAAAGCGCCGAAACGAGAGGCCGTGGTCAGGGCGGTGTTGCCGGAGGCGGTTTCGAAGTCTCCCTGGCAGCGCAGTCCTTCCTCTCCGGCCCCGAGGATGCAATTTCGCATCGATGGCGCTTCGGCGGCTTCTTCCCTGGCAGCGTCCGGAAGAGCGAGCGTGTAGCGGCCGGCCAGGGCCGCTTCCCCCTGCGCGCGGACTTCATGGATGCAGCCGGAAAAATCCGGGTGGCGCAAGTAGCCATCGCATGACACGCGCTCCAGGATGACGGTGACATCGGCAGTGAGCGCTCCGGCCGGGAAATCCACGTACGCGCCATCGTCGAGGGTGACGAGCCCGCCCGTGGCTGCCGGAATCCATGCCGCCTGGGATGCCGGCAAAAGCATTTTTTTCGGTGGCTGGCTTTTTTCTGACGGAGAATCGCAGGAAAGGGACGAGATGCCAATGACTGAAAAAAGCAAGAAGAAGAAGAAAGAGAAGAAAGAGAGTCTCATGGCACGGCCTTTCGTTTTTCATGGTCGGGCATGCGAAAACCGGTGCATCGTGTTCCATATGATTTTTCACTCTATGCCTTTATGAGCCGTCAATTTTTTTGAGAAAAAATGGAAGGGAAGACCATGGGAAAGAGGGCTTCATCCGGCATCGGTGGGTGCTGCGTCGGCTGTCCTGCGTTCCGGTGTGCGGCGCGTGCGGATCAGGAAGACGGCTTCGGGATCGGATGCATCGTTCCATGGCTGCAGGTGGGTGTCCACGATGCGTGCGATGCGTGCAGGAGCCAGGGGGAGGACGGCGCCGATGCGTCCGGCCAGGGCGGCGCGGGCCTTTTCCTTCGCGCCGGGAACGGCCAGGAACCGGTTCGCGGCGGCGCGGGAAAGGGACATGACGCCGGATTTTCCGGAAAGCGCCAGCGAGGCCGCCGCCGTGCGCAGCAGGTCCCCGAACGTGATGGCGCCGGGATTCCGGCGGCAGGTGCGCGCGGCGCCTTCGTTCGTGAGCACTTCGGCGGGAATGGCGAGCACTTCGAAGCAGATGCCCTTGAACAGGCTCATTTCCTCGACCCATTCCGCGGCCTGCGCCACCTGGGCGAGGCTGGAAGGAAACTGCAGGCCGGTTTTTCCCGCGAGGGCGGGATCCAGCAGGGGGTGCGGAGCCAAGAGCGCCTGGAAGAAGGCCAGCCAGGGGCCTTCGAGCAGCGTGTAGGTTCCCGGCGAGAGCGACACGGCGCCGCTCTTCATCAACTCCCGGGCCAGTTGGGCCAGTTGGTGCACCAGGAAATATCCGCACTGGAAGAGCCGGGAGACGTGCAACCGCCGCAGCACTTCGTGCGCTTCCAGTTTCCGGTGCGTGACGAAGTATTCCAGTGCCAGGTTCACGGCATTGCGCGCGCGCAGCACGATATTGGCCGCGGCATCGTCGTCGGCCACGTCCACCTCGTCGGCCGCCAGCAGCCGGTTGCACAGCAGGGCGAAATTGGCGCGCACGGCATCGGCCTGGAGCGGCTCCAGGGCGTGGATGGCCCGGCCCAGGAGATCCGTTTCCTCTTCCCGCCATGGCGCCGGCAGCACCGTGGCCACACGCGGCGGATCCACGAGGGTCGCCCTGTCGTCCAGCCGGACGCGGGCCGGGTCCACCGGACGATAGATTTCGCGGGCCGTGAAGGTGTCCCAGAATCCTTCGTCCCGGATGCGCCCGTTGCGCAGCGAATACGCGTCCTCCTCCAGGAATGTGGGCAGTTCCATGGGAACGGCGATGAGCAACTTCTGGATTCCCTCGGCGTCGAGTGCATACCAGCGGTCGATGAATCGCACCAGCAGGCGCCAGGATTCATCGGGCGTATCCTGCAGCGGCTGCAACTCGAAGTATTCGTCGGGCGTCGTGAAGAACGAATCGTTCTCCGGGATGTCCGGGTTCAACTTGACATTGTAGATGGTGGCCCGGGAGAGCAGGTACAGTCCGAAACCATCCGGCAGCAGCCCGTGCACCTTTTCCAGGAATTTCTCGTCGGGCAACTCCAGGAGGGCCGCCATCCATTCGTCTGCCCCATCGGGATCGAACCGGTCCTGCTTCCAGGAATCCATGTCCCAGCAGCATTGCACCTGCTCGGTGGAGGCGTGCAGGACCAGCAGTTCCCGATCCTCGTGCTCGGCGATGCGGACCAGGTGATAGAAGGCCGATGCGGGCAGCGCCGGCACGATTTCCTCTGGATTCCCCAAGGCCCATAACGCATCGAGATTTCTTTTCGCCAGGCATTGCTGCGCCGTTTGGATCAGGTTCGTTTCGCCGCTGCTTTCCTGAAGAAAATCCATGGCTTCTCCTCCATCTTCAGCATCATGGGACTGACGCGTCGGCCGTGTTCATGCCGCATGGCCGATTTTTTAGAATAACACCAATGCCCCTTTTGCGGCGGCATCACTTTTCCGGTGATGCCGAAATGCCGCCGTCCGGCTGTGCGCCGGTAGATTCCGTGAAAAGGCGCGCAAGGTTTTCCAGAGAAGAGGAACAGCCCCGGCTCGCGACCATGGCGAGGGCGACTGCGAATATCACGGCGATCCAGATCCAGGGGGCATCGGATGTCCTCCCGGGGCGCCCATAAGTGATCCGCACGCGCCGGCGGGGCTCGGAAGGCGGATCCCATGGCGCTTCCCGACCATTTTCCGTTTTCACGGAACGTGCGTCCTGGTTTTCGCATTCCCGGTTTTCTTCGTTCCTCATGCGGCCACCCCCGTAACTCGGCACCAGATGCCTTACCGGCTCTCCGGGTCCTCCTGTGGATTCCACAGGTGCAGAATGCGCAACTGCACGCTTTCCGTGTTGAGCGGATTCTTTTCCGGGACATATACGAGGTTGAGTTTCCTGGGCAGGCGGTTTTCCACCGTTTTGGCCATGTTGTAGCCGATGGCCTGCCGGATGGTCCCCGTCACGGGATCGCGCAGGGTGAGCGCGAGATGCGTATGCCGGGGATAGCGCACCGAGATCACGTCCAGATTGCGGCTCAGGAAGACGGGTTCCGGATTCTGGTTTCCAAAGGGGGCCAGACGCCGCAGTTCCGAAACGAAGCGTTCCGTCAGTTCGTGCAGCGATACCACGGCGTCCACCGGGATCAGCCGTTCTCCGTCCAGCCCGGAAAGCGCGCGCAGGGCTTCATCGAAGGAGGAAGCGAATTCGCCCAACTTTTCGCGCTCCACTTCGATTCCGACCGCTCCTGCATGTCCGCCGAACGATACGAGGTGCGCGGATGTCTTGCGGATCACTTCGAAAATGTTGATGTTGCCGAATGTCCGCACGGAGCCGCGGCCCAGATCCCCCTGCAGGGCCACGGCGACGGCCGGCCGCTGGAAGTGTTCCGCCAGTTTGGCGGCCAGGATGCCCACGATGCCGGGATGCCAGTCCACGCCCGAGACGACGATGCCCCAGCGGTAATCCAGCGAGGCCTTCGCCTGTGCCAGCGCTTCCTGGTACATCTGTTCCTGGATCTGCTGGCGCTGCTCGTTGATGCGGGACAGTTCCTGGGCGCAGCGGTAGGCGTCCCCGTAATCCTCGGCCGTGAGGAGGTCCAGGCTCATCTGGGCGTCTCCCATGCGGCCGGGGGCATTGAGTTTGGGCGTCATCCGGAACACGACGTGCTTTTCGGTGATTTCTTCCTGCGGGTCGATGCGCACCACCTCGCACAGGGCCCGCACGGCCGGCCGTCGGCGGGTGTTGAGCAATTGCAGTCCCTGATGGACGAAAATCCGGTTGTTGTCCACCAGGGGCGCCACGTCGGCCAGGGTTCCCATGGCGACGATATCCAGCAGGGTTCGGGGATCCGGCAGATCCGCCGGCGGCAGCCGGCAGTCGTGCTCCAGTTTGGAACGCAGTCCCACGATGAGATAGAACGACAGGCCAACGGTGGCCATCCCCTTGAAGGGAAAGGCGCAGTCCTGGCGCATGGGATTGACCAGCGCATCCACGTCCGGATATGGTGCCTCGATGGTGTGGTGATCCACCACGATCAGTGCGATGCCTTTCTGCCGGGCGGTGACGGCGGCTTCATGGTCCGTGGAGCCCACGTCGCAGGCGATGATCGTGCGGATGGAGGCTTCGGAGAATTCCCGGACGTCCTCGGGCATCAGGCCATAGCCCCGTTCCCGGTGGGCCAGCCGCACATGCACCGGAATGCCGATGGCGCGCAGGAACAGGACCCACAGGGCCACGGAGGAGACGCCGTCGGTGTCGTAGTCGCCGAACAGCCCGATGGTTTCCCGGGCCGTGACGCATTCGGCCAGGATGGAGACCGCCTTGTCGTAATCGGCCATGCCGGCTGGAAGCCGCAGCCGGGAAAGGCGGGGGAAAAGGAATTCGTCCAGCGTGTCGGGGGAAAAGCCCCGGATGGCCAGCAGCCGGGCCGTCAGCGGCTGCAGATGGAAACGCGTTTCGATGTCGTAGGCCGTCTGGCTCGAATATTCCGCGATGACGGGACGGGGCGGCTTGAGAGCGACAGACTCGGGCACGGTTTCACGCGGTACGGCACGACGGGGAAAGAACAGGAATCATCAACCCTTGCGGCGGCCGGCACGCCCGCCGCGGGCCTTGCGGCGCATGCGCTTGGCCTTCTTGAGTTCGCGTTCCTTGATTTCTTCTTCCGAGAGGCCGGCCTCGTCCTTGTCTTCTCCGGCTTCGTCGTCGTCCGATTCCCCGTCCGATTCCTCGGATTCCTCCCCGTCCTCCTCGCCTTCCTCGTCTTCTTCTTCCGGCTCGACCTCGGAGCGCTGGGCGCCCGGGACCTGCTTGCCGAATGCGGAATCCAGCACGATCACGATGGGGGACGCGATGAAGATCGAAGAGTACGTGCCGACGATGATACCGATGCCCATGGCCAGGGCGAAATCGCGCAGCACACCGTCGGCCACGACGAAGATGGCCAGGACCGTCAGGAAGGTGGTCATGGAGGTGAGCAGCGTGCGGCTGAGCGTCTCGTTGATGGATGTGTTGATGACCTTGGGCAGCGAATGCGAGCGCATCTTGAGGATGTTCTCGCGGATGCGGTCGTACACGACGATGGTGTCATTGAGCGAATAACCCACGATCGTGAGCAATGCCGCCAGGATGGGGAGAGAGAACTCGCGCCAGAAGAGGGCGAAGATGCCCACCGTGATCAGCACGTCGTGCACCAGGGCGATGATGGCGCCCGGAGCGAACTTGAGGTCGAAGCGCAACACGATGTAGAGCAGGATCAAGCCCAGCGCATACAGCAGGGACAGGATGGCCTGCACGCGCAGGCGGGCGCCCACCTGCGGTCCCCGGCTTTCCACGCTGAGCACCGTGGCCTTCACGCCCAGTTGCGCGAACAGGCCGGCTTCCATCTTCTCGGAGACCGATTCCAGCAGGATGGTATATTCGTTGCGCTTCGGGGAGACCGTGAGCGTTTCGATGTAGTCCAGTTCCGCCGGATGCGGCTTTTCCCAGGTGGGCTGCTCACCCTTCTGCACGCGGGTGAGGTAATCGACGGCCTCGGGGGTCAGTTCGGCCTTGGGCACGCGGGCCTTGAGGTTGAGCGTGGAGAAGATCGCCTCGAACTCGTCCAGTTTCACGGGGACGTGGAAGCGCACCTTGATGTGATCGCCGGCCGCCGAGAAGCGGATGCGGAAGAGATCGCTCTTGTACTTGTCCTCGAAGGATTTCTGGATGGCCGCGCGCTGATCCTCGGAGAGCGAGGAGAAAGCGCGCATGGCCACGAGATAGCCCTTTTCTCCCATGGAGGAGAGGGAAACGTCCCTGTAGCCGATCTTTTCCAGTGCCGCACGCACCTGGGCGATCGGCACCGGGCGGTCGAACTCCAGTTGGATCTGGGTGCCGCCCAGGAAGTCCAGCCCGTAGTTGAGCATGGTTTTGCGCCCCGGAACGAAGAGGTTGGCCAAGAGGATCAGGATGCTTGCGAGAACGAGGCTACCGCTCAGGAGGAAGGCCTTCTTGCGGTTGCCCATGAAATTGATGTTGATTCCAGGCTTGACGATTTCGAACATGGCCAACTCCCTAAATGCTCAAGGTGTCCAACTTTTTCCGCGAGGTGATGTAGTCGAAGATCACGCGCGAGAAAAAGACGCCGGTCACCACGGAGGTGATGATGCCGATGATCAGGGTCACGGCGAAGCCCTTGATGGGGCCTGTGCCGAATTCATACAGGACGATGCCCGCGATGGCCGTGGTGATCTGCGAGTCCATGATGGTCATGAAGGCGCGGGAGAACCCGGCATCGACGGCGGCGCGCGGATTCTTGCCGAGCCGCAGTTCCTCGCGGATGCGCTCGAATATGATGATGTTGGCGTCGACGGCCATGCCCAAAGTCAAGACGATGCCGGCGATGCCCGGCAGCGTGAGGCGCGCCTCGAAGGCCGCCATGATGGCCATCATGAAGAGCACGTTCACAACGAGCGCTACATCCGCGATGAGGCCGCTCTTGCGGTAGTACACAGCCATGAAGCCCACTACCAGGATGATGCCGATGATGAAGGCGATGGTGCCGCGACGGATGGAATCCTTGCCCAGAGAGGGCCCCTTGTTCAGTTCCATTTCCTTGGACAGCGGGGCGGGCAGGGCGCCGGAACGCAGCACGCCCACGAGTTCTTCGGCCTCCCGGTAGCGCTCCTGCGGGGAGCCGGTGGCGCCCAGCGTGATCTGGACGTTCTCGAAGATCTGGTCCTGGATGACGGGGGCGGATTCCACCCACTCATCCAGTTTGATGGCCATCTTCCATCCCAGGTGCTTGCCGGTCAGTTCGCCGAAATAGCGGCCGCCCGTGCGGTTGAACGTTGCGTTGACCACCGCCTGCCCCTGCTGGTCGTAGCCCACCTGCGCATTGATGATGTATTCGCCGGTGACCTTCGTGGCACGCACGAGAATCATGGCGTTGACCACCTTCTGGGCGGTTGCGATGCCCTGGTCGGTGTGCTTGACCGTGCGCTCGTAGGCGATTTCGCGTCCCTGCGGCACGGGGAGGCCCGCCTTGGGGAGTTCCTCGCGGAACAGTTTCTCCATGGTTTTTCGCACCTTGCTATACTCCTGCTGCTGCTCTACCGGGAGATCCCGCGACGGAACATCCATCTGGAAGTAGAGGGTGCGCTGCTTCTCGCCGCCCTTGCGGGAGCCGTAGGCATCCGGAATGACGGCCATGCCCTTGTAGGGGCCCTTCTGGACGATGCCGCGTTCGTCGAGGCCGTAGGTCTGGCGCAGGTAGCGGGCGACTTCCGCCATGTACTTGCTTTCGGAATCCACGAGTTTGAACTCCAGGTGGGCCGAACGCATGATGATGCGCTTGATGCTTTCCTGGGAATCTTTGTCCAGGCCGGGCAGTTCGACGACGATCATGTCGTCCTTGCGGTAGATTTCCGGGGAGGCCACGCCGAACTCGTCCACGCGGTCGCGGATGGTGTCCACGGCCCGTACGAGCGCCTTTTCCTCGAGATCCTTGGAAAATTCATTGTCGATGGCATAGAAGACCTTCTGGCCGCGGGTCTCCACACGGTGCAGTTTCGGATCGCGCTTGTCGGTGTAGTCCGCGGTGGCCTTGCCCAGGAATTCCTCGTTGATGGCACCCTTGAATTCGATTTCCAGGCGGTTGCCCTTCACGGAGATATCGAAATTCGCGGAGTTCTCCTTATCCTTCTCGCCATAGAGATCCATCAGTTTGGCCTTGATGTCCTCGCCCCAACTGTCCAGTTGGCTTTCCACGATGGAGTCCGTGTCGATGGCATATTCCAGATGCACGCCGCCGGCCAGGTCGAGTCCCAGGAGCACCTTCTTGTTGAAGAAGTTCCTGTACCATCCCGGAAGCGATTCCGGAATGAACGTCGGCAGCAGGTACACGATTGAGAACAGAATCGCCAGAGCGAACAAGGCTGCACGCCAAAACCACTTGTTGTGTTCCATATGTCTTACTCCCCTCAATCCACTAGGAATCGGATTCCCGGGATTCCTTTTCCGTGTTCTTCTTGTTTTCGGAAGCCTCGGATGCCGGCTGCTTGCCCTGGATGTGGGAACGCAGCACCTTGACCCGGACCTTGTCGCCGATTTCCAGCGTCACCACGGAGTCCGTCAGTCCCACGACGGTCCCCAGCATGCCGCCCGAGGTGATGACGCGATCCCCCTTGGCCAGGGAATTGAGCATGGCCATCAACTCCTTCTGGCGTTTCTGCTGGGGGCGGATCAGGAACAGGTAGAAGACCAGGAACATCACTCCCAGCAGCACGAACGAGAACGTGGGATCGTTGCCGCCCTGGCATCCGCCCTGGGGTTTGGCCGGTGCTTCCTTCTGGGGGACGGCCACCGTCATCGAGCCTTCGGCGGCCGGCGCGGGAGCCGGCGTGCCGGGGGCGGCGGGCGCCGGGGACAACGCCATGGACGAAAGGACGGGCTGTCCTTCCGGGGTCTGGTAAAGGGTGTTGAGACTCACGAAAACCTCCAAAAAGCCTGGGAAAAAAGAGCCTGCATCCGCCGCTTTCGGGCGAACAGGTCAGGCATGTTTATCAAAGTTGTTTTCCACGGTCAACAACAAGATTCGCGCAAAAACCGTTGCGGTCTCTTCGCGAAACACGGTTTTTGGAAAAATTCATTGACATTTCAAACTGCTCCTCTATATTACGCCGTTTCGTCCGGCTCGAATCGCTCCCGCGGGCGCCGCCCGGGCCGGAAAAAACCGGGAAGCAGCGTGCGTTTCGGACATCAGGTCCTTCAGCAGATACGTCAAGCCCTCCGCCTCGCCGACATCGTCGGGCAACGCGTCAGGCTCCATCCGTCGGGCGCCCAGTTGCGCGGCGCCTGCCCGTTCCACCAGGAGAAGGATCCCAGTTTCTACGTCTACCCGGACAAGGGCTTCTTCATCTGCTACGGCTGCCAGGCCAAGGGAGACGTGTTCGATTTCCTGATGCTATCGGAAGGACTCACCTTCTCCGACGCCGTTCTCAGGGCCTCCCAGATGGCGGGCATCGAGATCGCTCCCGTTTCGGCCGAGGAGAACGAGGAGGAAATCCGCCGGGAGCGCCACCGGCAGCGGCTGTACAAGGCCAACCGGGCCGCCGTGGATTTCTTCCGCGACCGCCTTCAGGATGCAGGCGCCGCGCACGCCCGCGAATACCTCGAGAAGCGCGGGCTCGGACCGGAGGTCCTGCACCGCTACCAGATCGGCTATGCGCCCGATTCCTGGGAAGCCCTGGCGGGGCACATGCGGCAACTGGGCCTGCTGGAGGAAGCCCTGGAGACGGGGCTCGTGCGCAAGTCCCAGCAGGGCCGCGACCCCTATGACTTCTTCCGGGACCGCATCATGTTCCCCATTCTGGACACGTTCGGGAACGTGCGCGGATTTTCCAGCCGCATCCTGAATCCCGAGCGGCCGGAAGGCAAGTATGTCAACAGCCCTGAATCCCCGATTTATGCCAAGGGCCATTCCGTCTACGGGCTGCACGAGGTCCAGCGCCAGGTTCGCCAGGAAAACCGGGTGATACTCGTGGAAGGCAACATTGACGTGCTGACCATGGCCCAGTCCGGCCTGCCGGCCGTGGCCCCGCTGGGGACGGCTCTCACGGGGGCGCAGGTGCAACTGCTCAAGCGCCACACGCCCAACATCTGGCTCATGTTCGACGGTGACGCGGCCGGCCGAAAAGCCACTCTGCGCGCCATCCCGCTCCTGCTCGAAGGCGAGTCCACCGGCCGGATCGTTCTCCTGCCGGAACCGCACGACCCCGATTCCTTCCTGCGGGAAAATGGCCCCGGGGCACTGAACGCGCTCATGGAGCGGGCACTGCCCGTGTTCGACACGTTCCTCAAGATGACGCTCCCGCCCCCGGATGCGCCGGTTTCGGAGCGGGCCGCGGCGCTTTCTTCCGTCGCGGCCGTCTGGAAGTGGATCCCGGCGGTTTCGCGGGATGCCTACATCAACCAGATCGCGCTCATGCTGCGCCTGGGCGTCCAGGATGTGCGGGCGGTTTTGCCGCCCCGCGCGGCCTCGGGCTTCCAGGTGCCGGCCGTTTCTGCGGCGAAACCGCAACTCGCGCTCACGGCCGACGAGAAGGCCGAGTTCAACCGCCTGGTGCATCTCGTGTGCTTTCTGCACCATCACGAGCAGGCCGTCGGGCTCCGGGAACTGGAACTGGACCATGCGCTTTTCACTCCCTCCGTGCGCGACGCCTGGCGCCAGATTCGGGAAGGCCGCCTCTGGACCGATCTGGACCGCGTGAAGGAACTCCTGCCGCCTCCCGTTTCGGAGACCCTCCCGGAGATCGCCGAATCGATGAGAAGCCTGCCGCGGCCGGAAGAAACCCTGAGCGAACTGCTCCGGGATTTCGAGTTGCAGGGAATCCGGCAGCGCATCCGGGACGTGGAGAGCCGCATCCAGGAGGCCGCGAGCCGGAAAGAGTCGCAGGTCCGCCTGCAACTGCTGGAAGAACGCATGAGACTCGAGCGGATCCGAAATCAACTCGTCCAAAACCGAGGAATCCATGAAATCCAACCCCAAGACAGACACAGCCAGAACCCGTAAGGCGCAGGATGCGCCGAAGAAACAGGATGCCCAGGCGAAGGAGGCTGGAAAAAAGGCCGGGACGGAACCGGAATCCGCCGCCGGAGCGAATCCTGCCGGATCGAAATCGAAGAAGAGCCAGAAGCCGGAAGAGCCCGTCGTGAACGTGAAGAGGAAGGAGAAGGAGAAGAAGGAAAGCCGGCCCGCTGCGGCGCAGCCCGAGGCCGGGCGCAGGTCTGCTGGAAGGAATCCCTCGGACGGCCGCGCGGACAAGGCCCAAAAGGGGCCTGATTCCAGGACCGGTTCTTCTGCTAAGACGAATCCCGAAAAATCCGCGACCCCCAACCGAAAGGAGAAGACAGACGTGTCGAAATCTTCCAGGAAAGGTGTTTCGGTCGGTTCCAATTCCACCGTTTCCGAAAAGGGCAAGGCATCGAAGAAGGCCGAAGCCCCGGTCGCCGCCCCGCCGGCGCGCGCCGCGAAACCCGCGGCCGTCGCCCAGGGAACGCCGTCCGATGAGAAGGGGAATCCGAAAGCGAAGGCTGCAGGTCCGGCAAAGGTCAAGGAATCCGTTCCCCTTCCCCGCAGGACGGAAAAGAAGCCGGAAAAACCGGCGGCGCCGGCCGGAAGGAAGGGCGAAATCCAGCCGGTACCCGCTGCGGCTTCGCGTGTCGAGAAACAGAAGCCGGCGCGGCAGGAAAATCCGGCCATGTCCGAAGCCGGTTCGAGCGGCCGGCCGCAGCCCGTGCGCAAGATGGAGGCCGCACCCCGGGCCGTTTCGCCCAAGGCCGAGAAGCCATCGGCCGTGCTTTCCCCGGTGCCGGCCAGCGCTCCGGCAGGAAAGCCGGTTTCCGGGAAGAAGGAAGCGGGACGCATCGTTGTGCCGCTTCCAGCGGCCGAGCCTGAGGCGCCCGCGCCTGCATCCGTGAAATCGAAGGGAAAGAAAACGCCGGCTGCGCCCGAAGCGCCCGCGCCTGCATCCGCCGCGGAAGATGCGCGCGAGATGCCGCCTTCGCCGGCGGAGGAAGCGCCGATTCCCGAAAAGCTCGAGTTGAAGGAAGACGTCCTGGACGGGGATCTGGTGCCTCCGGATGAGATCTTCGCGGCGGGTGGAATCAGCATTCCCGAGAGCGACGACGAGCTCGATCTGGATGCCGAGAAGGATTTCGAGGACGATTCGCTGTGGCTGCACAACAACCACCCCGTGCGCATGTACCTGCGGCGCATGGGCGAGGTTTCCCTGCTGACCCGCGAGGGCCAGGTGGACATCGCCCGGCGCATCGAGGAAGGGGAGGCCCGCGTGCTGGAAGTCGTGCTCAACTCCCAGGTCGCCGTGCAGGAAATCATCAGCCTGGGAGAGAAACTGCGCCGGGACAAGATCCGGGTGCGCGACGTCACCCGCAAGTACGACGAAGACAATGCCGAGGGGGGGGACGAGACCCAGCAGAAGGAGGAAATTCTGCGGCTGATCGACAAGATTCGCCGGCTCAACAAGGAAATCCACAGGATCCAGAGCCAGAACCGCAATCGCGGCAAACTTTCGGCCTCGTCGGTGATTGGATCCTATGAGCGCCTGCGCAAGAAGCGCAACCTCACCCCCCTGGAGCGCCTGCAGAAGGATTTCTATGAGGCCCTGTGCGACCTGAAACTGCAGAAGCAGCAGATCCAGGAGGTGGTCAACCGGCTCAAGGACATGCTCAACCGCATGCGCGAGCAGGACAACGTGGTGCGCGACATCGAGGCGCAGTACGGGGTCACGGTCAACGACATCCGGGCCGCCATCCGTTCGGGGAAGCCCCTGCGCACCCGCCAGGGAACGCTCTCTTCCGAGAAACTGCAGGAACTGGACACCCTCGTCCGGGAGGCCCAGAAGAACAAGATGAAGCTCGAGAAGGAGAGCGAACTGAGCTTCCACGAGCTCAAGGAAACCTACGAGGCCATCTGCCGGGGTGAAGAACAGGCCGAAAGGGCCAAGAATGAACTGGTGGAGGCCAATCTGCGCCTGGTGGTCTCCATCGCCAAGAAGTACACCAACCGCGGGCTGCAGTTCCTCGATCTCATCCAGGAGGGCAACATCGGCCTGATGAAGGCGGTGGACAAGTTCGAGTACACGCGCGGCTACAAGTTCTCCACGTACGCCACCTGGTGGATCCGGCAGGCCATCACGCGCTCCATCGCGGATCAGGCCCGCACCATCCGCATCCCCGTGCACATGATCGAGACCATCAACAAGCTCAACCGCGTCAGCCGCATCCTCGTCCAGGAACTGGGCCGCGAGCCTACGCCGGACGAAATCGCCGAACGCATGGAGATTCCGGCCGACAAGGTGCTCAAGGTGCTCAAGATCGCCAAGGAGCCCATCTCGCTGGAGAGTCCGGTGGGCGACGAGGAAGACAGCCATCTGGGGGATTTCCTCGAGGACAAGACGGTCATCGCACCGCCGGATGCCGTCATCGCTTCCAGCCTCGAGGAGCAGATTCGCAAGGTGCTCGCCACGCTCTCTCCGCGCGAGGAGAAGGTATTGCGCATGCGCTTCGGCATCGGCGCCCGCTCCGATCACACGCTGGAGGAGGTGGGGCAGGATTTCTCGGTCACCCGCGAGCGCATCCGGCAGATCGAGGCCAAGGCGCTGCGCAAACTGCGGCATCCCAGTCGGACCAAGTTGCTGCGCGGATTCTTTGAGAATAGTCTCGACGACTCCCAGTACGACAAGGATGACGAGGACCGTTCCGAGAAGTTCGAACTGGACGATCCGCCCATGCCGGCCAGTTCGAGGCTCTTCGAGGCCGAGGGGCCGGACGACGAGGACTGATCTTTTCCTCGTTTTTTTCCCATCCACCGGGGCCCGCTTTCGTGCTAAAAGCACGCCGAACCGGCTTCATGCCGCCCGACAGCGAATTCAAGTGAGCATGCCATGATTCTTCCATCTCCCAATGCCATCGAACGCATCCGGAAAATCGCGGCGCACCGCGAGGAGCCCTTCTACTGGTACGATTCCGACGAGATCCGGAACCATTGCCGGGCCTTCGCGGCCATCGCCTATGAACCGAAATCCGTGCATTTCGCCACCATGGCCAATGCCAACCGCACGTTTCTGCGCATCGTGCGCGAGGCCGGCCTCAACGTGTTCGTCAATTCCCTGGGCCATCTGCGCATCGCCCGGGAAGTGGGGTATTCCGGCCGCGAAATCGTGTTCACCTCTTCGGGCATGAGCGAGACGCTCATGCGCGCCGTGCACGCGGAAGGTGCCATCATCAACCTGGATTCCATGAGCCAGTTGCGCCGCTTCCGCCGGCTCTTTCCCGGCGAGTCCGTGGGGCTGCGCTGCAACATCGGGGAGCGCGTGACGCCGCGCAAGACGCACGGCGGCTACTTCCTGGGCCGCGACAGCCGCCTGGGGCTGGATCTGCACGAACTGGAATCACTGCATGGCGATCCGCTCATCGAGGGCCTGCACCTGTATCTGGGGACCGACATCGTGGACCTGGACTATTACCGCGAATGCTACGAGGTCATGGCCGATCTGGCGCAGCATTTTCCCAACCTGGATTTCATCGATTTTGGCGGCGGCTTCGGCATCCCGGAAGACGGGGATCCCGAGTTCCCCATGGAGGAATACGGGAAGATGGCCACTCAACTCATGGCGCGGGTCTCCGAACGCGCCGGACGCCCCATCCGCCTGCTGCTGGAGCCCGGTCGCATCATCGGCGCGACCGCGGGCTACCTGGCCGTGCGCGTGACCGACGTCAAGGAGCGCAACGGCCGACAACTGGTGGGGGTCAACGCCTCCAGCGCCCAGTTCACCCGGCCGCTTCTGTATCCCGAGGATGCCTATCATCCCGTTTTCCGCCTCGAGGGGCCCATGGAGCCGACGGTTCCCTCGGCCGTCTATGGCAGTTCCACCTACAGCCGCGATTTCCTGGCGCATGACATCCAGTTGCCCCGCGTGCAGGAGGACGAGTGGCTGGTGATGTGCATCGCCGGCTCGTATTGCGCCTCGTCCCACACGCGGTTCCTGGGGTTCGAGCCCATCGAGGAGATTTTTTCATGATCCGCACGCAGCGCGTCGAAAGCCGTTCGGACTGGAAACGCTTTCTCGACATTCCCGCGGCGGTGTATGCCGGCAATCCCTTCGCCCGCTCCACGGAGGAGGACCTCGTGCATCTCCTGGCGCGGCCGGCGAGTGTCTTCTACCGGCACGCCCGCGTGGAGAGCCGCCTGATCCTGTGCGGTGCCCACCCGGTGGGCCGGTTTTCCCTGATCGCCGATGCGAACATGCCCGGCACGGTGCAGGTGGCCTTCTTCGAGGCCATCGCCGGGCTCTCGAGGGTTTCCGGCTGCATCCGCGCGGCGGCGCGCGCCTTCGCCCCCGATGCGCACCGCCTGGTGGTCGGGCTGTGCGGGCATCTCAATTATGCCGCCGGCTTCCTGGCTTCGCGTTTCGACGAGCCCCCCGTGTTCGGCCTTCCCTACACGCCGCCCTGGTATCTGGACTACTTCGCCGACATGCAGGCGCATTCCATGGTTTCCTTCCGATTCCACAACGAATCGTTCTACCGCCTCTGGAAGGAGAACCGCCTGCGCCGCGCCGCCCATCCGGAGCCTTCCCGCATCCGGGTGCGCCCCATGGACCGGCGCCGCCTGCGCGAGGAGATCGCGCTCTACACCGAACTCAACAATGCCTGTTTCCAGCAGCATCCGTACTGGACGGACCGCACGCCCGAAGAGGACTACGAACTGTTCCATCCGTTCCGCTTCCTGCTCAAGGAGGAGAATCTGCTGTTCGCCGAGGAGGACGGCCGGGCCGTGGGTTTCCTGCTGTGGTATCCGGACTTCAACCAGTTGGTGGGGCCCGGAGAGCCGCTGGGCCTGCGCCACGTGCTTTTCTACCATGCTGCCCACACCGTTCCGCGCCCGCGTCCGCGGGCGGTTTCCCGGCTTTCCGGAATCCAGGCTTCCGCGCACCGGCTTCTGCGCCAGACCGCGCCCATCGACACCGTGCGGCTCACCGAGATCGCCGTGCGCGAATCCCACCGCAAGGCCGGGGTGGTGGAAGCCCTCATCCGCGCCTTCACCGGCATCCAGTACCTGCGCGGTTTTTCCCATACTGAAGGCGGGTTCATCTTCGAGGAGAACGTTCCCAGCATCACCATGACGCGGCGCCTGCTGGAAGCGGCTTTCGGCCAGGCGCCCGAGCCCTACCGGCGCTACGTCGTCTTCGAGGATGCGCCATGAGCGGCCACCTGACGCGCCACGAAACGCCCCAAACCCTGCCGGACGGCTGGGATGCCCTGGCCGGATGCCATTGGCAGACGCGGGCCTTTTTGTCTTATACGCATGCTACACATCATTGTGCTCAGCGCTACTACACCTGGCATATAGGGAATAAGCTGCGGGCGGGCGCCGTGGTGTACACCCTGCCCATCGATGTGCTCACATATTTTCCAGTCCGCTTACCCGTTTCATGGGCGCCGTCCATCGCCGTCTGCGGCATTCCGGCTTCCGTGAGCGCATCCGGACTCGTGGGTGATGCACCGCACGCCGCCCGGCTGCTGGAAGAGGTGCGCCTCGTGGAGCGCGGGCTGTTTCTGGCGCTCAACCTGCCGCCTGGATTTCCCGTGCCGGCCGCCATGGCCGCCGGCGACACGCTGCCCACCGTGGTCATGGACGTGGCCTGGAAGAGCCTCGAGGAATACGCGGCCAGCCTGCGTTCGGACTATCGCCGGCGCTTTTTCCGCATCCGCTCGGCCTTTTCCGGCGTCGAGCGCGCGACCACGGCCTGCGATGCCTTCACGCAGGCGCATTACGACGGCTATCGGGCCGTGCTGGCCGAAAGCGAGGCGAAACTGGAAACCCTGCCCCTGCCGTTCTTCGTGAACCTGCCGGCTCCGGCATTCGAACTCACCTCGATTTTCCGGGAAGGGCGGCTGCTGGGCTGGTTCATCCTGCTGGAGCAGGACGGCCGGGCGGCTTTCTTCATGGGCGGCATGCCGCCGCGGGCGCAACGCCAGGAAAACCTCTATTTCTACATCACCACGTGCGTGCTCGAGCGCGCCATCGCCCGGAACGCGCGCTTTCTGGATTTCGGCCAGACCGCCGAGGTGCCAAAGTTGCGCCTGGGCGGCCGGCTCGAGCCCCGGCGCATGGCCGCCTCCCATCCGAATGCCGTCCTCCGCGCGCTACTGCACGCGTTCGCGCCGCTGCTCTCCTACCGGCGCGAGGTCGAGGAGCACCGCGTCTTCGTGCAAGACGTCCCTACAAAGGATTCTGCGCCATGAACGTCCTGTTCGTCCGTCCCCGTCCCGACCCCGAAACCATCGGACTGCAGCACGTGATGCTGGTCGAGCCGCTGGAACTGGAGGAAATGGCGGCGCTGCTGCCGCCGGAATGCACGCCGGTGCTCGCGGACCTGATCCTCGACCGGCGCGACTTGCGCCATTTCCTGGAAAAATACCGGCCCCGGATGGTCTGCGTCACGGGGTACATCACCAACGTGCCCGAGATGAAGCGCATCTGCCAGGAAGCCAAGCGCTTCGATCCTCTCTGCGTCACGGTGGCCGGGGGCGTGCACGTGGAGGTCCTGCCCGAGGATCTCATGGACGCCGCGGTGGATTTCCGCGTGGTGCGCAACGCCGTGTCCGTGTTTCCGAAACTGGTCGAGCATGCGCTCCTGGGCCGCGGGGACGTGCCTCCGGGCGTACTCTCGACCTGGGAGGTGGCGGACCCGCGAACGCTTCCGCCCCACGAGTTTTCGTGGGTGCGGCCGCGGCGCGATCTGAACCGCCCCTACCGCGACCGGTATTTCTACATTTTCCACGACCGCGTGGCGCTGGTGAAGAGCGCCTTCGGATGCCCGTTCACGTGCAACTTCTGCTTCTGCCGGCAGATCACCGGGGACCGCTTCCACGCGCGGCCCGTGGAGGACGTCCTCGACGAGCTCGAGGAGATCGAGCAGACCGAAATCTACATCGTGGACGACGACTTCCTCGTTTCCCGCGCGCGCATCGAGGCGTTCTGCGACGGGCTGGAGCGCCGGGGCATCCGCAAGCGCTACCTGGTCTACGGACGCGCCGATTTCATCGTGAAGAATCCCAACCTGATCGCGCGCTTCGCCCGCCTGGGCCTGCGCACGGCCATCGTGGGGCTCGAGAGTTTCAATGCCGCCGAACTGGCCGCCTACGACAAGGGCACGGATCCCCATACCAACGAGGAAGCCATCCATATCCTGCACCGGCACGGCGTGGACTGCTACGCCACGCTCATCCTCAATCCCGACTGGTCGCACGAGGATTTCGATTTCCTGCGCAGGAAACTCGTGGAACTGGACATCCGCTACGTCAACCTGCAGCCGTTGACGCCGCTTCCCGGAACGGGCTTCACCGTGGATCCCTCGCGCCTGCTGATCCACCGCAGCGAATACGCCAAGTGGGATCTGGCCCACGTCATGGTGCGTCCGTCCCGGATGAGCGTGCATGCCTACTACAGGGAAATCATCCGCTCCTATGAGACCGTGCTGTACCGGCCGTCCGTGCTCAGGTCCCACCTGCAGTACCCGCCGGCGATGCTCTGGAAGATGATCAAGGGCACCTGGGCCGTGCACCGGCAGTACGTGCAGAAGATGCGCGAGGCCCGCCATGCCTAAGGTCCTCTTCATCCAGCCCTCGCAGTATGCCGGCGACGGAAAGTCCCTGTGCAAGCAGAGGAAAATCCACCTCCCCGGCCTGGTGTTCCCGCTCCTGGCGGCCATGACGCCGCCGCACTGGCAGGTGGAGGTGTGCATCGAGGTGGTCGACGACGTCCCCTTCGATACGGACGCGGACCTGGTGGGCATCGGCGCGATGGGGCACGCCGTCTTCCGGGCGCTGGAGATCGCCGCCGAATTCAAGCGCCGGGGCAAGATCGTGTTCATGGGCGGCTACATGGCCTCCATGGTGCCCGACCAAATCCTGGAGCAGGGGCTCGATTCCGTGGTCATAGGGGATGCCGAGAAATCCTGGCCGAAACTGCTCGCGGACTTCGAGCGCGACGGGCGCATCGCCCCCCGCTACGACGAGCCGGTGGAGGATCTGGCCGGACTGCCGGTGCCCCGCTACGAGTTGCTGCTGGAAAAGCCCATCGGCACCATGCTGCCGGTGCAGGCCGGGCGCGGCTGTCCGCATCTGTGCTCGTTCTGCTCCATCGCCTGCATCTACAGGGGGCGCTACATGACCCGTCCCGTGGACGAGGTCATGCGCGACATTCACCGTGTGAAGGAACTGGGCTTTTCCTCGTTCTACCTCATCGACGACAACATCGTGGGCAACCCCGGCTATCTCGAGGCGCTGGTGGACCGCATCGCCCCGCTCAGGATGACCTGGGCTTCGCAGTGCTCGCTCAACCTCGCGCGCAATCCGAAACTGCTCCGGAAGGTGGCCGATTCGGGCTGCAACATCCTCAGTTTCGGCCTGGAGAGCATCACCCAGGAGGGGCTCGACAGGCTCAACAAGAAGTGGGTCAAGGTGAGCGAGCACAGGGAACTGCTCGAACGCATCGCTGCGGCCGGCATCATGCCTTCGACCGAGATGATGGTGGGGCTCGATTCCGACACCGAGGAGAGCATCCGCGATACGGCCCGGTTCGTGGAGGAGGCGCGCATCCCCATTCCCCGCTTCTACATCCTCACGCCCATGCCCGGCAGCGAGCTCTACGAGGAATTCAAGGCGCAGGGACGGCTTCTGCACGAGAATTACCGGCTCTACGACGGCACCCGCTGCGTGCACCGCCCCGAGCGCATCGAGCCCGAGAAGCTCACGGAGATGTACTGGTGGCTCAACCGCCGCGTGTTTTCCCTGCCTTCCATCCTGCGCCGCGTGCTCCTGCGCCCGGGCGCGTGGCGCCAGCCCGCCGAGACGCTTTTCGCCCTGGCCGTGAACCTGCACTACCGCCACTACGTGCAGCGCGGCATCACGCCCAACATCTTCTGAGGCGAAGGTGGTGCGAAGGATGGATGGCGGCCCTGGATGATGGTCAAGGATCAAAGTGGTTTCCGGGTCGTCAAAACTTGCGAAAAGCCTTGTTTCGACTAGGATGCACACCAGGATGCGAAACCGACGGTACCGAAGATCCCTGCTGCACGAAAGCCCCCTGCTGCCTCCCGAAGAACCCGCGTGGAGGAAGCAGTTGCGCCGGTTCCTGATGGTTTTTGGCGCATTGGCGGCCATGTACCTGTACGTCTTCGTGTTTTCGCCAGCTTCCTGCTCCAGCGTGAAGAAGAAAATCGACCAGACGGTGCAGCAGAATGCGCCCGTTCGTTCGGAACTGGCCGCGGCGCCATCCGCCGGAAATTCCGGAGATGCCCCCGGAGCGCAGTTGAATCTGCAGGTTCCCGCGGAACTCACGGGCGAGACGCCGGAGGACGTGCTGGTGCGCGAGCAGCTGTCGGCCCGTACGGTGACGGGGCGCGTGCAGAAGAAGGAGAAGTTCACCCAGAGCCTCACGCGCAACGGCGTGGATCTGGCCGAGGCGCGCCGGCTGATCGCCGCTTTCGAGAGCCGCAACGTCTTCAACTTCGCCCGGGCGCAACCGGGGCAGATGTTCACCATCCAGATGAGCGCGGACGGGACGCGGATCTATGCCTTCGAGTACCAGTACGCGGCCAACCTGAAATTCGTGGCGCAGCGGACGGCCAAGGGGTTTGCCGTACAGCGGGTGGACACACCCGTGCGGGTGGCTTTGCATCTGGTGGGGGTGCGCGTGTCTTCCACCCTGCAGTCGGCCTTCGAGGGCGTGGGCGAGGATGCGCAACTGGCCCGGATGGTACAGGCGCTTTTGCGCGACGAACTGGAGCCCGGTGACATCGCCTCGGGCGACACTGTCCGCCTGCTGGTGGAAAAGAAGACCATGGGCAAGCGTTTCCTGGGGTACGGCGCGCTGCTGGCGGTTTCCGTGGAAACGCGCCGGAAGGGGGTCTACCGGGTGTTCCGCGGGCCGTCGGGCAATTACTACACCTCCGATGGGCTGTCGTTCTTCCGGCGCTTTCTGGCGCGGCCCCTGCCCGGGGATGCGCCGGCGGAACCCGACCCGCGCACGGGCGGCGTGGTGTTTCCCGCCCGCCGCAATCCGCCCGTATGGGCGCTGGCCGCCGGGCGCGTGGTGGAATCCGGCTGGGCGGGGCCTCTGGGCCGGCGGGTGGTGGTGGAGCACGAGGATGGCGTTCGCGCCACCTATTATCAACTGGGTTCCATCGCCAGCGAAATCCGGCCGGGGGCGAGCGTGATCCGCCGGCAGGTGCTGGGAACGGCGGGATTTTCCGGAACCACCCCGGACCGCAACGGCGTGGGAATCGCGCTCGTGCAGAACGGACAGCCGGTTTCCCTGTATGCCCTGTCCTCTTCGCGGCTGCCGCCGCTTCCCGCCGAGTCCCTGTCCGAGTTTTCGCGCCAGGTGGAAGAGTGGGGGCGGCTGCTGGATTCGGCCGAGACGGAGGGGCTGGGCGTCTCCCGTGCCGTCGGGTCCGCTGCCGGCTCGGTTCCCGGAAAAAAGGATCCGGGGCCGCCGTCGGGCCAGAAGCCTTCCCGTGCCGTGCCGGCCGCCCGGAAATCTCCTCGGCCTGCCCCAGCCGTCCAGAAGCCGATTTCGCGCTCGAGCCGCTGAAGGCATCCCCTCGCGGTGCACAGACGCGCCACTGGCGCAGGCCCGAGTGAAAAAACCGTTTCCATGCGCATTGACGCTTTGCGATAAAGTTGCTAAAAACCGCAACCATGAAAACATCGCGCGTCGAGCACATCCAGTCCTATCTCCAGAAGAACGAAGATGTCCTGGAATCCCAGGTGAATTTCCTCAAGACGCTGGCCAACCGGCACCGTTTCCGGATCGTGGTGGTCCTGGAGCAGGTGGAAGGGGAGGTGGAGCAGCGGGAACTTCAGAAGATCGTGGGCATCTCCAAGGCGAACCTCTCCCAGCACCTGGCCATCCTGCGGGATGCGGGAATCATCGTCAGCCGGCCCCACGGCCGCGTCACGTATCTTTCGCTCAAGAATCCGGCCATCCGTGACGCCTGCGCCCTCGTGCGGGAAATGATCGCCCAGCGCGCGCTTTCGATGGCGCCTGCGCGCAAGTGACCGGGAATCCCTGAAATCGATGAAACGGTGAAATCACATGCCGGGTCCGGCGGGCATGTCGGCCGGTGCAGGCATGTCGGCAGCGGGTTCGGCGGGCATGTCGGCCGGTGCAGGCATGTCGGCGGCCGGGGAGACGGGGGCCGGTTCCGTGACCGGAATGTCATAGGACTTGGCCACTTGCGCCTGCAGTTCCTGCAGCCGCCGTGTGGTTTCCTGGAATCCCTTCTCCACCGCCTCGAGCCGGGTCTTGGCTTCCGCATATTTCTCGTTCTTGAAGAGTTCCAGCACTTCGCCGTAGCCCTTTTCCAGGTCCGACAGACCCGTTTCCAGCAGGGATTTCACTTCCTGCAGCCGCGGCAGAACCTTCACGGCGGCGAGTTCTTTGTTTTGGTTTTTGATGACTTTGATGGTATTTTCCAGTTGCGTCACGAACCTGGCGTTGTCCTTCTTGGTAACGTCCAGTTCGGTGACGGCCCTGACCACCTCGCCGTGGATGGCCACCAGTCTGTTGTTCTGCGCGGCCGCCTTGTGCTTTTCGGTGGAGCATGCCGGAAGGACGAACATCACGAGAAAGAGCCATGCATATCTCATCGGAACCTCCTGCGCGCGCCACCATAGCACAACCAGCTTTCCGCCAACAGGGGGAATCATGACGGCCCTGTCCATCTTCCTTCTGCTCTCGCTTTTCGCATCCCCGCCCAAGGGCATCGTGCGCGAGCGCCCCGTCCTGCAGGCGCCCGTCCATGCGGCCGAGCATCCCCCCTTCCTGTACAACCTGCACACCGGGGAAACGCTCGTGCTGGCTTCCACTGGCAAGAGTCCGGTGGCGCCGGAAATCCTGTCCCGGTTTCTGCGCTGCCACTTCACGGGGCGGGAGCGTCCCATGGATGCCCGGCTGCTCTCCCTTTTCGATGAAATCGTGAACCGTTTCCGCATCCGCGAAATCCAGATCACCAGTGCCTACCGTTCCTCCCGCTACAACACGCTGCTGCGCAAGCGTCTCGGGCAGGTGTCGCCCAACTCCTATCATGTGCGGGGGCAGGCCGTCGACATCGTCGTCCCGGGCGTGGACCTGGCGCAACTGTCGGCATTCCTGCGCCAAATCAGGCGCGGCGGAGTGGGCTACTATCCCGGTTCGGATTTCGTCCACATGGATACGGGGCCCGTGCGCTTCTGGGAGGGGAACTGATGAGCACCCGGATGGAAATCTGGGCGCGGGAACTCGCTTTTTTGCATGCTTCCCTGTCCATGCGGGAGAAGACGCGCCTGGATGCGCAAGCGCTGGTCGTGGAGCGCATGAAGGTCGAGGAACTGTTCCGCCGCCGCCGCGCCCTCGAGGAACAGGAGGTGGAGGTGGCCGCCCGCCTGCGGGCCCTGTGGATGGACACCGAGGAGATTCTCGAAGCGCTGCGGGCGAAACTGGAACTCCTGCATGCGCGCCGGGAGTTTTTCCTGACGGCCCGCGATGCCCTGCGGCAGTGGCGCAGGAATCCTGCCCGCGTGCTGTCGAATGCGGAGGATTTCGGCCGCCTGATGCAGTCCCTTTCCGAAGCCGCCGGGCATCCCGAATGCGAGGAGATTCTCTACGAGTTGCAGGAGTTGCAACTGGAAATCGAAGCGGCCGAGCACGAAATCATGGAAATCCGGCTGCGCCGGGAGGAATTGAAGCTCGACGCCGAGGAACTGGAACGCCACCTGGCGCGCTGCATGGATGCCATCGAACGCCGCCTGGCGACGCTCTTTTTTGGCCGGCCCAAGGTGGCCGGGAGTTTTTTCCTCGAGGGAAGGAAACCCGATCCGAAAGGAAAAGCCTCCATATGAACGGCATGAGGTGAAACGTGAACGTCCTGTATCTGCACGGTTTCGCATCCGGTCCGAACGGCACCAAGGCGTCCGCCCTGCGCGGGCGACTGGAATCGCAGGGAGCCGTCTTTCTGGCGCCCGATCTCAATGCCCCCGATTTTGCCGGCCTCACCGTATCGCGCTCCCTGGCCCGCGTGGAAGAAATGACCCGCGAGGGGACATGGGACGTGGTTGGAAGTTCTCTTGGCGGCCTCACCGCGGCCTTTTTCGCGGCCCGCTTTGCGCCACGGGTGCGCCGGGTGGTCCTGCTGTGCCCGGCATTCCATCTGGAGCGCCTGTTCGCCGCATCCCTGGGCGATGAGGCCATCGAGCGCTGGAAGGCGCAGGGAACCCATCCGTTCGCCGATGCATCCGGGCAGGTCGTGCCCGTGTGCTGGCGACTGTTCGAGGATCTGGCTTCATATGCCGGATTTCCGCCGGTGCATCACCCCACGCTGGTGATCCACGGCACGCGCGACGACACCGTTCCCGTGGATTTTTCGCGGGCTTTCGCACGGACCTCTCCGCTCGTGCGGCTGGAGGAGATCGACGACGACCACCGGATGGAAGCATCCGTGGCGCATGTCTGCGCGCGCGTCGCGTCGTTCCTGATGGAAGAATGATTTCCGGGACCGGCATCCGCCGGTGGCAGGATGCGGCACACCAGCGGAAAATCTCCTGCCGCGCAAGGGGGCGTTTGGCGCGGGATGCGGCGCGTCACTCGTCGAGCAGGGGGACGATGTCCTCGAATCCGGCGGGTTCGCGGCGTCCGACGAGGCCGATGAGCAGGTGCTCGCCCGTCAGTTCGTCGTGGCGCAGTTCCTTGAGGAGCCGGAAATCCTCGATTTCTCCGGTGCGCTTGACGTGGGTGCGCACGCCCGTGCAGAAGAGCAGGTCTTCCCCCACCCGGATGTGCTGCTCGTCGGCCGCCTGGATGGGCAGATTGGCGTCGATGAGTTCGCGCACCTTGGTCTGCAGCATGCACAGGTTGACCGACGGGGGCGCGTCGAAGCGCAGCACGAAGCCGTGCTTGACGTCGGAATGCAGCAACTTGCTTTCGATGCCGTAGTCGCGCTTGAGCACCAGGCAGGTCAGGTCCTCGGCCGAATGCGCCATGCGCCGGAAGCGGATGGTCTTCGTCACCACGTTCCGGATGGCCGCCGGATGCGGGCCGAAGGCGTTGGGGCGGCACACGATGATTTCCTCGCCGATGCCGAAGAGCAGGTGCGCGTTGAAGCCCAGATCCTCATAAACGAGATCGAAATGCTCAACGATCACGCGCCGTTGGTGGGACAGCGCCCGGCGGATGGCTTCCAGGATCTGGAACTTGGAATGGAAGGCGCTCTCGTAGCGGTAGTCGATGTGGAACGTGTGGCCGGCGAAGAAGTCGTCCCCGGTGAACTCCAGGAGCGGCGTGGGGCGCACGTTGACGCCGTCGTCGTCGTTGGTGAGCTCCAGGCCGGGGAACAGGGCCTTGATCAGCGTGCTCTTGCCCGACCCCTCCGCCCCGATGACGCCGATGAGCAGGTCGTTGGGCGTGAGATAGCGCTGGGAGAGCGCCCCGCCCAGCATGTACATGCGGTAGCGCCCGCGGGGGGCGTAGTAGGTGGCGTACATCAGGTTGTCGTGGACGGGGGATCCCTGCTGGATGTAGTTCATACGTCGAACTCCAGGGAGAGCAACGGCGCATGCTGCTGGGCACCGTAGATGTCGCTGTCGCCGGGCACGCCCGATGGGAGCGGGCGGCGCAGTGTGGCCTTCACGGCCATGGCCGGATCGAAGTACACCACCGACAGGATGTCGGATGCGGGCACGCCGTAGAGCGCGGCGATGCGCTCCGGGGTCACCTGCCTGCCGTCCCGCACGGCCCGGTAGTGGGCCTCCTCGCGGAACAGGATGTCCAGGGTCAGTTCGAACGGGCCGCTGTTCTTGGAACGGATCACGCGGGCGATTTCAGTGATGGGACGCTTCATTTCACACCTCCACGACGGTGATGGGGAAATCGCCCGGGTCTTTCACGGGCATCAGGTGATAGATGGAAAACTCGTACACCTCGCCGGCGGGGATGTCCGAGGGCGAGAAGGGGAATGCCAGGTTGCCCGCCGTGGAGATGCGTCCGGGATATCCGAAGTGCAGAAGCGTCGAGCGCATGATCGAGCACAGGGTGTTGGCCTGCGCCTGCGTGGCGGCCACGGCCTCGATGACGAGCCCGAGTTCGTGGGAACGCACGGTCTTTTCGGGTTCCAGATCGCCCATCACGCCATTCTTGCCATAGATGTGCACATGGATTTCGCCTCGCAGGTTCTCGCGCTCGAGGATCTGGTCCACCCGCGTGCGCACGGACGCGAGGATGCCGTCCACCTTCTCGATGAACACGGGATCGCGGCTGCCGGCCACGCATACCGTGCGGAAGCCCACCCGGCGGGCGCCCTCGAGCTTGACGAAATAGGTCTCCGACGGCACGTGGCGGCTGCCGCGCACGGTGACCTCGCCGTTTTCGTGCTCGGTGAAGGTGGTGTGGCGCAGGTCCAGTTTCCCGCCCGGCCCCGGAAGTTCCATGGGATTGGATTTTTCATAGAGCGAATGCGCCACGGTGGACAGCCGCGTGAAGCGGCGCTCCGGCGAAAGCGCCCGCAGGACGAAGTGATCCCCGCGCAGGATGCCCAGCACGCAGTCGGATCCAGAGCCAGGGTCGGCTGCAATCGCCGCGCATTCCAGGATCTTGCCCATGTGCAGGGCCAGTCCTTCGTCGAATCCCATTTTCACCGGCAGGGCAGCGAATACGGCCGGATCGTAGGAGCGTCCGGCCAGGATCACGTCCGCGCCAGTGTCCAGTGCCCGGAAATAGGGCTCCATTCCGATCTGCGCCACGATGTGCGTGGTTTCGAGAACCTTTTCGCGCGTCAGTTCGGGCACGAACGGCAGGGGCGTGACCCGGCCGGCTTCCAGTTCGCGCAGCACGGTCTCCCGGTCCACGTCGGAATGGATGATGGCCATCTTGAAATGCAGGTTCTCTTCGCGCGCGATTTCCTCGATGATTTCGCGGCACCAGGCCACGTGCACGGCCGCGCCGGAACCGCCGGCCGTTCCGATGAGCACGGGGATGCGTCGCTCGATGCCGGCCTTGAGCATGAAACGCAGGTCGCGCTTGACGCCGAGCCGGTCGGTGAAGGGTTTACCGGCTCCCAGATACGTGGGACCGGGGTCGGTAGAACCCGCGTCCACGGCGATGCAGTGCGGCTGCGCCTCGATGCCGCGCCGGAAGGATTCTTCCGGGAAACCGTACCCCAGGATGGCGGTTGGACTCAGGACACGAAATTCTTGCATGCTCATGATTGCACTCCGTGTTTCCATGCCAGCAGGGCCAGCATGCGGTTCATTTCGTTGCGCACGATGGTCAGCCCCTCGTCGAAGCCCATGCCGGGCTTGACGAGCATGCGCTGCGGGTGGGAGGCCAGCGCCAGGTGCACGCAGGCGCGCGCGGAGACGTCGGTCTCGTTGCAGGTGCCGCCCTGGTAGCTCTCCATGCCGTGCTCGTTGCAGTGCAGCACGGCATCCACGATGTTCTGGATGCCGCCCAGGTCGGGCGTCTTGATCTGCACCATGTCGCAGCATTTCTCCCGCGTGAAGTCCACCACGTCCTCGTAGGTGTTGCACCACTCGTCGGCGACGATCTTCACCGGGGAGCCGAGCGCGTCCAGGCCGCGCCGGATCTTCAGGAGCGCTTCCATCTGGGCATTTTTCTCTCCCATGTCCACCGGGCCTTCGATGTAGAGCGGAAACTCCTGCGCGAAGCGCGCCAGGCCGGCCACGTAATCCACCACCCTGCCCATGTCGTGATCGAAGATGATGCCGATGGTGCCGTAGACGTCGATGTGCAGGGCCGGCACGTAGGCGGGATCCCGCCGCAGTTTGCGCACCCGCTCGACCAGGAACGTGACGTATTCCTGCAGTTTCTCGCCATGGCGCCCGAGTTTGTCGGGGATGTTGTTGATCAGCCCGTGCGGCAGCGCGTCCACCTGCTTGAGGATCATCTTGTCCACGGATTCGTAGCGATCGTCTCCGCTCTGGCCGAACAGCGGCACGGGGGCGAGGCGCAGCGGCAGGTTCCATTCGCGCATCACCACCTCGGCCATGAAGTCCCCGGTGGCGCGGGCGTGGGCGTCGAGCAGGGCCTGGGTGAGCCCGTAGCGGATGGCCGTGTGCAGGCGCCGGCCCTCCACTTCCAGGTGATCGAAGTAATCGGCGTCCGCCCGGAAGGTGGTCAGTTCGTAGCCTTCCAGCAGCGGTCGCAGGTGGCGTTCCATGAAGGGCACGTAGTGCGCGGCCAGGAACAGGGGATCTCGCCCGCCCGCGCCCGAGTACTGCACGGCGCAGGCATCCCCGACCGCGACGGCGCCGTTTTCGAGCACCAGCAGGATGGAGACGGCCTCGCCGGCGGTGCGGATGGAAGGAAAGCCTTCCGTCACGGGCGCGCCCTCGTACACGAATCCGTCGTGCACGGCGCCGGCCTTGATGGCGCGCTGATCGTCGAAGAAGAAGGAGGAGTTTCCGGGTGCGAAGAATACTTTCTGGATTTTCATGGCGAGTTCCTATCGCGGGCGCCCCACCAGGCGGCCCTTGGAAATGGCGTAGATGTCGTCGATGACCATCTGGAAGCAGGGCTCGCGCCCTTCGGCCTGCGCGCGCTCCCGCACCTTGGCCGCGTGGAACGCTCGGATGTCGTCGGGAAGCGGCACCTGCCCCACGTCGAAGAGCCGGATGGCCCCCTCGTTGTCGCGCACCGGCAGCATTTTCCCCTTGTTGTGGATGGACGGTGCGAATGGCACGTCGAGGATGCCGGCGGCAAAGGCCCGCACGGTTCCCGTGGCCCAGTCGCCCTCGCCGATCTTCTTCACCGCCCGCAGCACGTGTTCCGTCGATTCCCGGATGCGCTCGGCCTCGGCCTGGATCAGAGGAAGAAGGCTCGTCTGCTGGTCCAAAAGCATGCTCGTGATCTGGCGCGTGGCCAGGATGCCCTGCAGGTTGGCCTCGCCCGTGGGGATGCCGGAAGCCTCGTGCGGCGTCTTGACGATGACCTTGGTGGCCCCGGAGAGCGCCGCCACGGCGCCGCCCCAGGCGATGACCGCGAACGCCTTGCTCTCGTCCTCCGGGAAGCCGCCCATCCACTGGTGGAACACCGTGGACAACTGGTAGTCCTCGAAGCCTTCCTCGGCAAACCACTTGGTGGCCAGTTGGCGCAGGCTGAAGATGGCCGCCACGTCCTGGATGAGGTTGCCCGCCTGGCCGTATCCCAGTGTAATCGAGCGCACGCCCTGCTCGAGGGCCAGGATGCCCTCGATGATGGCCACGGCATGGCTCATGAACGGCGGCACGAGCGTGCCCGAGAGCGGGCCGAAGGGCTCGCGGTTGATGCGGATGCCGGCCTCCTCGTACTTGCCCACCAGCCGGTCCACGTACTGCCAGTCGGCGATGCTCTTCTCCAGGGGCACCTTCTTGGCGTACGGGATGTTGTAGGAGATGCCGCCTCCCTCGAACGAGGTGAAGCCGGCCGCCAGCGTGATTTCGGCCAGCAGGCGGGCGTCGGGCGTGCCGTGGCGCACCTGCACCGGTTTGGGAACGCGCTCGATGATCTGCCGGCAGGCCGCCACCCCGTGGTTGACGGCGGGGAAGCCGTTGAGCAGGCTGTGTCCCGCCTGGCGGCTCTTCTCGATGCCCTTTTCCGCCTCCTCATAGCGGTTCTGGCGCGTGTAGGCGTCGATGGTGGTGGGCAGCACGTCCGCTTCGCGGGCCAGCATCTGCAGCAGTGCGATGTGCTCCTCGAGGAGCGCCACGCCGGCGCGCGGCTGCAGCAGCACGCGCTTTTCCCGCACCGCGGCATCCAGCGCCTCGGGAAAGCGTTTTTCCATGGGCAGTCGGCGGTGGAACGCGAACGCCTCCTCCAGGTCCACGTCCTTTCCCGTGGGCCAGGAGGCCAGCACCTGCTCGCGCTGGGTCCAGAACCGTTCCTCGGTCATTTTCTTCGTCGATTCGTCCTTCATGGTTCAGTTCTCCGGATGTCCGTCGTCTTCGTTCGAATTTTTTTCCTGCAGCGCCGCGATCCCCGCATTCACGGCTTCCCCGGGGGCCAGGCGCCAGGCGTTGGCCAGGAGCGGCCAGAGATAGTCCCGATCATACAGAACACGCTCGACGATGGGCGCCAGCACGATGCGCCCGCGTTCGTCGAACGGCAGAATCCGCAGCGCCGGGCGCGGATCGTATCCGCGCGAGAGGAATCCGCCACTGCACACCAGCGTGGAAAATCTCCGGAAATCCTTGCCTTTCCGGATTTCCAGCGGCCCATGCACCGTGTAGGCGATCTCCATGCGGCCTGCGTGGCGCGCCACGGCCTGGCCCGTGCATGCCTGCGCCAGCAACTCGTCGAGGAGCCGCTCCCGCGGCGTTCGGGGCAACCGGGCCGGTGCGGCATTCACCGCCTGGATCCATCCCGCCAGTTCCGCTTCCGGCACATCGTGGGCGCGAAGCAGGCGCTCCACGAACATGGGCGCGCCCTGCAGCACGGCCGGAGCCGAAATCCGCATGCCCAGGTCCCCTTCCACCGTGCGTTTCGTCACGGGTTCGGGCAGGCCGGAAGCGAGCACGGCCTCCTCCTCGGGCGTGGGGACGCCGTGCGAATAGACGTCCGTGGTGGCCCCGCCCATATCGATGCACAGGAAACGGCCCAGCCGACCGCTCTCCCCCACGGCCTGCACGTATTCCAGCATGGCCCGCGGCGTGGGCACGGGGAAAGAACCCGTCATGGCCACGATTTCGGAGAGGCCCTTGCCTTCCACGATGCGCTCCAGGAACACGCGCCGGATGGCTTCCCGGGCGCTCTCGGGCGCGGGTTCCCGCAATTCCGGAAGCACGTTTCCGGCTACGGCCAGCGGATGGCCTTCCAGGATTTTTTCGGCTTCCTGGGCCACTTCCCGGTTGCCGGCGTACACGATGGCGATTTCCGGCTGCAGGGAGCGCAGTTTGCGCGCGTTGTGCAGGATCACCGTCTTGTTGCCGCCATCGGTGCCGCCCGTGAGCAACACGATGTCGGGCCGTTCGGAATTGATGCGCGCGACGTCGCCGTCGGTCAGTTCATATGCGAACACGCCCGTGATCCGGGCGCCCGCCGAAAGCGCCGCCGCCCGCGCCGCAGAGAGCGTCCAGTCCGGCACGAGGCCGACGGCGGCCACGGCCAGCCCGCCGTGCGCCGAGGAGGACCACGCCACAGCCGGTTTTTCCATGGATCCGGCTGCGTCATTGGCCGCCTGCAGGCGGTCGTGGACATCACGGAAGCCGTCCGGCAGATGCTCCGTGGTGGGCGTCTGCGCCCGCGCCATCAGACGCAGGGAATCCTCCTGCGTTTCGAAGAGCGCACCCTTGGTCCACGTGGACCCCACGTCCACGGCGATGATGCGCATGTCTTACCCCTTCCGCTGCTGGCGCGCCTCGATGTCCGCGCGCAGGAGGCGGGCCACTTCATGCAGGTCTACCGTGGGGGGGAACACGCGGTCGTAGCCCATGGACTCGAACTTGCGCCGGACTTCCTCGAAGTCCGTCTTGCCCACCACGAGGTTGCCGCCGACATAGAGGATGATGTCCGCAAGGCCGCGCTCGATGCAGCGCTCGCGCAGCCCGGCGCAGTCGATTTCCCCATGGCCGTAGAGCGAGGAGACCAGGATGGCCGCGGCCTGCGTCTCGATGGCCGCATCGATGAATTCGTCCTGGGACACCATGACGCCCAAATTCACGACCTTGAAGCCTTCCTGTGTGAAGAAGGCCTCCAGGATCTTGTTGCCCACGGCGTGGCAGTCCGCGCCGATGACGCCGGTCACGATGGTATGCGCATTCATGAATCCAACCTCTGCTGCACGATGTGTTTGACCAGGGACTGCAGGTGGATGACGGATCCCTGCTCCACCTGGTACTCGAAGGAAATGATCTGGACGCCCAGCCCGGATGCCTTACCGGCCAGGTGCTCGGCCAGCCGGCGCTGTCCCGGCGGCAGGATGAGCACCTGCACCGATGCGAGGTCGAAGGATTCCACTTCGCCCAGGGGGAGCCGGACGGGGGGATTCTGGCGGCCCGCCAGTTGCCGCAGCCAGTACGCCACGATTTCGTGGAAGCGTTCGCTTTCGGCAGCGACGGCCGCCTTCAGGGCATCTCCCAGCCCGCCCAGGCGCGCGATCGTGGCATAGGAGGGCGCCAGCGCCACCTGCACGAGTTTTTCGCGCACGGGCTCCAGCACGCCGGAAACCTCGTCGAAGTGCGTGGCAGGCACGATCACCAGGTCGTAGGGTTCGCAGACCTGGGCCGGAACCACGCTGGCGAACAGTTCCGAAAGCAGTCTTCCATGGATGGAAATGCCCAACTGGTCCTGCAGGTGGGCGGAAAAGGCCGAAAGCGCCTCGGGGTTGCAATCCAGGGCCAGGGCGTTCACCCGGGCGCGCACCTCCGAGCGCTGGTGCACCAGCAACTGGAACCACGGCAGGATTTCGCGCGGGGTGAACCCCAGGTCCTCGCAGGTGTCGATGGCCCGTGAAATCGCGCCCAGCGCCCGCTGGCGGCGGTCGCCGGCCGCATCCGGCCGCGTGTGCGAGATGAACGTGCCCCGTCCCTGGGTGCCTTCCACCAACTGCTTGCGTGCCAGTTCGTCGTACGCCTTCTTGACCGTGCCCCGGGCCACCACCAGTTGCCGCGCCAGATCCCGTTCCGGCGGCAGCCGGTCGCCCGGAGAGAGCAGCCCCTTCTTCACGAGCCCTTCGATTTGTTCCACGATCTGCGCGTAGATGGGAATGGTGGAATGCGGGTCGATCACCAGCGGCAACGTCATGCTGTGCGTTCTATTGGACTATTCCTTTTTTGTCAAATCTTTTTTCTTTTCACAGCGAAATTCATGTGAACTCATTCTTGGAATAGACCAATTTGCATAATTGGCAAGATAAAAAGATCCAAAAATCAGCGGCGCCGTGGCGAGGGCGAGAACGAACGGGGCCGGGAAGCGGGCCGGCGGACCGGGTGCGGCCGGAAGCCGGATTCCGCCTGTCCTGCGGCGCTCGCGGGAGCGATGGCGGATTCGGAAACCTCCGCAGTCGTGGCGCTTCCAGCCCGGGCTGGTCCCCGCAGCGTCAGGGGCACGGACGGCTCGAAGCCGGGTAGTTCGGCCAGCGGCAGTTCGTGGCGCAGCAGCCGCTCCACGTCCCGCAGTGCCGCGTGCTCCTCGATGGCCACCAGGGAAATGGCCAGGCCGGGGCGCCCAGCGCGGCCCGTGCGTCCGATGCGGTGCACGTAGTCCTCGGGTGAGGAGGGCATCTCGTAGTTGACGACGCAGGGCAACTGCGCGATGTCCAGCCCCCGTGAAGCCAGGTCCGTGGCCACGAGGACGCGGACTTTCCCCGCCTTGAATTCCGAGAGCGCCCGCGTGCGGGCATTCTGGCTCTTGTCGCCGTGGATGGCGGCCGCGGGAATTCCCTCGCGGGCGAGCGCGTCGGCGAGCCGGTCCGCCTGGTGCTTGGTGCGCACGAACACGAGCACGGCCGCCCAGTCGCGGGTTTTGAGCAGATGCGCGAGTACGGCCCGCTTGCGGGCGCGGTCCACCGGATGGACGATCTGCTCCACCGGCGCTTCCAGCGTGGGCCGCTCCACGTCCACGGTGACGGGATTGCGCATCATCTCGCGGGCCAGCATCCGGACGTCCGGCGGAAAGGTGGCAGAAAACAGCAGATTCTGCCGCAGCGGCGGCAGCAGGGCGAGAATCCGTCGGATATCGCGCACGAAGCCCATGTCCAGCATGCGGTCGGCTTCGTCGAGCACCAGGATTTCCACGCTGCCCAGATCTACGGCGCCATGGCCCGCGTGATCCAGCAGGCGGCCCGGGGTCGCCACCAGCACGTCCACACCGCGGCGCAGCATCTCGATTTGCGGGACCATGGCCACGCCCCCGAACACCAGGCCGGTCTTCAGGTGCAGATGGCGCCCGTAATCCGTGAAACTCTGGGCCACCTGGGCCGCCAGTTCCCGTGTGGGCGTGAGGACCAGCGCCCGCACGCGTACCCGGCGCTCCGAGGCGCGCGTCTGGGAGAGGCGATGGAGGATGGGCAGAGCGAAGGCCGCGGTCTTTCCGGTGCCGGTCTGGGCGGCGGCCATGATGTCGGCTCCCTCCAGAACCAGAGGAATGGCGCGCTGCTGCACGGGCGTGGGTTCGGTATAGCCCTCCTGGGCGATGGATTGCAGAAGTTCGGCGCGAAGGCCGAAAGACGAAAACGACATGGATACTCTTTCTCCGGGATGCTTCCCGGGTGCGCCCCTTTCCGGAATCTTCCGGCCCGGTCGAAGGGGCGCCTCATCGAATTTTCACCCACAGCAATCACCATGAAAGAATGCAGGAGAACGACGGGCACCAACCGGAACTGCCCGTGCGAGGCGCTGCGAATATAGCAGGCGAAACGGAAAAAGCATGAAAAAAAGTGAAAAACCGGAAAAATTTTTTGCTTTGCTCCCCCGCCTTTTCCTGCCGCTTCCCAACTCCCAGCGCAAAAAATCTTGCGTTTTTGTTTGGCCATGGTAGGGTGCTCGCGCGAAAAAGCATATTTTGGCTTTGGCTTTCTCGAGGAGGAAATCATGCAGTCGATTCGTCGTTTTCAAATTTTATTATTTTCGTTTTCTTTGATTGCAATTTCTGCTTGTGATGATGGAGGTGGGAAAAAGCAGGAAAACAATAATAACAGCAACAATACGAATGCCGTTTGCGGCAATGGGGTCCGGGAAGGCGCCGAACCCTGCGACGGGACGGATTTCGGGACGCGCACCTGCGCCAGCGAGGGCTATCATGCCGGCGGCGAGCTGGCCTGCACCGCCTCCTGCACGCTGGATGCCTCTGCCTGCCTGACGGAATGCGGCAACGGCTTCGTGGAGCCCGGCGAAGGCTGCGATGCCGGCACGGCCGGGGATCCCGGATGCTCTTCCCAGTGCACGGTCAATCCCGGCTGGTCCTGCTCTGGCCAGCCGTCCGTGTGCGTGCGCACGTGCGGCAACGGCGTGCGGGACCCGGGCGAGGCCTGTGAAGGCGACGACGTGGGCGATGCCACCTGCGAGGCGCAAGGCTGGGGTTATGGGTATCCCACCTGCAATGCCGACTGCGGACTCGACGCTTCCGGCTGCTTCACCATCACGGCCATCGCCGCCGGCTACTATCACACCTGCGTCCTGGACAGCCTGGGCCGCGTGTGGTGCTGGGGCGACAACACGTTTGGCCAACTGGGCAACGGCACATCCGAGATGAAGAGCGCGCAGCCCGTGCGCATCACCGAGATTTCGGACGCCGCCGCCATATCGGCCGGCGAATACCATACCTGCACGCTTCTGGCCAACCACACGGTCAAATGCTGGGGCGGCAACATCTACGGCGAACTGGGCAACGGGACCACCACGCCGTCGGCGACGCCGGTGGCCGTGTCCAACATCACCGACGCGGTGGCGCTCTCTTCCGGGCGCAACCACAACTGCGTGGTTCAGCAGGCCGGCACCCTGCGCTGCTGGGGCTCCAACTTCGACGGAAAACTGGGCAACGGCTCCACGAGCCAGCCGGCCTTCCCCGTGGCCGTCACGGGAATCGCCAATGCCGTGGACGTGGTCGCGGCCGAAAACCACACGTGCGCGCTTCTGGGGGATGCCACGGTGAAATGCTGGGGCTCCAACGCTCTGGGCCAACTGGGCACGGGCACGGCCATTCCCAATTCCACCACGCCCGTGGCCGTCGCGGGGCTTTCCGGCGTGGATGCCCTGTCTGCGGGCGGTTTCCATACGTGCGCGCTTCTGGGGGATGCCACGGTGAAATGCTGGGGCTCCAACGCCAGCGGCGAACTGGGCAACGGGACCACGACCGATTCCAACAGCCCCGTGAGCGCCACGGCGACGGGAGTGGCCGGCGTGCGCTGCGGCGGCGCCCATACCTGCGCGCTTTATGAAGATGGCACGCTGGGCTGCTGGGGCTCCAACGAATACGGCCAACTGGGCGATGGATCCAGCGACCCGCTCTCCACTTCTTCCCGCAGCGTCGCGGGGCTGGCGGGCGCAAGCGTGTTCGGCACCGGATTCAGCCACAACTGCGCCGTGGATGGCGGGCGGCTTTTCTGCTGGGGCGACAACGCATTTTCCCAGTGTGCCTCCGGGGAAGACAACACCCTGCGCGCGCCATCTCCCGTTTCCTTCTGATCACGCGATCTGAGCACGCAAATCATTTTCTTCCGGCAGGCGGCAGGGCGCAGGGGCATCGTCCATGCCCGGCCGCATGAAGGAACGCAAGAGAACTGCAAAAGAGAATGCGCCGCTTCAACGCTCGGTGGACGGGACCCGCTCGAAATCCAGGTCCAGGCGCCAGAAGCCGTTTTCGGCGGATACGGAGCGCAGCACCGTCTGCACGAGGGGGCCGGGACCGCCGTTGAGCCGGGGCAGTTGGGTGGCCGTCATGCGCACGACGGGGAACGTGGAGAAGAGATCGGAAACCACGCCGGGAACGGCCGTTTTCAGCAGACGCACCACCTTGTCGGCGTCCACCATGCCGGACATGCGGTTGAAGCCGACGTCGCGAAACTCCACCTCGCGCGCGGGATCCCGCAGCAGCACGATGGCGTTTTCCTCCTGGGAAAACATCACGGGCACACGGCTGGCCGTGTGCGCCACGGTGTTTTCGTCGCCGTCGATCTCCATGGTGATTTCGATTCCGCCGATGACGAGCCAGGGACCGGCCGCATCCCATTCCAGCACGGGCGGCAGGAGCAGGTCGATGGTGGAGGTCTTCAGCCGCTCGTAATAGCCGCCGAGCCGCTCCATGCCCAGTTCGTACAGCCGCTGCCGGGTGTAGGTCTTGCCCGCGGCGTTTCCGGCATCCCACATGGCGAAGGCGATCTGGTTCACCAGCGGGGATCCGAACGAGATGGACATGCCGGTTTCCGGGCGCGCATCCGCGTGCGAGCGTTCCAGGACGCCGGCATCCGGACCCGCCAGCAGCGGAGTCTGGGCCTCCACCCGCGTTTCGTAGGCGACATGGATGGATTCCCCGTCGATGCGGATGCCGCGCGAGCGGGTGGCCTGCACGATGGGACGGTCGAACTCCAGCGCCACCTGGGGCACGAGCGTGCGCATCATGTGGTTGAACACTTCCCGCGAGGAGTTGCGGGTGGTGACGATGATGGCTTCCTGCACGGCCTCGTCGAGCCGCGCCACGATGGGCGCGAAGGCCGCCTGGGGAATGCCTCCGTCATCCTGGATGCGGGGCTCGGAAGCACGGGCCGACATGTTCACCAGGTCGCTGTCTTCCACGGAGAGCCGCAGTTCGCCGTCGATCTCCATCCATTCGTACAGGGCCTGCCCGGAGCCCGAAATGCCCGCCGCGCGGCTCAGATAGTAAATTTGCACATTGCTTAATCTGGAATGGAAGAGCAGTTTTCCGTCTTCGAAGCGCATCTGCACGTCGATGCCGTGCGCGACGACGGAGGTCGCCGTCACCTCGATGGTGACGGGCACGAAGGCGATTTCCGTCTCCACCACGATGGGGTTGGGCATGTAGCCGACCAGTTCTTCGCCCTGCATCATCTCCTCGCACAGGGAGGAGAAGGACGCCGGACGCCGCTCGATGATTTCGATTCCCAGGCGCGTCTGCACAGTGTCCGGGTGGAAGGCGTGCGGATCCCGGAAATTCCCCTGCAGGTAGGAGCGGACGCTGAACAGTTCCTGTCCCGGTTTCTCGGCCTTGATGAACCCGAGCCCGTCCACGGGAGGCAGTTGCGCCGCGGCATTCTTTCCCCCGTATTTCACGCCGTTGACGACGAGCGGACCTTCCTTGGCATGCACGCGCACCTCCACGGGCATGCCGGCGGGCAAGAAGGAGCCTTCCGGCGGCGTTTCGATGACGATGTCGTTGACCGACTCGCATGCCGGAGATGCAAGGGAGAAGAGCAGCAGAACAGAAAGGAAGGGAATGATTTTCATGAAGTTTTCCAGATGCGCGATGGAATGCGCGGCCACAGGGAAGCCTAGGGGAAAATTCATCTGGAATCAACGTAGATTTTAAAAATTTTTCAATGTTTTCAATAAGTTATGACGCAGCGTGTCAAAGGCCAACATTTTTTGCACACAGCCTTTCCCCCCGAAAGGGACAAGAAATCTGTTGACATTTCCGGAAAAATCCGGCAGCTTCAATTCCGTCGTGCCGGCGCGAAACGGAACGGGTTCTGCACGGCAGGGATACGGTGTGCGTCCATATGTCGCGCGCCTTTCCGGCCGTGCCGATGCGGGTCCGGCAAGAACGGGCGTCGGCGCAGCGCGAGCGTTTTGCAGGTCGGCTCCATGCGCATCCATTCTTGGGCCATGACGGACATTGGCAATGTCCGGGAAAAAAACGAGGACAACCTCTGCGTCAATGACGAACTGGGGCTGTATCTGGTGGCGGACGGCATGGGCGGCCACGCGGGCGGGCAGGTGGCCAGCGACATGGCCGCCCGGACCATCGAGCGCGTGCTGGCGGCCGGCCGCAACGGCAGGAAGGCGGACGAGGCGCTGCTCGATGCCATTCTGGAAGCCAACCGATCCATCCTGGAGCGGGCCCGCGGGGAATCCACGCTGGCCGGCATGGGCACCACCTGCACGGTCATGCTGCGGGAGGGCGCCCGCTTCCATCTGGCCCACGTGGGCGATTCGCGCGCCTACCTGTTCCGCGATGGCCAGATGACCCAACTGACCTCGGACCACACCTGGATCAACGAGCAGTTGAAGGCCGGCTACATCAGCGAGGAGGAAGCCGCCATTTCCCGCTGGAAATCCGTCATCACGCGTTCGGTGGGTTTCGGCGAGATCCTCCAGGTGGACATGCAGGTGGTTCCCTTCTCCGCGGGCGACGTCTTCCTGCTGTGCTCCGACGGCCTTTCCAACTATTTCAGTTCCGAGGAACTGCAGCATCTGTTCGTGCACAACTTCTATGCCAACCTGCCGCAAATCCTCGTGGAGACGGCGCTGGCCCGGGGCGGCGCCGACAATATCACCCTGGTGCTGCTCTACGCCGCCAACGAGTGATGCCTGTTTTTCTGGCGGGTTCTTTCATCGAACATTTCAATTCTTCGTTTCAATCATGCAATGCTATTTCTGATGGATAGCCAAGAATTGCAATTGTGGCGGGTTTTCAGCGCAGGGCGATCGCGACGGTGTGCCAGATGGTGCGGGCGTTTTGCCACGAAATGCTCCACCAGGTGCCGATGCCGGGCCTGCCATGCAGGAAGAAAAATAAAAACAGCCCCCACGTGGCCACGTTGGCCGCCGGAACGAAGAACCAGGAAAAGGGGCGGCCTGCGACGTCCAGATCCGCCTGTCTGGGATGGAATTCGTGGAACATGTGCAGCACGGTGGATGCGAACGCCGCTCCCAGCGCCAGTTGCCCGCCCGTGGAGGCGAGCCGTCCGGTGAATCCGAGGATTCCCAGCGCGGCCAGGAGGTACAGGGGGAAAAAATAGGGAGAGATGCGGATGAGCCAGGTATCCAGCCCCAGATACTTCACGCTGCCCTTGTCCGGGCCCACGCTGAATCCCACCACGGGATGGCCGGTGGCCAGGGCGAACAGGGCATGCGTGGCCTCGTGCTCCAGCGTCCAGATCCACAGGAGGATCGCCGAGCGCCGCCAGAAGAGCCGCACCAGCAGGAAGAAGACGGCAAATCCCGTCCAGAACGGCCACAGCCGCAGGCCCGCGTGGAGCAACCGCGCCAGCGCCTGCCAGAGCGCCACCGCGCATCCGGGCAGGAGGGCGGCCAGCGCCAGCGCCAGCGGCCACTTCAGGAGCATGATGCCTGCATTGAGCAGTCCCGCGACGATGTGGAAGAACGCCATCATGGGGATCTCTCGCGGCCGGGCGTTTCAGCGCAGGTCCAGACGCGGGAAATCCGCGTCTTTCGACAGGATGTGATACACGAACATGGAAGAGAGCACACGCTTGATGTAATTGCGCGTTTCCGAGACCTCCATGAGTTCCACCCACAGGTCGACGGGCTGGGCCGCATGCTGCGCGCGCCATGCCGAAATGGCGCTCTCTCCCGCATTGTAGGCGCCTACCGTCAGCAGGAGGCTGCCGTTGAGGCGCCGGGACAGATGGGCGAGGTAGGCGGCCGTGATGGGCAGGTTCACGGCCGGCGCGAGCAGGTCGGCTTCGGTCTTCACGGCGACGCCTGCCGCCGCCGCCATCTGCCGCGCGGTGGCCGGCATCAGTTGGCCCAGCCCCAGCGCTCCCGCCGAGGAGCGGATGGACGGATTGAAGAAACTCTCCTCGCGCACCAGGCCGGCCAGCAGGTGGGCGCTGATGCCGAAGCGCCCGGCGGCGGCGGCGATTTCGGCGGCATAGGCGCGCGGGTAGGCGGTTTCCCACAGTTTGCGCAGGTTGCCGGCCGGCCAGCCCTGGGCGTAATCGTACAGCAGGCGGCCCTGCAGCCGGGCGGCCGTCAACTCTTCGCCGGCCGTGAGATACACGTGCATCATGGCCCGCCAGAAGGGACGGTCGGCTTCCAAGACGTCTTCCGGCTTTTCCGGCAGCGCGCGGCCCAGATCCTGCAGTTCGCGCGGAATTTCGGCCGCGAGTCCCAGTTGGGCGAACCGGAGGATGCGCGCGAACGCAGGCTTCGCGAAGTCGGGATGCTCCAGGGTGGACCACGGCCAGACGGACGGGGACGCCGCAGCCAGCATTTTTTGCAGGAGCGTGGTCCCTTCGCCGGCGGCCAGTTCCTCCAGCCGGTGCAAAGCCAAAAGCGAATAATATGTGCCCGGTGCCATGGCCACGGTTTCGGCATAGAATTTCCGGGCGGATTCGTCCTTCTGCATCTGGGCGCAGCGTCCCTGCCAGTACAGCAGCCGTCCCCAGTCCTCGTAGGGGGCTTCCGGAACGAGCCGCTCCCGGGCCTGGGCCAGCGCTTTCGCCGCCGCCGCCCACTTGCCGGCCTGCAGGTCTTCCAGCACCAGCCGCCACACGGCCTGGCCGGCCTGATCCCCCCGCGGATGGCGGCGGATCATCTCCTCCAGTTTTGCGCGCGCAGCCACGGCCTTTCCCTGGGCGAACAGGGCCGATGCTTCCTGGTACATGGCGTCGTCGGCATACGTGTCATCGGGATGCTCGCGATACACGCGGCGGAAATAGGCCTGCGCCTGCTTCGGGTCGCCCATGCGGCGCGCGTTGCGGCCGGCGATGTACTTGGCGCGAACCCGCAGTTCGATATTGCGTGTCTTTTCGCACTGTTCCACGGCTTTGGCCAGCACGGAGGCGGCATCCCGGCGCTTTTTCAGGAAGGAGAGGGAGCGGCCGCGCCAGTAGAGCGCCTCGCATTTCTCGTCGCGGCTGCAGTCGGCGGCCGATGCCAGCGTTTCCACCACCGCGTCGTGCAGTTGCAGGTCCGAAAGCCGACGCGCCCGCTCGATTTTCTGCGCGCACGGGGCCCAGTCGGCGATTTTTCCGGCTCCGGCCGAAACGGCCGCATCCTCGGCTTCCCGGGACATTTGTGTCTGTGGGACGGCGCCCCATACCCGGGCCAGATAGATTTTCCACGCCTGCGCAGGGGCCTTGCGGCGGATCAGCAGTTTCGCCAGTTCCAGGCGGACGGCGGCTTCCTGCAGGCGGGGCAGTTGCAGACCGGCCAGGCGGTTCAGCCATTTTTCCATGGCGATGAAATCCTGCGAACGGCGGGCCGTTTCGACCTGGAGACGCAGCCCTTCGACGGTATAGGGCCCGTTTTCCACCACCTGGGCCAGGGCACGCGCCTCTTCCACGTTGCCTGCGGCCAGATGGGCCAGGGCGGCCTGGAGCACCAGCCAGTCGCGAAGTTGCGGGAAATCCGTGCGCAGCATCTGCATGGCGCTCAGGGCATCGCCGATTTGCAGAGAGCGCACGGCCAGCAGGAATTTCCAGAATCGCGCGCGCGCGCCCGACGCTCCCGGCAGCCGTGCCAGTTCGTCGAGGGCCGCACCGGGCTGTCCGGACGTGAACTCCGCGTGGGCCGCCGCCAGCCGGGCAGATCCCGAAACGGCGGGGAAGAGCCGCGATACCTGCAACTTGGACCCCGCCAGCGGGAACGAATCCGCAAGAGCCGGTTCTCCAGGGTCGGCGGCGGCTTCCTGCGTTCCGGGCGGCGGGACTTCCGGCGTTTGCAGAGCCGTCTTCTCATCTGCAATCTCCCCCATGGCCGGTTGCGCGCGGGAACTGGAAGGGAATGCCATCCAGCACAGCAGCACCAGGCTCCAGGCCGTTGCGGAGGAGCCTCGGCGCAGGCCCGGAATGCCGCGCGAAGGGGAGGGAAGCGGACGGGAAGACGTGTCGTTCATGTCAAACCTTTACCCCATGCATGCCGAACCCGCAAAAATTTTTCCGTGAAGTGCCGATTGTGGTATGCAGGGATGCTCCGGACGGGCCGGAGACATTCCCACGGGGGAATAGCCATGGAAGAAAGACTGCGCACGATTCGCGACCAGATGCTCGCCGATCTCCTGCCGGGCATCATTCACGAAATCAACAACCCGCTGGGCGCCATCATCATGAACCTGTCGATCACGAGGGACGACGTTTCGGCGTGGAAGGAGCAGGGCACGCAGCCCGACGCCGACATGATGCTGGAGGCGCTCGCGGACATGGAAAGCGCCAGCGAGCGCATCAACGGGCATCTCAAGGCGCTCTCCTATTTCTGCGGATCCCGCTTCCTGGAAGACCCCGCCGAACTGGATGTGCCGACGTTCATCCAGCATGCCATGAACCTGGCGCACAACCGTTTCAAGCGCGTGATCCCGATCACCTTCGATGACGGTGACGAGCCGGGGGGGCTGTCCGTGCAGGCTCCGCCCGCGCTGTTCCTGCTGCTGCTGCTTTTGGCGCTGGAAACCGCGGCCACGGCGGCCGGGGATCGGCCCCTTCGGCTTTCCGCGGTCCGGCAGGGGGATCGCATCCACGTGGCCTTCTCGCGCGCCGGGATGAAAATCGACCGGCCCGACGAACGACTGGTTGCCCTTTGCGCCCAAACTGGAGTAGAACTCCTCGAGCGGGAATCCGGGCTGGTTCTCGCCGTGGCCCCCGCCTTCACGGCCGCCCGGCCTTCCTGAGGAGCCCGGCTTTTCCCGCCGCCTTCGCGAACCCCGTTTCCCTGCTTCGAGGAGTCCGCCATGACCCGAAAGACGTTCCGGTACCTTCTGCTCGCCCTTTCCATGACCTTCGCCGCCGCGGCCTGCACCCACGGGGAGGAGCCCGCGCTGATGCCCTTCATCAACGGTGGCTACTCCGAACCCGGCCAGCCGGGCGTCGTGCTCATCGAGCATACCTACGGCTACATGTGCACGGGCACGCTGATCGCCCCGAAGATCGTGGTCACGGCCAAACACTGCGTGCGGGATCTGGACAGCGGATTCAATTATCCCGTGTCGGGATTCCGCATCCACGTGGGGCCGAGCATGTACAACATCGTGTACTCCACGCGGGTGTCTTCCGTGCGCACGTACCCGGGCAACACCATCGAGGATCAGGACATCGCGCTGCTGACGCTCACGGAGGGCGTGCCGTCCAACATCGCCACGCCCTATTCCTACGTGGTTTCGGCCACCGGGGAGCACGCCCTCTCCATCGGGCAGACGCAGTTGACCATCATCGGCTACGGCGAGAGCATCTGCGGGCAGACCAACCATGCCGGCGTCAAGTTGCGCACCGAGGACACCTTCATCGGCTGGGTGACGGCCAACGGCGATTTCGCCACGCAGGGCCGGGGCGCCAACCACGGCGACTCGGGAGGGCCCATCTTCACGCCCGAACTCAAGCTCATCGGCGTGACTTCCCGCGGCTCCGACGACTGCACGGGGGAATACGCCGGCATCACCATCGGCACCTTCATTCCGGCACACCTGGACATCATCCGCGAGGTCATGCAGGCGGCCGGCTACTGCGCGCCCGTGGCGAACGAGGACGAATGCGGCAACGGCGTCGACGACGACTGCAACGGCTACGTGGACGATGCCTGCTCCAACGAGGGCGACCCCTGCGACTTCGACTGGGAATGCAAGAACGGCGTGTGCCTGCAGCAGGGCACCGACAAGCGGTGCATGAAGAGTTGCGATCCCATGCAACTGATGAATTCCTGCGGCGCCGGCTTCTACTGCAGGGTCATCGGCTGCGGCCAGGCCATCTGCTCGCCGGGCGGCCCCGGCGTGAAGGCGTTCGGGGATCCGTGCAATTCCGACACCGAGTGCGAGACCGCGTTCTGCCGGCTCGCGGCCGACGGGGTGAAGCGCTGCCTGAGCCCCTGCCGTCCGGGTTCCGACGACTGCCTGGCCGACGAGGTGTGTGCGTCCGCAGCGGAGACCTGCGGCGCCTGCAATCCAGAATTCCTCACTCCGGCCGGCGGGCGGAACCTCGGCGAGCCCTGCGAGACCGCCGCCCAGTGCACGAGCGGCAACTGCTTCATCATGGGACAGCACGGGTATTGCACGGTGGCCTGCTCCGACACGCAACCGTGCGGCCAGTCCTACCACTGCGTCTTCGGCACCTGCGTGCGCGGCGAGCCCGGCGAGGATGGCGACCCCTGCGCGGTGGATGCCGACTGCGCCGGCGGCCGCAAGTGCGTGGATTTCGGTGGAGGATTTTTGCATTGCGCTACTCCGTGCGCCGACGGCGGAACGTGTCCCGTGGACGGCTCGGTGTGCACCATGGACATGTCGGGCGGCCAGTTCTGCAAACTCGCGGGCGGGCGCGCCCTGGGCGACAGGTGCTCTTCCCGGGACACCTGCATCGCAGGGCTTTCATGCCAAGATGCCGGCGGCGGCGACTTCCGGTGCATGTCCCAGTGCAGCCGCTATGACAACATCTGCCCGTCGTACCACAACTGCGTGATGCACGGGCGCTTGGCGTACTGCACGCCCATGGACGGCGGCAGGAAGTCCAGCAAGAAGGGCGGCTGCCAGGCGGCGCCCGCCGGGGATGGCGAAAACCGGTATTTCCTGCTGCTGCTGCCGGCCCTCCTGTGGCTGGGCCGCCGCCGTCCGCGTCCCTCCTGATCCTGGCTTTCGCGTTTTCCCGCCGGAAGGCATTCGTTCATGGCCCCATTTCCTGGACGGACCATATTCCTCTGGAGCCTCGCCATCTACTTCTGCAATGGCATCGCCTTCGGCGTCTTCGCCAACGCCGACGTCATCGCCGCCCGCGCCCTGCATGCATCCACGGCCGGGGTCGCCGTCCTGATGTTCCTGCTCAACGCGAGCCTCATCTTTTCCCTGCCCCTGGTGCGCTGGCTCGGCGCCGGAAACGTTTTTCGCCGCCGGCTGTCACGCATGGGATGGGCCTGCACGCTGCCCCTGTTCCTCTATCCGCTGTATCCCCGTGTTCCCACGTTCATCGCGGCCGTGTTCGCCGTGCATCTGCTCAACACCATCCTCCCGCCCGTGATGAACCGTCTCTACGACCGCCATCTGTCGCAGAATCTCGGGCGCCTCTACGGGTGGGCCACCAGCCTGAAGATCCTGGCGGGCATGGGCGCCGCCGTGCTCACGGGGCTGCTGCTGGACTTCGATGAGCGCTTCCATGTCCCGCTGCTGTGGGGAGCCGCGCTGCTGGCGCTCGTCTCCACCCGCCTGCTGGCCGGTCTGGAGCCGCCCGCCGATGGAAACGCGGACGCTTCCCTGTGGCGGCACCTGCGCGCCACCGCCGCCTGCGTGCGGGAGGTGCTCGGCCGCGACGCGGACTTCCTGCGCTTCGAGCGCAACTTCATCATTTACGGGCTGGGCTTTTTGATGCTCACCCCCGTGATTCCCCTGTATCTCGTGCGCGAACTGCATCTGGATTATTCCGTGATTTCCTTCTCCCGCCAGGTGGTGGGGCAATCGGCCCTGTGGCTTCTGTCCCCCATGGCCGGCCTGTGGTTCGACCGCACCAATCCCTTCCGTTTCACCGGAATTTCATTCCTGGTCCTTTTGGGGTTCCCGCTCGTGCTGGCGGTGGCCGGATTCATGCCCTTCGGCGCCGCCGGCGCCGTGATGCTGGCCTATGCGATCCAGTCCGTGGCCATGACGGGCATTTCCATCGCCTGGAACATCGGCTCCATCCGGTTTTCCGGAAATTTTGAACCAGGTCTCTATCAAGGTGTCCACGTGACGCTCACGGGTGTGCGCAGCCTGTTCGGTCCCCTCCTGGGGTGGGCCGTCTTGGAATCGTTCGGCTACCGGCCGGCGTTTTTCATGGCGACCGGCTTGTTCGCCGCCGCCACGCTCTTCATGCTCATCGATCCGGCCCGGGATCGGGACATCCCCGCCCGCGTGCCGCAGGAGGCGGCCGTGGAGCCGCGCTGAGCCTTGCGCCAGCGCCGCGCATGCCCTATACCCGTGGCGGGAAGGACGGTGTCTGCATCATGTGGAACGCGGGAATGAAACCGGGGCGATTCGGGGTTCGACTCGGCATGGATCGCATCGGCTTCGTAGTTCTTGCCTTCCTGTTTTCCGCCTGCGCCTCTTCCGCGCCCATTCCGAAGACTTCCGCCGCGCCGCAGGACAGGACCGAGCCGCCCGGCATGCTCCTGTCCGAAGCCGTTTCCCCCGAGACGGCCCGCGATTGGATCGCCCGCCTGCAGGAACGCATGGCGCGGGCGCAGAAATGGGAGCGCCCCGTCTGGATGCCCACCCTGTTTTCCCGTCTGCGCCTGCCCCTGCCCGCAGTCTGCGGCGGCTGGGGGCGCGTGGCCGTCGTGGCGCCGTCCGCTCGGGAGGAATCGCCCCGTCCTGCGGATGCCTTCGTGTTCCTCGTGGAGCGGCTTCCCCCCGTTCGGGGTTTCGGGGAACCCTCGGGGCCGGAAGGGGAGCCGCAGAAAGCCGGAAGCGGGGAGGGTCCCCCGGTCTCGGCCTGCCTGGTGACGGCATGGCCCGCGGACGGACAGAAGGCCGCCGTGGCGGTGATTCCCCTGTGGTCGGACGGGAGGCTGCGCTTCGTCGAGGCGCATTCCGTAAAGGATGGATTTCTCCTCCACGCGCGCGCCGAAAGCCATCCGTTGCGCTCGGACTGGCCGGGTCTCGCCTGGAAAAACGGGGATCTCCTGCTGTGGCTGCGGCCGGGGCGCGCCCATCCCGTGCGCCTGGAGACGCCGCCGCCGGGGCTGGCTCCGCAGGCCGGCGTTCAATTGAACCTCATGGAGTTTCCGGGCGCCATGAACGGCGTCGTGCTGATCGTGCGGCCATCTCCGTCCGATGATGTTCCCGCTGGAGATGATGCGGAATCGGCGCATTCGCAGGAAGGGGAGGGCGAGAGCGGTTCGGGGGAAGCAGACGTGAGCGGGGATGCCTTTTGTTTCTGGCTGCTGGAGGATGGCCGCCTGGAGCCCCTTCCGATGGATGCCATCCGGCTGCTTGCCGAGAAGAATCCTGGCATTTCGTGCCGGCATTCCCGTGCGAACGAAGCCAACGATCGATAATAAATAAATAAAAATCATAAAATATAATTTTATTATCGATTTCAATATGGTTTTGGGTGGGGCCGAAAAACGGTCAGGGTTTTTTCAATCGCCAGAATGCCGCTTTCGTGGGGGTGAAGTTCGAATCTCATCGAATCCAGACGGTTCAGAAATCGAAATCTGACCGAAAGGAAACCGACTTTTTTCCTCCCGCCTGTTGCATATAACCGCTTATCCGGTTATACATCGGGCCGGGAGCGGCGAACATGAAGTTTCACGCGAGTGTTTTCAAGGCGCTTTCGGATGAAACACGCCTGCAGATCCTGGCGATGATCCTGCAGGCCGGGGAAGTGTGCGTGTGTGACGTGATGCAGGTGTGCGGCATCACGCAATCCAAGGCGAGCCGGCATCTGCGCTATCTGCTGCATGCGGGGCTTTTGCAGGACCGCCGGGAGGGCACCTGGATGTATTACCGGATCCACCCGGAACCGCCGGCGCCGGCCGCGGCCATCCTGGCGGGCAACCGGGAACTGATCGCCTCGCTCTGGACGGCCGGCCTGCAGAAACGCATGGAGGAATGGAACCGGAGGAAACAACTGGAAAACGCCTGCACGCAGACCGTTTTCCATGGAGAGGAGTCCCCATGACCGCCACCGAGGCCTGCATCACGAAAAAACCGAAGGAACTGGGATTTTTTGAAAAATATCTCACCGTGTGGGTGCTCCTGTGCATCGGCGCCGGCATCGCCCTGGGGAAAATCGCCCCGGGCGTGGCCCGGACGCTCGACGGCATGAGCATTTCCGTGCAGGGCGCCCCCATCATCAGCGTTCCCATCGCCATCTGCCTGTTCTTCATGATGTACCCCATCATGGTGAAGATCGATTTCGGCGAGGTGGTGCGCGCCGGCAGGAGCATCAAGCCCGTGGGGCTCACCCTGTTCGTGAACTGGGCCGTCAAGCCCTTCACCATGTATGCCATCGCGCTGTTCTTCCTGGGCACGCTGTTTCTGGGATTCATCGGTCCCGATGCGGTGGATTACGTCAAGATGCCGCTGGGCGTGAACCTGGAGCCGGGGCAGACCCATGGCGTGGGCACGGTGGTGCTGCACGACGGCGTGAAGATGCTGGCCGTGCCCCTGTGGCGCTCGTATCTGGCGGGCTGCATCCTGCTGGGCATCGCGCCCTGCACGGCCATGGTGCTCGTCTGGGGGCACCTCTCCGGTGGCAACCCGGGGCATACGCTGGTGATGGTGGCCATCAACTCCCTGACCATGCTGCTGCTCTACGGGCCGCTGGGCGGATTCCTGCTGGGCGTGGGCCGCATCCCCGTCCCCTGGGAGGCGCTGCTGCTGTCGATCGCCGTGTACGTGGCGCTGCCCCTGGTGGCGGGGTATTTTTCACGAAAGCTCATCCTGCGCATCTGGGGCGAGAAATGGTTCGATGAAAAGTTCCTGCACTGGCTTTCCCCCATCACCATCGTGGCGCTCCTGGTCACGCTGGTGCTCCTGTTCTCCTTCAAGGGCGAGGTCATCGCCGGCAATCCGCTGACCATCCTGTGGATTGCCATCCCCCTGTTCCTGCAGACCTGCCTCATCTTCGCCATCACCTACTTCGCCGCGAAGAAAATCGGCCTGAAATACGAAGACGCCGCCCCGTCGGCGCTCATCGGCGCATCGAACCATTTCGAGGTGGCCATCGCTACGGCGACCCTGCTCTTCGGGCTTTCCTCGGGAGCGGCGCTGGCCACCGTGGTGGGCGTGCTCATCGAGGTGCCCGTGATGCTGGCGCTGGTGCGCGTGTGCCTGCGCACCCGGGGGTGGTTTTCCGCACCGCAGGCTTCTGCGCCATGATTTCACCAGGAAAGGAATTTTCTCATGAACATCGATTTCTATTTCACTCATGATTGTCCCCATGCCGAGGCGGCCTGGACGCGGCTGCAGGAAGTCCTGGCCGATCTGGGCATCACGGATGCCCGCGTGCGGCGCGTGGCATTCGGCAGTTTCCGGGAGGCGCTGGACCACGGGATTTTCGGTTCCCCCTCCATCCAGATCGATGGGCGCGACATCGAAGGGCCGGTGGGTACCGTCTCCCTGTCCTGCCGTTCGTACGAGGGGGGAACGGGCGTTCCTGCGCGCTGGCTTCTGGAGGCCGCCCTGCTGCGGGCTCTCAATCCCCGGGGCGTGCTTTTCCTGTGCGTGGCCAACTCCGCGCGCAGCCAGATGGCCGAAGGCATCGCCCGGCTTCTCGCGCCCCCGGACGTGCGCATCTTCTCGGCCGGAAGCGAGCCCACATCGCCCCGTCCGGAAGCCATGCGGGTGCTGCAGTCCATGGGTGTGGACGTGTCCGGGCATTTTTCCAAGCACGTGGATTCCATCGATCCTTCCCTGGTGGATACGGTCATCACGCTGTGCGCCGAGGAAGCCTGCCCGCTGTTTCTGGGCAAGGCCCGCCGCATCCACTGGGGGCTCGACGACCCGGCGGCCGTGCAGGGAGACGAAGCGGCCCGGCTCAACGCGTTCTTCCGTACGGCGGCCGAACTGCAGAAACGTCTGGAGGTCATCTGGAAGCCCGATGCCGACCAGGTCCGGCAGCGCGTGTCGGAGTCCTACGCCCGGGCGCTCGGTTCCTGCACGTCCTGCGGCCCGGCTTCCTCGTGCTGTACGGGGGCGGCCTCTTCCTGCTGCGTGCCTTCGGGCGGGGACCTGTCTGAAACCGATGCCGGTATTCCTTCCTGGGGCTGCGGCGACCCGGTGGATGCGGCCGGCATCGCCCCCGGGGAAACCATTCTGGACGTCGGCTGCGGCGCGGGCCGGGATCTGCTGGCGGCGGCGCGGAAAACGGGGCCGGCGGGCCGGGTGGTGGGGCTGGACATGACCGGCGCCATGCTGGAGGCGGCCCGCAGGAACCTCGCTGATGCGGGAATCGGGAATTTCGAACTGGTGCAGGGGACTTTGGAGCGCATGCCGCTGCCGGATGCCCTGGCGGATTGCGTCATCTCCAATTGCGTCGTCAACCTGAGTCCCGAGAAGGAACGCGTGTTCGCGGAAATCTTCCGGGTGCTCCAGCCCGGCGGCCGGCTGGTGTTCGCCGACATCTGCGCCGACGAACTGCCGCCGTGGGCGAAAAACAGCCTGCAGGCGGTTTCGGCCTGCATCGGCGGCGCCGAAAGCGTGGACGGCCTGCTGGACGCCATGCGCCGGGCGGGATTCGAGAATCCGCGGGTGCTGGACCTGAAGGCGTATTCCACGGTGCAGATCCGCGAAATGCTGGGGCAGGCCTTCGACGCTGGCGAGGAATGCGACTGCTGCAGCGCGTCTTTCCTGCCTTCGGCTTTTCGCGACCGCCTGGCGTCGATGCTGGCCGGGCACCTGTTTTCCGTGCTGTTCTTCGCCCGCAGGCCACGGCCCTCCTGAGAAACCGAAAACCGTTCTTGAATCCTCCCGAACTTCCCGGTATAAAAATTTTGCCGTCTGCGGGACGCGACAGCCGGACACATGTTCATCCCCAACGCGTCAACCCCGGGTTCTGCCGCTGGCCGAACCGCGCAAGCTCCTCGTCAAGGTGGAGGAGAAGCAGGCGTCGGCTATTGTGGGACCCACCTGTCTGGGATGCGGGGTTGATCAAAGCCGGAATCGCCCTCGCAGGCGGCTTTTTGCTGTTTTTTTGACCGGGAATTCGAAAACGAAAATCTGCGGTTCGCAAGCCGGGCGTCCACGGCGGTGCCTTTCTTGTCCGCGGGCGGATTCGGCTTCCGGGGCGGAGCAACCCTCAGGCAAAGGGAAAAACTGGTTTCTGCGGGAAGGTTCCGGGGGGCGGCTACTTCCGTCTGCGGGTCTGCCATTCGTGCTGTGCCGTGCGCAGCCAGCCCCGCATCACGGCAGGGCGCAGCAGTTGCGCGGCTGGCGGCCAATGCCACCCGGAACCGTCATCGCCGGCCCACTCGTCGATGAAACTTCCGATGCGTTCGCAGGTGTGCCCGTCGCAGCCGAAGATGTAGGTGTCCAGAAAGCGGCGCGCGCGTTCCCGGTGGACGTCCGGATGGGCCAGCGCGGCGTCGAGTTGGGCGAACATCTCCTCGGGCGTGCGGGCCAGATCGCCCCCGTTTTCGGTGAGATCCAGTTTCCACAGGTCCCGCGTGCGAATCTTCCGGCCCGCATCGACGCCGCCGGTCTGCAGGCGGCGCCACTGGACTTCTTCCACTTCCGGGCTCAGGGGATAGATGTGCACGCTGGGTTTCCCCGATGCATAGTAGGGATTGGCGATGGATGAGAAATTCGTCAGCAGCACGTCGGCCAGCATCAGGTCCACCGTGTTGTCCTCCCATTCGTCGTGGTACTTGAGCATGACGCCGGGGTGGGCGGCCGCCCAGGCATCCACGCGGGCCAGCGTTTCCGGGGCGTAGCGCCTGCGGTCGTGCATGCGCATGACCAGGTTGACCCCGCGCTTTTCCACGAAATCTCCCAGGGCGTCCAGCATCCGGGCGTCTCCGCCCCAGTGGTGGAACACTTCATCGTAGTGCCAGGTGGGGGCGAACAGCAGCGTGGGCCGTTTCACGTCCACGGTGTAGAAGGGCTGCACGGCCGCCCGGTCGAGCGTGCGCACGAAGAAGTCGTCGGCGGCCGCCATGCCCAGTTGCCGGATGTTGGACGGTGGCAGTTCCATGCGCTCGATGCGCTGGGATTCGTCCAGGGGACCATAGGCTTTCCATAAAAAACGCGGGTTGGGCGCGTCGATGGGGCCCGTGAGCCGCTCGCACTGCCGGAAGAAGGTGGCGAATTCGGCCCGGTCCTGGGGGCCTTTCCATCCATAGCCGTGCCAGATCACGAATATCTTCCGGGCCACCGGCAGCGGCGGAAGATGGTTGTCCACCACCACGACGTCGGCGCCGAAACGCTGGATTTCCAGGTGATCCCGCCAGGTGCGGCGGCCCACCACGCGCACCGAAAGCGGCCACAGGGTCTGGCAGGCCTCGCCCTGGAACCGGTCCCAGCGATCGTAGGCCAGGAGCAGGTCGTGCTTCCGGCGCGCCTGTTCGTAGCGCAGGTAGTTGAGGATTTCGCCATTCAGATGCGTGGCCCAGAAGAGGATTTTCATGAATTCCCCCTTTCGCGCAGCTGCGGTTGTAACGGGAAAGCCTGTGGAAGATCAAGGGGAAGGCGGATTTTTTTCGGCGGCGGACTTTCCTGGCCGCGGGTTTCGCGGGTGCAGGCTCTGCGGCGGCGGGGGACGGAAATGTTCGGATGTTGGCCGGGTGGCAGCCGGAAGCGCGAACGTGTTTCGATGTGAAATCGATGCACCCGGCGTCGGCAGCCGGGCGGCGGGGAATACCGTTGATTTCCGGTGTCCACCGGGAACGGACTCTGGACCAAGGCTGGCTTCCGGTGTTCACCGGGAACGGACTCTGGGCCAAAGCTGGGTTCCGGTGTTCACCGGGAACGGACTCTGGGCCAAAGCTGGGTTCCGGTGTTCACCGGGAACGGACTCTGGGCCAAAGTTGGGTTCCGGTGTTCACCGGGAACGGACTCTGGGCCAAAGCTGGGTTCCGGTGTCCACCGGGAGCGGACTCTGGGCCAAAGCTGGGTTCCGGTGCTCACCGGGAACGGACTCTGGGCCAAAGCTGGGTTCTGGTGTCCACCGGGAGCGGACTCTGGGCCAAAGCTGGGTTCCGGTGTTCACCGGGAACGGACTCTGGGCCAAAGCTGGGTTCTGGTGTCCACTGGGAGCGGACTCTGGGCCAAAGCTGGTTTGGCGGACCCGACTAGCGGCGTGCGGGCGGCGGCGGGGGCAGTTGCGGCAGGTCGGCGGCGTCGGCGCCTTCGGGATCTCCGGACACGGGGCCAGCCCGATCCGCCGGGTCCACGGTCACGTTCTCCTTGAGGTTGGGGTCGTCGGGGTCGTAGACGTGCCCCGGAATGGGCAGAAGCCCCTTGTAGGGCTCCTTCAGTTTTCCGAGGATGCGGCCTTCCTCCACCATCACCGGGATGGGGCGGCGCAGCGAGAACTGGTAGCCGCGCGTGTCCAGCAGCACCTGGTAGTTCTGCCCGCCGACGGAAAACTTCTTGTTGTAGCGCAGTTTCGTCTGCCCCACTCGTTCGTGGGCGCGATGGTGCAGGATGAAGGAGAACAGGCGGATCGCCAGGTGGTTGTGCAGGCGGTGGCAGCCATGGGAGAAGGAGCGCATGATGGACATGTAGTCCACCGAGCCGTGCGAGCGGATGCCGTTGTCCTGCCAGATGGGGCGCCCGTTGTCGTCGGTGCTGCGGATATGCACGGCGGCCACCAGCCCGTACGCCGAGGCGTAGGAGGGCCCCATCTCCTCGGTGTTCACGCGGGTCACCCAGCGGTTGTCGATTTTCTCCCGCTTGAGCAGGGACGAGGGCGGCGTGGTGGCCGGGGGAATCCACACGGGCGCGGCATAGATGTCCTTCCAGATGCGGGGGCCCACATCGGAGCCTTTGTAGGCGAGATATTCCCGGCCATCCCTGAATTCCCGGCGCCAGCCGCCGATGGTGGTGCCGTAGCGCACCAGGGGAATCTTCTGTCCCAGGTACTCGATGTACAGGATGGTGCGGGGGCGCCGGAACACCGGCTGGGAGCGTGCGTTGCCCGCGGCGTCGAAGGGAGCGTCGTAGTACACGTCGCCGCGGTCGATGACCACGGAGAAATCCATGTCGCTCTGGTAATACTCGGGCAGCGGCGGCCCGGCGAACGCCACCCGCAGCGAGGCGAAGTCCCGCGGGTCGGCCTTCAGGAAGAACGCGCGCGCCTTCTCCGGCGTGTCCACGCCCATCTCCCGCATCAGCAGCGTCGTGTATTCGTCTACGAGGTTGCGGACCTTGTGCTCCTTGCCTTCCTTGTCCTTCCACGTGTCGGGCAGTTCCTTCACGCCATTGACGGAGCCGTCCTCGATGATGCCCAGCGACCAGGTCACGCGGGCTTCCAGCACGCGGCGCAGGGTGGCGAAGTTGTTTTCCAGGGGCGTGCGGCCGAAACCCGCCCGGGTATCCCCCGAAAGGATGCCCCAGCCGAAGATCATGTGCTTGTGCTCGAAGTCCCGGATGGCCTTGACGGTGGCGGCGGAGAGCACGCCGGGGGTGTGCTTGTCCAGGAGCCCTTCGCAGGCCAGGCGCTTCTGGGCTTCGGCAATCATGGTCAGTTTCGCGGAAGCCGCATTGTACTTCTTCACGAGCAGGGCATATTCGTTGGTCCTGGCCAGTTGCGCCGCATCCTTGCCCGTCTTCTTGCGGGCGCGATCGAGTTCGGCCTGCAACTGCTCGAATTCCTCCCGGATGGCCGTGGACTGCGTATCGGAGACGCTCAGGCGGCTCTTGCGGAAGAACTCGTAGTCGATTTTGGAAAAGCACTCCTTCTTCTCGTCTTCCTGGAAGCGCCGGGCCACCACCGACAGGCTCGGAGGGATGCCGAACAGTTCCACGAAGTTGTGGCGGCCTTCGGGCAGGGGTTCTCCCCGCTCGTCCGTGCGGTCGTTGGCCACGTCCACGAACGTCTTGCGGTAGCGGTTGGGAGCCTCGGCCGTTTCGCTGAAGATGAACGGGACCGCGTCGTCGCTCAGGTCCACGATGAAATAGCCGAATTTTTCCACATCGGAAATGCGCCGGGGTATCAGTTGGCCGTCCTTGGCGACATGCACGCGCATGCCTTCGGGGATGTCCGTGTCCTCGGGAATGACGGGGGCCGCTACCTGCACCGTGCGGTCGCCGGCGCCATTTGGCGTTTCGGCGGGCGCTCCTGCCGGTCTGGCATTGCGGCCTGCCGGCGCGTTCCGGAAGCCCGCGGCCGGTCCGCCGGCGGGTGAACGGCGGGAGAGGAAGGAGTCCACCGCCCAGGCCAGGCCGGCCGAAAAAGCGGCGAACGCCACGATGGAAACCGCCAGGGTTCCGAACCCGCGGCGTTTTTTCCGGCGGGGCGAAGGCGTGTCTTTGGGGGGCATGGCATCCTCCCGGGGCATTGCCGGAAACGGAATCTCCGGCGGAGGGGGCAGGGGGGGCGAAAGAGGCATCGGACGCGTCTTCATGGCCCCCCATGAAACGCCAACCGGGGAAAAAACGCAAAATTTCCCACGCCTGCCGGGGTCCTGCGGAGGCATTGACGGAAGACCGGGGGGGTGGTAGCGTCCCCGCCCGAAGGAGAAACACTCGAATTGCCGCGCATTTTCGATTCCCAGATCATTGAAACGGATTATCTCGTCATCGGTTCCGGCATTGCTGGATTGTACTTCGCCATCCAGGCCGCCGCCCATGGTTCGGTGACAATTGTCACAAAAAAGCGCATCCGCGATGGCAGCACGTATTATGCGCAGGGGGGCATCGCCGCCGTGCTTGGTATGGACGATCTGCCCGCCAGCCACGTGCAGGACACGCTGGAGACGGGCGCGGGCCTGTGCCATCGGGACATCGTGGAAATGGTGGTCCAGGAGGGCCCATCCTGCGTGCGGGATCTCATCGAAAATCTCGGATTTCCGGCCAACCGCAAGGAAAACGGCGAACTGGACCTGGGCATGGAAGGCGGGCACTCCCACCGGCGCATCGTCCATGCGGACGATTTCACCGGAGTGGCGCTCATGGAGCACCTGGAAAAGAAGGTGCGCAGCCTGTCCAACGTGCGCATTCTCGAGAACCATTTCGCGGTGGATCTGCTGAGCATGGCCAAGTATACCAGCCAGAACGCCTGCTTCGGCGCTTTCGTGATGGACGTGGAAAGCGCCCGCATCGACACCATCCTGGCGCGGGCCACGGTGCTGGCCACGGGCGGCGCCGGAAAGGTCTACCTGGTGACGTCCAATCCCGATACCGCCGTGGGCGACGGCGTGGCCATGGCGTACCGGGCGGGAGCGGCCGTGGCCAACATGGAATTCTACCAGTTCCATCCCACGTGCTTCTTCCACCCGCAGGCCAAGGGTTTCCTCATCTCGGAGGCGCTGCGGGGCGAAGGCGGCATCCTGCGCCGCGCCGACGGGACGGCGTTCATGCCGGCGTACCACCCGCGGGCGGATCTGGCCCCGCGCGACGTCGTGGCGCGGGCCATCGACAACGAGCTCAAGCGCACGGGCGATGATTGCGTGTTTCTGGACATGACGCATCTGGATGGGGATTTCCTGCAGAAGCGCTTTCCCAATATCTTCGCCCGCTGCCTGGAGTTCGGCGTGGACATGCGCAAAAACCCCATTCCGGTGGTGCCGGCCGCCCACTACTCCTGCGGCGGCGTGGTTTCGGACGCCGATGGGCGCACCAATGTGCCGGGATTGTTCGCGATTGGCGAGGTGGCCCATACGGGTTTGCACGGGGCCTGCCGCCTGGCATCCAACAGTTTGCTGGAAGCGCTGGTGTTCGCACGCCGGGCGGCGGCGGCCGTGCGGGAGTGCGTGCGCATCCGGCCGCCCCGGTTGATTCCCTGGCGGTCCGGGCAGGCCGTATCCTCCGACGAGGGGGTGGTCGTGTCCCACAACTGGGAGGAAATCCGCCGCACCATGTGGAACTACGTGGGCATCGTGCGCTCCGACAAGCGCCTGGCCCGGGCGGCCTCCCGCATCCGCCTCATCCGGGAGGAAATCCATCTGTACTACTGGAAATTCCTCATCACGCCCGAACTGATCGAGTTGCGCAATCTGGCGCTGGTGGCGGATCTCATCCTCACGGGCGCGCGCGGCCGCCAGGAGAGCCGCGGGCTCCACTACAACATCGATTACCCCGAACGCAGCGCCTTCTATGAGCGCGATACGATCCTGATCCGGGGAACGGGCCCGGATCACGGCTGACGGGTCATTTCTGCAGGACCAGGATGATGGAGGGGCTCAACTGGCCGGTGAACGCGCGCGGCGTGTAGATGCTGCCGGAGACGGAAAGGATCCGGAAGCCGGCGGACTGCGCCAGATCGCTGATTTCCCGCAGGGTATACGCGCGGATGGTCAACTGGTAGTTGCGCTGCTTGCCGGTGGCGAAGGCTGCGTTGCGCTTCACGAGGAGGCGGTCGTCGGCATACTGGAAATAGCATTCGTCCATGACCATGCAGCCGTTGCCTTCCCACCAGATGCGGGAGGGCAACTGGCTCACCACGTAATCGCGGTGCATGACTTCCAGCAGCAATTTGCCGCCGGGGACGAGCCAGGAGGCGAAGCGGCGCAACAGGTCGGCGTTTTCGGCATCGGAAAAATAGCCGAACGTGCCGCCGAAGCAGATGACGGCATCCAGGGGGGAGGCAGGGACGTATTCCCGCATGTCCTTCTTGATGAAGGTTGCGCTCTGGCCGGCTTCCTGCGCCATCTGGTTGGCGGCCAGCAGGAATGCAACGGATGTGTCGATGCCCGAGACCTGCACGCCCCGTGTGGCCAGCCCGATGGCATGGCGGCCATCCGCACAGCCCGCATCCAGAACCTTCATGCCCGGTGAAAGCCCCAACTGCGAATACAGGAATTCCACCTCGTACTGCGTCTTCTTGGGATGCGGCGGGTCCAGCGTGGAAACGTAGTCGTCGTCGAAGAACGAATCGCTCCAGTTGGGTTCCGCCGGCCGCGCATCGGGCAGTTTGGGCGGCACGGGTGGCGGGGCTTTCTTGGCGGTCTCCTCGGCTGCCGGGACGGGCGGCGGGATCTTCTTGGCGGCTTCCTCGGATGCCGGCACGGGCGGCAGTTTCGGCGGTTTGCCGGCTTTCCCGCCTTCAGCCTTTCCTTCTCCCTCTTCTTCCGTTTCGACGCTGTCCTCGGAATCCTCGAGCACGTCCTCTTCCAGGAGCGCCACTTCTTCGTGCGTTTCCGCATGGATGGCCATTTTCCAGAATGCGTCCATGTCCGGCAGGATCACGGCTGCCGAAAGCGGCATATCCTCCTGGCCGTGCACGGCCGTTTCCATTCCATGGAGCGGGATCAGATGCGGCTCGGCGTGGTCGGTCGTTTCCAGCCGGATTCCAATCGCCTCGAGTTCTGCGGCCGAAAAAAGCGTTTTCTCGGACATGGACACCCCCGGAGTGGAAAAATACTAAAGGAAAAGCCGGAGGAAAGGCAACCTTTTAGTGAAATTTTCCAAGCGGCCGCCCCACCCGGACGACTTGTCCCGGTTCGACGGGTTCGAATTGCCAGGGAAATTTTTCGAAGAGCAGGATGACGGTGGAGCCGAGATGAAAGATTCCACATTCGTCGCCCTTGGAGACCTTCACATCCAGATCCTGCGCGAAGTCGCGCGTGCGATCGCTCTGTGGAAACTCGGAAGTGTAGGAGAGCGTCATGTTTCCGACGCCGGCGGCAGCCACCATCACGACGGCCATGCAGCCGGCTTCGGTCTCCACGTAGGTGACGATGCGCTCGTTGCGGCAGTAGAGGCGCTTGATGTGGGCGACGCACCAGGGCCCGACGGGATAGGAAGTGCCCGAATGGCCGGGAATGTGATGAAAGCGCACCACGCGCCCGGAGAGGGGGAAGTGCACGCGGTGGTAGTCCCGCGGGCTCAGGTAGATGGTGAGGAAGTGCCCGTTCTCGAAGCGCCGGGCCCAGGCTTCATCCATCAGGAGATGCGCAAGATCATAGTCGATCCCCTTGGCCTGGATGAGGGTGCTGCCATCGATGGGGCCGAACGCGCCCATGCGGCCGTCGCAGGGAAAAACGGCCGTGCGGGGGTCGGCTTCCACCGGACGGGCGTCCGCACGCAGTTTCCGGGTGAAGAAGGCGTTGAGCGTGGGATATTGCGCCGGTTTCCACTCGGCTTCCGAGAGATCCAGGTGTACCAGCCGCGCGAACCACTCGTTCTGCAGGCGCGCCAGCGGCCCGGGCAGGCGCAGGCGGGACCAGCGCAAGAGCCAGGCGGAGAAGTGCCGGCGCGGCATGTGCCGCACCAGCACCTTGCGCACCGCGTTCACCTGATCGGAAATCCGTGTACGATCCATCACTGGGTCACCTCGGCGGCGAAGGCTTCGGGAGAAAACGGTGCGCCCGTGGCCTCTTCTACAAACTTGGCCCATGGTGTCTTCATGCCGGGGGCGAATACCTTGTCGCGCAGGAAGGCACCGATGCGCTTGTCGTTCCAGTTGATTTCGGAAATGGGGCCCTTGTGCTCCACCAGCGCGGCGATGGCTTTTCGCAACTGGGCCGCGAAGAGTTCGCCCAGGGCGTAGTTGTGGTAATAGACCGGGGCGATGATGAAGTGCACCTTGGCCGCCCAGTCGGGGTTGCTGCGGCAGGGAGGCGGTTCGATTTCCACGCCGCTGGCGCACTCTTTGTTTTTATTGCAATTCCCGCGTTTTATCTTGGCATGCTCATCCATATATTTCTTTTCGATCGGGCTGAGATCGTTGTAATTTTCCCTGCATGTGATGGCGGGGCGTTTGATCATCTGCATGCGCTCCACCAGGTCCCACCACACCTTGTTCAGGTTCTGGTCCGGGTTTTCATAGAGCGCTTTTTCGAAATACATCATCACCAGGGCCCAGCGCATGAAGACCAGTTGTTCCAGGCGCCGCTGCGCGAGAATGTCCTGGCCTTTGGCGGCCAGCGTCTTGGCATCCACCTTCAGGAACTCGCCGAGCCACTTCGGGTTCTTGGCCAGCGCGCCGAACATCATGGCCACGCCTTCCGTCGTGAGGATGTGGGCGGAATCGCGCAGGTTGTAGGGCAGGTTGCGGTCCGTCCACTTGAAGTACACGGCATGCCCCGACTCGTGCAGCATGGTGTCCATCCAGCGGGCGTTGGGCTTGATGTTGAGCAGCATGCGCACGTCCGCGCCGCGGTCGATGGTGGTGCAGTAGGCGTGCTGGTCCTTGCCGGGCTTCTCGAAGAAGTCGCTGCGCTCCACGATGTCGTCGATGGGCAGATCGATGCCAGCGAAGAAGGCCTTGGCGATGTCCACGATGTCCTGCTCCTTCTTTCCCTTGAAGAAGGTGTCCAGGTCTACCGCGCCCGACGGGGGCGCTTCCTGGAAGAACGGGTCGTCATAGTGCCAGGGCATCAGGTCCTCGGGCTTCACCTTGAATTTCCTGGCCAGTTCGGCGTCCAGCCGGGCCTTGGCCTTCTGGAAGGGCTCCGCCGTGAGTTTTTCGAGTTCCTCGAAGATGCGCAGGATCGTGGCCGGATCGTGCTCCTGCAGGCGGATCTGCATGTCCCAGAAATTCGCGTAGCCCATCTTGCGGGCGGCCTCGTTGCGCAACTTGGCCAGTTCCACCACCTTGGGCCCCACGACAGCGCCCACCTGCTTGAGCGCTTCCCAGGCGGCCCGGCGTTTGGCGGAATCGGTTTCCCTGCGCATCATCTGGAGCAGTTCGTTGTTGGGATATTCCTTGTCGCCGATTTTTCCGCGGAAGTTGCTGTTGATCTTTTCCAGTTCCTTCTGCTGCGACACCAGTTTCGCGAGCACGTCCCTGGGCTGCTGGTTGCCCGCGAACTGCAGGTAGGCCACTTCCAGTTGGCGTGCAGTCAGGGGATCCAGCCGATCCTTCTTGGCCAGCAACTCCTTGATTTTTTTGAAACTCTCGGGTGAACTGAGAAACTGGCGCAGGGCCAGTTCGGCCGCGCCCGCAGCATTGAAATCCTCGTCCTTGCCGGAGATGGAAGCCTTCCAGTACAACTCGTTGTTGTTCTTTTCCAGCCGGGCCAGTTCGGCCTGATAGTTCTGCAGGAACTCGTCGGCTTCCTGCTGGGGCGATTTTTCCACCTTTGCCTCCTTGCCGTCCTTCCCTTCCACGGGGGTGGTGTCCGTCTTGGGTTTTCCGCAGGCTCCCAGGCCGGCCAGGATCCCGACCACCAACAATTTGCGGAAATACTGTTTCATGATGATGAAAACTCCTTTTTTTCCAAGGGGGGCTAGTTTTCGTCTTCTTCCGATTCGTCCACTGCTTCCACCGCTTCCATGGTTTCGGCTTCCAGCGCCGTGGAGAGGTTCTGGGTGGTGTTCCTCAGCCGCGCGGTCAGCACCTTGAGGAAATTCCAGAGCAATTTGACTGCGATGGTGGGTTCGCCGCGGATGATGTCGAAGAAATCGCGGCGATTTATCACCAGCATGCGCGTGGGCACGACGGCATAGGCGGAAGCACTTCGGGGTTCCTTGTCCACCAGCGCCATCTCGCCGAAATGCTCGCGGTCCTGCAGCATGGCGATGAGTTTTCCCCGTTTTTCCAGCCGGATCTTTCCCCGCAGGATGATGAAGAATTCCGTTCCTTCCTCGCCTTCCTTGACGATGATTTCATCCTGCGCATAGGACCGCACGGAGGTGATGTTGTGGACCCGCACCAGTTCGCGGTAGCTCAGGCTGCGGAACAGGGGGATGTGGCTGAGGATTTCGATCGAGAGGTTGATTTCCGCCGCCCGGGCGATGGCGGCTTCGGCGGCGGCCTCGGTCGAGACGGGGACGCGCACCAGCACGCCCGTGATGTTGTCGTGCCCGCCGCCGTTGCGCGCGATTTCGATGAATTCGCGGATGACGTCCTGCGGACTCTCGTGCTGTTCGAGCCCCTGGAGGATGAGATAGGGGTTCAGGTAATGGGACATGCCGTCGGTGCACATCAGGAACGTGTCGCCGGGCAGCACGGAGAAATCGAGCAGGTCCACCTCCACGGACTCGTACACGCCAACGGCGCGGGTGAGCGCGTTGCGGTGCTCGTAGAAGGGCGTTTTCTCGAACTCCTCATCCGTGTACTTGTTGCGCTTCATCAACTCGTTCTGGAGGTTGTGGTCCTCGGTGAGCGGATGCACCTTGCCCTGGCGCTCCAGGTACACGCGGGAATCCCCCACGTGCGCGATGAAACCGACCTCCGGCGTGAGCAGGAGGACATCGCAGGTGGTGCCCATGCCGCGCTTGGCGTCATCGGCCTGCGCTTCCTGGTACACGCGGGTGCAGGCCGACTGCACGGCCTGTTCGAGCATCTTGGAGATTTCGTGCTTTCCGGGTCTGTTGGATGCATTCTCGTCGCAGAACGCCAGGATCAGGTCCTGGTTCTCCCGCACGAAAGCCTTGATTTCCTCCACCGTGAGGGTGGAGGCGATTTCGCCTGCGGCGTGTCCGCCCATGCCGTCGCAGCAGATGAACAGGTTCAGTTCGGGGATGGCGCCCCACGCGTCTTCATTGTTCTTTCGAACCTTGCCAAGATTCGACTCGCCGTAATGCTCGACCTGAAACATTGGACAAACTCCTGGCATGCATTCGGAGGAAGACGAACCCTTCTTTCCATGTCGTTCGTCCCGAAAGGTGAACCGTTTCTACCGCACAATGCGGGCCAAGGAAAGCTGAAAAGGCGTGCGGGCGCATGGCATGGAAAAATGGGAAATCACTCGCTGCAGGCGTCGCAGCCACACTGCAGGAGGTGGTAGTGCACGTCTATGCCCACCTGCGTGGTGCCGGCGGGGCATTGGCCGCAGGAGTCGGGCACGGTGATGGCATCGACAATGCAGGAAATGCCACCGCAGTCCTGGGTGGTGCAGCAGCGCGAAGTATCGGTGCATTCGCCTCCAGCCGCAGAAGCCTCGTAATCCAGCGAAAGTTGTTCGAGAATCGTGCCCGTGGCTCCCCCGCTCTCGTCCGCCAGACGGAAGTACACGGGCCAGAAGGGAAGTTTCGTGGATACGAAGCAGGGGCCGCAGGCGCCCGTGCGGGAGCATTCCTGCAGGCAGGTGGAAAGGTCGGGTTTTTCCGTCACGATGCGGATGGTGGTGACCACGCGACCGGCGGCGATTTCATCGGCCGAGAGATCCTGCTCGAATTCGCCGTCGATGCCAGACACCTGCACGATCAATTTCTGCAGTGCGGCGGCTCCCCAGTGCCTGAAGGAAACCGAGGCTTCCATGGATTGTCCGGGGCGCAGCGTGGCCTCGTGCGGTGCGATGCCGGTAATCAGGACGTCCGGCGGCGCGCATTCCACCCAGGCTCCCGGGCATTCGGCATCGGGCTGGCTGGCGTAGCAGCGGCTCTGCGAGGGACAGCCGAACGGGAAGCCCTCGCCACAGCATCCCTGGTTTTCCCCGCAGAACAGCGGGTAGTCGGCCGTGGGGCAGGAGGGATAGCGCACCGGGGTGGATTGCTGCGGCACGAACCGCGCGGCCGGAAGCACGATGTATTTTTCTTTGAAGCGCGGGTCTTCTTTTGCGGGGGTACATGAAAAAGAAAATAAAATTATAGTCGACAAAAATGTTGCAATATAAAAAGTGGAATTACGCATGAGTTTTTGCCTCCGCGAAAAAATGAAAATACCCGTGTTTTCACGAAAATCAAGGTTGAAAATTTCGCCTTGACGCATTCCGCAGCCGGGGGCAAATTTCAAGGCATGCGTTTACGTCACCACTGGTTTCCCCTGCTGTTCTTCCTGTGCATCACGTCGTGGCCGCTTTCTCTGCATGCGGCCGAAATCACCGCCGGGCCGGCCGACTACCGGGAGAAGGTGCGTTCCCTGCGGCCCGGGGACGTGCTGCTCTTGGAGCCCGGCACGTATGCCACGCTGCTCTCCGTCGATGACCTCGACGGCACTCCCGATGCGTGGATCGCCATCCGAGGTCCGGCTTCCGGAGAGCCGGCCGTCTTCACGGCCGATCCGGGGCCGTGCTGCAACACGATCGAGATCCGGAACTCTTCCTACGTCGCCATCGAAAACCTGGTGGTGGACGGTGGTGGCGTGGAAGGCGCCTTCGGGGTGAGCGCCAAGGACGGGCTCGCCAACCACGTGCATCACATCCGGATCGAGAACTGCACGTTTTTGCGCCATGATGCCAGCCAGCAGACGGTGGCCATCTCCACGAAGACGCCGACCTGGGGCTGGATCATCCGGCGCAACCGGATCCTGGGGGCCGGCACCGGCATGTATCTGGGAAACTCCGATGGCTCCTCGCCTTTCTTCGCGGGACTCATCGAATACAACCTCATCGTGGACACGCTGGGCTACGGTATCCAGATCAAGTGGCAGCAGCCCCGTCCGGCCATCGAGGGCATGCCCGTGGAGCCGTCCTCCAACGTGATCCGCCACAACGTGCTCATCAAGCGCGACCGTCCGAGCCCGAGCGGCGACCGGCCCAACCTGCTGGTGGGCGGATTCCCGTCGAGCGGATCCGGGTCGGAGGACTGGAGCGAAATCTACGGCAACTTCTTCTTCCACAATCCCCGCGAGGCGTTGCTGCAGGCCTCGGGGCGTGTGTCCATCCACGACAACGTGTTCGTGGATACGGCGCAGGCGGCCATCATCCTGCAGGACCACGACCTCCCGCTGCGGGCGGCGCGCGTGTACAACAACACGGTATATGCGGCCACCGTGGGCATCCGCGTATCGGGGACCATGGACCAGGGCGTGCATGTGCGCGGCAACCTGGTATTCGCGGACACGGGACTCTCGGGAACGCCCACGACCCAGTCGGACAATTTGTTCCTGCCCGTGGCCGATGCGGCGCAGTTCGTCCGGAATCCCACGGTGCAACTGGGGAACATGGATTTTTATCCTCTGCCAGGAACCTGCACCGGCTCCCCTCTGGATCTGGGGCCTTTCGCGGAGGATGAAGACTGGGATCGCGACTTCAACGGCACGTCCAAGGGCGGTTTCACGTTCCGGGGAGCCTATGCGGGCGAAGGGGAGAATCCGGGGTGGGCGTTGAGCGAAGACATCAAGGGGACCGCCGCCTCCGACGGGGGAACGCCCGATGCCAGCGATGGCGGCGCTGATGCAGACAACGATGCGGATGCCGCATCTCCGGATGGAGGGAATCCCGACGGCGGCGCCGGTTCCGCAAGGGGCACCGGCTGTTCCTGCCGCCAGGCGGGCGGCAGGGGGCTTTCCGGCTCCCTCTGGCTGTTCGCCCTGCTGGCCTTGGCGGGGCGGCGAAGGCTCTTTTGCACGTTTTGCGGGCCGAATGGCGGGCAAAGCCGGCGGAAGGCTTGACAACGAGGCTTCTTGCGGACAGGTTGGATGCGCCGCTTCCGGCGGGAGCGCCGGTGCGGGGAGGTCCTTCCCATGCGGTTTCCCGGCAAGCGCAAGAACAAGCATTACTTCCCCGTCACCGAACGGGATCGCATCTCGTTCGCCGCCACGGAAGCCGAGCCTTACCCGCTGTACATCCTGGGAATCGATCAGTTGCTGGTGGATATCGAGGCCGAGGTGGAAGAACGCCATCTGCAGGAGTGGGGACTCGTCAAGGGCCAGTCCATTCCCCTCGATGAGGGCCGGGTGGAGAACCTGTATGAAACCCTCAAGCGGGAAGGCCGCATCCGGGGGGAGTTCTCCGGCGGGTCCATCGGCAACACCCTGCACAACTACGCTGTGCTGGCGGATGAGCGGGCCTGCCTGCTGGGGGCGATCACCCGGCACATGACCGTGGGGGATTACGCGTTTCATTATATCCGCAGCACCAGCGCCCGCGTGGACTTGAACCACCTGCATCCCTGCGATGGGCCGATGGGTAGGGCCTTCTGCTTCGTGACGCCCGATGGCGAGCGCACGTTCGGCATCAGCCGGGGCATCATGGACCATCTGCCGCCCGAGGCCGTGCCGGAGGAACTGGTCCAGAAGGCGGCGGCGCTGGTGCTCACGGCCTATCTGTTGCGCGACGAATCCGCTCCCATCTACCGGGCCACGCTCAAGGCCATGGAAATCGCCGACGCGGCGGGTGTTCCCGTCGTGCTGTCGCTGGGGACCGAGGGACTCGTGCGTGCGCGGCGGGATTTCCTGCTGGAGATCATCGAGAAGTATGTGACCATCCTGGCGGGCAACTTCGAGGAAGCCTGCACGCTCACCGGCGCGGCGGATCCGCTGCTGGCGGCCCGGGCCGCGCTGGATCGGACGGACATGGTGCTCCTGACCCATGGCCGCGAGGGCCTGTACATCGGGGCGCACGTGGATGCCGCGCTGGCCCGGGAAACCCGGGACCCCATCGTGTCGAAATCGATTCCGGAGTACAACCGGCACGAGTACAGCCGGGCCATGCGCCGCAGACACTGCCAGAACCCGCTGCGGATCTATTCGCACATCAATCCGTATCTCGGCGGGCCGCGAGTCATCCGCAACACCAACGGTGCCGGGGATGCCGCCCTGGCGGCGCTTCTGCACGATGTCACGGCCAACGTCTACCACCGGATGGCGTTTCCGTCCTCGCCCAAGCATGTGGCGGATTTCCTGACGTATTCCTCCATCCATCAAATCTGCAAGTATGCCAACCGGGTCAGTTTCGAGGTGCTGCGCCGCAATTCTCCGCGGCTCATGCAGGGGCTCCCCGAGCGCGAGGACAACCTGGAGGAGGCCTACTGGGATTCGTGACGGACACGGCCGCGAAAGCCCTTTCGCCGGCGCGGCGCATTGCCCGAAGGAGTTTTGCCATGGAACGCCTTCCTGGAATCGTGGAATGGGAGATCACGGGGTCCTGCGACCTGAACTGCCGGCATTGCCACCGTTTCGGCGCCGCGCCGGCGGCCGATCTCCCGGAGGAACGGATGATCGAACTGGCCGATCGGATCGTGGCTTCCGGCGTGCGCGCGGTGGCGCTCTCCGGCGGCGAGCCCACGCTGAGCCCGCATCTGTGGGGGGTGGCAAATCGCCTGAAAGTTGGCGGGATCTTCGTATCCCTGATTACGAACGGCCGCGCCGGCACGGACGATTTCGCCATGCGCTGCCGGGATCTGGATTTCGTCTGGATTTCCCTGGACGGACCATTGCCCGTGCATGACGCCCTGCGGGGCCGGGGCAGTTTTTCCCGCCTGATGCGCACGGCGGACCGGCTGGCCGCCCGCGGGGTTCCCTTCGGTTGCATGACCACGCTGCTGCGGCCCAACCGGGACCATCTGGAAGCGGTTGCGGACCTGGTCGTGAAGACCGGGGCCGCGTCGTGGCAGATCCAGTTCGGGCTTCCGAACGGGCGGGAGCCGGGTCTGTTCCTGTCGCCGGAAGAGGCCGGGCGGATGGGGCCGGCGCTGGAGCGGTTGAGGGACCGGGTGCCCAGGCTGATGCCCGGCGAATCGCTGGCCATGCTGCTGGCGATCCATTCAGTCGGTTTTTCCACGGGAAACCAGTTTTTTACTGGATGTTTCTCCGGCTGTCTATCTGGCCGTGGGGGATTCGCCATCAATCCGGCCGGCCGGCTGCGCGGATGCGCCTGTCTTCCGGATGACGGCGCAGGTCCTTTCCTGCCGGGCATCGGCGATGCCGAGGCGGCCCGGATCCTGGCGGCGGATGCCCTGCGGGGCGGGCGTCATCAGGATGGGGCGCAGGAATCGGCCGGCCGGTGCCGCGCGATGGCCCGCCGCATCCAAGGCCATGCGTCCAGGCCGGGCGGTTCTGCGCGCTTCCGGATTCTGGCCAAAACCGCGGCGCTTTGCACGGTCCTCGCGAACTGGACGTCCTGTTCTCCTTCACGCAACGGCTCCGAAACTCCGGCTACCCTTCCCGCGCCCGTGCCTCCGGCGGAAATGAAGACGGAAGCCTCTTCTTCCATTCCAGACAAGGAGTCCGGCTCCATTCTGGATCCAGATGCCGGCGGGGATGCCATGGCTGCCGGCATGGCCCCCGGCGTTTCCCGGACCAATGCCGGGGCGCCGGCCGGCCATCGCCCGGGAATGAAGCCCGAGCCCTGGAAGATGCCCCGCTGCTGCATGATGCACGTGCTGCAGCCCGATTGCGTGTGCGATCCGCCGCCCGAGGATGCCGATGTCCTACCTTGATTGATGCCTGCTTCTTCCCGCTATCCGTTTCATTTGTTCCAGCCCAACAAATTGGTTCATTGAATCAGGCAGTGAATTGCCGAATTTGGAAGCCGGGGTGATGGCATTTGGAAACGGTTTTTTAGGAAGGTCTTGTCGATCCGGTTGCAATGGATTTTTTGCTTGTCAAAACGGGATTTTTCGCTAACCTGAATGGGAGCTGGAGCGCAGAACGCATCAACTTTTTGCGAGGTCGCCATGATCACCGTACGTTCTTTCCGGTACACGGTTCTGTCGGTTCTTTCCTTTCTGGCATGGATGGGGTGGGGGACAACGGCGTTGGCACAGGAGCCGGATCCGGCGATTTACCTGCTGGTGGACACGTCGGGCTCGATGCTGATGGACATCTCGGGGACGGTGAACACGTACGGGGACTATTCCTCGGAGCATCTGGGGGTGAGCGGGAACCAGAGCCGGTTCTACATCGCGAAGGAAGCGATCAAGACGGTTCTGCAGTCGTACGGGGAGGTACGCTGGGGGCTGGCGCGGTTCAAGCAGCGCAGCGGGTACAACTACCTGTGTTCGTGCTCGAGCGAGATACC
>CAZEZP010000011.1:0-13892 GCA_964516435.1 uncultured Kofleriaceae bacterium | reverse complement strand
GTGTACATCGACGGGGTGGCGATACCGGAAACGAGCTTCACGCCGGCGATCGGCAACACGTACTTCGGGGTGCACCGGCGCAACATCAGCGCCTCGCCGTACAACCACACGATCACCTCGAGCCAGCCGTTCGGCATCCTGTTCTACGGGCACGCCTCCTACACGTCCTACATGTATCCGGGCGGCCTGGACCTCAACATCATCAACATCGTCAACTGATTCGCGCTTGAGATCGCCTGCACGATGGGCCCATGCCGGCGAAGGCCCCATCGTGGGGCCCCGTATTCGTATCGAAAATTCACCACCTGTAATGGCGGTTTCATGAAGCGTGAAATCCGGCAGCGGAGAAAAATCCTTCAACTTGGATGCCATGCACCGCCTGGCAAGACGGTACAAGCCGGCAAATTTCGCGATCAGAGGAGCATTTCCAATTTCCAGGGTGAAGTACATCCCCATCCCATGGGGCTTCTGGTGCCCAGCGCACAAACGCGACTGGACATCGGTCGGTGGACTGGATAAACGGAAAAAAGCCTAAGGCGCGACGAACACGTATGTCAGGGACCCCGTCGTCGTACCATCCCCGAGTTGACCGTTGGCATTGCTCCCCCAGCAGCGCATCAGATTCTGCTCGGGAGTCGTATGGCAGGAATGCTCTGACCCCAGGGCATGCAGGCTTCCTACCATACCCGTATCGACAGGACTGTTCTGCTGAGTAGTCGTACCATCGCTCAATTGCCCATTGGTATTTCGCCCCCAGCAATAAACATTGTAATATATTGAAGTCTGATATGAAATCAGACATGCATGATCCCCCCCTGCATATATTTTATAATTTTGCATTGATGCAAGCACATGATTGATTGGAGTCGGTGTCGATCGCAATGACGTCGTGCCATCCCCCACCTGGCCATAGGAATTCTGCCCCCAGCAATAAGCGCCTTTCGCAATGGGGAGAGTCGACGTCGATGTCGTGGCGCACGCATGATTTTTTCCAGCCGCGAGGGAATTCACATCGACCAGGGAGGAAACCTCCACGGGCACATGACGATGGGTCACGGTTCCATCCCCCAGTTGGCCATAGCCGTTGTAGCCCCAGCAACTCACTTTCTTGTCCGTCCGCAAGGCACAGGTGAAATTGCCGCCGACCACGATGGAACTGGCGCCCGAAAGACCGGAAACGGCTACAGGCAGGGATCGGGACGTCGTACTTCCATCTCCGAGTTGCCCATATCCGTTGTATCCCCAGCAACGCGCGGTGCCATCCGTCTTCACTGCACACGTATGGGATTCGCCCGCACCGACCGACACCACGGAGACCAGAGTGGAAACGGCTACAGGCAGCAAGCGGTTGGTGGTCGTATTGTCCCCCAGTTGTCCATAATGATTGCGTCCCCAGCAACGCACGGTCCCATCCGTGAGCAGGGCGCATGTATGGGACTGTCCCGCCGTCACCTTGGCCGCCATAGAAATCCCCACGACCGCAACAGGCGAAAGCCGGTTGGTGGTCGTATTGTCCCCCAACTGGCCGAAATCGTTCTTTCCCCAGCAGCGCATGGTTCCATCCGTGAGCACGACGCAACTGTGATAGGCTCCGGCAGCGATTTGCAGAATGTTCAAGCACCCCGATACTTCATTCTGGCAGTCGGCCTGACACGACAAAGAACCCGTAAAGTAGGAAACCGAACGGCAAGTCTGGCCATTGAGATTCGCCCCATCGCATTCTTCGTAGATGCTTTGCACGAGTCCATCGCCGCAACGCCCTCCGCAGGCGCTGGCATCCAGATGGCAGGACAGGCAGGAAAGCGTTCCGGGATACCATCCCAGGGACTCGCACGTCCGCCCCGCGAGGTTGTTCCCGTCGCATTCTTCCGAAGACTGGAGGATGCCATCCCCGCAGCGGCCGGCCGCTTCACAGGAAGTCCGATCGAAGCTGCAATCGGGCAGGCAGGAAAGCGTTCCGCCGTAATACCCCAGCGTTTGGCACGTCTGCGCGTCGAGGTTCGCCCCGTCGCAGTTTTCGCCATAGATCGGCTGCACCGTACCATCCCCGCACCGGCCGACCGTGGCACAGTCCACCTCATTAAAAGAACTGCAATCCGGCAGACAGGAAAGCACGCCGCCGTAATATCCCAGGCTTTCGCACGTCTGCCCGGACAAATTACTGCTATCGCACATTTCGCCTTGCTCCGTCTGCACGTTTCCATCGCCGCACCGGCCGGCGGCGGCACAGCCGGTCACGTCGAAAGCCGTGCAGTTCGGATGGCAGGCGAGCGTTCCGCCGTAATACCCCAGGCTTTCGCACGTCTGGCCACCGAGGTTCGCCCCGTCGCAGACTTCCCCATATCCGGTCTGCACGCTTTCATCCCCGCAGCGGCCGGCGGATTCGCAGGAAGCGAGATCCAGTTCACAGGATGACGAGCAGGCGATCGTGCCTCCGTGATAACCCAGCGACTGGCACGTTTGCCCGTCCGGCACCGTCTGGTCGCATTCCTCGCGCTCTGGCTGGCGAACGCCATCGCCGCAACGGCCGCCGCAGCCGGACGTGTCCCAGGTGCAATTGGGCCGGCATTGGGGGGTTCCAGCGCCGGCATAATAGCCCAGCGACTGGCACGTCGAGCCGTTCGTGCCCGAATCGCATTCCTCGCCGGGATCCACGACACCATCCCCGCACGTCGTGCCCGATGTGGACTTCGAACTGCAGCCGACAATGCCCGCCAACACGAATAGCAACGGCAATACCTTCCTCATTTTCGCCTCCCCAAAAACCATCTTTCGACCCTTTCGCCCCAAAAAAGTGGCATGCATCTTGGGCACAACACACCCTACCGTGCTTTCACCGGGTTGGCAACCCATATTTTTTCATGTTTCAGTCCACAAAAATATGCGAATCCGGTTTCATTCCCCCTCCGGATGGATGCGCACGATGTCCACCCGGGGAGATTCGGCGCCCGAAGGGTCGATGTTCACGATCAAAAAATGTACTCCCATGCCATCGCCTTTTTCGCCTTCGGCAATCGCCCCCCCGGAAATATACGTATCGATGCCAGCGGGGCGTTCATGATAAAATGAGTGGATATGGCCATGCAGCGCCAGACCGACGCCCCCGCGGGCCAGAAGCGCCAGAAGCCGGTGCGCCTGCATGCGGGAGGAGAAGGCGGCATTGCGCGAGGCCACGGGATCCAGGGGCGGCACGTGGGCGATGAAGACATGCACGAAGCCGGCTCCGGCCGAAAGCCAGGTTTCCAGTTGCTTCCACGCTTCCGGATGCACGCCGGAATCCGCCGTATCCAGAAAGGAAAAATGCACGCCGCGAAATATGAAATGGAAGTTCGCCCGGCCCATCCGGCGCGACCATGCGTCGGCATGCCCCCACCCCACATCGTGGTTGCCCGCGGCCGTGTACAAAGGCACGGGGGAAGCGCGCCAGTCCGCCAGGAAGGCGTCCAGTTCCTCCTGCGTGCCGCGGTGCGTCAAATCCCCGCCGCACACGACGAACCGGATGGAAGGATCCGCCTGGATGCGGGCGAGGATGTCAGGTAGCGGGCTTTGCCCGTGGTGGATGTCGCTGAGGTAGGCAAACCGCCATGGCGAAAGATCCGTCGCATCCGGCGGCTCCACCACGAAGCGGATTTCCCCTTCGGCCGGTGCCACCTCCCAGATCTTTTCCGTGGGAATCTGTGATGGCATTTCGACGGTCGAAAGCAGGCGTCCCTGCGCATGCACCCGCAGGCGGACGTCCGGCAGCGCGTTTTCCAGCCGCAGAATCCAGGGGGCCCCGGAGGGCGTGGCGAAGCCGATGCGCCCGGAAATGCCGGGGGCCTGCGCGCGCAGGGAGACGCGCCGGGCCGAAACCTCCTGCACCACCGCCAGGCCGTCGTCCACGTCCACGCGCGCGCCGTCCGCCCCCACGGCCGATCCCACCTGCCGGTCGAGAACGATGCGGTCGGCCGGGTCGTTGCAGGAAGCGCCCACAGACAAAAAGCCCATCACGAGACAAAATGCCAGGACCTTTTTCATGGCTCTTCTCCCCCCAAGAAACAGCCGACACGCAGGGAAAGCATCCAGTGGGTGCCCCGAACGGCCTGCGCCTCCCAATACCCGAAGCCCCCCAGCCGGTGCCGCACCTGCACGCCAGCGAATCCCGGCGGCCCGTCGCCGCTGATGGACAGCCGCATGCCGCCCGCACGCCCGTCATGGCGATGATTATAAAAAATATGCGCCTCGCCCGCACGCCCGGGCAGATACACGCCGAAGCCAAAGGTCCCCGAAACGAAGGCGTCGTGGCCGAAATCCGGCGAAACCTCCGGGTAGCGGACGGATTCCAGGACGGCTTCCAGACGCAGGAAGGCGAACGAGCCGGAAAAAGAGGGCGACACGGAGGCCAGATCCCGCCGGTGCGCAACCGAAATGGCGGTCGTGGCCAGATGCACGTCCGGGGCCTCCACGGACCAGAACGAACCCGACGCAGCCATTTCCCAAAAAGAGCCGCCGCGATGGAAAAAGCGGCGGGCGGCTTCCCCCTCGATGCACATATCGCCGCCATCGGGCGCGGCCTCGAGCGCCAGGCGGCCCCACCAGTGCCCCCAGTGGCCCCGAACGCGCCAGGCGCCGACGCCGGTCGACGGAAGCAAGGCGTCCGGCTTCCACAGAATGCCGATATCCGTCTCCAGGACCGGTTCGGGTGGAGCCGCGGCCGGTGTTCCCCCGAAAAGCCCGTAGATTTCGGCCAGTTTCGAGGTGATGAACAGGCCCGCGCCCGAAAGCGCCAGCGCAATGGGAAGTTCGGCCGCGCGCCGCGAGGAATTCGAAAGCGCCAGCGGCAGCGCTCCCGCCAGCGCGATTCCCATTCCCATGCCGCCCCACAGCGCCACCCGTTCGGCCGTCTTTCGGTCGCCAGACACCCAGGCGCCGGCGCCCGGCAGCACCCAGCCCGGCGCCAGCGCCACCCCCAGCGCCGCCGCCGTTCTCCAGGCAGGTGGCCGGGGGGCCGCAGCGCTCTGGATTTCCCCCGATTCCTGCCGTTCGGCTTGCCCCCGCGCAGATGCATCTTTCCCGGCATCTCCGGGCGGAACATCGGAAGCCCGCGCCGGCCGAGCCACAGCGAAAAGAAAGAGGAGAAAGAACTGGCCGGCCCGGTTCATGGCGCCGCCGGCAGGGCTTCCAGCGCCTTGGCCGCGTGGGTGCGAACGGAGTAGTCCGCATCGGATGCGGCCTTCTGGAGCGCTTCCACGTATGCCGAGCGCTCCAGCGCCGGCGCGCAGACGGAAAGCGCTTTGGCCGCCGGACGCCGCACGCGGATTTCCGGATCGGCCAGGAGTTTCACCAGGGCCGGCGCCGTGCGCGGGCAGGTTTCCTGCGCCAGTCCCTCGATCTGCCCCACCACGTTGAGCCGGAAGCGCACGTCCGCGTCCAGCGTGAGCATCTCGAGTTGCCTTTGCGCCTTTTCCGCCAGCGCATCCGTCGCCGGAACCAGTTTGAGCACGGAGATGGCGGCATACAGTTGCACCCAGTTGCTCGCATCGGCAAAGCGGGCCTCCAGGTGCGGCACCAGTTCGCGCGCCTTCGCGCCGAGGTTGCCGATTCCGCGCACGGCTTCCCACCGCACGAGCCAGGCGGCATCGGAGAGCGCCCGCAGCAGGGCGTTCTTCACCATCTCATCGTAGCGGTCCAGCCGCACGATGGCGTCCACCACCATCGAGCGCACCTGGATCACGCTCTCCGTCTCGAGGCGCGCCACCAGTTGCGGCAGAATCTCGGCCGCATATTCCTTCATCTCTCCCAGAAGGCGCACCACGGCCAGACGCAGTTCGTGGCTTCCCTCGGAAAGCGCCTTGAACAGAGCCGGCAGGGCCTTTCGGCCATAGGCCTTGATCGCCGAATACAGCGCATCCCGGGGAATGCCCGCCGGATTGCCCAGCGCCTCGAGCAGGCCCTCGAGATCGGCCGGTATGGCCGGCGACTGCGCGTCCGGGTCCGATGCCCCCAGCACGCGCTGCCTGTCCGCTGGCGGAACGGCCTTGAAAGGCAGACTGGCTACAGGCGCCGGAGCGTCTTCCTTCTTTTTTTCCTGCTTTCTGCATCCCGCAGAAAATGAAAGCGCAATTGCAATCACGACCACCGGATAGCATTTCAATTCCTGCCTCATGATGACCCCCTCCCGTGGCATGAACTTTCAACCGGAAAATCCAGCATTCATTCCACGCAAAGCCCCAGCGTGACGGTAGCCGTGGAAAGCCAGTTGCGGGTATAGCCGTCGTCCGTGGCATTGTCGCGATCCTTGGATGTCCCTTCGCCGCCACCGCCCAGATAGCGCACATTGAGAAACACCGACACCGCGCGGGTCAGGTGGAAACCCGCAAACACCGATGCATCCAGCAGGGCACCCGTAAAATTGTACGATGCCCCGTTGATGAACTTGTTGGAAGCATAGATGCCATCGGCCTCGAACCCCCAGAAGAAGAAGGTGCCCGGATGATGGCGCAGGCGCACCTTGAGCGCCGGCACGGGCCCCACGTTTTCCTTCTGCACGGAGGTTTCCCCCGCCACGTCCGTAAACGTGATGGAGGCGTTGCGAATCTGCAGGGAGGCGCCCAGCCCCAGTTCCCACGGTGCATCGCGCAGGAGGTCGTAGACATAGGAGGCGCGCCAGAAGGAGAAGCCGTACTTGAAATCCACGGTCTCGCCAGCCTCGAAGGTCACCCCCGACACCGTCAGCGGCGACTCGAGCAGCCGGCGGGTGCGCAGTTCCAGCGGCTGGTAGAGGAACACGGCGTGGTGGCGCTCCCAGAGCTTCACGTCCGCCGTGAACCGGGCGAAGGGAAACAGGTTCCGCTGCCCCGCATCCTCCACGTAATCCAGGCGCGTGCCGTTCTTGCCCGACTGGAACGTGTGCGACAGGGGTGCGAGAAATCCGGCTTCGGCCGTCAGTTGCAGGCGCGCCGGCCGGGGATCCTCGTCCGGGTCCGGGTTGAAATAGAATTCGCCGGCATGGGCCGGCATGGCAAACAGCAGGCAAACGACGAAGGGATACGAAACGGCGAGAAGTTTTTTCATGGCAAGCCTTATACCGGCTTTTTCCCGTCCTGCCAAGCTGCCTGCCCGCCGCCAGTGCATGAAACTGGATTGGCGACTCTCCGGATTCAAGAGCCATCCGGCAATCCTTTGCAGTTTTTCCGAACGTTCCGCAACCTGCAAAAACACTGGCGATTCGACGAATTTTATTGAATCCACCAAGAGTTTCGGAATTTCCAAACTTTCTCCGGAATCGACCCGGGGAAATGCCGGAAAATGCCGGAGGCAGCATCAAAAAGCAAAACATACCGGTTTTTCACCTTTTTATTTTTCTGCCCTTGCAATCTGGAAAAATGGCATTGACTTTCGACCGGAACGCTCGTAGAACTCGCATGTATACACATGCCTTCATGGAGAAAAACTGCATGAAATCCGGATTTTTTTATTGTTGGTTGCTGTCTCTGCTGGTCTGGACATACCCGGCAACCGCCCAGAACATCGTGTGCCCCAAGCCTTCCGACGACCCGGAACGCAACAAGAGCGAGGCGAGGCGCTATTTCCAGATGGGGGACACCTATTTCAACGTGCAGGATTACGCCTCCAGCATCGCTTCCTTCTCCTGCGTGATTTCCCTGGTGCCCTATTCCGTCATGGCCCGCTACCGCCTGGCCCAGAGCCACGACAGGCTGGGGCAACTCGAAGAAGCGCTGCGCCACTACCAGTGGATCGCGGCGGACACCTCGCCGGAAAACGAAGCGTTGCGCGCGCAAGTCAAACAGCGCATGGAAGAAATCCGGACCGAACTTGAAAAACGCAAAACCCAGCCGGGGGACACGACACCGCCGGGTGCCGGAAATGATGGGAAAACCAATCCCGATACGGAAAATCCGGCTCCAGAAAAACCCGGTCCGACGAATACGCAGCCTGCCGGCACCCAATCCGGCTCCGCTGCGACCGCACCCGCAGACATCCCATTGCCGACACGGGCAGCGGCCGCATCTTCCCCTTCCCTCCTCTCCCGCTGGGGATTCTGGGCGGGAGCGGGAGCCACGCTCGCTCTGGCGGGCGCCACCACCTGGATGGGCCTGTACACCCTGGACCTGCGCGATCAACTGGAAACGGAATGGAACACCGCGGATCGCAACGCCATGAAACGATCCCGCACACTCACCGACGTCCTTCTGGCCGCGACCCTGGCATCCGGCGCCATCTGGGGCTGGTTTTCCTGGAAAACGCTGCGCGTGAACAAAGAGGTTCGCGAACAGGCATGGCGCCTGATGCCCGCATGTGAACCCCATGCCTGCACCCTGACGCTCTCGTTCGGATTCTGAGGGAGGCCGCCATGCACCGCCTTGCCATTTCTGCAATCGCCTTTTTCTTTGCGCTCGGAGTTTCCGCCTGCACGCTGCTGGTGGGCATTCCCGGCCCGCCTTCTGAGGAAAACCCATGCGGCAACGGAACCGTGGAAACCGACCATGACGAACAATGCGATGGCACCAACCTCAACGGCCAATCCTGCAATTCGCTCGGATACAGCGCAGGCCAACTTTCATGCGATGCAAATTGTCATCTGGATGTAAGCGGCTGCACTCTTGTCTTCCAGCAGGTTTCCATCCACGACACCCATGCCTGTGCCATTCAGACAAACGGTATTTTGAACTGCTGGGGAAACAATGAACACGGACAACTGGGGCTTGGCGATACGGGAAACCGTCTCACCCCTGAAATGGTGGGAACTGGGTGGCTAGATGTCAGTACAGGGTCGAACCATACCTGCGCCATCAAGGACGACCATTCCCTGTGGTGCTGGGGCAGTAACGAATATGGACAACTGGGCACAAGCGACACGAACGACCAGAACCTGCCTGTCCAAGTAGGTAGTGGTACGGACTGGCAAACGGTGAGTACCGGGGATTTCCATACCTGCGCCATCAACGCAACGGGATTGTGGTGCTGGGGAAACAATGAATACGGGCAGTTGGGTATTAACAACCAGGATAATCAATCTTCCCCCGCAAAAGTAATAACGGACATTGGAAATTGGGAATCCGTCAGCGCGGGTGGAAACCATACCTGCGCCATTCTCAATAACAATGAAGAACGTTCTCTATGGTGCTGGGGAAGTAATCAATATGGTCAATGTGGACAACCGGATACCAGTTCGAACATATTGCTCCCTCTCTTGGCCCTGCCCGACGCCCAATCTGTCAGCGCGGGTGGAAACCATACCTGCGCCATCAGAAGCGATCAGACATTATGGTGCTGGGGACGCAACGAATACGGACAACTCGGCATTGAAAATACACAGGACCAAACCGCTCCAACCCGTGTAGGTGGTAGCATCCCCCCGAGTTTTTCCTTCGTGAGTGCCGGTGGGAGCCATACGTGCGCAACCATGCCCAACTACCAACTCTTCTGCTGGGGCGACAACACATCCGGAAAACTGGGCATTGGAACCAGTAAAAATACCCCCCATATTTCCCCAGAACAACTGGATGGAAATTCCTGGACTTCCGTATCCGCAGGACGCGCCAGCACCTGCGCCATCCAGGCCAACAATTCCCTGTATTGCTGGGGGTCCAACGAATATGGGCAACTCGGGCTCTGGGATACCGAAAACCGCAATGAGCCGACCCTCGTCCATCCCTGAATGTTTTGATTGTTTTTTCTGATAAAAAATTCCAACTGTAAATCCAGCGCAAAATTACGCTGAGCGTTCCAGCGACTGGAAGGCGGCAGGAAGGAAGGAAACGAGGTCGCCGGCGCGCAGGGAGGGGACGCCCTTCTCGGATGCGGCCAGATCCCCGGCGCGCCCGTGCAGGAACACGGCGGCGCAGGCGGCATCGAAGAGCGGCATGCCCTGCGCGGCCAGGGCGGCGAATGCGCCCGTGAGCACGTCGCCGCTGCCGGCCGTGGCCATGGAGGGATTGCCCGTGGGATTGATGCAGGCGGACCCGTCGGGCGCAGCCACGACCGTGCGGGCCCCCTTGAGCACCACCACGGCGCCCGTGCGCCGGGCCATTTCGCGGGCCTGCCCCAGGCGATCCTTCTGCACGTCGGAGACGGGCACTCCCGAAAGGCGGGAAAACTCGCCGGGATGCGGGGTGATGGCCACGGGCACGCGGGCCTTGCGCAGGATTTCGGGCTTCTGGCCCAGATGGAAGAGCGCCGTGGCATCCAGAATCAGGGGGATGGGGCTTTTGCGGACGATTTCGGCCACCAGCCGCGCGGTTCCAGAATCCGTGGAAAGGCCCGGCCCCAGCGCCAGCACGGTCTTCTTCTCGCAGGCGGAAAGCAGCGCATCGATGTCGGATTTGTCCGGCGCGCGCCCGGCCGGGACGATTTCCTCGCACATGATTTCGGTGAAGCGCTGCATGAACACGGGAAGCAAATCCCCCGAGGCCGCCACGGTCACGAGCCCCGCGCCGGAGACGAGCGCCGCCTCGGCGCACAGCATGGCCGCCCCCGCCTTGCCAGGGGAGCCGGCCCAGATCAGCGCGTGCCCGAAATCCCCCTTGTGGGCGCAGGGATGACGCACAGGCAGTCCATGCGCCACGCGGGTGTCCGAGAGCAGTTCCACGAAGGGGTCATCCGGAAGGACAGCGGGCGAAAGCGAAATATCGGCCGGCACGACCTCCCCGCACCATTCGAATCCGGGGGCTGCATAGAGCCCGATCTTGGGAGCGCCGAACGTCACCGTGAGATCCGCGCGCACGGTCTCGCCCAGAGGATTGCCCGTGTCGGCATCGAGTCCCGAGGGAATGTCGAGCGCCACCCGGATTCCGTCGCATTCGTTGAACAGCCGGATCAACTCGGCGAAGAGTCCGGAAGGCGCACGGGTGAGCCCCACGCCGAAGAGCGCATCCACCAGGATGTCGGCCTTTTCGCACCAGGCGACGGCGATGCCCAGCGCCTCCATGTCGAAGATGTCATGGACGGGAAGTTCCATCCGCTCGAGGATGTGGAGTTTCTGTGCACTCTCCGGCGAAAGCGTCCGGGGCGGATCCACGCGCAGCACCTTCACCTCGGCGCCCGAAAGCGCCAGGTGGCGTGCCACGACGAAGCCGTCGCCGCCGTTGTTGCCCGGCCCGCAGGCCACCACGACCGAGGCGCCGGCCACGGGAAATCGTTCCCGGATCGCATCGGCCGCCCGGGCGCCGGCCAGTTCCATCAGGCAAGCCGCCGGAATGTGCCAGTTCTCGATGGCATGGCGGTCCATCTCCCGCATCTGGGCAGCCGTGTACAGGCGCATCGTTCACCTCCGCAATGCAGTCAGAACCGGGCGCCGCGGCGCACCAGCGCCAGCATCTCGCGCACGGCCTCGGAAAGGCCCACCAGCACGGCCCGAGAGATGATGGCGTGCCCGATGTTGAGTTCCTCGAGTTTCACTAAGTGTAGTATGCCCTGAATATTGGTGTAATCCAGGCCGTGCCCGGCGGCGAGAATCAACCCCAGGCGGTCGGCCTCGCGGGCCGCGGCCTCCAGCCGGGCCACCTCGCGGGCGCGCGCGGCCTCATTGGCCGCATTGCAGTAATCGCCCGTGTGCAGTTCCACCTGATCCGCGCCAATCGAGGCGGCGGCAGCGACGTCCTTGACCTCCGGGTCGATGAACAGGCTCACGCGGATGCCAGCGGCGTGCAGATCGTGCACGGCCGCCTTGAGCGCCCGCTTGACCTCGGCCGAACGCACGGCCAGCCCCCCCTCGGTCGTCTTCTCCTCGCGCTTCTCCGGCACCAGCGTGACCATGTCGGGACGGATGCGCGCGGCAATCGCCACCATCTCCCCGGTGGCCGCCATCTCTAGGTTGAGCGTGGTCTGCACCGTCTGGCGCAGGATCTCCACGTCCCGGTCCGTGATGTGGCGCCGGTCCTCGCGCAGGTGCACGGTGATGCCGTGCGCACCGGCCAGTTCGCAGATGCCGGCGGCCACCACCGGCTCGGGATAGCGGGTGCCGCGCTGGTTGCGCAGCGTGGCCACGTGATCGATGTTGACATGCAGACGAATCATGGTTCACCTCGTCGGGCGGCCGCTTCCGGGCCGCTGGTTCCAATGGTTCCCGTCAGCGGCAATGCGCCTGGCAGGCCGCCGCCAGTTCCTCGGCGTAGCGCCGGGCATCCCGTTCGCTCTCGCATTCCACCAGCACGCGCACCTTGCTCTCGGTGCCCGAGTAGCGCACCAGCACGCGCCCCGTCTCCCCCAGTTCGCGCTCGATGCGGGCGATGATCTCCTGCAGCGGGGAAATTTCCGCGAGCGGCGGCTTCTTTTCCACGTCCACGTTGAGCAGCACCTGCGGGAAGGGGTCGAACACGCGCGCCAGTTCGCTCATGGGACGGCCATGCCGGCGCAGGATGGAAAGCACCTGCAGCGCCGCCACGATGCCGTCGCCGGTGGTGGTGTGATCCCGCAGGATGATGTGCCCCGACTGCTCGCCGCCCAGGTTGTAGCCGCCCTCCTGCATGGCCTGGAAGACGTAGCGGTCCCCCACCTGGGTGCGCACCACCGATCCGCCCTTCTCGCGCAGCGCGCGGTCCAGCCCCAGGTTGCTCATGACCGTGGCCACGAGCGTGCGCCGGGCCAGCCGGTCCTGGGCGATCCACTCGCGGGCGATGAGCGCCAGGATGGCGTCGCCGTCGACCACCTGCCCTTTTTCATCCAGGATGATGACGCGGTCCGCATCGCCGTCGAGCGCGATGCCCAGATCCGCCCGGTAGGTATGCACGGCCTCGGCGGCGGATTCCGGATACAGGGCGCCCACGCGCCCGTTGATATTCACGCCGTTGGGATTCACGCCCAGGGGAATGACCTCGGCGCCCAGTTCCCCGAAGACGAGCGGGGCGACCTTGTAGGCGGCCCCGTTGGCGCAGTCCACCACGATGCGCAGGTCGTCGAGCGTCAGATCGCCGGGGAATGTATTCTTGCAGAACGTGATGTAGCGGCCGGCGGCGTCGTCGATGCGCCGCGAGCGCCCGATTCGCTCGCCCCGGGCCAGCCCGTCGCGCAGTTCCTCGGAATCGAGCAGTTCCTCCATGCGCGCCTCCACCTCGTCGGGCAGTTTCGTCCCGTCGGCGGCGAAGAACTTGATGCCGTTGTGCTCGAACGGATTGTGCGAGGCCGAAATCACGATGCCCGCATCCGCCCGCATGGAACTGGTCAGGTGGGCGATCGCAGGCGTGGGAAGCGGTCCCACGAAGAACACGTCGGCGCCCATGCTCATGATGCCGGCGGCCATGGCATTCTCGAACATGTAGCAGGACAGGCGCGTGTCCTTTCCGATGAGGAAGCGCCCATGCCGGTTGCGGTGGGAAAACAAAAGCGCGGCGGCCTGCCCGAGCCGCAGCGCCATGTCCACGGTCATGGGGTCGCGGTTGGCCACGCCGCGCACGCCGTCGGTTCCGAAAATCTTTCTCATTTCTGCACCTCATCTTCTGGTTTCGCGGGTTCCCCCTTTTTCCCCTTCTTTTCCGGGCGGTGCACGGGAAGCCCCGTCATGCGCTCGCGCAGGCGGGCCACCGAATCCGGGCTGCCCATGACCAGGAGCACCACGCCGTTTCTCAGGACGAAATCGGCGCCGGGACCGTATTCGTAACCCCCATCGGGCGTCTTCACGGCCAGCACCAGCAGGTGACGCTCCTCGCGCAGGCGCGCCTCGCCCAGCCGCTTGCCGTCCAGCCCGCAGCGGGGTGTCACCTCCAGTTCCTCCCCGCGCAGGTTCTTCTCCTTGTCCCGCATCATCAGATCCAGTAACTGCGTCACGTGCGGCCGCACCATCCCGGAGGCCAGACCCATTCCGCACATGATGTTTGTGGTGACCACCGAATCTTCTCCGGCGATTTTCATGCTCTTGTCCGCGTCAAGGTCTATGGCCTTCGTCACGATGCGGA
>CAZEZP010000010.1:0-29740 GCA_964516435.1 uncultured Kofleriaceae bacterium | reverse complement strand
CCGTCTACATCAAAAAAAAACAATCATGACGAAAAGGTCGTACTAAGCACACAACAACCATCGTGTGCATTGACAACACTTATATTTTTTTTTTAAGTATAGGGCGACCACCGAGATCTACACAGAGTAGATCGTCGGCAGCGTGGGATGTGTATAAGAGACGGGGGGGGGGTGTTGCGGGGATATCCCGTCGCCGTCTTTTGCGGGCCTGCCCCGGCGGGAAGAAAAAATCCCGGATTTTTCGGGAAGTGAGCCTGGAATACATCTTCAGCTTCCAAACGGATGGTGGATTAGGTAAAGTATTCTGCATTTTTTGGATGCGACTTGCGAGGATATGCAAATGATAAAAAAATATGGATTCGTGTTGTTCGTTCTGTTTCTGGCCATCGGCATGAACGCCTGCGATGAAAAGAAAAAGCAGGAGCCCTGCGGCAACGGAAGACTCGACCCCCTGGAAATGTGCGATCCCGGCATTCCGGAACAGGCCGCCATCTGCACGGCGGAGTGCAAATTCGTTTCCTCCTGCGGCAACGGGCTGCGGGAAGCGGGTGAGGAATGCGACGATGGGAACCTGGTCAATGGCGACGGCTGTTCCCGTGAATGCAGTGTGGAAAAGGGCTGCGGCAACGGTGTGATCGATTTCACCATCGCCGACGGGCGCCTGGCGATCGAGGAGTGCGATGACGACAACCTGCAGGATGGCGACGGATGCTCGGCTTCCTGCAGGCGTGAGGGCGACGCCGCCTGCGGCAACGGCCGGACGGAGTGGCCCGAAGAATGCGATGACGGCAACACCGCCGATGGCGATGGCTGCTCGGCCGCCTGCGAGGTGGAATCGGGTTGCGGCGACGGGCTCGTCAATCCTTCCCTGGAGCAGTGCGACGACGGCAACCGTATCAGCGGCGACGGCTGTTCCGCGTTCTGCCGGCGCGAATTCGCGTGCGGCGACGGCAGTTGCGACGAGGCGGCCGGCGAACATTGCGAATTCTGCCCGCGCGACTGCTGCCCTGCGTGCGGCGACGGCATGCTTGGTGAAGGCGAGGAGTGCGACGACGGCAACAATGATCGTTTCGATGGCTGCTCCTCGGGCTGCATGGACGAGGATCAGTCACCCACGTGCGGCAACGGCATCTGGGAGCGGCCCGAGGAGTGCGACGACGGCAATCAGGAGAACGGCGACGGCTGCTCCGTGCTGTGCCTGCGGGAGTTCGTGGTGGGCGACGGCACCTGCGAATCCCTCAAGGGCGAGACCTGCCGGCTGAGTCCCGCCGACTGCTGCCCCGACTGCGGCAACGGCACGCTGGATCCCGGCGAGGAGTGCGACGGCGCGCAACTGGGCGGCAAGACCTGCGCGCAACTGTGCTATGACGGCGGCACGCTCGGCTGCACGTCCTGGTGCTCCTACTCCTACGATCAATGCACGGGAACGGGGCCCGTCTGCGGCGACAACACGGCGGAATGCTCCGAGCAGTGCGATGGCACCGACCTGCGCGGCCGCTCCTGCGCCTCCTTCGGCTTTGCCGAGGGCAATCTCACCTGCACGTCGGGCTGCCGCTACAACATCAGCAACTGCAGCGGTTTCCTGTACTATGCCGCATCCAATTTCGATGACAGTCCCACCCTGCCCATGGGCTGGACCTCGGCCGGCTCCTGGACGGTGGGAACGCCAACGACCGGACCGTCGGCAGCCAACAGCGCGCCACGCTGCATTTCCACCTCCATGGGGGGCGATTATACGAATGGCATGACCTACAACGCCAACTACGTGCGTCTGCCCACCATCGACCTGACGGGCGGGACGAATCCCGTGATGACCTTCTATTCCTGGATGGAAGCCGAGACCTGCTGCGATGGCGGCCGCGTGGAGATCAGCACGGACGGCGGAAACACCTGGATGCCCGCCGCCGACGTCACGCCCGCCTATCAGTCCAGCGCCAGCCAGCGATGGACGGGCAACACGTCCACCACCATGTCGTGGAACCTCTACACCGTGCGGCTGGCGGCCTACGTGGGCCAGGTGGTGGACATCCGCTTCGCCTTCATGTCCGATTCCTCCGTCGTGTACGACGGCTGGTATATCGACGACGTGATCGTCACCGAGCAGGCGCCCTGACCGGTTTTTCCTCCGGCTTTCTTTTCCTTCCGGTTTTTCTCCTGCATGCCCGCTGGAAGCCATGGGTCCCCTCAGGTCCCGGATGCCCCGATGGCGTTCGGCTTCCTGGATTCCCGCCAGATGGAGGCCGTCATGGCGCCGGAAGGACCGTTGCTCGTCGTGGCGGGCGCCGGAACCGGCAAGACGAGCACCCTCGCGGCGCGCTGCGCCCGGCTGATCGCATCCGGGACGGATCCCGGAAAAATCCTGCTGTGTACCTTCACCCTCAAGGCCGCCCAGGAAATGCGCACGCGCATTCTCCAGTGGGCGGGTCCTGCCACCCACGCGCTCTGGGCGGGAACGTTCCACCATGTGGGACATCGTCTCCTGCGCGCGCATGCCGTCCGGCTCGGTCTCAGGCCCGATTTTTCCATCCTGGATGCCGCCGATGCGCAGGACATGCTGGGCGTGGTGCTGGACGAGCTCGGCATGGGGCCGCCATTCTCTGCACGAAAGTGCCAGGCCGTTTTTTCTCTCGCGGTCGGCGGCTGCCGTCCGCTGGGGATGGTGGCAGCGGAATCCTTTCCGGAACTGGCCAGTGCCGTGGATGCGCTCGGGCGCGTGCATGCCGCCTATCAGAAGCGCAAGCGTGAACGCAACGTCGTGGATTTCGACGACATGCTCGTTTCGTGGATGCATTTGCTGGGGGATGGGGACGCCGGGGTGCAGTTGAGAGCCATGTTTGATCATATTCTCGTGGACGAGTACCAGGACGCCAATCCCCTGCAGACGGCCATCGTGCACGGGATGGCGCGGGAGCATCGCCGCGTGACGGCCGTCGGTGACGATGCACAGTCCATCTACTCGTTCCGCGGGGCCCGGCTGGACACGATGCAGCAGTTCCTGGAACGGTTTCCGGAAGCCCGGGTCGTGAAACTGGAACGCAATCACCGCTCCGTGCAGCCCATCCTGGACCTGGCCAATGCCTCGCTGGCCCTTTCTTCGGGCGTCATTCCGAGGACGCTCGTCTCCGGGCGGCCCGGACGCCAGCCTCCGGTGTGCGTCCGCTGCGCCGATGCCGTCCAGGAAGCCCGGTTCATCGCACAGCATGCGTGGTCGCTGCATGTGCAGGGCGGTATTCCCCTGCGCGAAATCGCCGTGCTGACCCGCACCCATTCCCAGGGTCTGGAAATCCAGTTGGAGTTTTCCCGGCGCGGCATCCCGTTCCGGGTGCAGGGAGGGCTTCGCATCCTGGAACAGGCGCATTTCAGGGATTTCATCGCCTTTCTGCGCGTATTCCAGAATCCCGCCGACGAAGTGGCCCTGTTGCGCGTGTTCGGGCTGCTGCCGGGGCTCGGACGGTCCACGGCGCGGCAGGTCCTGGAAACGTTCGCCCGGCGGCCGCCCGCGCCCGGGCAGGCACGCTTCCAGTTTCTGGCCCGGGAGGACCTGTGGGCCCATCTGCCTCGCCCGCGCCGGCAGGTCCTCCTCGATTTCGGCCGATGGCTGGAGGCTTTGGACTCCCGGCGGATGGAATTGCCGGAATTGCTGGAAAGAATCCTGGAAAAGTATATGCAAGTATTGCATGAAAACGATGAAAATTTCCAGGCAAAGAAAGAAGAATTGCAACAACTCGTTATATTGGGCAACCGCTATGCGGATTTGCAGGAAATGCTTTCGGACCTGGGGTTCCAGTCGGGGCCGGCCGCCGAGGCGTTCGCTGCCCGGGAGGACCTGCAGGAGATGGCGGTTCTTTCCACCGTGCATCAGGCCAAGGGGCTGGAATGGCGGGTGGTGTTCATCCCTTCCCTGTGCGAGGGCGCCTTTCCGCTGCTGCATTCCCGCAAGGATGCGGATGCCCTGGAGGAAGAACGCCGGATTTTTTATGTGGCGGTTACGAGGGCAAAAGATGAATTGTATTTGACCCTGCCGCTCGCATCGGCGGAATCCGGCCAAAGCCGGGTGTTTCGCCGGCCTTCCCGGTTTCTGGCGGAACTGTCGCCTCATCTGTATGAGACGTGGGAAGTCGAATCTGTGTCCTGAACCCAATTTTTCATGCTTGCGCACATCGTTTGCTTGACCTTCCAGCGGTTTGGTTATAAGGTGGGGCGCTCGCTGGGGTTTGGAGATTCGCATCGTCGGAGGCAACATGGCTGCACAACAATACGTATTGGATGGACGTTTCGCCTTGGGAGAAATGGTGGAACAACGGCCATATGGGGATTTTTATCAATGCACGGATCAGCAGACCGGCCAGCCGGGAATCCTGTTCATTTCCCAGCCGGCGGCCTTGCCTACGCAGGAGTTGGTGGCCCGCGCGCGGCAGGAAATCATGGCCGTGGCTTCCCTGTCGCCGGGGTTTCTGCCGGTGGTGTATCTCAACGTGCTGCCGGATCAGCGGCTGTTCACCGTGACGCCCGTGCCGCCGGGACCCACGCTCACGGCCCGTGTGGGGCAGGGCGTGCTTGCGCTGGCGGATGCCGCCGTGCTGTTCGAGCGCATCGCCGCCGCTCTGCAGATGGCGGCTTCGCGGGGCGTGTTCCACCGGGAACTGGAGCCCACGAATGTCTATCTGGACGCGCAGAACAACGTGTACATGGCGAATTTCGGCGTGGCCCGTCCGCTGGCCGCGGGCATTTTCGGAAATCCGTGGTTCATGGCGCCGGAGCAGGTGGCGGGGGCCGAACCCGGGCTCCCGGCCAACATCTACAGCCTGGGCTTGATGCTGTACTATGCCGTGACGGGCGTTCCGCCTTACATAGATGCCGATCCCGGAGTACTGATGCAGCGCCACCGGCAGGAACAGCCGGCGCCCGTGGTCCAGGTGCGCCCCGACCTGCAACTGCCGCCGCGGCTGGACGCCATCATCGCCAAGGCGATCGCCAAGGATCCGCAGAAGCGGTATCCCACGTATGAAAGCTTCATCCAGGATTTCAAGTCCCTCTTCGCGGCCCCGGCCGCCGTGCCGGCAGCGCCGCCGACCCAGCCCAAGGCCGCTCCCGGGGCGACGCCGGCTCCCGCTGCCGCGTCTCCGGTGCTGCCGCTGACCCAGCCCAAGGCCGCTCCCGGGGCGACGCCGGCTCCCGCTGCGCCGGCGGCGTCACCGGCGAATCCGGCTCCCGCTGCACCGGCGGCGGCAGACGAGGAAGAAGGCCGCAAGGTGCGCCGCCGCCAGAAGGGCGGCTTCCGGGAGACCCTCTGGTTCAAGAAGGGGGAAGAGGTCAAGGAGGAAGCCCCGGTCAAGGCCGAGGACCTCATGAAGGTGGAAAAGGGGACGGGCACCATATCCGACAAGGACAAGAGCCTGGAGGAGCGCTATCGCGACGGGGCCGAGGAACTGACGGCCGAGGACCGGCGCAAGTTTTCCGTGCGTACCGGGCAGACGGGCGTGTTCCAGGCCGTGCGGGTGGAAGACCTCAAGGCGGCCGAGCAGAAGCGCGAGCAGGTCGAGCAGGCGATGGCCCAGAAGCGCAGGAAGAATCAACTGGCGCTGACCATATTCGGGTTGCTGGTGGTGGCGGGCATCGTCGTGGGCGGCGTGTTTGCCGCCAATGCCTACCTGTACAAGCCGCTTTTCTCCGTGAAGCCGTTCGATGCGATCGAAAAATTGATCAAAGAGCTTCCGCCGCCGCCCAAGCCGCAATACCTGCTGGTGGACAAGCCGGCCTCCGACCTGATCGCCGCCGCCCGCAAGGCCGTGGATGAAATGCGTCTCGTGCCTGCGGGGCCCGAGGGTGACGGAACCTCGGCGGCGGAACTCGTCATGAGCGCGGAAAAGAAGAACGATGCGGCGGCGGCCGCAGATCTCAAGGCGCTCAAGGAGCATTTCGTGCGCATGGGTCTCTCCCGGGATTACCTTTCCCGGCATGCCAAGGATGTGGATGCGCTGGCGCGCCTTGCGGATTGCATGATGAATTTCCTGCCGGAGCAGGCGGCCGCCGGAAAGTTCAAGGAACTCGTCACCGCCATGAAGCGGCTCAAGAAGGAATCGGTGCCGGCGGATGTCATCGAGGCGTTGCCGTATTATCCCATGCCTGTCTTCTGCGAGGAGCCCGCGCAGGCCGAGGAAAAGGAACTGTTCGAAAAGGTCAAGTCCCTTCTGGCGGAAAAACGCGTGTTCGAGCCCGGAGCGGACAAGGTATGCGCCACCAGCGCATGGCTCAAGTTGAAGGCCGTTTTTGCCGCTGCCAAGAAGCCGGACAAGGCCATCGCCAAGGCCCTGCCGGATCTGGAAAAGGAGTTGCGCGCAGAAGTGGCGTCCCAACTGGATGCCGCCGTGAAGGCCCTGGACTGGAAGAAGATCCGCCTGGGGCTGGAAGCCGCCTTCCGGCTGGATCCCCAGAGCCCGCAGGGCATGGAAATCCTCAAGAAACTGGAAGGCAAGTTTCCTCCGGAGTCTCTGGACAAGGTGGACGCGGCCCGAATCACGTTGGTCAAGTGAGCGCCGGCATGAAAATCTCTTTCTGGTTTTTCGTGGCATGCATGCTGCCGCTGGTGGCGGGTTGCGCGTCTTCCCGTCCCGTGAAGACCTACCGGACTTTCACGCATGCCTGGGTGCGTCATGACGGGCGCACGGTGCATGCGTTGGTGGCGAAGCGTCACCGGGATGCGGCGTCACCCGCCCACTGGGCCCGGGTTTCGCGGAATCCGCAGCGCAGGGCTCTCCTGCTGCCTTCCCGGGGTGTTCTCGAGTTGACCTGGAGCGCGGAAATCGAGACGCCGCTCGCCGTGCACAAGTGGCAGTACACGCCCAGGGGATGGCGGCTTTCATCCGCGCCGTTTCCGCAGTATCTGCAGGATACGCCGGATCATGCAGTGGAATCGTTCATCCGGGCCATCGAATATGCCCGCTTCGATGTCCTGGCGCGGCTTTTGCCGGATGAAGTGCGCCTTTCCCTGCGGCCGGATGAGCTCAAGGCCATGTTCGACCGCAAGCGCCCCGAAGTGGCCGCCCTCCTGGCGCGTCTTAAAAAGGCCGTGGGCGGGCCCGTCCTGGTGAGCGGCAACACGGCCTCGTTTCCGTACGATGAAAACCGCCGCCTGCGCCTGGTGCGCACGGACCGGGGATGGTGCATCGCCGAACCCGAATGAGGCCCGTCCCTTCCTGGCCGTCCGGAAGAACTATTTTTTTAATTGTTTATTTTATTTTATTGCGCTTTCATGAAGCGGGGCCGGTTTCGGTCGCCGCCGGGTGCAAGGGCGGTGCGGCCGCGGTCGTGGAATACTGCACAATTCCCAATGATCCTGCGGTTTTCGTCGCCGAAATCTACCAGCGCTGCAGCAGGTAGGCCGGATAGCGGGCCGGATCCAGTCCGTACTGGGCCACGAAGGCGTATACCCAGCGCTCCACACCGAAGGCGACGCAGGCCGTGCCGGCCGGCTCGCCGCCTGGCACGGTGATGCCGAAGCGGGAACCGAAGAACTGCTGGTGCCAGTTGAAGGAAGCCGCCGCCAGGCTGCGTTCCGCTTCGAACGGAAGGTAGAGGCGCAATTCGAATTTCGTTCGGTGGCTCAACTGATAGAAGGTCTGGCCGGCGAAGTTGCCCACGAAGAAGGGATCGCTCGCGGTTTCGATGTGGGATTTCAGGCCCAGTTCATCCACGAGTTCCATGACGGGGTTCATGGCCGACATGCGCAGTTCGTCCACCTCGCCGGTGGGCCCCACGAAGACGATTTCCCGCATGGTGAAATCCCAGAGCCTCTCCAGGGTGCGCAGATTGCCGGCTTCGTAGCGGAAGGAGGGTCCAACCGCCGTTACGCGCGCGACGGAATCGAGCCTTCGCCCGGAGAGCGCTTCGTAGTAGTGGAAGCAGACGGCCGGGGAGTTGACGTGCGACGTGCACAGGCACTCTCCGGGAAACGTCAGATCCTGTGGATTCCGGGTGGCCGCCTCGACCACGGACTTGAGCAGTTGCGCATCTTCCACGAGGTGGGAGGCCAGCGTGATGTGGTGCGGAAAACTGGCGAAGTAATCGGCCTTCTTCAGGGTGTCCACGGAAATCAGGACGGGAAATTTCACCGGCTGCGCCTCGTAGGTGCGGGCGATCCGGGCGAATTCGGCGTCGAAGAAGGCGAACAGGCGCGCCGCGGGACCGGCGAGCATCACGCGTCCGGTTTCGTAGGGCACCACCCAGCCGGCCTGGATCATGGCTTCGTAGACGGGTTCGTTCCAGGCGGGAACCACGTGCCGGCGGTCATGGAGGATTTCCCGCTCCACCTCGAGGAATCCGCGCGAGAAATCCCGCACCAGCGCCGTGGCTCGCTCGATGACGGCGGATTCGGGGAGATCCCCGCTGTATTCGAACCGGATTTCCGGTTTCGCCCCTCCACCGGCTTCGATCTGGACGTCGGAAATGCCGGGGACCGTATAGACCAGTTTCTCCCGCAGCGCGGCCATCACGGTTTCCTTGAGTCGGACGGGGCTTTCAAAACGGATGACGGGCATGCGCAAACTCCCTCCTGGCATCGCCATGCAATTCTGCTTTTCCGAAAACGCGCATTGTGGTGGAGCTGAAGGGGCTCGAACCCTCGGCCTCTAGAGTGCGATTCTAGCGCTCTCCCAAACTGAGCTACAGCCCCGCACGGCGCACCTTCTTTAGACGATGTGGCGGGTCTTGTCAAGCTGAAACGACGGACTGCACGCCGAAAACGTGCGTTTGCGCCTGTCCGGGGTTTTTACGGGATCTCTGCGACCGCGGCCAGGGAAAACCGTTCCACGGCGCGGTACAGCGGCCCGCGGGGGGTCAGGCGGCTTTCCATGAGCACGAATTCACGCACCGGGAAGCGGGCCTGGAAATGGGCGCCCGCCTGCGCCAGCGCCTGCGCCAGCGCGTCGTCGCGCCGCGGGTTCCTGATTCGCCCCAGCGTCAGGTGCGGCGAAAAGAGCTTGAAATCGGCGGCGATGCCGCACTCCTTCACCCGGCCGCGCACAGCGTCGGCCAGTTCTTCCAGCGGCCTGGATTTCTCGATTCCGGCCCACAGCACGGAAGCGCGGGAAGGGAAAGGAAAAGCCCCGGCGCCGCGCGCCTCGAGCCAGAATTCCGGCATCGCGGGCATCTGGCGCAGCGCCTCCTGCAGCGTTTCACACTGGGCGTGCGAAATCTCCCCCAGAAACTGGAGCGTCAGGTGCATGGCGAAAGGCTTCACCCACGTGACGTCCTGGATTCCCGCCCGGCGCAACTCGTTTTGCAGATCTTCCATGCGCCGGCGGGTTTCTTCGTCGATTTCGATGGCAACGAAGGCACGCATGAACCTTACCTCGCGGGCGCCAGATTCGCGAAAAGGGACCCCTTTGTCAAACCGCTCGTCCGGCTGCACGGGAACGATGCCAGGTCAGAATGCCCGCATTTCCAGCCCCGCCAGCATCTGGGCGAAAGGATTTCCGGCCGTGGCTGCAATCCTGTCGGAAAAGCGCACGGTGATTTCCGGAATGGCGAACCCGCCCGAGACGGAGAGCACGGCGTCGATGCGGGGAGCCAGCCGCAGGCGCAGGTCGAAGCGTATGGCGCCGGCTCCCACGAAGGCTGAGTCCGTCCGGTTGCTCAATCCTGGCGCGCTGGCGGTGCCCTGCGTGCGCACGAACATCGCGCCGGCGCCCGCTCCCAGCGCCGCCCGCACGATCGGCGAGAACGAGGGTGGTTCCCAGAAACCCCAGAGGAGGACGTCCCCTACCTGGAAGGATGCCGACATTCCCGAATCCCGGATTTGGGACTGGATGGGGGAGAGTCCGCCCGTGATTCCCAGGCGCAGGAAATCCCACGGATGCCAGTGGGCCCCCATTTGCACCTGGAACATCTGCGGGGCGCCTCCGGAGGAAAACCAGAGGCCGCCCTGAACGAGGATGTCCACCGGAAACGTTCGGGGATGCGGTGCAGGCAGCTCCGCCAGTTGGCGGACGGCCGGGGGTACGTTCTTTCCGGGGGCGGAATCCTCCAGTTGCAGTTCCAGCAGGCTCGCCCGCAGCATTTCGACCGCCCGCAGTGCCACGATCCCGGCGTCCCGGCCCGAACCGTCGGATTCCACGCGCAACTGGCGGAACAGCATCTTGTGTGTGACGCGATCCTCCACCCACACTTCCACGCGGCCCTGCGCGTTCGTTGGTCGCACCATCCGCACGGCGCAGGCCGCCTGATGGACCCGCGTCAGTTCCTGCAGTTCCCGCCGCCGGTCCCCTTCCTCGCGCGCTTTTGAAGGAACGACCTGGACCCGAAGCCCCAGCGCCTTCAGTTCCCGCTCCAGGATGTGTTCCGCTTCGGGCCAGGCCTCGCTACCGCAGCAAGCGCTCATGCTGGCGATGACGGCCACGGCCGTCACGGGGTCGGAATCCTCCAGTGCCGTCGCCGCATGGGAGTTGGAAATGATCATAAAATTGAGAAATACAAATAATAATAATATTATGCGTCTGAATATGGAATTATTCATTGTAATGAGCCATTCAAATAAAATTACTTTCCGGTGATTTTTCGCGCCAGCGTCGCGAACGGGCTCGAGGGAAAGCGTTCCAGCAACTGCCGGGCGCTCTCCCGGGCCTGTGCATCCATGCCGCACCGGTGAGCGGAGTCCATCCGGCGGCCCAGGGCTTCCTCCGCCAGCACGCCGTCGGGCACCTCGCCCAGATACGTGGAAAACCAGGCCACGGCCGCCCGATGGTCCCCCAGTTGCTCGGCGTATACGCGTCCCATGAGAAAGGCCGCCACCGAAGCCGCCTTCGTTCCGGGGAAACGGGTCCGCATGGAGACCAGCAGCACCAGCGCCGTCTGCGGCTTGCCCGCATAGCGGGCCGCCGTCGCCATGGCCTGCAGGTCGGAAAGCGGCGCCGTGTCGGCGAATGTCGCCAGTCCGGCCTGTTCCATGGCGGCTACGGCCCCCCTGTAATCCTCGGCTTGCAGGAGGCGTTTCCATTCGGGTGCGGGTGGATCCTCCGGCGCCACGGTCCGCGGCGGTGCCGTCTCCCGGGTTTCCATGCGCACGCCCTGCCGCGGGGGCTGGGAGGATGCGGGCGCGCCCTGCGCGATTTTTTCTGGATTCTTTCCTTCTTCCGGCAGCGCTTGATTTTGGGGCGGTAGAGCCGGTTCTCCTTCTGGATGCATTTTCGGCTCCGCGGGAACCGGTGCATTTTCGACCACGGGCGCCGGCTGGCCGGCTGTTTCGACGACCTTCCCGTTTTCCACCACCAGCCGGCTTCCGGCGTCCAGTTTCCACAGGGCCGGGCCGCCTTCCTCCATCGACACGGTCACGCGTCCCTTCGTCACGGCCACTTCCAGCCGGGGGGGGTCCCAGCGCACGGTGTATTCCGTGCCTGCGGCTTCCACGTAGTAGGGTCCGGCCTCCACGCACCAGCGCACCGGAACGCGCACCACGGACGTGAGTTTTCCCCGGACCAGCGACAGGCGCACCTGGCGGGAGGAGGCCTCCTTCACGCTTCCCTGCGAACCCGCCGCGAGCCGCATCTCATTGCCGTCCGGCAGGCGCACCACCTGCTCCTGGCTGGTGGGGGCACCGGAGTCGGGGGGAACCGTCGCGGGCAGGGAGACCCCTGCCAGGCGCCACCACAGCAGGATGCCTGCGAGCATTCCCAGTGCCATTCCGGCCAGTGCCCAGCGCCATCCAGAGCCCCGTCGTCCGCGGGAAGCAAAATGCATTTCCTCGAAGCGCGCCAGGACGGCATTCCGCTGGCGCTCGATTCGTGCGGGGGAGGGGCCATCGCCCAGTTGACGCGCCACTTCCTTGCCCAGGATTTCGATGTCGTGACGGTTCATGCTTCTTCCTCCCCCTCGCTTCCATCGAGAACCTCCCGGGCGGCGGGCCAGTCGGCCGAAAGGCGGGAAGCACGTAAAACGGCACGCGCCAGACGCCGCTTGCATGTGGAGAGGCTGATGCCGCAGGCTTTTGCCGCCTCTGGCTGGCTCATGCCCTCCACCATGCACAGGATGAAGACGATGCGCTCTTCCGGATGGAAGCGCCCCAGCATTTCATAGAACTGATGGGCCAGCGCCTGGTGCTCCGGGTCCAGATTCCGGGAAGGATGCTCCTGTTCCATTCCGAAAATGAAGAACAGCCGGCGGAACCGGCGCCGTCGCAATTCATGCCGCACCGTGTTCACGGCCACCCCCACGAGCCAGCCTTCCAGTTTCTGGGCTTCCCGCAGTTGGTGGATGGAGGCGAACGCGTTGGCGAACACTTCCTGGACGATGTCGTCGTGTTCGCTGTCGGCTCCCAGCAGGCGCCATACCAGGCGGTTGATGCGGCGCGCATACCGGTCGAAGAAGGCCCGGCCGGCCGCGGGGTCGCCCGAGCGGATCCCCTCCAGGATTTCGGCATCCGTCCATTCGCGCGGGAATTCGATGACCCGGCGGGATTCCGAAGGATTCGAAGTCATGAAGAACCACTCTCCCGGCTGGAAACGGCCTGTTTCCCGCCGCATCAGGATCGTGCCGCGGCCTTGTGCAACCGGCTCACTTTTTTCACGTTTTCCTGGCGAAAACAAGAAGAAACGCATGTCAAAAAATCGAATGGTGTCGAAAGGGGCGCCGGGCGTCCTTTGCCCGATTCCGCAGTGATGGAGGCGCATTGCCATAATGGGGCGCAGAAGAAAAGAAACAGAGGGGGGATTCGGAAATATCAGTCCGGATCGCCAGGCAACGCATGGGAAAAATCATCAGGTGATTCGGAAAAATCGTTCAGAAAATCCTCGATGGTTTCCACCCATTGCGCCAAAAGGGCGTGATCCAATCCTGCGGCGGACCGGGCATTCATGCTCTGGGAGAGTTCCGCCGCCAGTTGGACGAACGCTTCCAGGCGGGGAGAATCGCCCAGACGTTTGCGGGCCTGCTCGCGCAGGCGGCGGGATGGTACGGAATACCAGGCGGCATCGAGGCCCATCCGTCGGGAGAGCATTTCCGAAAGGGCGAACAGCCGCAGCCACAGGCGGGACAGTTCCGAACGGGTGGAGAGCCGGGGCGGCGCAGACGGCGCCGGAAAGACAGAGCGCGTGGCAAGGGACAGCAGGAGATAGAAGAAGGGGCCCAGCAGCAGGATGGCCGCCATCCGCCAGCCCAGGCCGCCTCCCAGCCGGGCGCGCCAGTCGTTAAGCCACGCCAGGATTTGCCGCCAGAGCGGTTCCGTCGCGGGCGGGGCGGGGGGAAGCGGCCAGTTGCGTTCGGTGTAGCGCACCAGCAGGTGGATGCGCCGGTGGCCATCCGAAAGCCACTGGAGCAGCCGGCGGGCGAACAGACGGTTGTCGCCCCTGCCCAGCATGTCGTTGATGAGGAGGCTGGGATCCGAAACCAGGAGCAGTTTCCCGGCGCCAACGGGAATTTCCAGCACCAGCGCACGGGTCGAGCCCGGAAACGCCCACAGTGGCGTAGGAACGGGCACGAAGGAGACGGCATGGTTCCCCACCAGGCGGCGCAATCCCTTCGTCAGGGGATGCGCATCGGTCATGGGGACGGCCACGGGAAACGCCTCTTCTTCTGGAACCAGGGCGAGCCCCAGTTCGCCGAAGATGGAAGCCCCTCCACGGAAATCTTCGGCGATGGCTGCACGGCCGCCCTGGTGCAGAAACGCCCACAATTTCGCAGACGGCACCCAGGTTTCCGAAGACCAGAACATGAGTGCATCGCGTTTGGGATCGAGTTGGGCCCAGTCCAGATCTTCCGTTTTCCGGATATTCGCGCGCAAGTTCCCGGCCAGTTGCCAGAAGCGGCTCAGGCCGTTCCAGTTTTCATTGTCCACGGCATAGTCAGCCCCTGGCGTCGCCAGGAGCCAGAAGGCGCCGAGCAGGAGGAACATCGCGTATCAGGGGCACTGCTGGTTGGGGAGACCCGGGGTCATGTCGGGCGGCGTTCCATCGTTGTTGGCGGGGCACCAGTTGCCCGAAGTATTATTGTCTGTTTTCGAAAAGCGGTCCGGATCCAGATTGAGGGATTGGTCGGAAGGAATGGTCCAACCCGAAATGTTGACCGAGTCGCACGTACTGTTATTGGTATGCTGCAATGTAATGGTAGTGCCGGTAGACGGAATGATGGATCCGGCATTCCAACTCCAGATGACATTGTCCCATCCACCGTTTTGCGTCATGTCAGTGCTGCCAGCGAACAGCAGATACGACTTGGGACGAATGATGACATCTTCACCATCACCTCCGGGTCCCAGTGTATTGCAATCGGAAGTTGCGTTTTTGCACCCAATATAATATGTTGTTCCGTTGATAATAACCCTCTTTCGGAAGAGATTGTAAGCGCTGTTCTCGTTATTGAAAAGTTCCGTCCATTCTCGGAATCCATCGTCGTCAGACAATTCCGCCATGATTTCCGTGAAAAACACATTCTTGTTTTGATCGAAGCCTGCTACGGAACCCTTGTATATGCGCAGGGTGTAGGGACCTTCGTCCAGCGCAGTCACACCCTGCACCACCACGTAATAGTTCGCCGAACCGTTGGCTGTGCGGTTGAAGTGCAACTGCTCCCTGGCGCCTGTGCCGTTGCGGTTGACGAACCGTTCGGGGACGGCGGCGTCGGTGGAGGGGCAGGCCGTCAGCAGGGCGATGCTCAAATCCAGGCTGCTTTCCACTTCCACCACGAGATATTCGTCTTTGGATACAGTTACTTTGAAGAACATATCGGGACCAGCGACGTTCGTCGTGGCGCTCTGGTATGTGTACGATGTGATCGAACTCCCCAGGTGGCTGTTGTCGCGCGTGGAGGAGTAGGGGAACGTGGCGGAGGTAAGATCTACAGGGCTTGCACAATCATCGCCAGCGACCGTTTGGCAGGATCCGGAAATGCACTGGCGGCCGATGGGGCAGGCGTTGTGGTTTTGGCAGGTGCAGGCCGAGGTGCCGCCCATCGGTGCCGTGCACGTCCAGTTGGCCTCGATCTGGCAGGTGCTCGAGCAGCCGTCGCCATTGGTGAGATTGCCCTGGTCGCAGTTTTCGCCTGGTTCCACTACGTTGCCGCAGGAAGCTGCACAGCCGGAAATCAGGTATCCACTGCAAGTGGTATTACATGCAAGCCCACTAGGATTGAAATAATCGTAATCCGTGCAATCCTGACCGTTCAGATCGGTTCCATCGCAGACTTCCTGCCCGGTGACAATGTAATTGTCTCCGCATACCGCGTGGCATACCGAGGGTGTGCCCGAGCAGGTCCAGCCGGTTTCGACCTGGCAGGTGGCACTGCAGCCATCGCCCGGGGTCGTGTTGCCTTGATCGCAGTTTTCGCCGGGCTCAGTGACGCTGTTGCCGCAGACGGGGGTGCATCCGGATGTATCATAGGCACTGCAGGTTCCGTTGCAGGCGAGTGTGCCGGGCGAGGCATATCCCAGGTCGGTGCAGTCCGTGTAGCCGTTGAGGTCGCTGCCATCGCACACCTCGGCGCCCACCACCATGTTGTCGCCGCAGATTTCATCGCAGACGGATGGCGGCGTCGTATTGTCGCAACTCCAGCCGGTTTCGATGGTGCAGGTGCTCGAGCAGCCGTCGCCGGACGCCGTGTTGTCATCGTCGCATCCGCCCGGATTCAACTCGTCGCCCACCAGGCGGCCATCGCCGCACTCTTCGGTGCAGACGGTGGGATCCGAGCCGGCGCAGTTCCAGCCGATCTCCAGTTGGCAGGAGGCATTGCAGCCGTCGCCAGCGGTCGTGTTGCCGTCGTCGCACTGCTCGGTTCCGCGCTTGTGCCCATCGCCGCAGGGCGTCGTGCAGGAAGACGGCTCTCCAGTGCAGGTCCAGTAGGCTTCCTGTTGGCAGGAGGCGTTGCAGCCGTCGTTGGGCAGCGTGTTGGCATCGTCGCAGGTTTCCCCGCCGCGGATCAGGCCATCGCCGCAAATCGTGCTGCAGACCGACGGCGTGCCCGTGCAGTTCCATCCGGTTTCCACCGTGCAGATGGCAGAGCAACCATCGTTGTCGGACGAGTTGCCATCATCGCAGTGTCCCGCCAGCAATTCGCTGCCTACCCGCAGACCATCGCCGCATATGGTATTGCAGACGGAAGGCTGACCCGAGCAGGAGTAGCCCGATTCCACATTGCATGAGGCATTGCAACCATCACCAGTGGTCGTGTTGCCGTCGTCGCAGCGTCCAGGCGAAAGTTCTGCGCCCACCAAATGGCCGTCGCCGCAAACAGGAGAGCACAGGGACGGATCGGTTCCAACGCAATTCCAGCCCAGTTCCACGGTGCAGATGGCAGAGCAACCATCATTGGCATTGAGGTCGCCGTCGTCGCACTGTTCGGTTCCGCGCTTGTGGCCATCGCCACACACGGTGGTGCAGACGGTAGGATCGGAGCCCGTGCAACTCCATCCGGTTTCGGTCTGGCACGTGGCATTGCAGCCATCGCCAGCGGTCGTGTTGCCGTCGTCGCACTGTTCGGTTCCACGCTTGTGGCCATCGCCGCAGGGTGTCGTGCATACGGACGGATCCCCGGACGTGCAGTTCCAGTACTGTTCGATCAGGCAGGAAGCATTGCATCCATCGTTGGGCAGGAGGTTGCCGTCATCGCAGGCCTCGCTTCCGCGCCGCAGGCTGTCGCCGCAGATCGTTGTGCACGTGGACGGAAGGCCGGTGCAATTCCAGCCGGCTTCCACCCGGCACACGGCAGAACAGCCATCTCCGGCGGCCGAGTTGTTGTCGTCGCAGTTCTCAGAACCCACGATCCGGCTGTCGCCGCATACGGGTGTGCAGGTGGTGGGTTCCAGGCCGTCGCAACTCCAGCCGACTTCCGTGGCGCACGTGGCTGTGCAGCCGTCGCTATTGGACGTATTGCCATCGTCGCAGGTTTCGCCGCCGCGGATCAGGCCATCGCCGCAGCGCGGGTTGCATACGGAGGGCGTAGCGACGCAGTTCCAACCGGTTTCCACCTGGCAGGTGGCGGAGCATCCATCGCCTGGCACCGTGTTGCCGTCATCGCAGCCGGTGGGCAGGGCTTCGGCGCCCACCCGAAGCGTATCGCCGCAGATGGGAGCGCACACGGACGGATCCGTGCCCGTGCAATTCCATCCGACTTCAACGGTGCAGGAGGAGGAGCAGCCATCGCCATTGGACAGGCCGCCGTCGTCGCACTGCTCGGTTCCACGCTTGTGCCCATCGCCGCAAGGCGTCGTGCATGTGGACGGTTCTCCGCCGCAGTTCCAGAAGGGCTCGATCTGGCAGGTAGAGGAGCAACCATCTCCGTTGATCAGACCACCGTCGTCGCACTGCTCGGTTCCGCGCACACGCCCGTCGCCGCAGGCCGGCATGCATGTGGAGGGGGTTCCCGAACAACTCCACCCCACTTCGATATGGCAGGCGGCATCGCAGCCATCGCCAGGCAATACGTTCCGGTCGTCGCAGGTTTCGCCGCCGCGGATCAGGCCGTCGCCACAGATGGTGTCACAGGACGAAGGCGTGCCGGAACAGGTCCATCCCGCTTCGACCTGGCAGGCGGCCGAGCACCCGTCGTTCGATGTGGCGTTGTTGTCGTCGCAGGTTTCCGTACCCACGATGAGACCGTCGCCGCAACGCGGCTGGCAGGTGGACGGAGCGCCGCTGCACACCCATCCCGATTCCACGAAGCAGGAGGAGTTGCAGCCATCGCCTGCGGTCGTGTCGCCGTCGTCGCAGCGGCCCGGGTTGTTTTCTGAACCCACCAGCACGCCGTCGCCGCAGATGGGTGTGCAGGGAGCCGGATTGCTCGAGCAGTCCCACCCGGTTTCGACCCGGCAGGTGGGAGAGCAGCCATCACCCCCCGTCAGGTTGGTGTCATCGCATTGCTCGGTGCTCACAATGAGGCCGTCACCGCAGCCGGCCAAGCACTCGGATGGCTGGTTCTGGCACGACCACCCGGTTTCGATCCGGCAGGTGGCGGAGCAACCATCGCCATTGTCCGTATCGCCATCGTCGCACTCTTCGGATCCCCATTGCGGCTCGTTGTCGATCAGGCCATCGCCGCAACGCGGTGCTATACAGTCCACGTGGCATCTGTTGGGTACGCCGTCTGCGTTGTTGGCGCCTTCATCACAGCCTTCTCCGTAGGTGTCGTCGTGAATGCCGTCGCCGCAGAACGGATTCTTGCAGTTCGTGCGGCATTGATTCGGCTCATCCGCATTATTGGTTCCTTCATCGCACTCCTCGGCTCCGTATGCCTGGAGCACATCCTTGATGCCGTCGCCGCAGAACGGATTCTTGCAGTTCGTGCGGCATTGATCCGGGGAATCCGCATTGCTGGCCCCGTTGTCGCATTCTTCCAGCACGGGTGTCCCACCGCCTACGCTGCTGATGTTGATGTCTCCGTCACCGCAGACGGAAAGCCGGCAATCATTGCGGCAGGCATCCGAATCATCGGTATTTCCGTCGTCGCATTCCTCGCCGTCATCGGCCCGGCCGTCGCCGCAGAAGGGGTTACGGCAGAAATACTGGGGCTCGTTGGGCGTAGTCGTGAAATCCACGAACGCGGGATTCACCACCTGGCGGCAACTGTTGGCCCGGGTCGCGAAGACCGGCGGAATGCCGGAAGGATAAATGATTTCGTTATCCGGCCCATCATCGCATTCTTCGCCCGGGTCCTGGATCGAGTCGCCGCATCCGGCCCGGTGGCAGTTGGTGCGGCACACCGCTCCGGGAGCATCGCTGTTGGCGGTTCCCAGGTCGCATTCTTCGCCGACTTCCACGAACTGGTTGCCGCAACCGGCGTTGGTGCACTCGTACTCGCCGTTGAGGCGCTCCACGCATTTCATGCCCTGCTTGCAGTATGTACGGCCGTCTGGGCATGCTTCCAGTTCCAGTCGCTTGGCGCAGCCCGAAAACAGGAACAGGAACCCCAAAGCAATCCCCGACCACAAAGAAAAGAACCGGTGTTTCATGGCGCACCATCCTTGGCGATTCATTCGATCAGAGCCTTTTGGCCGTCATCCCCTCCCGTCATGGGAATGGTGACGGGAACCGTCTTCTTCTGAAGGAAATACAGCACCGTGGCCGTCACCAGCGAGGTCACGCCCACTCCCACGAGTCCCGAACCGACGTTCTGCTTCATGACGGGAGCATCCTGCCGGCTCAGGTCGAATTCGAAGGGCTTCGTACCCTGCTGGGCTACGATGCCGTCGATTTCGGTCTGCAGGTCCTCGATTTCCTGGCGTCCGGAATAGATGAGGTAGCCGCCGGAACCCATCATGACCACCGCGGCGGCCGCTGCGATGATGGGCCAGCGGATGGAATACCGCTCCACGGTCTTGTAGCGGATGCCCTGCTGGAATTTCTTGAGTTCGACGATTTTTTCCGCCACCACGCCGGGCGGCAGGAAAATGTCCTCGGAAAGGGGGATGTAGCCTTCCAGGTTGGCGGTCACGAGGTGGCGACCGCCCGTGAGCGTCACGCTCTTCTGCGACGGGCACTCGGCCGCCAGGGTGCCGTCCACGTACACCTTGACGCCCGCCTGCGTGCACTGGACGTTGAGAATGCTCAAGGTACCCATCAGTTCGAGATATTTTTCCTGCGCTTCCTTGTAGCGGTGCATCTCCACCGGGTCAGGGCCGTATTCCAGCACGATCTTGAACATGTTGGCGGCTTCCAGGGGGCGGCTCATCATGGCCAGCGTGACGCCCATGTTGAATACGATGCGTGGATGCGGCCAGAGCGCATAGGCCTTCTCGTACAATTCCAGTGCTTCGGCCAGTTGCCGATCCTCGAACTTGGCGTTGGCCTCGTGGAACAGCGTGCGGGCCTGCTCCGCCTTGTCCTTGGGGGTGACCTCCTCATACGTCTGCGTCTGCGTCGGCAGCACGATGCTCTGCGTCACCACCTTCACACCCTGGGCATTGACCTGCGTCTTGGTGTCGGGAATCTCGATCTTTTCCTGGGCCAGAGCCCTTCCCGCGAAGGGGAAGGACAGTACGAACATCCAAGCCAGCCAGCGTTTCGAATGCATCGCTCACCCAATCCTTGGAAAGTGTAGCATGTGTTTGCGCAAATGCCTCTTCCCTTCTAACGTTCCGGCAAAGTTTGAATAATCTTGGACCGCAACGCCTGCAGTTTGCGAACCGTTTCCTTTTCCTTGTCCAGCAGGATGGCCAGTTTCTTCTGCGCCTCCTCGGCCGCCAGACGGGCGTTGCGCTCCAGTTCGGCGCTGCGCTTGACCTGCCGTGCGGCTTCCTCGGCCCGGCGGGTGGCCTCCTCGGCGCGCCGCTGCGCCGCCTTGGCGTCCTCGAGCGCCTGGGACAGTTTCTTGTTGGATTCCTGCAGGGCCGCCTGGGCGGCGTTTTCCTGCGCGCGCGCCTTCTCGACTTCCTTCAGGCGGGTGCTGGCCAGCGATTCGGCCGCCTTGGCGCGCTCGGTCTCCTCGGCCAGCAGGACCATCTTCTTCTTGACCTCCTGCTCGGCCGCCGAGGCGCGGTCGGCTTCCTTGCGCGCGAATTCGGCCTGCTGGCGCGCCTTCTGCTCGGCGCCGCGGATCATGAAGAGCGCGCCCACCGCGCCCACCGTGACCAGGGCCATGAGGATGATGGCCGTGGCGATGAGATACTTCTTGCGCCGTGCGGAGCGTTCGGCCAGGCGGAAGGCGCTGTCGAGGAACAGCCGCTCCAGGTCGGTCAGCCCGCCCTGGTAGCGCTTGAGCCACAGGCGGGCCTCGTCGAGGGCGTCGCCCGACCACAGCAGGCCGTTGGGCCGTCCGCGCAGATCCCACTGCTTGGATGCCTCGCGCAACTGCTGGAGCATGGCGGCGTTCTCGTTGTCTTCCTCCAGCCAGCGCTTGAGCGTCTGCCAGCGGGAGATGAGCGATTCGTGCACGATTTCCACCTGGGCGTCCTCGCCATGCTCGCCGATGTTGGATACGGTCAGCAGGCGGGCCTGCACGAGCGTCTTGAGGATGCGCGAGGCCACTTCCTGACCCATGATGGCCCGGATCTCCGAAACGGTGATCACGGCGCGCGTGCCGTCCGACGTGACCAGACGCTGGAACAGGCGCTTGACCGCCGTCTGGTCCTGGGTGGTCATGCCGGCGAGCACGGCATCGGCATGGCGGGCGAGCGCGCCGCCCACGCCGCCCATCTCGTCGTAGACGCGCCGGGTGAGCAATTTGCGGGACTTGTCGCGGTTCTCCCAGAGCTTGGACGCGGTGAACTGCAGAAGCGGAAGCGCCGCCGGCTCCGCGCGCAGGGAGTTGACCATTTCGTCCACCATGGCCGGGTCCTCGAAGGAATACCCCACCAGTTGGGCGGGACGCACGATGGCGTCGTGCAGACCCTGGGAGTTGGGCGCCTGCAGGATGGTCACATCGCGGGTGACCTTTTCCATCAGTTCCGGGTATTCGGCCACGCGGTCCAAAAAGTCGGAGCGCATGGCCAGCACCACGCGCACGGGAATTTCAGGGTCCTCGCCCGCACCGGAGAGGGCCGTGGCGAACAGGGCCGCGTCATCGGTGTTCACGAGGGTGAAGGTCTCCTCGAACTGGTCGACGAACAGCATCACGGGATGCCCCGTAGAGCGCGCGCGCGCACGCAGCAGCGTGCCCAGTTGCCCGGGTTCCTTGGCGAGTTTCACGGCCAGGGCCTGCTCTTCCTTGGCCGATTGCAGGTTGGTGGCGGAGGAGCCGCCGCGCAGCAGGGCGCTGGCCAGCGCGGCGAACGGGTCGCGGCCTGGGCGTATGACAATCATATCCCAGGGCTTGCGGCCCTGGCGCTTGATGGTGGGAATGACGCCCGCCCGGATGAACGAGCTCTTGCCGGCGCCGGAGGGACCGATGACGGCCAAGAGCGCGTTGTCCTTGAGTTTGGTGATGAAGCGGGCGATTTCGGTGTCGCGGCCGAAGAACTTGTCGGCGTCGCGCTCCTGGAAGGAGGACAGGCCGGGATACGGCGCCTCGGTTTCGGTGAGGCGGCGGCCGGCGGTGGCGTTGGGATCCGCCTGCTCCAGGTCGCGGATGAGCTCCTCGACGCTCTGGTAGCGGTACTGCTTGCGCTTGGCCAGGCACTTGGCCACCACGTCCGCCACTTCCTGCGGAATCGTGGGGTCCACCTCGCGCACGGAGCGGTACGGGATGTCCAGGCTGCCCGCGGCATCGGCCAGCGCCTGCGCGGCGCGCGTCCCTGCCGGATGCTCCATGGTGAGCATCTCGAACAGGATGACGCCGAGAGCGAAGATGTCGCTCTGGTGGTCCACCTTGTCCACGCCCCACTGTTCTGGGGACATGTAGGCATAGGTTCCCATGATGGCGCCAGCCTTGGTGAGTCCCTGTCCGCCGTCGGCCGCGATTTCGCGCGCCACCTGCGCGCGGTCCACGGGCGCCTCCTCGGCGGTGTCGATCATCTTGGCCAGACCGAAGTCGAGCACCTTCACGCCACCATCGTTCATGACGTAGATGTTGTCGGGCTTCAGGTCGCGGTGGATGATGCCCTTGGCATGCGCGGCGCCCAGGGCGCGGGCCACGGGGATGATGTAGTGCAGCGCCTGTGGCACCGGGATTTTGCGTCCTTTGATGATCTTGGTGAGCGGGCTGCCCTCGAGGTACTCGAGGACCAGGTAACTGGCTCCCTGGAATTCGCCTACGTCGTAGATGGTCACCACGTTTTCGTGGTTGAGCTTGGCGGTGGCCTGCGCCTCCACCATGAAGCGCTGGCGGAACTTGCTCTTGCCGCTGATTTTCTTGTTGAGGAACTTGATGGCGACCTTGCGGCCCAGTTTGGTGTCGTGCGCGACGTAGACGGCGCCCATGCCGCCGCGCCCCAGCAATTTGATGATTTCGTACTTGTATACCATGGTGCCGGGAGCGAAGATGTCCTCGCCCTGCGGGAAGCCCGGTTCCGTGGCCCCGGGAGCGACGGAGCCGAACTTCTGCTTGCCGCCTTCGATGACGCGCTGGCCGATTTTGGAGTCGGAAATGCCCGACGTGGCGGAGACCTTGCTTTCCACGTGCGAGCCGTCCTGGTTGAAGGAAATGACCCAGTTGTCGTCGGCGCCTCCCAGGGCTTCCGTCTCGGCTTCCACCTCGGCCGACGGGCTCATCAGGGTTTCCTGCTCGTGCAGGGGCTTGGAGGGCAGGGGAGGCGGAACCGGGGGCGGAACCGCGCCTGCGACGAGGGTCTTCTTGATTTTCCTGGAATCGTTCGGATCATTCGGTGGTTGGCTCATGCATGATTCCTTCCATGCAAACGGACACACCCAAGATGTCCGGCACGCCATGAAAATCCTGGCCGGAACCATCTCTTCGTTGTCAAGCGACACCCGCCCGTCATGGGCAGCTGAGCCAAATATAGCAGATTTTCACATTCCTGTTCGAATTTTTTGCTGGTTTCGCGGAAAAAAAAACGGTTCCGGTCATTTTCGGAGTGCAAATTCCAGAATCGGGCGCCAAAGGTGAAACCTGTAAAAAAGGAGGAAAAACCAGAATTTTTTTTCTGCCGGCATTCGACAACCGCATTGAAAAGAGACCAAAAGGGCGTACACTTCCTGCTGGAGTCTCGCCATGAAACCGATTGCCGGAATTTGCTGGGTGCTGTTCCTCGTGTCCGTCGGATGCAGCCGCGAGGACCTGCGGCGGGAGTGCGACGGGGACGCGCGGACCCTGCCCTTCCGCCAGCGCCTTCGCTGCGCTCCCGAGTTCTACGCCCAGGCGGCCCGTCCGCTGGATTCCTCGCTGCCCGGAGCCTGGACCGTCAAGACCATCGTGGACCAGGCCGATGGCAATGCCCCGTATTTCCTGGATACGAACACCTATCCCATGCACCGGGAATTCGCGGTGAAGTACCTGAATTTTCCGCCGACGGCGCCTTTCGTGAACGAATACTATTATCCGCAGCGGCGGTTTCTATTGGGCTCCATCACGTACTATCAGGAGCCGGACGTCTGGGTGTACGAACTGGCGCCCTACGATACGGCCTCGGCGGACATGATCGCCACCGCGTTCCGGAAACTGGCACGGGCATCCTGGTTCGGCCTGCTGCTGCGCTTCCATCCTACGTCGGACGCCCAGTTGGCGCGCGTGGGCGAACTGCCTGCGGACATTCCCGTGGTGACCACCGAGGAACTCTTCGCGGGCATCGCCTACCAGCCGCTCAACCTGGGGGAGACCGTGGCGCAGGTGCGCGTGCTGTCCGCGGCGGATCTGGAAAGCACCTACGTGAGCCCGCGGGAGTTGGTGGTCCTCGACCGCGTGCCCAACGACATCTCCACGGTGGCCGGCGTGGTGACGCAGGAATTCCAGACGCCGCTCTCCCACGTCAACGTGCTCTCGCAGCAGCGCGGCACGCCCAACATGGCACTGCGCGACGCCCTGGCCGTTTTCGGGCCCCATGACGGAAAATACGTGCGGCTCACGGTGGGCGCGTTCGAATACGAACTGCGCGAGGCCACCCGCGAGGAGGCCGATGCCTGGTTCGAGGTCCACCGACCGCCGCCGGTGCAGGTGCCGGCGCTGGATCTGACGGTGACCGGACTCGTGGACGTGGATGAAATCGGGCACGGCGACGAGGGCTTCGCCGGCGGCAAGGCGTGCGGTTTCGGCGAGTTGCGCAGGATTGGCGGCGACGTCGTCGTGCGGCCCGGCTTCGTCATCCCCATGTATGAGTACCACCGCTTCCTGCAGGAAACCGGCATCCGGGAGGAAATCCTGGCGATGCTCGACGATCCGCTGTTCCGCGCCGACGGCAACGTGCGCCGGACGCGTCTGGAAGAACTGCGCGCGCGCATCCGCTCGGCCCCCGTGAATGCGGATCTGGTGGCGCGGCTGGAATCCGAGATTTCGACGCGCTTCCCCGGGCTGCCGGTGCGGTTCCGCTCCTCCACCAACGCCGAGGATCTCGACGGATACACGGGCGCCGGCCTGTACACGTCCACCGGCGTGGAGTTGGGCAATCCGGAGCGCACCATCGAGCGCGGCCTGCGCAAGGTGTGGGCGAGCCTGTGGAACCAGCGCGCCTTCGAGGAGCGCGAATATATGCAGATTCCCCACATGGACGTGGGCATGGCCATCCTCGTGCATCCCGCCTACAAAAACGAGCGCGCCAACGGGGTGGCCATCACGGCCAACGTGTTCGACCCGGCGCCCGGCGGCGAGGATGCCTTCTTCGTCAATGCGCAACTGGGCGAGGTGAGCGTGGTGCTGCCGGATCCCAGCATCCTGCCCGATTCGCTCATCTACTACTACTTCCACAATGGGCAGCCCGCCGCCTACCTGACGCATTCCACCCTGCTGCCGGCCGGGGAGACCGTGCTCAAGCGCGTGGAACTGTTCCATCTGGGCAAGGCGCTCAAGGCCATCCGGGATCATTTCCGGCGGTACTATTCACCGCCGTCCGGCTACGGGGCGCTTCCCATGGACGTGGAGTGGAAACTGGTCGACGATCCCGAAGGATCAGGCACCCGCATCGAAATCAAGCAGGCGCGTCCCTATCCGGGGCGGGGAGGATTGTAATAATGAAAAACAAATTACAAAATATAACTATTTTATTTTTTTCTTTCATTATAATTTTATTCGCAATTTCCTGCGATGATTCAGCGAAAGCAAAGCCCGATGCCGGCGTGGACGCCGACGTTCCCGGCGATGGCGGCGAGGACGACGTGGCGCTTTCCGGCGAACTCGAACTGATGGAGGTCAAAAGCATCGCGTGGAACAGTTCCCAGGTGTCCGGCGTGTTCCACGCGGGCGGATTCCCGCGCTGGCAGCGCGATGTGACGGTTTCCGGCGACTGCGTGCTGTGGCGCTTCGTGATCCATTACTGCGAGGACTACTGCGAAGGCGTTTGCGTGGATGAGAACGTCTGCGAGCCCTATCCGCAACTGGACCACGCGGGCACGCTGCGCATCACGGGCACCCGGCCCTCCATCACGGTGGAACCCGGCTACTGGGGATTCCAGGGTATGACCGGGTATTCGAACTGGAGCGATGCCGCCGACATCTTCGACGATGGCGATGAAATCACGGCCACGTTCGCGGGCAGCGCGCGGATTTCCGGGTTTTCCGTGGCGTCCCGCGGCGTGCAGCCCCTGACGGTCCAGAGTCTCTCCAACGATGAGTTGCATCTGTCCAACGACCGCGACACCGTGTTCGAATGGGAGCCGGGAACGGGCGACCGGGTGCGGGTGATTCTCAACGCCAACAATACCGGCGGGCATGGCTCGCCGCTGGAAGCCGTCATCGAGTGCGACACCGAGGACACGGGGCGGCTGGTCATCCCGGTGGAACTGGTGCGGCTCTTTCCCGAGACGTACCGCTGGGAGATGTGCGCCGGAAACGACTGCCCGCTGTCTTTGGCCTACCGCTACCGCCGCGGGCGCGCGCAGGCCGCGGGCGGCACGTTCGAGTTCCGGGTGGGCAGCGTGGTGAACTTCTTCATCATCCACTCGCTTCCCTGACATCTGCCATGGAGGGAAGCGAAGCGAAGGGAAATCACCCATCGTATGGTGATTCAATGGAAGGAAGGTGACCGCATGTCGACGTTGAAGACCGTTACGCAGAGCGCCTCGGAGGAACGCCTGGAAAAACTCATTGCGGAGCGGCTGCGGCCGGGGGCCGACAAGGAGAAGATCGACCAGCGCATCTGGGATCTGTTCGGAGAGACCTGGTGCATCATGTTCACGGATCTCTCCGGCTTCTCCCGCGGAGTGGAAAAATTCGGCATCATCCACTTCCTGCAGACGATTTATGAATCCCATCGGCTGCTCATTCCCGTAATCGACGCCCATGACGGCATTCTGCTCAAGGTGGAGGGCGATTCCTATCTCGTGATTTTCCGCCGGGCGCAGAAAGGGCTCGCGGCGGCCCTGGCCATGCAGCGGGTGCTCGTGGATTACAACCGCACCCGTCCCGACGAGGAAAAGGTGCTCCTGTGCGTGGGACTGGGATACGGCCGCGTCCTCAAGATCGGGGACGAGGACGTGTTCGGAGCCGAGGTCAACGCCGCGAGCAAGCTCGGGGAGGACATCGCCCGCTCCGGCGAAATCCTGGTGACGCAGGCCGTGCGGGAGGAAGCCGCCGATTTTCCGGGCATCTTCTTCGAGCCCATCGATGAGGTTCCGCCGGGGGCCAAGGCCGCCTTCCGCGTGCGCTACACCCTTTGATTCGAAACCGTCCCGGTTCGGGAGCTGGAAAGTGCGCACGGCACCGGATCGGGTGCACGAACATTTCCCTGCCATCATCTGTTGGAGGTGTGCGCTCCAGAACGGAAGCATGCGCCGGAATCAGCGGGAGCGGCCCTCCGCGGAGGGGAGGAACGCCAGTTCCAGACGCCGCTGGCGCGGACCGTCGTATTCGCAGAAGAAGAGGGTCTGCCACGTTCCCAGAAGGGGTTTTCCGCCCACGACGGGCACCTGCACGCTGACCCCGGTGAGCAGCGTCTTGATGTGGGCGTCGGAATTGCCCTCGGCATGCAGGAACGCGGGATCCGCCGGCGCGAGTTTCTCCAGGTGGCGCAGGATGTCGCGCGCCACGTCGGGGTCGGCCTTCTCGTTGATGGTCACCCCGGCCGTGGTGTGCGGGCAGTAGGCTACCAGCAGGCCATCCGGAGGCGCGGATGCCAGAAAGGCGCGGACCTGCGGCATCACGTCGATGAACTGGCATCGTGCGCGGGTGTTCAGTTCGATGGTCTGGTGCAGCATGGCGGCTCCTCGCGGGATGAAATCCCGTGATGAAAGGACTCAGGTTTTCAGGAGGAAATCCACGATTTCGGGAATGAGCCCCTCGTGGTTCTCGATGAGCGCGAAATGGGAGGCATCCGGAATTTCGCGGTAGATCGCGTCGGGCAACTCGCGCGCGGCCTTGCGCATGGCCGCCACGGGGGTGACCCAGTCGGCCGTTCCGCCGTAGGCCAGCACCGGCAGGCGCATGTGCGCGAGGTGATCCCATCCGTCGTGCTCGCACAGGCCGATGAGCGTGTGCGCATAGTTCTCCAGCCGGTTGGCCAGCACGCCTTCCACGCACATGCGGAAGAGTTCCGGCGAACTGCGCCGCCCGGCAAAGCGGATGGCGTACAAAAACGCGCGCACCTGGGGCTCCATGCGGGAAAGCACGGCGCGAACGGCGTACGGCGCGGCCGGGGTGGAGACGGCGGCTTGCAGGGAAGTCCGGATCAGGCGGTCCACCAGCGGGGAAAACGTCCAGACGAAGGGCCGGCCCGGGGCGCCGAACGCCATCACGAGGCGTGAAAAGCGCCCGGGATCGAGGCGGTGCGCTTCCACGAGCACCGGCACTCCCATGGACCAGCCCAGCGCGGCCGCCGGCCGTCCCGGCGCCAGCGCATCGAGCACCGCCAGCGCATCCGCGGCGTGGTCCCGGATGGCCACGTCGCCGGACTGCAGCGGCACCGAGCCGCCCATGCCGCGGTAATCCCAGCCCAGCACGCAGGCATGGGGGGCGAGCGCCTTGAACAGGGGATGCAGCCCGTACCAGCGCACCCCGATGCCGTTGGCCAGCAGGATCACCGGGCCGTCCGGATGGCCCACCCGGTTGACGTGCAGCGGGGTGCCATCGGGGGCCGGCACGTACAGGACCTCGTAGGAAACGTCCTCATGGGTGAAGCGCGAAACTGCAGAAGGCGCGGCTTCGCTGGAAGGCGAAAGGGGATTTCGGGGCGTCATGGAGCCACGATGTCGAAGGAGGTCGGAAATTCGCGGCCCGAACAGGCCTTGTCGGCGGCCGCGCTGGCGGAATCCCGGCAGGAGGAGACCGTGAACGCGTGGATGTTGGCGGCGGAGGAAATGGATGCGTACCACGTCACGGCGCGGGTGGTGCCGGTGCCGTCGAAGGCGTAGAAGTAGAAGCGCAGCGTGCCGGCGCCGTCATCCCAGAGATAGCCGGGTTTGGTGTTGTCCAGCGTGCCCTCCACCAGGGTCCCCTGCTCGTCGGAGGCGTAGGTCCAGACCTGGTGCCACGTGAAGAAGCCCATGGCCGTGGAGGTCCACGTGCTGGTGTCCTGGTAGTAGTAGCCGTCGGCCAGCAGCGTCCAGGCGTCCCGTTCCAGCGTGACGCCGGAGCCGTTGGTGTCCACGAGATTGAAGTTGTCCACATCGCCCTGGGTGGCGAACACGCTCGGTCCATCCCCCACGTAGGCGAGGACGTACCGCGTGGGGCCGGCGTACGGATCCGGCGAGGTCGTGGATTCGAAAGTGAGCGTCAGCGTGCTGCCGCTGCGGGTGGCGCGATGCGTGAGCGTATTGCCCGAGTCCTGCTGGGAAATCACGGCCTCGGTGTCCGAGTTTCCGGCGGCCAGCGTCAGGGATGCGGCCGACGGCGCCGCCGGCAACTGGTTGAGCATGTCGTCGACGAGCATGAACATCACTGGCGTCAGGTCGGCCGTGGTGGCGGTCAACTTGTTGAACATGAAGGATCCCACCGCCGACAGGCGCACCACGGCGCCGCCGGCCAGCGTGAATTCCTGGGGCTCGTTCGTCAGGGTGATGGACTGAACGCCGCCTTCCAGTTCCATGGGCATTTCCACGGAGGTCAGGTGCCAGTAGCCCTCCACGCCATCGGCCGGCACATTCTGTGTATTGTTTGGATTATTGGTGTTGTTCGTGCTGGTCGTGTGGTTCGTATTGTTCGTATTGGTCGTATTGTTGGCGTTGTTCTGGGAATAGTAATTGCCCACCGTTCAGGAAGACATGGCGACCAGCCGTGCGAGATTCCTCGAATGACGGCGCTTGATTCATCCTCCTTGAATTGCGTGTGTAACGCGATTCTCTGGGCA
>CAZEZP010000009.1:0-18782 GCA_964516435.1 uncultured Kofleriaceae bacterium | reverse complement strand
GCAGCGCCAGACGCGGCAGCGACACACGCGAGGCGCGGGGAGCTGCGGGCGGCAGGGGCGACTGCAATGACAACTGGAAGTACAACACGCACTGCTGCACCCGCGGGGGAACCGGCGTGGTGGAAACAGGCGAGGAATGCGACGGCGGCAATTTCAATGGCGCCACCTGCGTCTCGCAGGGCTACGCGGGCGGCACGCTGGCCTGCAATGCCAACTGCACCCTGAACATTTCCGGCTGCACGATGTGCGGCAACGGCATCATCAACACGGGCGAGCAGTGCGACGGCTCCAACCTGGGCACAGGCACCTGCGCCAACCAGGGCTTCACTGCCGGCACTCTGGCTTGCAATGCTAACTGCACATACAATACATCGGGGTGCACATTATGCGGAAATAATATTATTGAAAGCGGCGAGCAATGCGAGGGAAGCAATCTCAACGGCGCCTCCTGCGCCTCGCTCGGCTTCACCGGCGGCACGCTCGCCTGCAATGCCTCCAGTTGCACGTACAACACGTCCTCCTGCTACATCCAGACGTGCGGCAACGGCACCATCGAGGGCTCGGAGCAGTGCGACGGCTCCAACCTCAACGGGCAGTCCTGCACGAGCCTGGGGTACGCGGGCGGCACGCTCGCCTGCAGTTCCTGCATGTTCAACACCTCCAACTGCACGTACTGCGGCAACGGCATCATCAACGGTTCCGAGCAGTGCGACGGCTCCAACCTCAACGGGCAGTCCTGCACGAGCCTGGGATACGCAGGCGGCACGCTGTCCTGCAATGCCAACTGCACCTTCAACACGGGCTCCTGCACCACCACCACCTGCGGCAACGGCACCATCGAGTGGGGCGAGGAATGCGACGACGGCAACACGCTTCCCTGGGACGGCTGCACGTCGTCATGCCAGGTGGACACCATGTTCTACCTGCCCATCCGGCTGGCCGGCGGCCCCGGCAGCAACGAGGGCCGCATCGAGGTGTACCAGGGCGGTACCTGGGGCATCGTCTGCGACGACACCTACGACATGGCCCAGCAGCAGAATCTGGCCAACATCGTGTGCCGCCAGTTGGGCTTCACCGGCACGGGGCACCAGTTCATCGGTTCGGCCGGCGGCACCTACGGTTCGGGGACCGGCGTGTTCATCATGGATGACGTGCAGTGCGCCGGCACCGAGGAGACGCTGGCCCAGTGCCCGTTTGCGGGCTGGCGCAAGCACAACTGCAGTTCCTATGAAACGCTGGCCGTGCGCTGCATCCCGGGCGAGGGCGACATCCGCCTGGTGGCGGGGCCGCACGGCATGGAAGGCCGCCTGCAACTCTACCACGCCGGCGCCTGGGGCGAAGTGTGCGACGACTACTGGGAATCCGGAAGCTACAATCTGCCCTACAACAAGTACGGGCCGGATACGGCCTGCCAGCAGATGGGCTACAAGCGCGGAACGACGCTGGCCTACAATACTTATCCCGCCCCCTCGGACACCTTCCTGCTCGACGACGTGCGCTGCGCCGGCACGGAAAAGCGCCTGGATGCCTGCCCGCACGCCACCTGGAACGTGGAAAACTGCTCGGCGGGAGAGGCCATCGGCCTTTCCTGCTCCCTCTACGTGGACAACGACATCCGCCTGGTGCAGGGTTCCTCGCGCAACAACGGCCGGGTGGAAGTCCTGCACAACAACGTCTGGGGCACCATCTGCGACGACTACAACGAATCCGCGGGCACTTCCCAGACCAACTTCATCAAGGTGGCCTGCACGCAGTTGAACTATGGCACGGCTGGTACGTTCGGATTCGTTACCTCCGGCGTGGATCCCATTTCCATGGACGATGTCCAGTGCACGGGCAGCGAAACCACACTGGCCGCCTGCACCTTCAACGGATGGAACGTCCACAACTGCTCCCACTCCGAAGACTCCGGCCTCACCTGTACCCCTTGATTTTATGAAATAATATGTAAAACTCATATATGAGGTAAAAAATGAAGAAAATATTATTGTTTTTATTTTTTTCAATATTTACTTCAAATCCATGCTTTGCCCAGGATCGCAAAGCCGTGATACTGAATTTTGAAACAGAACCGGGAGTCGAACCGCAACTGGCAAAAATGGCGGAGCATGTATTTTCAGGACTGGCCAGAAACGAGAACTGGAATCTGGTTCCTGCCTCTGAATCCGCCCCCGGTTTCCTGGCATGCAGGGGCGAAAACGAGTCGGAATGCATTTCTCGCCTGGCCGAAAGCCAGCAACTGGATGTGATCATTGGCGGCCGCATCGCCCGGGATGGAGAACAGTTGAAGTTCCACATCTTCTTTTTCAACGACAAGATGTATGCTTCCATCCAGGTCGCCGTTTCGCAGTCGAAAACGGAGGAAATACCGGGACTGCTCATCGATGCATGGAACCGGTGGGCTCGAACCGACAGAAAGGAGACGGGGGAACCTTCGTCGGGGAAAAACGGGGGCGGACCAGGAAATGAGCCGGGAAAGGGAATGGCGCAATCTGCGCCCGATGGGGGACCCCAAAAAGAGCCGGCATCGGCCGATATGCTGCCGCCGTTGAAGAAATCTGCATCCACGAATTCCGGGCGTGCGGGATCCATGAAAGAAAAAAAAGAAGACGGCATGTTCCGTTTTGGATTCTTTGGCGCATGGACGCAGGATTATGGCTTTACGGCCAACGACGATCTGGGTTTCTGGGGATTCCGGGGCGAAAATGTCGAAAAGCAGTACTTCGGCGGCTACATGTTTGGAATCGTTCTGGGACTTCGTTTGAGCAATGCCATGGAAACGTATATCGACGCTGGAAACGCATATTCGAGCCTGCTGATGGGGAAAAAAGGCTATTCCCTGCATGGAATGTCCATTTGGGACGCGGACCCCAATCACGAATCCAGCACTTCCCCCGTGCTGGACCGGGACGTTTATTACGTTTCGAAAGTTACCTTCATGCGGGTCGGAACGAAAATCATTCTTTCAATCGATGAATTCATGGAAACATACCTGGGATTGGGAGTTGGTCTGGCTGCCTATGAAATCGGTTTTGGAAACCGGGATGGTTCCAGGGCATATAGCGAGATTGTTTATGATACTGCCCCAACATTTGCAATTACATTCGGATATGATTATAATATTTTTATTGAAAATCAAAGGATTTGCTCTATTGGTTTCTTCTTCGAAATAGCAGGAACGCCCAAGGAAGAGAGCACCACCATGAGAAACTGGCTGTGGGAAGGATGGACCTACCACTTTCACAGCCCCGTATTTCCTGCTTTTCGTCTGGGATTGAGGCTCAGTAACTGAGCCCTGGTCCTGGTGTCAGGATTTCTGAGAATACGTTGTAAAAAAAGAGGCAGTGTCAGGATTTCTGGCAGGAAGGGCAGAGATCGCACAGGAAGCAGGCGGCGCAGTCCGGCCGGCGTGCGTGGCAGATTTCGCGCCCCAGGGCGATGAGCCGGTGGGAAAGGCCGATCCATTCCTCGCGGGGAAACAGTTGCATCAGATCCCGCTCGATGACGGCAGCCTTCGACTTGTCGGCGCGGGTGAAGCCCAGCCGCCGGGCCACGCGCGCCACGTGGGTGTCCACCACCACTCCGGAGGGGATGCCGAAGCAGTCGTTGAGCACGCAGTTGGCCGTCTTGCGGGCCACGCCCGGCAGTTGCAGCAGGGCGTCCATGTCTGCGGGAACCTCGCCTGCGTGCCGCTCCACGAGGATCTGCGCCGCACCCACCAGGTGCCTGGCTTTCTGGTGGTAGAACCCCGTTGGATGGATGATGGCTTCGAGTTGTTCCATGTCCGCTCTTGCCAGCGCCCGTGCGTCGGGATAGCGGGCGAAGAGGGTCGGCGTGACCTGGTTCACGCGCTCGTCCGTGCATTGGGCCGAAAGCACCGTGGCCACCAGTTTTTCATAGGGATTGCGCGTGTGGAGCGCCGAACGGAACTCCGGGTAGCGCTCCTTGAGGCGCGAAAGCACTTCGGCTGCTTTGGCTTCGGCTTTTGGCTGTTTTTTCATGCCCTTGGGTCAAAACGCCTTTTCCACGAGTTTTTTGTAATCGGATTTCGGCCGTGCGCCGATGAGCGAGCCTACGGGCGCGCCCTTGGAAAACACGGTGACCGTGGGGATGGACCGGATGTTGTAACGGTTGGCCACGCCCGGATTTTCCTGCACATCCACCTTCACCACCTTCACCTTGCCTTCCAGTTCCCGGCTCAGTTCCTCGATGACGGGACCCACCATCCGGCAGGGACCGCACCACGGCGCCCAGAAATCCACCAGCACCGGGACGGGGGACTGCAAAACCTCGGCATCGAACGTCTTGTCGGTTGCATGAATCGCCATTTCTTCAACTCCTTCCGGCAGAAACGCGGTTTGTAAGACGCGTCAAAAATTTCGCAAGCAGTCTAAAATCGATTCCGGTTCCGTCAAGGCCCCCATGACAACCTTTTTTGGATTTTTTTTCAAGACATTCGTTCGGAGGGAAGGCGGTCATTCAGGATTGCGACACGTTCCAGGAATCGTTGCGGGCGGCGGCTTCCAGGATGGCCTCGAGCAGGGTGCCCAGCCTCTTCACCCCGAGGATGAAATGATCGGGCGCACCCAGCACCTCGTCGATGATGAGCGCGATGTTGCGCTTGTTGACGTCCGTGAAGCGCAGGCGGTTCTCCAGTTCCGCGATGCCGGGAGAATCGGCCACGAAATCGCCGCAGATGCGCACCATGGAGAACTGCAGGCGGTTGTTGAAGGCCACCTGGGCATGCACGAAACCGATGGCTTCCTCGTGCGGAAGGGAGGCATACAGGGTCGCTCCCCCCGGCTCCAGGGCCGTCTGCACCCGCATGCGGGAAGAGAGCGCCCCGATGCGCATGCGGTCCAGGTAGGTGAATTCCCCGGCCTGCACGCTGCGCGCATCCGGCCCGAGAAGCGTTTCACTGAAGACCTGGGCGAATCCCTCATCGACGCGGACCGGCGCCTGCGACAGATCCTGCAGGCAGCCCGACGGGGGATGCGGCTCCTGGCGCGCCAGATGGTAGCCGTTGAGCCGGTGGGGCAGTTCCAGTTTCTCCCGCGTGGCCAGGAACCATTCTCCCACGAGGGTTCCCGACACCAGATCCATGCCCATGCGGGCCACTTCCTGCCCCTGGCGCGTGTACACCAGCCCGGAGGAATCGGCCAGCACCACGCCCATCATGGCCTTGAACGCATTGCGGAACGCATCGCCCAGTGCCTTCTGCAGCACCCGGGCGGGCGTGCGCGGCAGGAGGGGATTCAACTGCGACTGCCAGCCCGGCAGGATCGAGCAGAAATACAGGGTTCCCGGAGCCACCCAGCATGCGGGGCCGCCCGTGAGGCGGGAAACCACCGGAATGTCGCCGACGGCTTCGGGATTGAGCGCCTGCCGGAAACTCTGGAACCGTCCCAGGCATATGGCCGGTTCCTGGATTTTGAACACCATCAGGCGCGGCCAGGCGCGGGAATCCATGCGGGACGCCGAATGGAGCATGTGGGCGGCGCTGGCCAGCGCATCGGCCAGCGTCGTCTCGGTCATGGCATGGAACACGACGCCGCGTTCGCCGGAAGGATGGTAATTGGAACTGGAAATGACCCGCATGAAACGTCAGGACAAGCTCAATTTGCGGGAAACGCGCCCGGTTTTTCCAATGGCCGGTGATGGTTTTTTCCTGCTGGATTCGCCAGCCGGGACGGCCACCCGCAGGGCGCGTCCGGTGCCGGGCCCCTGGGGGCAGACCACGCGGTAAGGCTGCCGGATCACCACCGGCGTTCCATAGTGCATGTCCACGGAACGGTTTTCGAAAACCAGTTGCATCTTGCCGGAGAGCAGCATCAGCACTTCGGGTCCATCGGGTTGGATGGCGAGTTCCGGGGAGAAACCGGTCGGGCAGAGGATCTCGCACGACGCGAGGCTGGCATCAGAGCGGGCTCGTTTCATCACGACTCACCTCCAGCTAGCATCGAATACTACCGGCTTGCCGGAAGGATTTCCAGCTGACATTCGAAAAACATGCATGGCGGTGTAAAATTCCAGTTCGAGTGGAATTTTCTATTTAATTTCCGCTTTGATCACGCGGGCCAGCCGCTGCACGCCTTCCTCGATCTGCTCCACGGAGCAGAAGGAGAAGTTCAGGCGCATGGTGTTGTGCCCGGAGCCGTCGGGGTAGAACGCGGAACCGATGACGAACGCCACCTTTTCGGCGATCGCCTTGTGGAAGAGGTCCTGGCAGTCGATGGATTCGGGCGTCGTCAGGAACAGGAAGAGTCCGCCCTGCGGCTTGACCCAGTGCACCCCCTCGGGCATGTAGCGCTCGAAGGATTCGAGCATGACGTCGCGCTTGCGGCGGTAGATTTCCACCGTTTTCGCGATCCGCTCGTTCATGTAGCCTTTCTGCATGTAGCGCGCGGCGATGCGCTGGGTGAAAAGGGATGTGCACAGGTCCGCCGACTGCTTGGCCACTACGATCTTGTCGGTCAGTTCCTCGCACGCCACTACCCATCCGATGCGGAAGGATGGGCACAGGATCTTCGACATGGTTCCCAGGAGCACCACGTGGCCGGGCTTGGCCAGGGAGTACAGGGTCGGGATGCTTTCTCCCTCGAAGCGCAGTTCACGATAGGGACTATCTTCAATGATCAACAGGTTGTAGCGTTCGGCGATTTCCACGATCTGCTTGCGCCGTTCCAGGCTCATGGTGATGCCGGTTGGATTCTGGAAATCCGGCACGCAATAGAGGAACTTGGCGCGCCGTCCCGTCTTTTTCATGGTGTCCAGCACGGCTTCCAGTTTATCCGCGCGCATGCCCTCGCCGTCGAGTTCCACCGTGCGGAAACGGGCGCCGTAGGCGGCAAAGGCGTTGATGCCGCCCAGATAGGTGGGTGCGCCGCAAACTACTTCGTCGCCCGGGTTGATGAAGATCTTGCCGATGAGATCCAGCGCCTGCTGGGAAGCCGTGGTGATGACCAGGTTCTTGACGTCGATGTCCATGTTTTCCTGGGTCCGGTAGTGCCGGTGGACCAGGTGGTTGCGCAGTTCCAGATCGCCTTCCGTGGTGCCGTACTGCAGGACCACATGGGCTTCCTTGTCCATGATTTCGTTCATGACCGCCTTGAGTTCCTCCACCGGGAAGGATTCCGGCGATGGCAACCCCCCTGCGAACGAGATGATGTCGGGCTGTGCGGTCAGTTTGAGCAGTTCGCGTATGACCGAGCGTTTCATGTTCCGGATGTTGGCCGAATAGGTCTCTTCGATCTGGGAAATCATGCTCTCCTCCACGGGTGCGCCCACGCCGGGCCGGCCGTTCCCCGAAACAGGGAACTTCGCCGGACAATAAACACGTCCGAAAACGTTTGTCCAAGGGAAAAATGGGAAATGTGCGTTTTTTCGTGAAAACAAAAACGCTTCATTTCGAGAGTCCAAAAAAACTGTCGTGTTCCGATGCTCTGTGCTATGGTGCGCGCCGCCCGGCCGCGCGCCGGATGTTCGTCGCATGAGCGAAAATCCTTCTTCCACGCATGCCATTTCCCGACACATCGCCCGAGGGGCCGCCGTCAACGCGTTCGGACTGGTCTCCAAGGCGGTTTCCACGCCGCTGCTCTACATCCTGCTCACGCGGCTGTTCGGCAAGGTGCCGCTGGGAACCTTCCTCATCGCCTACAATTTCATCGAAATCGCCGGCGCGATGGGAACGTCCGGCTTCGTGGACGGCGGCATCCTGTATGCTTCGCGGTATGCCCACCGCGAGGAGGACCGGGAGCGGCTGCACTCCGTGACCCGCGCGCTCCTGGGACTGACGCTGGGCACCGGCCTGGTCCTGCTGGCCTTCGTGCTGCTGGGGGCGCCCTTCCTGGTATCGCACTTCTATCCGGATTATCCGGGACTTACGCCGGCCTTGCAGGTGCTGGCCATCACGCTGCCCTTCGAGAGCCTCACGCGCCTGGCGGTCTCCCTGCCCAAGGCGCATCTGAAGATGGGGCCCGAGGTGCTGGTGCTCAACATCGTCGCGCCCGCGCTCACCATGGCCTTTGCGGTCCTCTTCCACCTGATGGGATGGAAGGCCGTCGGAATCTCCGCCGCCTTCGCCATCACCTACGGGCTCACGCTGGTCTTCGCCGTGCGCTACGTCCGGAACATGCTGGACCTGCGCTCGCTGCTGAAGCCTTCGAAGCAGCCCGAGAAGATCGGCCCCATTCTGGCGTTCGTCATTCCGCAGAACCTCAACCAGGCGCTCAACCGCTTCATCTCCTCCATGGACGTGGTGATGCTGGGGGCCATGGGCGCCGGACCCGCAGATGTCGCGTTCTACGGCCTGGGCGCGCAGATCGTGCGCAACGTGCGCCAGGTGAAACTGGTGTTCTCCGGTTCCTACAACCCCGTCGTGGCCCGCTATCACCACGAGGGGCGGCTCCGGGAGCTCAACGACACGCTGGCGCTCGTTTCCCGCTGGTCGATCGCGCTGGGGATGCCCGCGCTGTTCGTCGTCTCCTTCTTCCGGCGTGAACTTCTGCAACTGTTCGATCCGCGCTTCGTGCAGGATCCCGTGTTCATGCTCTACCTGCTGGTCAATCCCTTCCTGTCGTGCGCCGTGGGCATGTCCGGAAACGTTCTCGTGATGGCTGGCTTTTCCCGCTGGAACCTCTTCAATTCCCTGCTCATCGGCGCGCTCAACTTCGTGTTCAACCTGCTGATGATTCCGCGCTTCGGCCTGCTGGGCGCCGCCGCCGCGACGGCGCTGGCCGGAACCATCGTTTCCGTGCTGCAGGTCGTCGAGGCCAGGGCGCTGGTGAAGGTCCGCGTTCCGTGGGGCGCCATTGTGCCCTGGATTTTCCTGGGACTGGCTTTGTTCGCCTGGCCGCTGTTCCTGATGGATCTGGCGGTCTGGTGGGTCAAACTCCTCGTGGCGGTGCCGCTTTTGGCCCTATACACGGGCATTTATTTCCGGGACCGGCTGATTCTGCGATTCCGCTAGCCCGTGTGACGCGGTCCGGAATCTTCTGTTTTTTTGAAACTGAAATTAATTTCCGGAATTTTTTCTCCGGAATGAATTTTTCGGGTTGCTTTTTGCGCAATCGTGGCCACAATCCCGGCATCGCGCATTTCATGCCTGAATGCGTGGGTTTCACAAGCGGCCCCAGCGCCGCAGAAAGGATTTTTCAAGCATGGCAACGTACCCTCTGACCGCCGCCAATCTGGATTCCACCATTCAGGAAAACGACGTGGTCATCATCGACTTCTGGGCTCCCTGGTGCGGGCCCTGCAAGATGTTCGGGCCCATCTTCGAGAAGGCTTCCGAAAAATACCCGCAGGTGAAGTTCATGAAGTGCAACACGGAGGAAGAAATGGAAGTGGCGGGCGCTTTCGGCATCCGTTCCATTCCCACCACGGCCATCTTCCGCGACCAGTTGCTGCTGTTCCTGCAGCCGGGCGCGCTTCCGGAAGCCGCGCTCACCGAGGTGCTCGACAAGGTGCTGGCCCTGGACATGGACGAGGTGCGCCGGGAAATCGAGGAGCACGAGAAGCATCACCACCACGACGGCGGTTGCGAGCACTGCGGGCACGACCACGACTGAGCCGCAGCCGGCCGGAATTCCTGAAAGGGCGGCGTTCCGAACTCCATTCCGACGTGAAGCCTCCAGGCGCATCCCGCTTTCTGCCGTAGCGTTTATCCAGAAATTTTATATTTCGCAAAAATGCGAAATACTTCTTGACATTTTGCTTGTTCGGCATTCAATGACGCCGGGAGGTGTTCCATGAGCGAATGGAAAAAATTTTGGCTCCTGGCTGCCGCGTTTCTGGCACTGTGGTTTCTGCCCGTGGAATCGGAGCGGTTTCTGGGAGCCCTCCACGAAAGCCTGCGCCTGGCGCGCTGGTATGCCCGCGAGCACGTGCTTCTATGCCTGATTCCCGCCTTTCTCATCGCGGGTGCCATCAGCGTGTTCGTGTCTTCGGCCGCCGTCATGAAGCATCTGGGCGCCGGTGCGAAGAAGATCGTCGCCTATCCGATCGCCGCGATTTCTGGAACCATTCTGGCCGTGTGCTCCTGTACGGTCCTTCCGCTCTTCGCCTCCATCTACAAGCGCGGAGCCGGGCTGGGACCCGCCACGGCATTTTTGTACTCCGGCCCCGCCATCAACGTCCTGGCCATCGTGCTCACCGCGCGCGTGCTGGGTTTTGAAATCGGCCTGGCGCGTGCCGTGGGCGCCGTGATTTTCGCCCTGGTCATCGGCGGACTGATGGAATGGATTTTCCGCAGGGAGGAAAAGGCCCGTCAGGACGCCGTCCTGCCTTCGGAGCCGGTTTCCGGGCGTCCCCTGTGGCAGGAGGCGCTGTTTCTCGGGTCCATGGTGGGATTCCTGGTGTTCGCCAACTGGGGACGCCCTGCCGCGGGAGAAACCGGAATCTGGTCCTGGATCTACCAGGCCAAGTGGTATCTTTCTGGTTTTTTGGCCTTGGCTACCCTTCTTTCGTTGTGGCACTGGTTTCCACGCGACGATGCACGCAACTGGCTGGAGAGTTCCTGGACATTCGCTTTGCAGATCCTGCCCCTGCTGTTTGCAGGCGTCTTCGTCGCCGGATTTCTGCTGGGCGGCCCTGGCGGCTCCTCCCGGGGGGTCATTCCCAACGAATGGATCGAATCCGCCGTGGGAGGCAATTCCATCGGCGCCAACCTGTTCGCCTCGGTGGCCGGCGCCTTCATGTATTTCGCCACGCTTACCGAGGTGCCCATTCTCAAGGGGCTCATGGATTCCGGCATGGGACAGGGGCCCGCGCTGGCGCTGCTGCTGGCGGGGCCCGCACTGAGCCTGCCCAACATGCTCGTGATCCGCTCCATCATGGGTACGAAGAAGACCGCGGTCTACGTTTCCCTGGTCATCCTCCTCTCCACCCTCGTGGGATTCCTGTACGGCATGCTCTTTTGAGGTGATTGTATCTTTTTCTCTCTACGGCGCGATGGGGATTACGCCGTCGGGATGCAGCGGCCAGCCGTTGGGTGGAATGAAGAACACGAAGTCCACCTGGTGCACGTCGCCGCCCGAGAAGGGGCCGATCTGCACGAAATAGCGCCCCTGGGAATCGGGACCCGACAGCGGGGTCTGCACGGCGTGCCCGTCCCCGAAAGCCTGCGTGCCGGCGGGCCAGTAAACCTGCGCGGGCACCTGCCAGCCGTTGACGCCCCAGTGCAAAAAGCCCGCCTCGCGCCAGTAGATGGTGATGACGTCGTCCTTCGTTGGATTGGCCGGCGTGAACAGTTCGGAAGGGGTGGAACTGGCGCCCACCCACACGTGAAAGAGATCCGACCGGGTGATGCGGCCGCCGGCATCCGCGGCTTCCACGAAGTAATCCACCAGCGCATTGCGCACGCCTGTCACCGTGGCCGAATACTGCCGCGCGATGTACTGCGGCGTCACCGGCGTGCGCGGCGTGATGGCAGTCTCCTGCATGGCCAGCGTCTGCCAGGTGCCGCCCGCATAGAGGTCGTTGCGCCAGTCGCGCACGCCGTCCTCGTCCACGCGCACGTACAGGGTCACGCGGGAAAGCCCCGAGACGTCGTAAGCCAGCGTCCACACCTCGAAATCCGAAGGCTGGTCATCGAGTCCCGGATTGTAGGGCACGCGCTGGGGCACGTACAGGGAGGGCCCCACGGCATCCTGGCCGCGCGCGATGACCGCATCGGCGTGCGCCACGGCCAGGTTGGCCGCCCGTGCCGGATGGGAATCCCACGTAGGCTGGCCGTCCCAGTACCAGTAGCAGGAGGTTTCCCCGTTGAGCAGGTAGTGCCAGGCGCGGGCGGTGTCGTTGCCGGTGCCGTAGAGCACGTCGTCGGTGGAACTGGCCGCCTCGATGGCCTCGGCCGTGAGCACGCGGTTGCGGGCGGCGATGATGGCGGCCCAGGAGGCGCGGTCGGAGGAGTGCCCGTCGGCTCCCGGCCGGCCGTTCCACTTGGCGAACTCGGGATCCCCGTTGTCGGCGCCGCTCCAGGAGCCGTCCTCCACGTGGATCACGTCGTCGTCGTCCGGCGGGAACATGTCCAGGTAATCCTGAACGGTCGTGGCCACGAAGCGCGTGGGGTTGGCCTGCAGCCAGGCGATGAAGGCCTGGAAGTTGGAGTGATAATATGAGTCGGTTCCTCCGCCATAATTGTCACCATCATGATGCAATACAATTAAAATTGGATGATCAGGATCATTGTTATATGCTTCATGCTGGCTCAGCACGGCGTCGTAGTTGAGCGCGCCAAAACCGCCGCGGGCGTCCTCGTTGCCTTCGTAGCGCGCCGCCGGCACGGCGATGATGCGCGCGGTTTCGCAGGTCTCGGGGTTGCGGTACTCCACCCAGTGGGGACGGTATCCCCATGGCGAAGCCACGCGGGAGGGCGCCCACAGGCCACTGAGGGCCACCCAGTCGGTGGCGGCCGTGTTCACCTGGTCCGCGCGGTTGGGCGGCGGGAGGTTGGACTCCGGCACCCACGGGTAATCGCGGTGAGCGCGGTCGAAATGGATGTTGTCCACGAGCGACCACTCGATGTTCTCGGCCGCCAGGGCGGGAATCATGCGCTTGGAGAAGGCGCATTCCGGCGGGAAGATGCCGCGCGAGTCGGCCGAGCCGAATGCCTGCTCGATCCTGCGGCGGTGCAGTTGCAGTTGCAGGCGCACGTCGCGCGCGTCCAGCAGACCCATGAGCGGGTGGTGGTAGCCGAAGTTCACGATGTCCAGCCGCGGGTTGCCGTTCTGGGTGCGCCAGCCGCGGGTTTCGCGCCAGGGATTCTTCCATCCGGAGAAGCCGGCACCGGCGGCTTCCATGTTGTCCAGGTTCTCGATGAGCGATCCGGAAATGGACACCTGCGCCCCGAGATGCGGCATGCCCGATCCCGCGGAGATGGCGTCGCGCGGCCAGGTCGTGTAGGGCCCGGAGCGCTGGTAATGGATGTCGTAGACGGAATAGCCCATTTCGCCCTGGTGCGTCTGCTCCGTCTGCACGATGCTCTCGTAGGGCCAGTAGATGGGCTGGTGCATGTGCCAGTGGAAGGCGATGTAGATGGGCGGCTTCACATACTCCACGCAGGCGGCCGTTCCCGACCGGTCCGAGCAGATGCGGCCGGATTCGCAGGAGAGGCCGGCCGTGGCGCAGGTGGGCTCGCAGGTGCCGTTGCGGTCGTGGTCCTGGAAGCCGGGCTCGCATACGCACACCTTGCCGCGCCCCAGGCGGAAATCGCAGTAGGAATGCGCCGGACACTGCAGATCGCAGGCGTCGCAGGAGGGAAGGGGCAGGGTTTCGCAGGCGTCGCCCACGAGCACGTAGCCGGGATCGCATTCGCAGCGGGCCGCGCCATCGACGATCCGGCACTGCGTGCGGTGCTCCTGCGTGCAGGGGTTGGGTTCGCAACTGGTGACCACCTGGCAGGCGCCGTCGATTTCGACGGTCCCGAGATCGCACAGGCAGACGGCCTGCCCGTTCTGGTTTTCGCAGCGCGTGCGGCGCTCCTGCGTGCAGGGGTTGGGTTCGCAGGGATTATTGCTGTTGTTGGCATTATTATGATTGTTGTTTTGGCTTTTCTTTTCGTCGCATGCCCCCAGGAACAGGAGGGAGAGCAGGATGGAAAACCAGGAAAGACTGTGCCGCGGGATGTTTTTCATCGGAAATCTCCATTCGGCCCAGGGTGGTTCAAGCGTATCCCAAGCCTGAGATACCATGGCGGCAAAAAAAGGGTTTGTCAACACCCCGCTTCGAGATTTTCCATTGGCTTTTCTGTGTTTTTTTTTCAGGAGACGGGCGCTGGAAGACTTCGTTTCCGTTCCGGCGCGGCCATCGTGCGGATTCAGGGATTCCGTTCCGGCGCGGATGAGGCGGGCGGGCATCGGTAGCGGGTGCGCAGTTGCTCCACGCCTTCCATCAGCGCCGTGGCGGGGAATTCACGGACCAGGCGGTCCAGCGTCAGGCAGGCGCGATCCCAGTCGCGCAGGTGGTGCCCGTAGATGGAAGCCAGGTCGAAAAGCAGGCTTTCGCGCAGATCGGCCTCGACCTCCGGCAGGATGCGGGTCACGAATTCCGCCGCGGCCTCGTGGTTTTGCGCTTCTGCGAAGCCGTGCAGGCGTTTTTCGATTTCCTCCCGGGTCCACACGCGCTGCGGCGTGGCGGGTACGGGAGATTCCGGAATGGCCAGCACCATGCGTTTTCCGGCCGTCAGCCGCCGCGAGGCATGGAGGGCGCCTCTGGGGCGGGCGGCCACCTCGCCGGCGTTGACTTCCACCGTGACCTCCCGCGGAGAGACATCCAGGGAAAACGTGGCGTCCTCGGCCGCGAACAGCCATCCGGCGGCTTCCACCAGGCAGGCGCTTCCAGCAGGCGGTTCGGCGTGCCAGCGCACGGCGCCCGCCAGTTGCGTCACGGTTTCCCCGTGGTTTTCCAGGGTGGCGAACGGGGAGAGCAGTTCCACTTCCACGCCCGGCGCCGCCTGATAGATGGTTTCGGAGTCCAGGATGGATCGAATGCCTGTTTCTCCTTCTTCCCAGAGTCGCAGGGAAAAACCGGCCGTCGGTGCCAGGCGGGCCGTCAGGAATTCCTGCCGTTCCGGTGGTGTCTCCCCACCAGTCGCCCGGGATGCTTCCACCGGCCGCACCGGTCCGGAATCGAACGCGCTCCAGTGAGCGTCGCGCGGTGCGAGCCACAATCCCAGCGCCAGCACGGCGCACGTGGTGAACACGGGCACCCACAGGGGCGGCCTTTCGACGCGGGGACGGGCCGCGGCGGCCGGGCGATGCAGGATGCGCGCATCCAGTTCGGGCGGGGCGGTGGTGCTCCGGTGGGCGCGCCGGGCGCGCTGCAGGGGGGATTCGGGCATGCGTGTCATGGATTTTCCTCCCCTTCCTGCGCCGGAGCCGGAACATCCAGGAATCGGGCCAGCGCCTTGCGGGCGGATTGCAGCCGCCGGGATACGGACCCCTTGTTCAGGTGCAGGATGCGGGCGATTTCCGGAATGTCGATTTCCTCCATGTAATACAGGATGACCACGGCCCGCTGCTTGGGCGGCAATTGCGCTACGGCCGCATCCAGGCGCGCCAGCCACTGGGCGTCGGAAACTGCTTCGTCGGGCGCGGAAAACTCGTATCCGCCCGCTGTGTGGACATGGGTCTCTCCGCGGAAGAAGCGGGTGACCAGATCGGCCAGCGTGCGTTCCCGGCGCACCTGGTTGATGCACAGGTTCATGGCGGTGCGATACAGGAATGCCTTGGGGCTCTCCATTTCCGGCAACTGCTCCCAGCGTTCGGCCAGACGCAGGAACACTTCCTGTGTCCGGTCGGCCGCCCATTCCGGATCTCCCCGCTTGAAGCGCAGGCAGACCCGGTAGACCATGTCCCGGTGCGTTCTGTACAGTTCCTCAAAAGATTCCGACGCCAAACGCATCCGGACACCCGAAGGGACAAGAACTGATGGGACGGGTTGCAGGGGGGAGAGAAAAAAACCTGCGGGATCAGGGCTCGTAATAATTCTCGTGGTACGGCACGAAGAATTCGGTTCCCAGCCCTTCCTCGATCTCCAGTTTTCCGAATTCCGGATTCTTCAGGAACTGCACGATGCGCTTGATCTGCCCGATTTCCACGGCGCCGACGGGGGTGGCGTTCTTGTCGGGAGACAGATACAGGGGCAGCCGGATGCGGACTTTGTAGTCATACTGCAGGTCCGCCACCATTCCGGATTTTCCGGAGTCGCTGGTGTTGCCGCAGGTGCAGGCGCTGTACAATTTTCCGCTGGCGATTTCCTTGTCCATCCAGCCCAGGATGGCGAACGGGCCGGTGGGCGTGGGCTTGAAGAAGATCTGCGTGCGCGCGCCGGAGGTGGTGCCGGTCATGAGCACCTGGCTCTCCTGGTTGCACATGGGCAGCGAAATCACGCTGGTCTCGGACTTGGCCGTGCCGTAGATTTCGAACAGGGCGGCGTCCTTGCGCAGTTCCTTCTTGGGGGCGTTCTTGTCGTACTTGGGCGGGAAGGGCACCGTGCCCTTGGCCTCGGTCATGATGGCGTTCTTCTTCACCCAAACTTTCAGGTAGACAGGGGAACAACTGGAATTCAGTTCATGCGTGATTTGCGCCCAGTCGCCATCGATCTTGTCCACCCGCACGCGGATGGGGGAGGAGATGAAGCCGACCTCCGTCCCCTTGCCGGGAGCATCGTAGAGCAGCGTTCCGCCCGGAATGGCCACCTCCACCTGGAACATGTCCACGAGCCCCACCAGTTCGAAGTTGGAGCGCGTCACGCGCACCGGCATCATGACATTGCCGTTCTCCTCGCGCAGCACGCCGGTCTGGAACACCTTGTACGGGGGGCGCACCTTCACGCGCACGTCCGGTCCCACGAGCAGGTTGAGCGTCTGGACGGCCGGCTTCACTTCCACCTCGTCGGCCCCGCGGGTGGGGAATTTGGCCCACGCGGGCAGCGGCGGCGGCGGCCCCTTCTCGGGAATTTCCTCCTTCACCGGCTGGGGATTGTCTTCATGGTCGTCGTTGACCGGCATCTTCGTGCCGTTCTTGGGAGTGCAGGAAAGAAATGCGAAACCCGTCATCACGAAAAGCAGCAGGATGTTTCTCATGGATCACCTCCGTTGCGTCGATGGGAAAGGCAATATACCCGCCCGACAATTTTTTTTCAAACGGTTTTTCCCGGAAATCCATTTCATCTTCAGCTTGATTTCCGCAGAAATCCGCCAAAGAATGGCCGCAATCACGGCCTTGTATGTATAAGGCCCTTTCGAAAGGAGAATCATTCATGTCCACCGTCCGACCGTTCCTGGGATTGCGTCCCCTGCCCGAATACGTCGAAAGAGTCGCCGCGTTTCCCTATGATGTCGTCAATACCGAGGAAGCGCGCGCGCTGGCCGAAGGAAATCCGTATTCCTTCCTGCGCGTGTCCCGGCCCGAGATCAACCTGGATCCCTCCGTGTACATCTATGACGAAATCGTCTACAAGACGGGCGCCGAGAAGATGCGCAGCCTGATTCGCGACGGCATCTTCATCCGCGAGAAGGCGCCGGCCCTGTACGTGTACCGGCAGCAGATGGGGGATCACGTGCAGACCGGCCTGGTGGGATGCGCTTCCTGCGAGGAGTACGACCGAGACATCATCAAGAAGCACGAATTCACTCGCGCCGACAAGGAAGAGGACCGGGTGCGCCACTGCGTCGCGCTCAATGCCAACTCTGGTCCCGTATTTCTCTCGTATCGCTCCGTACCCGAAGTGGACAACCTGATCCTGGAGGTTACGAAGGAGAAGCCTTTGTACCACTTCACCAAGGAAGATGGCATCACGCATACGTTCTGGATCATTCCCGAACCCGAGCGCCAGGCGCGCATCGTGCGCGCATTCGCCGAGCACGTGCCCGCGCTCTACGTGGCCGACGGCCATCACCGCTCCGCCTCGGCGGCCCGCGTGGGGCGCATGCGCAGGGAAGCCAACCCCTGCCATACCGGCCAGGAGGAGTACAACTTCTTCCTGGCGGTGTTCTTCCCGCACAACCAGTTGAAGATCATGGACTACAACCGGGTGGTCAAGGATTTGAACGGGCTCACGAAGGAGCAGTTCCTGGCCCGCGTGCAGGAGAAGTTCACCGTGTCTCCGGCGGCTTCCCCGCGTCCGGCCCGCCGGCGCCAGATTTCCATGTATCTCGATGGCGCGTGGCACACGCTGGAGCCCAAGGCCGGCACGTTTCCAGAAAACGACCCCGTGCGTTCGCTCGACGTCTCCATCCTGCAGGAAAACCTGCTGGCCCCGGTGCTGGGCATCGCGGATCCGCGCCGCGACAACCGCATCGACTTCGTGGGCGGCATCCGCGGTCTGGGTGAACTGGAAAAGCGCGTTCAGAACGGCTGGGCCGTGGCTTTCGCCATGCATCCCACCTCCATGGACGAACTGATGGCGATCGCCGACTCCGGCAACACGATGCCCCCCAAATCCACCTGGTTCGAGCCCAAACTGCGTTCCGGACTCGTGGTGCACTCCCTCGACTGATTTCTTGCCGGTCGAACCCGTGATTTTTTCGAATCCTGGCGTTTTCCTGATCGCTGCTTTTCAAAAAACTTGAAAAAAATTTTTTTCATGCCAGTTCTTCATGGGCCGTGGGCCACAGGAGGAAAAACTCGATGAAGCGTGTATGGATGTGGATGCTGGCCGGTCTCGTCCTCTTTGCAGGGTGTGGCGAAAGCAGCGGAAAAAATCAGAATCCGGCCGTTTGCGGCGATGGGATCCTGCAGACGGGAGAAGTCTGCGACGGAAACGATCTCGCGGGCCAGAGTTGCACGAATCTGGAATTTTACGGCGGGAATCTCGCCTGCCGGGCCGATTGTTCCGGCTTCGACACATCGGGCTGCACGGGCATGTGCGGCGACGGGGTCCGTCAGGCGCAGCACGAGGAATGCGAAGGAGCCGATCTTTCCGGAAAAAACTGCATGGATCTGGGATTTTATGGCGGGGAACTGATGTGCGCGCCGGACTGCTCCTTCGACGTGTCGAACTGCGTGGGCGCGTGCGGCGACGGGACCGTGCAAGTGGAACACGAGTCCTGCGACGGGAACGACCTCGCGGGACAGACCCGCGTGGACATGGGCTTCTACGGGGGAACTCTCGCCTGCCGGACCGATTGTTCCGGCTTCGCCACACCGGGATGTGCGGGCATGTGCAGCGACGGGATTGTGCAATTGTAACACGAGGCCTGCGACGGGATGCGCCTCGTCGGCAACGCCCGGTCCCGTATAAACACATCAAGCTGTCGATGCTCTACACCGTGCATATAC
>CAZEZP010000008.1:0-58011 GCA_964516435.1 uncultured Kofleriaceae bacterium | reverse complement strand
GGGGAGGGGGAACCCCTGGAAGCGCGGGCGGCGCGGCGAATGCCGGTGCTGCTCCTGCTGCGGGCGCGGGGACGGCTGGCACGGCAGGCATTCCGCCGGGTGGGGTCGGCGTATGGGGCTGGCGGTGCCGCCGCCCGCAGTGCGGGCAGAAGGCATCCTTCTCGGGGACGACCTTGCCGCAGTAACGGCAGAAATCCTGCACCTGCTGCGTGGTCTGGGCATTGTGGAGCGCAGCCCCGCACATCCTGCAGAAGGCATCTCGCGGATCGTTGTCGACGCCGCACGTCGGGCAGGACTGGCCCTTGCGCGCAGGGCCTGCCGGGCGGGAGGAATCGGGCGATGGCGCATGGGCGGCGGGCGCGCCCGATTCCCGGTTCATCCGGGTGCCACATTCCATGCAAAACAGGGAATCACTCGGGTTTTCCGTTCCACAATTCGTACATCGCATGCAAAGACCTTCACCTGGTTCACAGCGTTGCGGCAGCGATTCCGGCCGGCTCTTTTGGCATTGAGGTTTCGTCCGAAGTTGGATATACACAACGCGGACGTCGCGACACCGGAGAGGGAGGTTATTGCTTGTCCCAGAAAATTGCAACCATTCATTCCGCGTTCGTGATTTTTTCTCTTCTGTTTTCCGGCTGTGCGCTGGACGTTCGGCCGGCGCCTTTCCAGGAAACGCCGCGTTCCGTGCGCAGCGGCTCCCTGCTGGGTCCCTTTCAGGGAACGGTTCGGGATGCGGCGACCGGGAATCCCGTGAAGGATGCGCGCGTGACGTTCGTCTGGAACGTGCGCGGGCACGATCACCGGCTGGTGCGCCATGTCCGGACCGACATCAACGGGCGCTATTACCTGCCCACGCTGCGCTTCAGTCCGGGGGCGGCCGGACGGGCGCTGTTCTCGCCCGAAAAGGAGATGGTCGATGACGTCCAGATGACGGTCGAGCATCCGGAATACCTCCCGCACGCGAGTTCGCTGGTGCCATTCCTTTCCCCTCCGCAGCCGTCCGCCGAGATTCCCTTGCCGCCAAAGGCTGGGACCGAATTCTATCAACTGGAAAACATCGTGCGGCTCACGAAACTCTCTGCCGTTTCGCTGCCGCACCACCAGGCGGTGCTCTGGCAACTGGCGGCCGGCGGGGACGCCGGGGGCGATGAAGCCTACTACCGGGCGGCCGCCCAGTTGAATGCGGAATATTCCTGGCGGCTCGATGCTTCCGGGCTTCTCGCGGAGCAGGATCTTCTCGAAGTCATGGAACGGGACGAACTTCCCCGCATCCGGGAGACGAAAGCCGCCCCCGACTCCTTTTCCCGCACCTTCTCGTTCGAACTGGACGAGACCGTGGTGACCCTGAGCGTTTTGCATGCGCCGGTTTCGCTCCTGCCGCAGTGGGTTGAAGCACGCACCGTCCAGGCCATCCGGCTGGAGATCGGGGATGACCTGGATGCCAGGGCATGGAAACTCGTGGGCGTCGGCGGGGCGTACGGTTCGGACGGGCGCCGGATTTCCCATGTGGTGGCGCTGCTGCCGCGCGCCGGACTCCTGTTCTCCCTTTCCTGCACGGCCCGGGAGGATGCCGCCCCATCGCTCCTGAAACTGGCGCGCCGGATGATTGCGCGCAAGCGCCTGGTTCGCTTCGTGCAGGCGCAGACGGGGGTTTCGATGGAAGTGGTGCAGGTTCCTTGGGGGACCCGCCCGCTGGCGGCGGACCGCGCGTATTCTCTCCAGGTGTTCTCGGATGCGCGCCTTCACCGGCGGGTCCAGTCCATATTCTCGCTTCCCCTGGGCATCTACGAGCCGCTGGACGTGCGCTACGCCCAGAAACTGGGGGCGATGCTGCAGGACATCCCGGCCACGCTGGTGCTGCCGCCGGATTCCAGGAACCGGATTCGCATCCTGGCCCTTCTGGCCGACGGCGCCATGCACCGGATGGTGGAACTGCGCTCGGGGAAGGCTCCGGGCGCCGTGCGGCTGGAAGACGTGCTGCGGCTGCTGCGCGCGGCGGCGATGGAAAGCCGTGCCGATGTGCGCCAGCATCTCGCCGCGCAGACCTTTTTCGAGTTGGGACGGTACGCCGTGCCCGAAGCGCCGGCGCCGGGCATGCGCACCCGACTGGAACGTTTCCTGAACGCGCTGGAAACTGGAATCGAGACGGCCCCGGGGCGGGAAGAAGCAGGATGGATCGTATATGAGCGTCCGGATGCGGTGCGGCGTCTCGTGACGCGGCCCGAGGAGTTGCAGGGCGTTTCGGATGGGCGCCTGCTGCTGCTGTTTTCTTCCGGCAAGGTTCAGGTGTTTTCGTGGCCGCCTCCGCCGCGGATGCGAACCGAGTACCCGCGGATTCTGCAGCCCTTCATGAAGTAATCGCTTCGCATGGGTTCATCGACCCTTCGATTGAATGGGTGATTGCAATGGAAACCATTCACATTCTTTTAATTATTATTGCAATAGGCGCCGTCGTGGGAAGCATTCCCGTGTACGGATTCACGCTGGAGAGCCTGGGCGTCCTGCTCACGGGCATGGCGTTTGGCGCCTACGGTTACAAGATCGACCCCATCTTCATGGATTTCGGCCTGGCGCTCTTCATTTACGGCGTGGCTCTGCAAATCGGCCCAGGCTTCGTGGAGGGATTCCGCAAGAACGGCCTGAGTTTCGGATTTTTGGCAGTGGCGGCTTCGGGCGCGGGCATGCTCGCCACGTTCCTGCTTTCACTGGGACTGCACCTGCCGATGGTCGCCTCACAGGGCATCCTGGCCGGCACGTTCAACAACGCCATCGCGCTGGCTTCCACCGGCCTCGCGGACAACGCCCAACTGTTCGCGGCCTTCGGAACCGTCTACCCGGTGGCGTTCGTGCTCACGATGGTGTTCGTGGTCATGGTGCCCCGCCTGCTGCGCGTGGATCTCGCCCGCGAGGCGCAAGCCTACTTCGAGGAACAGGATCGCCTGCATCCCCCCCCGGAAACCCGCGTATTCCTCGTGAAGAATCCGGGCATCATCGGCAAGACGCTGGCGGAGCTCAATCTGCCGGGGCTCGTGGGCACCATCGTCTGCCGCATCATCCGCGACAAGGCCGAGTTGCCGCCGTCGCGGGACTTCGTGTTCGCGGAAGGCGACCTGGTGGAAGTGGTGGGAGACGCCCGCAGCCTGGATTCCATGGAAGTGATTCTCGGGCAGTCCTATCAGGACCGGCTTCCCCGCATCCGGCGGGCCGACCTGGTGGAGCGGCGCTTCCTCGTCACCAACAAGCAGACGGTGGGCAAGAGCATCGGCCAACTGGGGCTCCAGGCCAAGTACCACGCCACCATCACGCGCATCCGGCGCGGCGGCGTGGACATTCCCGTGCGCGTGGGCACCGTGCTCGCCTACGGCGACCGCATTTCGCTCGTGACTCCGGCGGCCTTCACGGGGGACCTCACGGCGCTCTTCGGCAACGATCTGCAGGCGTTCGGGCGCCAGGATCTCTATCCGGTGCTCCTGGGCATGGCCGTGGGCGCCCTGGTGGGCATGATTTCCATCGGCGGATTCAAGTTGGGCCTCTCCGGGGGTGTGCTGCTGGTCGGCATCGTCGCGGGGCGCATGGGAAAAATAGGCCCCGTGGTCTTCACCATCACGGCACAGGCCAACCACGTGCTCAAGCGCCTGGGACTGATCCTGTTCATGGCGGCGCTGGGGACGACGTCCGGCGACGGACTGCTCGAGAATCTGGCGTCCAGCGGCGCTCCCTACGTCCTCGTTTCCGCCGTATCCATCCTCGCGGCGCTCGCGGCCGTCATGCTGCTGGCCCGCTTCGCGATGAAGCGCAGCGTCGTGGAGGTCATGGCCATCTGCGCCGGGTCCGTGGCCTGCACGCCCGCCATGGAAATGGCCACGGCCAAGGTCGGCCGCGACGATGCGATGGTTCTGTACGCGTCGATTTATCCCATGGGGCTGATGATGCCGGTGTTTTTCATGCAATTATTGACGGCCCTGATGCGCGGTGTTTCATGAAATTGCCAAAAGAATTGCATTATGCGGAAAAACATTTATTGAGGATCATCGGTAGATTGAATCGTGATTACAATCTGATTCGCCCCGGGGATCACATTCTCCTGGCCGTGTCGGGTGGCAAGGATTCCCTGTCCATGGCTTCCCTGCTGCGCCGGCTGCAGCAGCGCGCGCCGTACGAGTTCACGCTGGAGGCCGTGACGCTGGACACGGGGCTACCCGAACAGGAGGCGCAGCGCCTGCGCGAATACTTCAGGGAACTGCAGATTCCCTATGAGATCCGCAGGACCAACATCAACGAGACGATTGCTCGGGTGGTCACGGATTCCAGAAACATCTGCACGGCCTGCGCCCGGTTCCGCCGCGGCATCCTGTATGATCTGGCATTCGAGCGGCGGGCGGTGCTGGCGCTGGGGCACCATGCCGACGATGCCATGGAGACCCTGCTGATGAACGTGTTCTTCACCGGAAAACTCCAGGCCATGCCGCCGCAACTGGTCAGCGATGACGGGCGCAACCGGCTGATCCGTCCACTCCTGTACTGCCGGGAGGAGGAAATCCGCCGCTACGCGGAACTTTCAGGAGCGCCCGTCACGAGGTGCTGGTGCATGGCGGGCTGCGACCTCTCCGACCGCCAGCGCGCCAGCATGAAGCGGCTCATCCGCGATTTCGAATCCCGCTATCCCGACACCGGACGCCACATCCTCGCGGCCTGCGCCAACTGCAAGCCCAGCAACCTCATGGACCCGGCGCTCTGGAATTTCCGGGAACTGCGGGCGTCCTGGGAATCCGAAACGCCGCATCGCATCAAGCCCGCCGTGCAGGAAAAATGGGGAGCCGCGGCCGGGGAAGACTCGGAGGATGCGCATGGCCGGCGCTCCTGAAATTCCGCTGCTGGACATGGCGGATTTCGCCACGGTCTCCTGCCTGGCCCACAATGCGGCGGGGCGGGTGTTCGAGGTGCGCTGGCAATCCCGTCCGGCCGTGGTCAAGTTCCCCGCGAACCGGGAAGAACTGGAAATCCACACGCAGATGAATGAAACGCCGGGGGTGCTACCGCTGTGGGCCTGCGTGCGGGATGCGAATCTGGGCGAGGGACTGCTCATGCCCCGGGCGCAGAGGGACCTCCAGGGCTGCCTGGAGCAGGGCGTTTCCGTGGCCCCCCGGGAACTTTCGCCCGTCGCGCGCGCGCTCTTCGAACTGCATGCGCAAGGCTGGCTGCACCGGGACGTGCATCCGGGCAACCTGGTGTTCTGGCAGGACGCATGGCATCTCATCGATTTCGGTCTCTCCCGGCCCCATGCCGGCGGATTTCGCTGCCCGCACAAGTCCCATGCCGTCATCCGGTTCGCCTCCCTGGCGCAACTGGAGAATCGGGAGGAGCACCCGGAAGACGACTGGTATTCCTTCGGGCTGACGGTGCTTTCCGCGCTGCACGGGAAACTGCCGTGGAGCGGCCTGGGGGAACCACAGGTGCTGCTGCGCAAGGCATCGGATCCGTATTCTCCGTTCGGCGGCTGCGCCACCCGCGAAATCCTGCCGCCGCTCATGCATGCGGAAGCGTTGGGACCGGAAAGCGTTTTGAATATCCTGAACGATCTGGATTCCTCCGCCTGTTCCTGTCCGCTCGGATGAAAAATGCATTTTCGAGATAAAATTTCTTTTCTTTCTTGATGGAATCCTTTATCAATCTGCTATCAAACCATCTTAATCGTATGGCTTGTTGTTTTTTTCCCGGCGCGTACGCCTGTGTCGCCGGCGCCTTGCAAAGGGGGCATCATGAGTCGGTTCGATTTCCTGTTTTTCTGGCGCAGGCCGGCGGCGCCGTCTTCCCCGGATGCGCAGGATGCCACCGCGCAGAACCTCTCTTCCGGACTGAATTGGTTCGCCGAATCGGATGAGGAAGGCTACCAGGTGCTGGCTGAAGCCCTGAAGCGCATCGGGGATGGCATCATCGATGAGGCCCGCCTCGTGCGCAAGCGCGATGAGGAAGGTTTCCTGTTCCGGGGGAATCTGGCCGGGCACTCCATTCAGTTGAATACCTATCTCGGCGGAGGAATCGACATCCTCGTCAAGTGGTCGGCCACGCAATCCAATCTGGAAATCTGGCTGGAGCGGGATGTGCTGACCCAGGATGGCGCGGACGAAATCGAGTTCGATCCCGGGTGGGACGACCCGGAAGAGCGGCGAATCTACATCACGCCCGAAATCTATGTTCAGGGAAGCGAAGCCGAGAAGAGCGTCCGTGCCTACCTGCGTCTTCCGCCGGAAATCACGAAACGCATCCAGGAGCTGATTGAGACGGAGCGCATCCTGTTGTTCTCCATCCGTGAGAAAGAAATCAGCATCAATTTTCAGGAACCCATGAGCATGATGCCCGACCCGGTCCAGCGGATCCGGACGATTCTCGGATTCCTTCCGGAGTTGATCGCCGCCCTGCATGTCGAGGCGCCCCGGAAAAACTCGAAGGAGAAGGGGCCGCACCAACTCCAGGACCGGCATTTGTGCCTGCATTGCCGCTATTGCAACGCCTGGTATTTCCAGTTGCCCGGCACGAGTCCGCAGTGCCCGCACTGCGGGGCGCCTTACGACGACGCCAGGCATCCGGAGGCCTGATTCGATTTTCAGCACGAAAAATTCAATACGGCTTCGTGGGCGAGGGGTCTGCGGGGACGCGCAAAGCCGGGGATGGCACCGTTTCCGGATGATCCGTCTTCGGCGCATCCCGCAGCAGGGGCGGCACGAAACTCTGGGAATCCGCCATGCTCGCCCCGGGCGGGGTTCCGGCTTCCAGCAGCATGGACTCGTACTGCTCGCACTTGGCGCGCAGGATTTGCAGTTCCTCTTCCGCCTTCTGCAGCCGAAGTTGCAGTTCGGCTTCCTCCGGCTGGAAATCCACGCTGGAACTGCGAAGCCGCGACAGTTCCAGTTCCTGTCGGTTGATGAGGCGATAGGCGTTTTCCAGTTCTTCCCGCAGTTGGTCGCTTTCCTTCTGGAGGGCGTCGACGAAGGGGTCCATGCTGTCGAGCAGTTCCTTCGGGGAGTTTTTGGCCTGGAATTCCCGCAGTTCCTCTTCCTTGGCGTGCAGTTCGGATTCCACCTCCAGGATACGCTGCCCCAGGCGGTTGGTGTTGGTGCGCAGTTCCTCGATGTGCTGATCCTTCTTGCGGATTTCCTCCCGGGCGATTTCCAGTTCCCGCTCGAGCGCGGCATGGGGCGCAACGCCCGGCGGCGATTCCAGGCGGGTTTCGGGGGCCGGCCGGGTCGTTTCCGGTGCGCTCGCGCTTCGGGATCTGGCACGCCCGAAGAACCATCCGGAAATGAACAGCGAAAGGCTTCCGGCGGCCAGGGTCGCAACTGTGGCATCGATTTCCATGGCTCTCTCCTTGCATCCAGGCGGGGGGCGTCACTTCCCCCGCGTCGCGCGGACCGTCGCGCGCCGCCACTCGTCGGAAGTCTTGGGCGGGGCGCCGTCGTCAGGACCCGGCAGCACCAGTTTGTACGCGACCTTGCGCTCGGGAATCCCCGCGTCCGTGAGCACTTTCCGGATGGCGCGCGCCCGGCGCTTGGCCAGTTTCTCGTTCTCATCCGCCGTCTTCATCTCTCCGGCCGCCACTTCCATGCGGAAAACCGCGTCCGGACTCGCCTTGGCCAACTGCGTCAATTCCTGCGCGAGCGCCGGAGAAATGGATTGACTTCGGGGTGCGAACAGGAGAACAACTTGGGAAGGCGTCGCCGGCAGGGATTCGCCGCCCGCCGGGGCCGGGGAATTCTCGCCCATTTCGGGCGGCTGGGCTTCGGTTTCGCGGGGCGCCGGTGCCTCATCGGCAGGCTTTTCAGGTGGCATGCCTGCCGCGCCACCGGCCGGCGAAACGGCTGCAGAATCGGCTGGCATGGGAACCTCCTGCGGTTCGGCCCTCGGCGGCGGGGTTTCCTTCGTCTCCTTCGTATCGTCGTGGTTTTCCACGGATGCCGGGGGGACGGCATCCCGCGCGCGGGTGAGGCTCCGGATGGACCACGCGTTCAATCCCATGCCCAGAAGCAGGAAAAAGAATCCGGCAATGAAATGCTTCATCCAACACCTTCGGCTTCCACGGGAAGCTGGCGTCATTATAGTGAGAGCATCGCGATGAAACAAGTTTTGCCTTTCCTGCAGGTCTTTTTCGACATCGATGGCACGCTGCTCCTGGCCGGTGGGGTGGGGCGCCGCGTCATCGACGGTATCGTGCAGGAGCGTTGCGGAATTCCGGATGCCCTGCGCGCCATCCGGCTGCACGGGAACACGGACCCGCGGATCCTGGAGGAAACGGCCGCCCGGTATGCGCCGGAAGATCCGGAAGGATTCTTCCTCCGCATGAAAGACGAATTCCTCGCCCGCATGCCTGGCGCCCTGCGCGGCAACTGCCGCCTGCTGCCGGGAGTGGGCGAAACCCTCTTGCGGCTGCAGGCGCGGGGAATTCCCATGGGCATCGTCACCGGCAACTACCGGGAGTGCGCCGAAGCGAAACTGGAAGACACCGGCATTTCAATGCATTTCACGGCCGGCGTCTTCACGGCCACGGACCACGCCGACCGGACGGAAATCCTGCGAAAGGCGCTTGAGGCGAACCGCGTCGTGCCACAGCGCACGCTCTACGTGGGCGACACCCCCTGGGACGTACAGGCGGCCAGAGACTGCGGATGCGCCGTCTTCGCCGTGGCCACGAGCCTGTACTCGGCCGGTCATCTGGCCGCTGCGGGAGCCGATTTCGCCGTTGCCGACATGCGTTTCCTGGCCGATGGACGGGGGGATTTCCTGTTTCGGGAGTAGAATTGGGAATATCATGAAACGAAATTCATGTTTTCTTCATTTCTTCTTTATTATTACAATTTTATTTTTATTTTCCGGGTGCGGCAAGACCAGCAAACAGAACGGAGACGAAGCCTCCGCAAGAGACGGGAGAAGCGAGAGCCTGCGCACGGTCGCCGGCGGACGCCTGCTGGAGTCGTCATTTTTGGCCATGGACACGCTCTACACGCTCACGATCGGCATCCCGGGCGGTCCGGACCAAGCCGTTCTGGAGCGCGCGCGGATGGCGATCGACTCCGCGCGGCAGGAGGTCCGCCGCGTGGAGGAACTCATGTCGTCGCACACGGATTCGGGCGACGTGCACCGGCTCAACCAGAGCCGGCGGGAATGGGTGCCCGTGGCACCGGACACGCTGCACGTGGTGGTGCAGGCCGTACGCGCGGGCCATGCCACCGCAGGCGCTTTCGACATCACGTGGACGGCGCTGCGACCGCTCTACCGGCTGCGGGATCCCGAATGGCGCCCCCCCTCGGATGTACAAATCCGCGAGGCCCTGCAATGGGTGGATTTCAGGGCCGTCGAGATGGACGTCCAGGGGAACCGCCTGCGCTTCGCGAAGGAGGGCATGAAGATGGATCTGGGCGGCATCGCCAAGGGATATGCCCTGGAAATGGCATCGCAGGCCCTGCTGCGCGCCGGTTTTCCCAATCACATCGTCAATGGCGGCGGCGATCTCAAGGTCTGCGGCAAGCGCCCCGACCGCAAATGGACCATGGGCATCCGCGCGCCCCGCAGGAAGGGCGGCATTTACCGCTCCGGCGCCATCCGCATGGAATGCTTCGCCATGGTGACCTCCGGCGACTATGAGCGCTTCCGGATGGTGGATGGCGTGCGTTACAGCCACATCGTGGATCCGCGCACCGGAAGGACGGTCTCCAACGGCGTCGCGAGCGTCACGGTCGTGGGGCCGGATGCGACCCTGGCTGACGCCCTGGCGACCGGGCTTCTGGTTCTGGGGCCCGACGAGGGGCGTCGCGCGCTGAGCCATTTCCCCGGATTCGAGGCGCTGTGGCTGGATGCGGAGGAAAAGCCCAGCGTTTCCGCCGGATTCGAGGCGCTCTGGGAGTGAGCCTTGCGCGGTGAACTTCCCCGTGGAACTTCCCGCCGCTTGTGATATAGTAGCTGCCGCCCGCCGCACGGCGGAATTGTGGCCTGAACGAAAGATCGAGGTTGGACATGATCAAGCGACTCCTGACACCAAAAGTCCTGTCCCTTTCGCTTTTCCTCTGGATGCTGGCCTTCTGCGTTCCCGCATTCGCCCAGGGCACCGTGCCGCCCTGGCAGCGCAAGGGCAACCGGGTCAAGGTGAAAATCGAATCCGTCCCCGTGGGGGCCCAGGTTTACATCGAAGATAAAAAATGGGGCCCCGTGGGCATCACCCCCACGGAATACTTCAAGTTGCCCGGCAACAATACCTACAAGGTCATTCTCACCCACCCGGAGATGGAAGACCTCGAGACGGTGATTCAACTGGGCACGAAATACACCAACAAGTTCAGTTTCACGATGGTGAAGAAGATTTTCCCGGGCGTCCTGGAATTCAAGGATTCCGGCAATGGGGCGGCGCTGGGTGCGGTCATCAAGATCGATGGCGAAGCCAAGGGCACCATTCCGGCCTCCATCCAGTTGCCTCCCGGCAAGTACCAGATCACCATCGAGAAGGAAGGCCATCAGACCTACACCGACATGGTGACGATCGAAGAACGCTCCATCCGCACCATCATGATTACCATGATCAAACTGGAGGAGCCCAAAGGACGCCTGCTGGTGACGGCCGACGTGGACAACGCCGAGGTGGAAATCGACAAGGAATCCAAGGGACGCACACCTGTTCTTCTGGAGATGAAGCCGGGCAGTTACCTGGTAGTCGTTCGCTACCAAGACTACAAATATCAGCAGATCGTGGAAATCAAGGCCAATGATACGGCCAAGGTGCTCGCCACCCTCAAGCCCAAGGAAGTGGAAACGCCGATGGGCATGCTCACGGTCATCAGCACGGTGCCCGGCGCCGAGGTATGGATCAATGGCGAAAAGAAGGGCCTGGCACCGCTGACGCAGTTCAAGTTGCCCGTGGGGCAGCATTTCGTGGAGGTCCGCAAGACCGGATACGTGACCCTGCAGCGCACGGTACTCATCAAGGCCGCCGAGACCGTGCTCGAGAACTTCGAATTGACGGAGGCTCCGAAGGTGCAGCCGGTGGGCCAACTGAAGATCACCACCGAGCCCGATGCCAAGATCCTGGTGGACAACCAGTTGATGGGCAAGGGCGCCTACACCAACGAGCGCATGCCCGCAGGCACCTACCAGGTGTACATCGAGAAGCCCGGGTACAAGAAGGTGCAGCGCACGCTCGAGGTCAAGGAAGGCAAGTCCACGGTGGTGCACATTCCGCTGGAGCGGGCCGGCGCCATCAAGGTCATCGCCAACGTGCCGGGAGCGCGCGTGGTCATCGACAACCAGGAAGTGGGCCGCGTGCCCCTGCTGGAGCACGAACTGCCCGTGGGCACCTACCGGCTGGAAGTGCTGGCCAAGGGCTATCGTCCCTACACCCAGACCATCCGCATCGAGGGCGGGCAGGCCGAGCCGGTGACCTTCAACGTCAACCTGCTGCCCCTGGGGCCCACCCCCGAGGAAGTCCAGGCCATGAAGAGCGCGCTGTCGGCGTACGGCGCCAAGGTCATCCCGCCCATGTCGTTCACGGCGTCGGCCGGCATCGACTGGCCCTACTGGCTCGATTCCCGCCTGATGGTGGGCATCTGGAAGCAGGGGGATCTGGGCATCGATGGCGGTGCCACGTTCCGCACGTATTTCAACCTCACGGAGTTCATCTTCAACCTGCGCGGGCAACTGTTCCAGGGCGGGCCGCTGACGCTGGGCGTCTTCACGGACATCGGCGGCGGCATCGGCACGCAGGAGCGCACCAACTTCACCTGGAACATCGGCGGGTCCGGCACGCTGTCCTTCCGTGAGAAGGTGAACCTGTCCATCAACGCCTTCTTCAACGTGTACCGCGACCGCTTCTGCCTGGGCGCTCCGCCGAGCGGCGACGATCCGCGCAGCGAGCCCGATTTCTGCACGTCCCACGAGGACGACGTGGACGAGCAGGTTCAGGGCTGGAAAGGGCATTCCCTGCGGGATCCGTACTGGGGCGTGCGCTTCATCTTCTCGAGCATCGTGGAATGGGCGCTGGATTCCCACTACAGCGTCTATGCCCGGATTCATTGGGCCGCGTTCGGGCTCAAGCCTTCGGATACGCCGTACCGCCCGGCCTACATGGATTTCTACAACTCCTCGATGATGCCCAAGAACGACCCGCTCTTCTATGGCGGCGTCGGCTTCATGTGGAAATTCTGATTCCTTTCCCCCTGCAGGGTCCCATCATGAAAAGTTTTTCCTCCCATGTAATTGCGATTGCAATCCTTTCTACAACCATATTCGCATGCGAGTCCGCGAAAGAGAAAAAGGCATACCTTACAATGGCGGATTGCGATCCCTTCTGCGCGAAGTTGACCCAGTGCGCTGAAAGCACCGTCGACCTGATCATGAAGCGCAAGGGCGTATCCCCGGAAATGCTGCAGGCATCATCCAAGCTGGCCAACCGGCATGCCTGCCAGCAGGCGTGCCGCTCCCAGATCCGCCCGGATCTGATGTTCCGCTATCCCAAATCATTCGAGTTCCATCAGCATTTTTTCCGGGCGCAGATGCAATGCCTCGAGCAAAACGATTGCAATGCATTCACGGCCTGCCGGCAGATGCAGTTGCAAAAGGCGATCGCCGATTTCCCGATGGATCCCACGGACGAGCGCCGCTGCAACGAGGCGTGCGAGCTCATCCATACGTGCGCGGACCAGTTGGTGCCGCGCATCTTCCTGTCCGAATACACGGAACTGCCGCTGGACAAGCAGGCCGAACTGGTCCGCCGCTTCGGCGACCGCGAACGCTGCCTGTTTTCCTGCCGCTACACGCTCATCCAGAACCGGATCGACCGCCGCAAGATCGCCTCGGCCACGGATGAGAATCTCCAGAATCTGGAACCGTTTTTCCAATGCCTGTCTCAATCCGATTGCGGCCGGTTCGCCTGGTGCGTCACCTCCCAGACGCCCCCGGACGACTTGAAGTAACCGTCGAGGAGCCTCATGACCGAGTTCGTCCACCTGCACCTGCATTCCCAGTACAGTCTGCTCGATGGCGCCATCCATTTGAAGAAACTCTGGCCAGCATTGCAATCGATGGGCATGAACGCGGTTGCATTGACCGATCATGGGTACATGTATGGCACGCTGGATTTCTACCTGCAGGCGAAGGGGGCCGGAATCCAGCCGATCATCGGCTGTGAAACCTATGTGGCAAAAGGCAGCCGCCTGCAGAAGGAGGTGCGGGAGAGTTCGCATCTGATCCTGCTGGCCCGTAATCCGACGGGATTGCACAACTTGCAATATCTGGTTTCAATGGCCTCGCTGGAGGGTTTTTATTACTACCCCCGCATCGACCATGAAATCCTGAAAGCGCATGCCGCGGGGCTGGTGGGGCTGTCGGCCTGCCTGGCGGGCGAGATTCCCCGTACGTATTTCGCCTCGGGGTACGAGGCGGCCAAGAATCTGGCGCGCACCTATGCCAGTTTTTTTGAAGAAGGATGCTTTTTTCTTGAACTGCAGCACAACCGGCTGCCTGAACAGTATGAACTCAACGAGGTGCTGGTGCGCATTTCGCGGGAAACCGGCATCCCCCTGGTGGCCACCAACGACTGCCATTACCTCAAGCGGGAGGATGCGCGCTCCCAGGAAATCCTCATGGCCATCTCGCAGCGCAAGAAGTTGTCGGACCCCGACCGGCTGCGCCACGAAGTGGACGAATTCTACCTCAAGAGCCCCCAGGAGATGATGGAGGCGTTCGCGGCCGTTCCCGAGGCGATCGAGAACACGGTGCGCATCGCGCAGATGTGCCAGGTGGAGATTCCCAATAACCGGACGGCCAAGAAACCCGTGTATTTTTTGCCGGATTTCCCCACGCCCGAGAACGTGACCCAGGAGGAATGGCTGCGCCGCGAGGCCCGAGCGGGACTGGAGCGGCGTTTCCAGGAACTGCGCGGGCAGTATCCGCTCGACGAGCAGGCCTACCGCGACCGGCTGGAGATGGAACTCGACGTCATCATCCAGATGGGATTCGCCGGCTACTTCCTGATCGTGGCGGACTTCATCAACTGGGCCAAGGACCACGGGATTCCGGTGGGTCCGGGCCGCGGTTCCGGAGCCGGTTCCCTGGTGGCGTATTCCATCCGCATCACGGACCTGGATCCCATGCGCTACAACCTGCTCTTCGAGCGGTTCCTGAACCCCGAGCGCATCTCCATGCCGGATTTCGACGTGGATTTCTGCCGCAACCGGCGCGACGAGGTGCTCGCCTACGTACGCGACCGTTACGGCGTGAACCGGGTGGGGCAGATCGCCACGTTCTCCACGCTCAAGAGCCGCGCGGTGGTGCGCGACGTGGGCCGTGTGCTGGGATTCGCGGTGAACGAGATCGATGCCATCGCCAAACTGGTGCCCACCAATCCCGCGGATCCCAAGCTCACCCTGGAGAAAGGCATCGAGCAGGAGCCGCGCCTGCAGGAATGGGCCGCGCGCGAGCCCCGCGTGGCGGAACTGCTGGAGACAGCCATCAAACTGGAAGGCATGTACCGGCATCCGGGCGTGCATGCCGCTGGCGTGGTCATCGCCGACAAGGACATCTGGAACGTGGTGCCGGTGTTCCGCGGCAAGGTGGACGTCAAGGGCGAATCCGAGATGGCCATTCCGCTGGTGACCCAGTACGACAAGGACATGGTGGAACTGTCCGGGCTCGTGAAATTCGACTTTCTCGGGCTCGATAATCTCACCAAGATTGCCGAGGCGGAAAAGCGCATCAACCAGGATCCCGACCGCGCCGGGGAGAAATTTTCGATTTCCACCATTCCTCTGGACGACAAGGCGGTCTTCGAGATGCTCTCCCGGGGCGAGACGGGCGGCGTCTTCCAGATGGAGGGCGATGGATTCACGCGGTTCCTGCTGCGGCTCAAGCCGGACCGGTTCGAGGATTTGATCGCCGCCGTGGCCCTGTATCGGCCGGGACCGCTCAATGGCGGCATGGTGGATACCTACATCGAGTGCAAGCATGGCCGCAAACCGGTGGAGTACCTGCATCCGCTACTCGAGGACTGCCTGAAGGAAACCTACGGCGTCATCGTGTACCAGGAGCAGGTCATGCAGGCGGCCCGCGTCATGGCCGGATTCAGTCTGGGAGCGGCCGACCTGATGCGGCGGGCCATGGGCAAGAAGAAAGCCGAGGAGATGAAGAAACTGCGCGAGGAGTTCGTGAAGGGCGCCATGGAGCGCCATCCCGGACTCGTCACCGAGGAGCAGGCGCAGTTCGTCTTCGACAAGATCGAGTATTTCAGCGGCTATGGCTTCAACAAGAGCCACAGCGCGACCTACGCGCTCATCGGATACCAGACCGCCTACCTGAGGGCCCATTACCCGGTGGAATTCATCGCAGGCATCCTGAGTTGCGAGCGTTCCAAGCCGGAGCGCGTCATGCGTTTCCTGAACGTCGCCAAGGACATGGGCATCCGCGTGCTGCCGCCGGACGTCAACCAGAGCGCGGAGGATTTCACCATCGTGCGGGATGCCCAGGGACAGAAGGTCATCCGCTTCGGCCTGGGCGCGCTCAAGGGGGTGGGCGAGGTTGCCGTGTCCTCGATGATGCAGGTGCGCGCGGATGCGCCTTTTTCCTCGTTGTGGGACGTCTGCGAGCGGGTGGATTCCCGCAAGGTGAACAAGGCCGTGCTGGAAACGCTCATCCGGGCCGGTGCCATGGATTCGCTGTGCCCCGACCTGCCACCTGAGCGGGCGCGGCCGGCCATGCTGGCGGAACTGGAGAATGCGATTCGCCAGGGACAGAGAAATCAGAAGGAGAGGGCGAGCAAGCAGATTTCCCTGTTCGAAATGATGGCACCCGAGAGCATGCCCGTGATGGAGAACCGTCTCCCGGACGTCGAACCATGGACCAAGATGGAAATGCTCAACCAGGAGAAAGCCATTCTTGGCATGTATGTATCCGGCCACCCACTGGACGCCATCCTGCTCAAGGGGGAATCCCGGGTGGTGGCCCGCGAGTGGACGCATACCGTGGGCGAACTCGACGATATTCCCGTGCCGGAGGACATGGAGGAAGATGCGCGCCACGTGGTCTACGACATCACCACGCTGGGCGTCCTCACCGAAATTCTCGACCGGCGCAGCAAGGAGACCAAGGCGCGCTATCTCCAGGGTGAAATCGACGGCATGGATGGCCTGGTGCAGTTCCACGTCGGAACGAAGAACGTGGAGAAACTGGAAGGCAAACTGATTGCCGGAGAGCCGCTGCTGTTCAAGGGCAATCTGGAGATATCGCGGGATCGGGATGGGAATCTGCGCAAGATCCTGCGCCTGATGGAAGTGGAGCGGCTTGTGGATGCCCGCCAGAAGGACGTCAAATTCGTGCAGGTCGATGTGGATCTGGAATCCGAGGACACCCGGATGCTCAATGGAAACTGGATGGAAAAAATTCAGCAGGTGGTCCGGGCCAATCCGGGCAAGGTGCAGATCCTGTTTCGCTGCATCCAGCCCGGCCGATGGGAGGTGCTGCTCGAGTTGCCGCTCAGGGTGGATCTCAATACCCATGTCATTTCGTTTCTCGAGCAGACGTTCGGCGTGCGCAACGTGCTGTTCCAGCGCAAGAAGCCGCGGCTGGTCCGCGCGGCGGGATGAAACGGGTCATCGAACGCCGGTGGGCCGCTGCGGAGCATCGGCGTGGGGGCCGGCATGGATTTTGGGGAATCTGAAACTTCCGATAATGGATATTATGTCAACTCGATATGCGCGCCGACCGTCTCCACACCTGGTATCTCCAACTGACCGACCGATGCACGAACGCCTGCGCGCACTGCTTTTCCTCGTGCTCGCCCGACGCCCGCGCCGTGCTGCCGGTGTCCCTCGCACGCAAATGGATCCACCAGTGCGCCGCCGTCGCACGCGGCCGCCTGGTGTTCACGGGCGGCGAACCCTTCCTGTTCTTCGCCATGCTGCGCAATCTGGTGCACGAGGCCGCCAGCGCAGGAATGTCGCCCGCCGTATGGACCAATGGCTACTGGATCACGGGACCGGACGAGTTCCGCGCGGCTTTGCGCTATTTTGCTGACGTGGGCCTGAAGGAACTGATCGTTTCCGATGATTCGTTCCACGGCGAGGCGCCGTTCGCTTCCTTCAAGCCGATGATTCCCGAAATCGCCCGCGAACTGGGCATCGGCGTGCAGTTTTCCCGCATCGTGCCCAAACCCCCCGAGGCCCAGCCGGATTTTCTCTTCCCGGACCACCATGCGCTCACTGGGCCCGTGATGCATCGCGGGCGCGCCGCCGATGCCTGCACGAATGGACAGGTCCACTGGCAGGCCGCTGATTTCGATTCCTGCCCCTTCCTGTCCTTCGACGCGCCCGGCAGCCTCTTCATTGACGTCCATGGATTTCTGTGCATATGCCCCGGTTTTCCGCTGGCCAATCTGCAAACCCTGTCCCTCAAACGGTTCTTCGCGGAATTCGATCTGCAGAAAGCTCCACTCGCCCGGCGCATCGCCGAAGGCGGCCCGGCCGCCCTCGCCCGGGAACTTTCCCTGCCTGCCACAACGGGGTTCGTCGATTACTGCCACGCCTGCTGGATGCTTCGCCGCATGTGGCACGAATCGGTCCAGAAGTAAGTTTCCTTTTTTTGTTTTTCACTTTTAAAAATTCGACATTAAATAAAATCGCTTTTGTGCATTTCTATTATAGTATTCATTGAATCTTGTTGTTTGTAGCAAAGTCCAAAAAGCAAAATCATAAAGAAAGAAAGAAAGTAATAAATAATAAAAATTCATTTGGCGGAGATGTTCTGGACAATGAGGAGGACGCCGGCGGCCAGCACCAGGAAACTGGTGAGGCGGCGGAAGACGGTTTCGGGGATGCGGGCGTGCAGCGCGTTTCCCGCCCACGCTCCGGTGGCCGATGCAGCCAGCCAGGCACCGGCAAAGGCGAAACTGCGTCCGGAATACAGGCCAAGGGCGGCGTACATGGGGATCTTCAGGCAGGTCATGCACAGCCAGATGGAAATCAGGGCGGCGCGAAAGGCGGATTTGTCTAGGCGCAGGGACTTGAAATAGAGAATGATGGGCGGACCGGCCACGGCGAAGAGCCCGCCCAGGAGCCCCGCCGCCAGGGACGCCGCCGGCAGATGCCAGGGCCGATCGAAGCGCAGGAATACGCGGGACTCGAAAAACAGATACCAGGCGCCCAGCGCGGCGATCACGAAGCCCAGCCCCAGCGCCAGCGCGCGGGCGTGCACGAAGCCCAGCATCCAGGCGCCCAGCGCCAGCGTGGGCAGGCTCCAGGCCACCACGCGCAGGGTGCGCGGCCAGTCCTGCAGGTGCCGGGTGCGCCAGGTGATGGCGGTTTCCGTGGGCAGGCACAGCAGCAGGAATGCGGGCACGAAGAAGCGCAGGTCTCCCACCAGCAGGGCATACAGGGACACCGACACCATGCCGGAACCGAAGCCCGCCATCGCATAGACGAACTGTCCGAGCGCCACCACGGCCGCGCCCACGAGGAGTTCTTCCATGGAAAGGAGCATGGAGCCTTCGGAAATCAATCCGTGCGTAGTGAAAAACGCAGAGACTAGCGGTACGTCAGCGCGCCGGTGGGACAGAACATGGCGCACTTGGGGGCGCCGCCGCACAGATCGCACTTGGCCACGCGATCATTGAGCGGCTCGATGTGGATGTTGCCGAACGGGCAGGCCGCGTAGCAGGCATGGCAGTTGATGCAGCGGCCGTAATCGATGGATATCGCGCCCGTTTCGAGGTTGCGCTGCAGAGCCTTGGTGGGACACACCGCCTGGCAGGCCGCCACATCGCACTGGAAGCACACCACCGGCACACCCTTTTCCAGGGGCGGCTTGGTGTTGTAGGCGCGGATGCGGGGTACGCCCGGCTGCTGCGCAATGGAATGGGAATACGCGCAGGACAGCTCGCATGTGCGGCACCCGGTGCATTTTTCGGGCATCACGACAAACGTCTTTTCACTCATGGCTACCTCCGTACCGCTTCCAGGGAAAGTTGTCCATCCACGATGCGCTGCATGGTGTTCTTGGTGGTCCGGCGCTCACAGCCGCCGCACAACTGCATTTCCTCGGGGGTGAGCAGGTTCGTGCGTTTGCGGATCAGATCGCGGTGTTCCGGCGTGAGGTCCAGCGGCTTGCCGCATTCGGTGCAGTGCAGGCGCTCGAACGTGCGGCCCCAGATTTCGATGGTGTTCTCGGTCTTGATGAACGGAATGCAGGAGACCGGGCACACGAACGCGCAGGAGCCGCAGCCCACGCAATCCTTGGGCGGCTCGCCGAAGGGCGGCTGGAAATAGGTTTCCGTGCCCCGCCCTTCCATCGTGATGGCCTTGGCGCCCACGAGTTCCGTGCACACGCGAGCGCACAGCCCGCACAGGATGCATTTCTCGCCCTGGGGCACCAGGCGCACCTCGCGCAGCCCGTATTTCTCCGCCAGCGCCAGCAGCGTGGGAGAATCGCTCACGCGGGAGAGCAGCATCTCCAGCACCACGTTGCGGTTGCGCGCGACCTCGGGGGTGTCCAGACGGACGCTGAGCCCTTCGGAAACCTCCAGCGTGCAGGCCGTGGTCACCTTGTTCTTGCCGTCAGGACCCTCGACTTCCACCAGGCACAGCCGGCAGGCGCCGTCGGGCGGCAGCGCGGGATGATGGCACAGCGACGGAATGTAAAAGCCCTCGCGGCGGGCGACGTCGAGCACGTACTCGCCTTTTTTCGTCTTGATTTTCTTGCCGTTGATGAGAATTTCCATGGCTTCTCTCCTATGCCTTCCGGATTTCCGGGCCGCTCAGAATGGACACCGCATCGAAGTTGCACACGTCGAAGCACACCCCGCAGCGCACGCACTTGGCCTGGTCGATGACGTGGCGCTCCTTGGCCTGCCCGGAAATGGCCTGGGTGGGGCACTTGCGTGCGCAGACGGCGCAGCCGGTGCACTTTTCATTGATGCGGTATTCGATGAGTTCCACGCACTGGCGCGCCGTGCAGGTGGCGCTTTGCACGTGGTCCTCGTACTCGTTGCGGAAGTAGCGGATGGTGGACAGCACGGGATTGGCCGCCGTCTGGCCCAGTTGGCACAGGGAAGCGGTCTTCATCGTGCGGCCGAGGTCCTCGAGCAGGTCCACGTCGCCGGGGCGGCCCTGGCCGCGCACCAGGCGGTTGAGGATTTCGCTCATGGCGCGAAGCCCCTCGCGGCAGGGCGTGCACTTGCCGCAACTCTCCTCTTTCAGGAAATCCACGAAATAGCGCGCGACCTCCACCATGCATGTGCGATCGTCCATGACGATCATGCCGCCGGAACCCATCATGGAGCCGAGTTTGAAGAGCTCGTCGAAGTCCACGGGGTGGTCGAGGTACTGCTCGGGGATGCAGCCGCCGGAGGGGCCGCCCGTCTGCACAGCCTTGAACTTGCGGCCGCGCTTGGAGTCCTTGATGCCGCCGCCGATGTCGAAGACGATCTGGCGCAGGGAGATGCCCATGGGCACTTCCACGAGGCCGGTATTGTTGACCTTGCCCACCAGCGAGAAGATCTTGGTGCCCTTGGAGCCGCCCAGTGGCGTCTTCGAGACGTCGCCGGTGCCGATGGAGGAGAACCACCCTGCCCCGCGGTTGATGATGGTGGGCACGTTGGCCCAGGTTTCCACGTTGTTGATGTTGGTGGGCTTGCCCCAGAGCCCCTTTTGCGCCGGGAACGGCGGCCGCACGCGCGGGGAGCCGCGCCGTCCCTCGATGGAGGCGATCAGCGCCGTCTCCTCGCCGCACACGAAGGCGCCGCCGCCGCGGTTCACGTGCACGTGGAAGGAGAAGTCGGTGCCAAGGATGCGATCGCCGAGCAGTCCCGCCTTCTGCGCATTTTCGATGGCCAGCAGGATGTGCTGGACCGCCATCGGGTACTCGTTGCGCACATAGATGTAGCCTTCGGAGGCGCCCACGGCGTAGGCGCCAATGATCATGCCCTCGAGCACCAGGTGCGGATTGCCCTCGAGCACCGAGCGGTCCATGAACGCGCCGGGATCGCCTTCGTCGGCGTTGCAGATGAGGTATTTCCTGTCGCCGGGGGCCTGGCGCGTGAAGCGCCACTTCCAGCCCGCCGGGAAGCCGGCACCGCCGCGTCCGCGCAGGCCGGATGCGATGACCTCGTCGATGACCTGCTCCGGCGTCATCGAGGAGAGCGCCTTGGCCAGGGCTTCATAGCCGCCCATGGAAAAATAGTCGTCGATGCTGCGGGGGTCGATGTGCCCGTTCATGGCGAACACGATCCGCTGCTGGTGCTTGTAGAAGGGGACGTCCTGCTCCTTCTCGTAGATCTGGCGGTTTTCATCGCGGTACTGCAGGCGGGGAATGGCCTCGCCCCTGGCCACGGTCTTCTCGAGGATGTCGGGGACGTCCTTGACCTTGACCTTCTGGTAGAACATGCCGGAAGGATGCAGGACCACGAGTGGCCCGCGCTCGCAGAAGCCATGGCAGCCCGTGGAAATCACGTCGATCTGCAGGTTGCGGTCCGCAATTTCCTTCTGGAAGGCTTCGATGAGCGCCTGGGCGCCTGATGCCTTGCAGCCCGTGCCCGCGCACACGGAAATGCGGGTGCGGTGCGGATCACGTGCCGTCTTGGCCCGCTGCACGTGGGAAAGCAGTTCGGCGGGAGAAGAAAAGCGCGTCATGACGCACCTCCTTCGCTCTTGCGGTATTCATCGAGCATTTCCACCACGTCGGACGTGTTGATGTTGCCGTGGTAGTTTCCATTGACGATCACCAGCGGCCCCAGCGCGCAGGCGCCGACGCAGTTGACGGTTTCGATGGTGAACTGGCCATCCGGCGTGGTCTGTCCGCCGGGCACGCCCAGTTCACGCTCGATTTCCGCCAGCACACGCGGGGCTCCCCGCACGTGGCAGGCCGTGCCCATGCACACGGTGACGATGTTCTTGCCGCGCGGCACCAGGGAAAAGGCGTGAAAGAATGTGGCCAGCGAGGACACCTTGGTCAGCGGGAGGTTCATCTTCTCGGCAATGCGCTTCATGGCTTCGCGGGGAAGATAATTATATTCGGCCTGCACATCCTGGAGGATGGCCAGTACGGCCGTCTCGTCTCCGGAATATTTTTCAATGATGGCATCGACGCGCTCCAGGGATTCCATCATTTGCCTCCCTTTCCGGCGAGCCATGCCGACCGGGCCTCGGCGCCGATCTGGTAACTCTCCTCAAATATTTTCATATTGGATTCCAGCACCTGCGGGTTTTTCTTGAACTTGCCGGAAAGAAACGCCACGACCAGGTCTTTGGGGACCATTTCGGTGGCGCCCACGATGGCCCCCAGCCCGGCGATGTTGGCTGAGCGGGAAGAGCCCGTGTGCTTGATGGAAATCTCGTTGCACGGCACGAGCACTTCCAGGATATCGGTGCGCGTGGTGCGTTCGGGAATCAGAGAACTGTTGATGATCAGCGCCCCTCCCGGCTTCACGGCCGACTCGAATTTCACCATGGAAGGACGGTTCATCACCAGGATGTTGGTGGGCACATTGACGATGGGGCTGCCGATCGGGCGATCCGCCACCACCACCGTACAGTATGCGGTGCCGCCGCGCATTTCGGGCCCGTACGAAGGAATCCAGGCTACTTCCATGCCATGCTGGAGAGCGCCTTCGGCCAGGAACTTGCCAATCGTCATGACGCCCTGCCCGCCAAAACCAGCCATCAGGACTTCGCTTTGCATGGTCCTTACCTCCTATGCGTTCTCCGGGGTCTTGAAGACGCCCAGCGGGTAGTAGGGAAGCATGTTCTCTTCCAGCCACTTGTTGCTCTGCACGGGGGTGAAACCCCAGTTCGTGGGGCAGATCGAGAGCAGTTCCACGAACGAGAAGCAACGCCCGGCCAGTTGGTACTGGAACGCCTGGCGAATGGCCTTCTTGGCCTGAATGATATGGGCCGGCGAATGCAGCGAGGCGCGTACGATATACCCGGGGGTCGCCAGGGTAGAAAGCAGTTCCGCCATGCGGAGGGGCATGCCCGCCCAGCCGGCGTCACGCCCCTTGGGACTGGTGGTGGTCTTTTGCCCGGGCATCGTGGTGGGAGCCATCTGGCCGCCGGTCATGCCATAGATGGCGTTATTGATGAACACCACCGTGATTTTTTCGCCGCGGTTGGCGGCATGCACGATTTCGGCCGTGCCGATGGAGGCCAGATCGCCATCCCCCTGGTACGTGTAGACGCACAGGTTGGGACGCACGCGCTTGATGCCCGTGGCCAGCGCCGGCGCGCGCCCGTGGGCGGCGCTCTGCATGTCGGTGTCCATGTACTTGTAAATCAGCACGGAGCAGCCCACCGGAGCGATGCCGACGGTCTTTTCGCGCAGGTCCAACTCGTCGACCACCTCGGCCACCAGGCGGTGCGCCACGCCGTGGGTGCACCCGGGGCAGTAATGGGTTTCCACCGGGGTCATGCTGCGGGGACGATCGAAAATGGTTTTCATGATGCGGCTCCCTTCAATCCACGTTGGACGAATTCTTTCTTCAGGAAATCGACGACCTCTTCCGGCGATGGAACGAGTCCGCCCATGCGGCAGTAGAATCCCACCGGGTACTTGTCGCGGGTGGCCCAGCGCACGTCTTCGAGCATCTGGCCGGCGCTCATCTCCACCACCGAGAAAGCCTTGATCTTCGGGTTGTCGGAAAGCGCCCGCAGACGGTCGAACGGGAATGGATACAGCGTGATGGGACGAAGCATGCCCACCCTGTACCCTTCATGGCGCAACTGCTCGATTGCGGTGCGCACCACGCGCGAGGTGGTGCCGTAGGCCACGACCACCATCTCGGGCTCATCCTCGAGTTGGTATTCTTCCCAGTAGCAATCCTCCTGCGCCATGCGCTTGTATTTTTCAATCAGGTAGAAATTGAACTGCTCGCATTCGGCAGGGTCCAGCCACAGGCATTCCACCACGTTGCGCGGGCGGCCCTTGCAGCCCGTGGTGGCCCAGCCTTCCACATCGCGCTGGGGTTCGGTCTTGACCACATCGAAATCCACGGGCTCCATCATCTGGGCGAGCATGCCGTCACCGATGAGCAGCACGGGATTGCGGTATTTCTCGGCCAGGGGAAAGGCCTTCATGACGCATTCCACGAATTCCTGCACCGAACCCGGCGCCATCACGAGGCAGTGATAGTCGCCATGTCCTCCGCCCTTGACGGCCTGGAAATAATCGCCCTGGGCCGGCAGGATGCCCCCCAGCCCCGGCCCCGCGCGCACGATGTTCACGAAGACGGCCGGCAGTTCGGCCGCTGCGATGTAACTCATCGCTTCCGCCATGAGCGAGAAGCCCGGCGAGGACGTCGTGGTCATGACCCGCACGCCGGCGCCAGCGGCCCCGTACACCATCTGGCTCGCGGCCACCTCGCTCTCGGCCTGGACGAATACGCCGCCCACCTCGGGCAGACGCTTGCTCATGTATTCCCCCACCTCGCTCTGCGGGGTGATGGGATACGCGAAATAGCTCAGGCAGCCGGCCCGGATGGCGGCCTCACCAATTGCTTCGGCACCTTTCATGAGAATTTTCGGCATGACGACCCTCGCTTAGTAACTGAAATACTTGTATTGGGTTCCATGGACCTTGATTTTGATGGCCATGTCGGGACAACTGATGGCGCACATCGTGCAGCCGATGCATCGATGCGGACGCACCGGCTGGGAGTAGAAGTAGCCCTTCTCGTTGATGTCCCGTGACATTTCCAGGACCTTCTGCGGGCAGGCCACCGTACAGTGCTCACAACCCTTGCATCTGTTCTTGTCGACGGTTACGCTCGGCATTTTTACTCCTTTGCCCGCATCCACACGGGCGGTTGCAGCATCATGTCTTGAACAACGGCTTCACGATGGGTCGGCCCGCTGGCCGGTCCTCCGGCTTCCATGGCGGCTGCAGGATGCGCCTGAGCGCCAGTACCGGATACGGCTGCCGGGCACGCACAGTTTCGTGCAGCCGCACGGCCGCCGTGATGAACCGCACAGGCGAGCCGGAGACCTGCTCGAGTTCCCGCAGCACGGGAATGCTCTCCAGGATGGTTTCGGCCGTGGTGTCCTCCATCAGGTGCGTGTTTCCGATGTAACCCGTCACCTGCAGGCCGCTGGAAGCCTCGATGCGCCGGCGCATCTCCAGGATGCCGTCGACCGTGGCAGTGAACGGCCGCCGCGTGTTGACCACCTGGAGCACTTCCGCATCGCTGATGGCACCGGAAAAACTGGACAGCACGCGGGCCCCTGCATCATCTCCGCCGACATCGAAGATCGCCGTGCCCTCCGGGTTTTCGAACATGCCCTTGATTTCAGGCAGTACGATGGGCAAATCCGCATAGAAATGGCCGCCGCGGGGAACCACCACGTGCACGCCGGCCGCCTCCATGGGTGCAATCGCCTCACGGCTGCGGAAATACGGATTGACGATGTCCAAATCGGCCAGATACAGTGGGGAGATGCCGGCTCGGACGAGTTGCAGCGCCCAGTTCACGGACACCTCGCTCTTGCCGCTTCCGTAATTGCCAATGATGCACACCGCCCGGTATTTCGGGAAGATGTCCAGGGGGAGCGCAACATCGACCATGTGGCCCTTCTAGTAAATAGTTTTTGATGATGCAACCGAAAAAACACGGATTCTGAAAAAGTTGAAATTCATTTGGAAAATCAATGAGTTTCCGGTTTTTGCGGTGGAATCGGCCCGGAATCCGGATCCGTCATGGCGGCATGCACGGCATGCAGGAAGGCGGAGCGATCGAACGGCTTGGAAAGGAAGAACGCGCCGGGATGGTGCAAATCCTCGCGGGAAATCACGTCCGCCGTATAGCCCGACATGAACAGGCAGCGCAAATCCGGGCGCAGTTCGCGCAGTTCGCGCCACAGTTCGACGCCGTTCTTTTCCGGCATGATGACGTCCGTAACCAGCAGTCCGATTTCGTTGACGTGCGCATGAAAGATTTCCTTGGCCTTGCCGGGCGTGGATGCGCCGAACACCGGCACGCCGGCGCGTCCCAGGATGCGCAGCACGATGCGCAGATTGGCTTCCTCGTCCTCTACCACCAGAACGGCATGGCCGGCCTTGCGGGAAATCTGCACCACTTCCTTTTTCACTTCGTCCGTCGAACGGCGTTCGGGGGCGGCGGATTCGGGGGAATCCCCCAGGCAGGCCGGGAAATACACGTCGAAGCGGGTGCCCTTGCCCGGCTGGCTTTCGACCTGGATGCAGCCGGATGCCTGCGCCACGATCCCGTACACCGTCGCCAGTCCCAGTCCCGTTCCCTTGCCCGTATCCTTGGTCGTGAAGAACGGGTCGAAGATTTTTTCGAGATTTTCCGGAGCGATGCCGCAGCCGTCGTCTTCCACCCGCAGCAGCACCCAGGCACCAGCGGAAAGCGTCATGGGTATGCCGGCCTGCGGCTCCTGCAGGACCACGTTCTCCACACGGATGCGGATGGTGCCGTTGCCTTCGATGGCATCGCGGGCATTGATGAGCAGGTTGGTCACCACCTGATCGAAATGCGTCTCGTCGATGTAGACCGGCCAGATGCCATCGCCTGTTTCGATGAGGATGGCCTTGTTCTCGGGAATGAGCCGGCGCATCATCTGCAGCGAATGCCTGGCCGCGGCCGCCGGATCGATGCGTTTGGGGAGCACTTCCTGGCGGCGGGCGAACAGCAGCAACTGCCGCGTCAGTTCCACGGACCGCAAGGCCGCCATCCGGACTTCTTCCAAATCGAGCATCAAGGGAGAATCCGGCGGCAGTCCCTCCATGATTTCCTCGGTCTGCGCCAGGATTACCCCCAGCATGTTGTTGAAATCATGGGCGATACCGCCAGCGAGCCGCCCAACGGCTTCCAGTTTGTGGGACTGGCGCAACTGGGTTTCCATGCGCCGCATCTCGCTCACGTCCGACATCACGGCCACGATGCCCTCGATTTTCCCATCCGCGTTCTTCACGACCGACCGTTCGAAGAGGACGTCCCGAATCACGCCGTCCGCGCAGGGCAGGCGCAGTTCGAAGCGCTGCAGTCCCGGGTTGGCCAGCAGTTCCTCATCCCGGCGCAGGAGTTCGTACGCGTGCTCGCCAATGTTCAGGTCATGGCAGGTGGCACCCAGGATTTCCTCCCGCGGTTTTCCCGTGTAATGGGAAAATGCCTGGTTGCACAGGAGATAGCGGCCCTCCATGTTTCGGTAACTGATGGGCGTGGGAATGGCCTCGAGCAGTTGCTGCATCAGGTGGCGCTGCGTTTCCAGTTCCTCCTGCGCCCGAGAGGATTCCTCCTGATGCCGGAAAACCACGGACAACAGCACGAATACGGGAGGATACAGCAGCAATACCGGAGGCCATATCTGGTGCACTACGCTCCAGCGAATGCTTTCGGGCAGTGCACACTGAAGCAGCACCATGCCGCCGTGCGCCAGCAGGGAGAAGGCATACAGGGCCGGCAGCCGCTGCCACATGCCGGCTTTGCGCCGGTAGAGGGGGCGGTACAGAAGTCCCAGCACGGCGCTCTCCACGATGACTGCGATGCCCACCCACATGGCGGGGCCGCCTACCCCTAAACGGGCCGCGACAGCCATGCCGGCGGCCAGGAGCGTGGCCCATGGCCCGCCGAAAATGCCCGCCAGCGACAGGATGATGGAGCGTCCATCGTAGATGGCCCCCTCTACATGCACGGGATTCAGGATGCCCAGGACCGCGATGACACCGAACAACAGTCCCGCCATAACTTCCCGGAGGACTGGATTTTTCTGGAAATGACGCACGATAACGCTCTGGAAGACAGCCAGAGACACCAGGAGCGCCAAATGATTCAAGAGTGCGCGAAAAATTCCCATAACGCCCTCAGTGTATGTGGGTGTCCAAATCGCGTCAAGAATGAAAATGAAGCAAAAAATCTTTGTATTGAAAGCATGCCTGCGTTTTGGCGCCCCTATCTGAATTCAAATTTCTCAATGCACATCAACCTTGATTTTTTTGTATTCTGGCTGCAGCAAGCACCATGCGCACGAGTTCCTCGGGATGAAAGGGCTTCTGCAGGAAATGGGCATTTTCGCCGAGTTGCGCCTGTACCGGATGATCCTTGAGATACCCGGACATGAACACCACCTGGACCAGCGGGAGCCGTCCCTGGATGCGGCGCGCGGTTTCCGCGCCGCTGATGCCCGGCATCACGACATCCGTCAGGAGGACATCAGGGATGAAGTCGCCCTGCTCCACCAGAGCGATGGCATCTTCCCCCCGTGCGGCCGAACGAATGTGAAAACCAGATTTTTCCAGAACCCGGACCACGAGCCGGCGCAGGCTGTCCTCATCTTCCACCACCAGTACCCGGCAAACCGGCGAATGGGAAGTAGCGCAGGGTTCGCTTTTCACACCCATGCCAACCGAATCCTGCATCGTTTGGGGCCAGTCGATGATCATCGTCGTTCCGCGGCCCGGCTCCGAATCCACGTGGATATGCCCAGCGGACCGGGTGACGATTCCATACACCATGGCCAAGCCCAGTCCCGTTCCCTTTCCCACTTCCTTGGTGGTGAAGAATGGCTCGAAGAGCCGCGCGCGCACTTCTGGTGTCATACCGTAGCCAGTATCGCTGACGGCCAACCGTACGTGGGGGCCAGCGGCGTCCTGAGGAAAGCCGTCATTCGATTCTTCCGGTCTGACCTGCCGGGTGGAGATGCGCAGCCGGCCGCCGTTCGGCATGGCGTCGCGGGCGTTGAGCGCCAGGTTCATGATCACCTGTTCCAGTTGTCCGCGATCCGCCATCACCCGAGCCGGAGCGGATTTCAGGTCGAGTTCCAGTTCCACGTCTTCGCCCAAAAGCCTGCGCAGCATCCGCTCCATTCCCGCGGCCACCTCGTCGAGGACCAGGGGCGAGAACGAGACGGGCTGCTGCCGGGAAAAAGCCAGCAGTTGCCGAGTCAGGTCCGACGCACGACGCGCCGATTCCAGGATTTCCTCCAGGTCCGCCCGCCGGGGATCGGCATCGGAGAACGTCGCGCCCAGCATTTCTCCATACCCCAGAATCACCCCCAGGATGTTGTTGAAATCGTGGGCTACGCCACCGGCCAGGCGCCCCAGGGCTTCCAGTCGCTGGGACTGGCGCAGTTGCTCCTGGAGCATGGCTTGCTCGCGTTCCGCCAGCAGCAGTTGCGTGACATCGCGCTTGACGGCCACGTAACCGACCACGCGACCGTCCTCATCGCGAACCGGCGAGATGGCCGCGTCCTCGGTGTAGAACGAGCCGTCCTTGCGCCGGTTGACGAAGCGGCCCCGCCACGTGCGCCCAGCAAGCAACGTCGACCACAACTCTTGGTAGAAGGCTTCGTCATGCTGGCCGCTTTTCAGGATGCGCGGATTCTGGCCGATGGCTTCTTCTCGGGTGTACCCAGTGACCTGGCAGAAGGCGGGATTCACGTACTGGATGGTTCCGGCCACGTCCGTGATGACCACGGATTCGGAGGAATGCTCGATGGCGGTGAACAGCATTTCGTTGCGGGACTGGGCCTGCCTGCGGTCCGTGATGTCATGGATGATGGAATGCAGCAGTGTTTTTCCCTGCGCATCGATTCTGGAACTGTAGACGGCCACGTCCCGGACGGACCCGTCCGCGCGCCGGTGCTGGAATTCGAAATAGCCCCGCTGGCCCCTGCGGGCCTTTTCCATTTCCGCCTTTACCTCTTCCTGCGAGAGAGTGTTGATCTGGCTGATCCGCATGGAACGCAACCGGTCCCGGGACCAGCCATAGAAGGCTTCGGCGGCTTCGTTTGCATCCAGGATGCGCCCGTCATCGGGGTCCAGGATGAACTTCACCGCACTGTGCTTGAGAAACAGGTCGCGGAACAGGGTTTCGCTCTTGGCGAGTTCCTCCTGCGTGCGGCGCAACTGGGTGATGTCCACCATCGACACGATCACCTGCGGCATTTCGGGAATGCGGCCCGCCGAGAGCAGGACATGGATTTTCTGCCCATTCTTGTGGATGAGGCACGTCTCGTAGGACGGGATCGAATCCTGGGGCGATTCGAAGCGCTTCCGGAAGTTTTGGCGCATCAAATCCAGTTTTTCCGGATCCACGTAGCGCATCCAAGGGGTTCCCACGATTTCTTCGGGGGCATATCCCGTCACGGCTTCGCACTGGCGGTTGGCCATGAGGATGGTGGAATCGGCCTGGACGACGAGGCTGGCCGTTCCCGTGGCTTCGAAGACCGCCAGATAGCGTTCCATGCCGCGGCGCAGCAACTCCTGCGACTGGCGGCGCAGACGCAGCAGCAAGGCTACGTTGGCGTGAAGTTCGGCTTTGGAAAACGGCATGCGCAGGCAGGCGTCGTAACCGGCCTCGAGCCAAGGGTCCGCCCGGTCCCTGCCTGCAAGCCCCACCAACACCGGCAGGAAGGTTTCCGATTGCCGCTTGACTTCCTGCACCCAGGCAACCGAACGGGCTACGCGGCTGTCCAGGATCACCAGATCCACGCTGGCGGGTGGCGGGCTCCGGTCGGTGCAGGGAGCAACGGCATATCCGCATTCGGTGAGGAAATCCGATACGAGGCGGACATCCTCTCCCCGGGCGAAGGAAACCGCCACCAGCGCAGGTTCGGGCGGCATCAATCCCCCTTTCGTTCCCCGGAGGAAACGGGATTGCCATTTTCGAAGCGTGTGGGCAATCCCGTGAGCATGCCATGGAAGCGGGTCATGCGTTCGCCCACGACGATTCCCCTGGATGTGATGGAAAACTCGCGCAGATCCGGCTCGAAATCGCCCATGCGCTTCTTCAGGCAGGATATCACGCGGATGATGCGCCCGCTCACCTCGGCGTAGCGGATCAGCAGCACGTTGTCGGCGGCGTAACTGACGCCCGTGTCGGTGATCTGCAAATCGCCAGTGATTTTTTCCTGCTCATTGATCAGGAACAGGCTGGTCCGGTTGCGGCGCGTGAAGTTGATGATGTTCTGGATGCAGGCCAGGAGACTCCCGAATTCTTCCATTGCCAACTGGAAGCCGCGCAGGCTGTCGATGACGAACAGGCGCGCGCCCGAGGATTCGAAATCCCGGCGCAGCAGGGACAGGAATTCGTCCGGATAGTGTTCCAGCGGATTGATTTCCCGGATGGTCACCCGGCCATCCTCGAGATGGCGCTCCAGATCGATTCCGACACCTGCACAGCGTTCCAGGATGGATGCGGTGCCCTCCTCGAACGTGTACATCGCGCTGCGGATGCCCTGCGATGCTGCATGGGCCAGATACTGGATGGCCAGCGTGCTCTTGCCGACCCCGGCGGGTCCGGATATCAGCGTGCAGGTGCCGGACGGAAAGCCCCCCGCGAGCATTTCGTCCAGGGTCCGGACCCCGGACTGCAGCAGCGTGCGCTCATAGTTGTACCGCTTGAGTTTCTCCACCCGGTGCGGCCACACCACGATGCCTTCGCCCGTGATGCGCATGGCGTGGCGGCCGGAAAGATAGGAAATGGCACGCATCTTGGTCACCTCGAGGGTGCGGATTTCGACGAGCTTGTTGCCGGAAATCTCGTTGCGCAGGTGAATCACGCCATCCACGGCCAGCGCGGGCGCGTTGTCCTGCACCAGTTCATCGGGATCATAGAGCAGCAGCGCCGTGCAGTTCATGGCTGAAAGGCGGTTCACCAGCGCCTGCAACTGCTTGCGGTACTGGTACTCGTCCGTGGCCAGAAGGCGGAACACCGTCAGGGAATCGATGACCAGGAAAGCGGGCGAATGCTCCTCCAGCAGCCGGTACAGCCGGCGCCAGATGGGCTCCGATTCCACTTCGGCCGGTGCGAAGGCCGTGTATTCTCCCGCGGGAACACTGGCATAGATTTCCGCGGCCAGATCCACGAGCCGGATTCCATCCAGGCTCCAGCCAAGGGCCGTGGCATTGCGCCGCACGGACGTCGAGGTCTCGGCGCAGGTCACGTAGACGCATTCGGTGGAATGGCGGGAGCAGGCGCGCAGGAACTGGAGCCCCAGAATCGTTTTGCCGGTGCCGGGCCGGCCCACAATCAGCGTGCCCGTCGACGGGACGAGCCCGCCGCCCAGGATTTCGTCCAGCCCCGTGATTCCCGTGGAAATGCGCTGCGGATTCGACATGGCCCCACCTCGACACGTCAGAAGGAAGCCTCCGGACGACATCCTGCGGAACCTGCAGCACCAAGCGATCAAGCGTGCCACAACGCGTGCAGATCTTCGGGGTGCGCCGAACTTCCATCTCGAACATCCGATTCATACAGGATTGCCAGCCTTGCGTAAACAATTTTTTTACAAGTTGATCAAGTGCAAAAAAATTATTCAACTGCGCCGGCGCATTCCCGCTGCCAGGAGGAGAATCGCGAGGAAAACGAGGGACAGGCTCTTTTCGTGCGAACCGCCGCCGGGAGCGGTCCGGCATCCCCAGGAGGCATCGCCGTCGAGTTCGCGGCGCAGCGTGTTTTCCACCGTGATTTGCACCGTGCCAATGGTTCGGGCCTGGCCGTCGGAAACCGAGAACGTGAAACTGTCTTCACCAACGAAGTTCTTATGGGGCCGGTATTGCAGTAACGGGGGAATTCCTTGCAATGATCCATGCCGGGGCGGCTCGACGATTTCGAATTGCAGGGGATCCCGGTCCACGTCCCGGGCTTCGAGAAGTACTGGAAACGGCTGGTTGGCCGCCGTCTGCAGTTCCTGGTTCACGGCGATGGGAGGATCGTTGACGGGGCGCACGTCAATGAGCACGGTGGCTACGTCCGAGTAGACGAGTCCATCGGACACCCGGAACGTGAACAGATCCGGTCCATGGTAATCGGCATCCGGATTGTACTGGATATCCGGAGGCGTTCCCTTGAAGCGCCCATGCTGGGGCAGGTTCATGAACTCATAGGAAAGAGGAGTTGCCCCCTGCGCCTGCAGCAGGATGTCTACGGGCGTGTCCTCGTCGGTGGCCACGGCTGCGCTCAGTGCCACGGGGCGTTGACCCTGCTCGACGACCACGATGCGCACCCGGGAGAGCACCTCGTCGAACCCATCGCTGACCCGGAACAAAAATCCATCCTCGCCCGCGAATCCCGTCTGCGGCGTGTAGGTCACCCGGGGCGGATCTCCTGCCAGGGCGCCAGACGCCGGCGGCTCCTCGATGGAAAAGGACAGTTCGTCTCCTTCAGCATCCGAAGCCGAAAGCGTCAGTTCGACGGGCGTGTTCTCGATGGTCACGGCCATGTGCTCCGGCACTTCCGGCGGCCGGTTGAAGTAGGCGCGGCGCACGCGGATTCGGGGCGCCCCATAGGGGGATTCCGGAAGGATGCGACCGTAGGCCACGAGCATTGTGCGCGGCGATACGGCCACGGCCTGCGGGGTCCGTTCCGCTACCGGGCTCTGCGTGATGATGGCCGCCTGGGAATCCACGGGAATGCCGGACGCATCCACGCGCATGGCCCGGATGTCCGAACCCGTATCCATTTCCTCTTCCCAGGACACGACGAAATGGGAACCATCATGCAGCACGTGCGCAAAATACTGCCCTCCAACAGAAGCCGCCAATGCGCCGGCAGATGGTGTGATTGCACCATTCGCATCCACGATCGCACCATGAATCTGGTAGGCGAGATTGCGGTTATCTTCCCACACCACATAGGCCTGATTTCCGTTGGAAGCCGCCGCCGGACGCAGTTGAACGCCGTCGGGCACGGGATCCAGCAGCACGGGGCCCCAGAGAGCCTGGCCGTTTTCGTCCAGCCGGGTCGCCTCGATGCGCCAGGATCCGGCCTGCAGGGACTGCCAGGCGACGAGAACGCCGGTCCCAATCGGCGCCAGCGTTCCGGTTCCGGCCGTCCGCTGGGGATCCGAAACGATCCTGTCCACGGAAACGCTGCGGTCGGGGAGAATGCGCAGCAAGCGGATTCCCGCCGGATTCAGGGCGCGATCCAAATAGGAGAGCCACACCCCGCCGGAACCATCGGGAATGAGGCGCGCGGCGTCCTGGTCCCCTGCCCCGCCGGCCAGCAGCGTGGCATCGGCGGCATCCTCCATCTGGCCATCCGGCAGGATGCGGGCGAGGTGCACATCACGATCGCCGCCGCGCTCGTCGGTCCACGCGACCCAGTAGCGGCCGCCCGAGAACACCGCTCCGGAGGGAATCTGCTCGCCGGGGGCCACGGCGACGGGGATGGCCGACGCATCCAGCGTCTGCGCGTTTTCGTCCAGGCGGGCGGCGTAGACGTCGCGGTCCGCCCCGCGGTCGTCCTGCCAGGCGGCCAGCATCTGGAAGTTGCCGCCGGCATCCCGCCCGGCGGCCAGTTGCGGAAGATACTGGGCGTTTCCCGAAACGTTGACGTAGAAGGATTCCCCCACCGGAAGGGCGTTTTCATCCAGCCGCAATGCCCGCACATCGGAGACCGTGCGCGCCTGGTCCACGAACGTCAGCAGCGCCCCCGGCCCGCCGGCCGCCAGATGTGACGCCAACTGGTGGCCATTTTCGACGAGCACCGGCACGCCTTCCGGATACATCACCGAGCCGTCCGGGAACACCACGTTGGCGTAGAGATCCGCCGTCAGCGCCCGCGTCGCGGGATTCCCGGGAACATGGTAGTCGTACCAGGCCACGAGATAGCGGTCATTAAAATATGTGGTTGTCGTTGAAAACCAACTCTGGTAGCGCGGGCTGTACTCTACGCTCAGATTCAGATGCGGATTGTCCAGCCGGTTGGCATCGTTGTCGACGCGCACGGCCCGTACCATGTTGCCCGTCCAGTAATTATAAGTGTAGTAAACTGCCAGTGATTCTGTATCGCTACTGGCCACGGATGCCATAGAATTATAATAACTTCCCCAGAAAATCTGGAACCCATTAGGGTCCAGTACAGTTCCGTCATTGCGGACCCGACTCGCTGACACGTTGAATCCCGCCGTCAGGTTTGTATAAACAATCAAATAATGAAGTCCTGTCCAAGAAACGTTTGCCAGATTGCAACTGCCCAGGAAAACGGGAAAGCCCTGGGGATCCAGAGGAACCGTGCTGGCGGAAATCCGGGTGGCGTAGAGCCCGAAATCCACGGGCAGCGAGTGCGTGAAGGCCAGCAGGAAATCCTGGCCGTCGGAAGCCAGTGCGAGGGAACCCTTGGGGGAGGCGCTCACCACCAGGGGTACGCCGTGGGGATCCAGCACGCGTCCCGATGCATCCACGCGCGCCCCGTAGATGTCGCTGGCCTGGTTGCGTGCATCCACCCACGCCACGAGGAAATGCGTGCCATTGTGGGCCACGACCGGCCCAGCGGCCGACGTGCTGCGCACCGAAATCGGGAATCCGATGGGATCGAGCCGCGTGCCGTCGGCGGCCACCCGCATTCCGTAGATGCCCGGCACCCCCGATCGGGCGTCCTGCCACACCACGAGCCACTGCGTGCCATCGAAGGCGGAGCGCACGGCCGTGGCCCCCGTCTTGGTGGGGACCCACAGCACGGCATCCGTGTCCCGCTCCGGTTCCAGCCGCGGCCATACGATCCCCTGCCGCAGCGCTGCACGCCCCTCTGGCGGCCGGGAGAAAGACGACGCACGTGAGATGATTTCACCGGGCCGCCCTGGATTTTCTTCCTGAGTTGCGCGTTCCGGCGCCAACGCCGCACATCCCGTGAAAAGCAGAACCGGGAGCCATCCGAGGATCCGAAGGTGTTTCATGACGCACCTCACCTGAGGAGAACAAATTAGGACACGATCTTCCGAAATCAAGGCTCAGGATGGATTTTTACGGAGTTTGCAGATTTTTTCAACCGGAAACATTCTGGTTTTCGACCAGCACCGCCGCGGCCCCGTCCGGCTGCACGATGTAAAAAACCTCCCGGGGACGCGCCAGTTGTTCAAGTAGCCGGTCGCGCACTTCGATGACGGGACTTTCCTGCGAAACCATCTGCAGCACTTCCTGCTTCTGGTTTTTCAGTCTTTCGACGAGTGCGTCGGCTTCTGACTCGCTCAATATTGCATCTCTGCGGATCCACGTGGCCTTTTCGATTGCCGAATCCAGAAAGCGCCACGCCGGCGTGTCCTGGATTCTGCAACGGTAGAAATCCTGTTTCTCCCACTCCCGGATTTGCGCGACCAGTTCGCCGATGCGCCGGGCCCGCTGCTCCCGGTCCTGCGTCATGCGCCCGTTCATGAGGATTTCCACCAGGGGAAGCACGTGCAGGAGTTCATCGGTCAGAATGGCCTGCGCCAGATTCTCGAAAATCTCTTCCCTTCCCGTTTTTTCTTCCAGTTCTTTTACCCGCTCGCTGGTGAACCAACTTTCAATCTTCTGCAATTTTTCGGGATTGCATTCGGAAAGAAGCCACGCGTACTCTTCATGAAGATTTCCGATTTCCGTTTCGACGAGTTTCAATTGCAATAAATCTTCTACGTTCGGACATTGCATGCCTGCAAGTTTCTGGATGATTTTTTCGGCCTGGCGAATTTTGGCGATTCGTTCGGCGTGATGCAACTGCAGCAGGCGATCCAGTTTGGCATTGATTGCATTCAACTGTTTCGTGATCCCATTGAGGTAGTATTGCCCCGTGACAATCGAAGCCACCTGAAAGAGCACGAGTGGCGCAAACACGACAGCGCCCGCCGACCGGAACCCGGCATGGCCCGCGATTTTCCCATCGGCTCCCCGGCAGATGGAGGAAATCGTTCCATCCGCATATTTCATGAGTTGCCCGGGGGAAACCGTGGCCCGGTACAGCCCGGACGTCACCCATTTCTGGGCGCCGATCTGCACGCCCGCCACTGCGAGGCCGGATTGCCAGCCCGTCCGCATCGGGGATTCGCTTGCAGGAGTGCTTGCCACCTGAATGTAATTTTCAAAACGAAGCGATTGCAATTCTGAATCCAGAACGCGATGGAATTCGAGTGCGTCCCCATCCTGCGACTTCCATTCAATTCTCTGAATCACTTCTGGATTTTTTTCTCGTTCTTCCATTGCAATCGGAGTGCTTTCGCTTCCTGGATCCTCCATCGTTGTCTTCATCGGATTCGGTTTCTGCATCCATTTCTTCAAGTTCAGGAGGATATACATATTCGACAAAACAGCAGCGATCAAAAACAGTAATATAAATAGTATCATAGAAGTCATAATAAGGCCTCTTCAAAAAACCGGCGTCTGGTTGGCGAATTCGAACTTTTCGCTCTTCTGCCTTTGCGCGGCATCGTCGCCTCATCGTTTCTGCGCCGTCAGTCGCTGCATCCCGGTGCAATCCAGTCGGTCTCCATACTCTTCCACCCGATCCGTGTCGCACGCCTTGCCCGCCGGCAATTCCACCACGCCCTCCCGGGTCGTGGCCGTCACCTCGATGCCGTCCGCGGTTTTGGCCAGGATTCCCCGCCGGGAGGAGAGTTGGCACGTGCCACCGTCCTGCCCGGAGGCCGTGTCCATGTACTGCGTCCACGTTCCATCCACGCGCACGAAGGATTCCGTCAGTGACACGCTGTCCTCGCAGGTATCGGGCGTGTTTCCCGTGCAGTTGCGCCAGGCGAGGATGGGGGTTCCGAAGAAGTTTTCCGAGTGAAGGGAAAAGCACGGCGCATCGGGCGTGATGTCCTGCCATGGGTCCGCCTCGTCGCAGGAGGCGCTCTCCTGCAGTGCCGTGATGCAGTAGAATCCGTCGTATCCGCTTCCGGAAGCCTTGTCGTCATCGCAACCCGCCAGAAGGACGGCGCACACCCCGAAACAGAAGAGAAATCCATTTTTCATGAAGCACCTCCCTGCAAAGGCGATGCTAGCGGGCGCGCAAGCTGTTTTCCAGTGTTTTTTTTGCTACCGGAACAAGACGCCCCGCATCAGGTGCGCCGGCAGAAGGAACCGCCCGTTTTTCCCGAATGAGAACGGAATTTACCACTCTGCGGATTGACTCGCCGCGTCAATGCGGCTATATCGGGCCATCCTCTCTTTCTCGGAGTGTATTTCCATGCTCAGGATGCAGATCACTTTGTTCGTGCTCTTGGGGCTTTTTACAGTCGGGAGTTGCGACGATTCCACATCGCACCGGCCGGATCTCGATGCTGGCCCCGATGCGGACGTCCCGCAAGACACCCTTCAGGATACCGATGGCGACGCGGCCGCCGATGCGGATGCGGAGAATCCGCCGCCGCTCGCCTATCTGCGCCTTTTTCCGCTCTCCATCTGGGGAGAGCCGCTTCCCGGGGACGCGACTGTCATCACTCTCAAGGAACCGGACGCATCTTCCCGCCATCTGCCCGTGCAGGCAGGTTCGGAAAACGCCCTCACCCGGGCGGGCGGCTACGAACTGTGCCTCTCTTCCCTGGAATTCCGTGATCTCTGCACCGAATTCACGGTTTCCGTCTCCGGCGAAATCACGGGGTTCGAACGCACGCCGGACGCCACGGTGGGCCTGCTTTCGCGCCTGAACCGGCCGGGGCCGGACGGCGTGCCGGTTTCCACCGTGGCCGTGGGACTTGCGCACCGCTGGTTCTCCTCGCAGGGACGCCCCATGCGCACAGGCAACCGCATCACGCTGCTCATGGATGGCGAAGAAGCCTGGACGCAGGTGCGAACCGAACTGGAGCGGGCGCAGAATCAAATCCTCATGGCCTCCTGGTGGTGGCAGAGCGATTTCGAACTGACGCGGCCCATGCCGGCGCACCTCGACTACACGCCGCAGCAGCGCTGGGCCAACACGGTGGTGGGCGTTCTGGAGGCATCCCCGGCCGTCAAGCGCGTTCTGGTGGGCGAGTTCTGGGGCACGCACGACATTCTCGACTGGATCACGCGCGACGACGTCATCCTCGGCTATGCCGAAACCCCGGGCGACGACTTCGAATTCATGGGACAGGGCAATCCCACGAGCGACCAGTTCCATTTCGAGGTGGCCCCGTTCGATTTCCGTGAGCGCTTCGCCGCCCATTTTCCCATGGAAGCCGCCCTCTTTCCCGATGCGCAGTGGATCGCCTCCGACGTGCCGGGCAAGGACGTGGATTTTTCGGACTGGCCCGTGGGCGTGGCCTTCCAGGCGGCTTCCTGGCACCAGAAATTTTCCGTCGTGGACCAGCGCGTGGCCTTCGTGGGCGGCATGAACGTCAAATCCACCGACTGGGATACGTCCCAGCACCTTGTGTATGAGCCGCGCCGCATGGAGTTTTCCGCCACGGCCGACGAACGGCGCGCGGTGCAGGCCAGGCAGGCCGAGCCCGACCTGGGGCCGCGCAAGGACTACGTGCTGCGCATCGAGGGAAGCGCCGCCCGCGACGTGGCCGACGTTTTCCTGCGCCGCTGGGACTATCTGATTTCCACCGGCGCCGCGTATTCCGAGAATGCCACTTCCTTTTCCATCGATACGGATCCCCTTCCCGAAAGCGGAGATGCGCTTGTGCAGATCACAGCCACCATGCCCGTCCCCTTCTCCGAGAACGCCATCCTCGAGACCTGGTACAACGCCGTGCGCAATGCCACCGAGTACATCTTCATCGAAGACCAGTACTTCCGGATTCCCTATCTCACGGGCGCCATCGCGGACCGCATGGCGCTTCTGCCCGACCTGAAGCTCGTGGTCATCACCAAGCCCATCGACGAGTGGACGGATGGCGGCTGCTACTGGACATACCGCACGGTGCAGGAACTGCGCACGCTGTTTCCCGCGCGCGTGTTCGTGTTCCAGTTGCGCTCCTTCGACACCGTGGTGACATGGGGCATTGATGAAACAGAAAGCCGCTTCACCGATATCGACGTGCACTCGAAGATGCTCATCGTCGACGATGCCTTCATGAGCGTGGGCTCCTGCAACAAGAACAACCGCGGCGTCATCTACGAGGGCGAACTCAACACCGCCGTGCTGGACCCCGCCTGGGTGCGCATCCAGCGCATCCGCATCGTGGACAACATGGCCGGCGCCGCCATCGGCTCGCGCCCCGACTGGATCTTCGCCATGGTGCAGGCCGCCACGGCCAACGACTTGGTGTATGCCGCCTGGGAATCCGAAGGCTTCGACATCAGTCTCGACGGCGCCCCCCTGCCCGCGCGCTACACGCCGCACGGCTTTTTGTATTCGCTCAATTTTCGCGACCCCGTGAATTGCATGATTGAAGACATTGGACCGGATCTGTTTTAATTTTTATTTTTCAGTGGATTTCCAATATTACAGAGGGGTGCGTTCCGGGCAGCCGCCATCGCCCTGGTAATGCGGCAGCGTGATGGTGGCCCAGCGCACATAATCGAGCAGCGTGTTCAATTCCCCGGGAATCATGGAGAGATCGAAGATGTCCGATGCCAGCACGGTTACCGGCGTGGCTTCCAGTTCCTGTAAGGTGACCTCGCCGTCGGCGTTCAGGTCCGCATCCACGATGTGCTGCACGAGCCGCGTGACCCCCGTGTGGCGGAAGGCCGTGAAAAAGAAGTGATCGGCATGGATGGTGAGTTTCACGGCCGCCGTTCCGCCGGCGGGCACGGTGAGCCCCGTTTCCAGTTCCGTCTGGCATCCGGCCGCGCGCGAAGGAAACGGCAGTTCCCAGTCGGCCACGATCGTGGATACGGCCTGGCACGGCCGCGCCGGGTCAGCCGGATCCGCTTCGTTGACGAGATAGGGGCAGCGCTGGCCATCGGCCTTCGTGAGTGTCATGCGCAGTTTGACCGCCAGGCCGTTCTCCTTCATGCGTGCGAGTTCGTCCGCGGGCACGCTGCCTAAGGCTTCGCTTTGCGCCGAGGCCGCCGGAAGCGCGTAGGACACCCGGTCCCAGTGCCCTTCGGGCACATCCTTGAATTCCGCTACGAGTGCGCCGGACAGCGGGGTGTTCTTCAAATCCACCACGTAATGCCGGGGCATCGTGTATCGGGGATCCTCGCCGGATTTGCCCACGGCCACATCGCCGATCGAGAGATAGAAATCATTGTAATCCACGCGCCAGCCGTCCCGGATGTTCTCCTCCTCCTCGCCGGGCTCGATGCCATTGAGCAGCGTCCATTCCGGCTCCACGTACATCTGGATGTTCCCCTTGCCGGAGCCGCCATCGTCGCAGGCGGCCAGGGAAAAAAGAAACAATACTGCAATATAAATATTATTTTTTTTCATATCAAAGCTCCTTGAAACTTTTTACAAATCAAAATAACGAAAATAAAATTTTTCAACGTGGTATTTTCATGTCCATATCACATGCAATCCCTCCCCCATCATTCCCAATGAAACTGCAGGGGGGTTCCCGAAATCAGTCCCAGCCGCAACTGGTTTTCCAGCGCCGACCCAGGCTCGGCCGTCAGGACGCCTGCGGTCTGCGTGTACAGCGAGAAGTCCACATAGCGCAGGACGACGGCGGGATCGACGCGCACCACGGCCCGCGCGGTGGATACGTCCGGCGCGCCTTCGGCCGCAAGCCCGGCCACCGTGAAGAGCCCGGAATTCTTGGGCGATACGTCCACGCGAAAGGAGAACTCGACGCGATCGGGTCCACGCACGGCCTCACCTTCCAGTTCCAGCGACGCGGCGCCGGAGGGGCCCAGAAAACGCGGGGCGCCGGCGCCAGGGGGCCAGTGCCAGCCGAAATCGTACTGCAGGGAGTGCACCTGGCCGGAAATTCCGGATACCACGCCCAGTTCCACGTCGGCGGCCGACAGGAGATCCCACGCGGCCGCCTGCGTCCACTCGCCCATGACCTGCCCGCAGTCGGTCAGCGAATCCCGCTTGAAAAAGGTGGGCTGATGCGAGCAGAACACCAGGGGCCCGAATGTGAGACGCGCCTGATCGAGCGTGATTTCCCAGCCGCGCGCATCCGTGAACGAGGCGGATTCCAGCGCAACTCCCATCAAGGGGTAGGCAATCAGTTGTTGTCCGGTGGAACCCTCGTCGCAGGAACCTGCGGAAAACATCGGGAATGACAGTAAAATGAAAAGAAAAACTTTATTATTCATAAAAACACCTCATGCGCACATGGCATGCACTGCAATCAATAGCGAAACTCCAGCGTCCCCAGGATCGTGCGCGGCGCGCCCGCCACGAAGTGCCGGGCCGGCATGGGCGTCGTGCGCTCGGGATCCCACTGGGAAACGAACTGGTATTCCATGTCGTGCCAGCGGGCATCCAGGGCGTTGGTGATTTCCAGTTTGAACGTCCACTCGCGCCAGGAGACCTCGCCTGAAACATCCAGCAGGAACACCGGATCCGACCACTGGGAATACGGAAGCGGCCGCCGGCTCAGGTAGGAGGCCCCCATTCCGGCCTTCCACATCAGGGGGGAATCGGCCAGACGCCCGGCCCTGCGGCTCCAGGCCACATCCAGGCGCCCCACGTGCGGGGGAACGTACGGGACGAGGTCGCCTTTTTTTTCTCCGGGAGTGGGATTTTCCGGCGTGGCCAGCGGCGGTCCCTCGAGCACCGCCCGGGCGTACGTCCACGAGCCGGACAGCGTCAGCCCTCCGCCGGGGTGCGCCGTGAAGGAGAACACGCCGCCCGTGCGGGTGGTGTCCCCGATGGGCGAAGTCCGGGCCGTGGTGGGGTCGAACACGTAATCCTTGTCCAGGTACGTATAGAACCCCGCCAGGCGGAACTCGGCCGTCTGGGGTCCCCAGGGGGAAAAGCGCAATCCTGCCTCGGCGCTGTCCACGAGCGTGAACGGGGCGTTTTCTCCCTCCTGCAGGCTGCGCGGCGGCGGCGAGCGGAAGCCCTGTCCATAACCGGCATACAGACGGATTTCGTCGAGGGGACGCACGAGTTGCGTGAAGGGACCGGCGTCCACCATCACGCGCGGGCTGACGTGGCTGCCGAACGCCGTGCGCTTGTAGCCCAGTTGGTGGGTCTGCTGGGTGGGCACGTCGTACTGGCGGTTGCCCAGGGCATCATCCACCGAAAAGGCCAGGCCATCGGCGCGCCCCCCCAAAGCGACCTTGAGCCACGGGAAAAAGCGCGTGGTGGAGCCGAAAAACGCCCCGGCGTGCAGGATTGCCACCCGGGCATCCACGAGATGGCGCCAGATCATGTTCTGCGCCGGGAATATGAGATCTTCCTTCTGGTCGGCAAAGCCGCTACGCACCTGGATTCCCGTGGTGAATTCCGTGGAAAAGCGGTCGAAGAGCCGCATCCGGCCGCTGAAATACTGGAAGCGCGCGCCCAGCGTGTCGTCGCGGTTCTCCTGGTGGTGCAGATCCCCGGCCCCCCGGATTTCGGGGGCATCCGGATACCACAGCAGAAAACCCGTGAGGTTCTGCCGCAGGAGGAAATCCGTGCGTAGCGCATAGACGACGCTTTCCAAGCGTTCTCCGTTGTCCGACAGGCGCAGGCGCCATTTCGCCGACGTCTCCATGCGGGTGGAATACGCCGACTGGGCCTGGGCCGTGGGATACGCGTAACTGTCGAAGAAACCGTATTCGCCGCTCTGGACGTCTTCGGCTCGCAGCACCCCCGGCAACTGGGAACGGCCCGCATGCGCGGAGGCGTGCAGCCACAGCGTGGAGCGGGAGGAAAGCGAAAACTGCTTGCGGGCGATGGCCGAAATGCTCTGGGATGCACGATTCCCCGGGCCGTATCCATCCGAGGATTTCATCTGCAGCGCCAGAAACGTCTCGCGGGGCGCTCCCTGCGGCGCGTGCAGGAACAGGAGGCGCCGGGTGCCGAACGAGCCCAGCGTCAGCGCCAGCGCCGTTCCGCGCCGCGCCACGCCATAGCGGAAGAATCCGCTTCCAGCCACGGCGAAATCCCCCTGCAGCGGATCGAACACGCCTTCGATGACGTGCAGGCCATCGATGACCTCGGGAATGAGGAAATGCAGATCCGCATATCCCTGGGAATGCAGATGCCCCACGATATTGATGGGAATATCTCCGGCGAACAATTCGAAATCCTGTCCATGCTCCGCGTTGAAGCCGCGCAGGAACAGGGCATTGGCCAGCCCTTCGGCCTGGGGATGTCCCACGTAGAAGCCCGGCGCCGTGCGCAGCATGTCGCCGGCCGTGGGCTGCGGCGCGGCCGCGAGAATCTTGCGGTCCACTACGAAGGCCGCCACCGCCGGAAGGCGGGCCGCCGCGCGCTGCCCGGTCACCCGGATTTCATCGGATTCGTTCTTGGTCGTTTCTTTTTTGTTTTCCGCGTTTTCGGGAGGGTTGACCGGAACCGTGGACTTTTCGTTTCCGGACGGCATGGGTTGCTGTTTCGGCTGTTCTTCCGGCACCGCATTCTGCGTCTTTGCAGGCGTTTTCGGCCGTTCCCGCGGCGGAAACTCGAATGGGATCTCGATGCGCACCGCCACGGGCTTGTCCTCGTAGCGGGCAGGTTCGAACCGCCACTGCAGCACGGCCGCGATAGCCGCCGCATCGAACGCGGCCCCGCCGGACTTGCGGATCTCCACGCCTTCCACGGTTCCCTCGACCGTCACCTTGACCTTGAGGACCACCGTAACCCCCGGCGGATCCGCAAAGACATCCGGCGGATATTCCGGCGCCTTGGATACCAGGACACGGGGCGGCACCACCGCGCTCTTCTCGACGGGCTTCACGGAGATTTCATCCTCTCCAGCCGGTGTTTTCTCCTGAGCGCCTGCCGGTGCCGACCGATGAAATCCAAAATCCAAAACCGAAATCCAAATCATCAAAACCCATACATTGCGCCGCGTCACGATTCTCACCCCTTTTTTTCTCCCGGTTTCCGGAAGAAAACGACATCGTTCGTCTCACGAAGAGAATCCGACTAGGCCGGAGGGGAAGTCGACGGCGCGCGCAGTTTGATCAGACGCGCGCTCAGAGGCACGGCCTTCCGGAAGAAATCCGGACAGGATGGCGCATGGAAAACGGGCACCTGCGCCTGCGGCGTTGCGGAATCGGTCAGGCGAACGCCAGACGCGATGACGTGGCACATGGCGCAGTCATTGTCGGACTGAAAATTTTCATGGTGGTGGTGCGCGAACGTCTGCACCCCCCCCAGCCACAGGGCGGCAAGCAAAATGATCGCCCAGATGGTTCGGAGGGTTCGAAAGACGTTCACGTCACGCATGGCGAAAGAAGGTATAGCAATCCGCACCGGAGAAACAAGAGGGAATTTCGCCCCTTCCCCCTCGGGAAGGCGCTCATGGCGCAGCATGGGAAACAACAGAAAAAATCCAATCACGAGAACGTGCCGACGGGTCCGTCAATGATCAACTTGGCCCCTGTGGCGGCAATGACGTCCTCGACGCAGGTCCAGGAGGCGACTTCCTCGAGTTTGAGGCCCTGAGGGGTGACCCGGATGACGGCCATGTCGGTCACGATGAGGGTGACCACGCCGGCTCCCGTGAGCGGCAGCGTGCAGCGTTCCAGGATTTTGGGATTGCCATCCTTGTCCACGTGCTCCATGGCGGCCACCACCTGGCGCGCGCCCACGACCAGATCCATGGCGCCGCCGATGCCCGGCACGAGCTTGCCGGGAATCATCCAGTTGGCGATGTTGCCCTGTGCATCCACCTGGAGCGCGCCCAGCACGGTCATGTCGATGTGCCCGCCGCGGATGATGGAGAAACTCAGGAACGAATCGAAATACGAGGCCCCCGGGATGGCCGTGATGGGGCCGCCGCCGGCATTGATCAAGTCCGGATCTTCCTGGCCGGGGGCCGGTGCGGGACCGGCGCCGAGAATGCCGTTCTCGCTCTGGAAGATCACCCGGATGCCGGGAGGGATGTGGTTGGCCACCTCCGTGGGCAGCCCGATTCCCAGATTCACGTAGTCGCCGTCCTTGAGTTCCGCAGCGATGCGGCGTCCAATGAGCACCTTCTTGGCTTCGCGGTCCAGCATGGTCACTCCCCCTTCTTCACGAGGTAATGCACGAACACGCCCGGCGTGACGACGTCTTCCGGAGAGATTTCGCCCGTCTCCACGATCTCGTCCACCTCGGCGATGGTGATCCGGGCCCCCATGGCCATGATGGGATTGCAGTTGCGCGCCATCTTCGAATAGACGAGATTGCCCATGCGGTCGGCCTTTTTCGCCTTGATCAGGGCCACATCGGCGGAAATGGGCCGTTCGAGGATGTAGGTGCGCCCATTTTCGACGAGCGTCTCCTTGCCTTCCGCGATGATGGTTCCCACGCCCACCGGGCTGAAGATGCCGCCTAGCCCGGCCCCGTGGCAGCGGATCCGCTCCATGAGGATGCCCTGTGGCACGAATTCGATGTCGATTTCCCTGTTCTTGTACTGTGCCTGTGTAGTTTTATTGGTGCCGATGTGGCTCACCTGGGCGCTTTTGACCCTGCGGGCCGTGATCAGCCGACCGATGCCGCGGTCGTCGTAGTCGGTGGAAATGGCGACCAGATGCAGATCCCGAACGTCCGTTTCAATCAGTCTGTCGATCAGGTACGTCGGGCATCCGCACACCAGGAATCCCGAAACCATGAGCCGGCAGCCGGAAGGGACCAAGGCTGCGGCTTCCTTGCCGGAAATGATTTTGGCCATTTGAGCGTTCTCCTTTCCTTGAACGAACCCGCACGCACGCCGGGTCCGCGACCCGCCGGCGGCGCTGCCATTCTGGAAGAAGCCGCATCTTTTTGCAACCCTTCATGCGGATTCGAGTTGCGCGAAGACGGGCGGTGCCATTCTCCGGGACACTTGCCAAAACCCTTGCACGAATTCATGACTGCGCTACACTTCCCGCGAATTCCGACGGAGGTGAACCATCATGCGCATCCTTTTCCATCTGATGCTTGCAGGTGTCTTTTGGGGCGCCACGGCCTGCTCCGAATCCGATCTCATGCAGTTCAGCCCCCGGGAAATCTGCGACAACGACATCGACGACGATGGCGACGGCTTCGCCGACTGCGACGACCAGGATTGCTGGAATGACGATTCCTGCAACGTCGTCAACGGGGAGAACTGCCGCAATGGCGCCGATGACGATGGCGACGGATTTGCCGACTGCGAGGATCAGGATTGCTGGAATCATCCGGCTTGCCAGGCAAATCCGGAAATCTGCGGCAATGGTGCCGACGACGACGACGACGGTTTCGCCGACTGCCTGGACCTCGACTGCGCGGCTTCCTGCAACTACCTGGAAGACTGCCGCAATGGCGCGGACGACGATGACGACGACTTCGTCGACTGCGAAGATCAGGACTGCTGGAATCACCAGGCATGCGCTGCCGATCCGGAAATCTGCGACAACCGCCGGGATGACGACGGCGACGGAAAAATCGATTGCGCGGACCCCGACTGCGCCCGGTTCGCTGGCTGCCAGACGGGCCCGGAAATCTGCGACAACGGCGAGGACGATGACGGCGACGGTTTCGCCGACTGCCTGGATCTCGACTGCGCCGATGCCTGCACCTACGTGGAAGATTGCCTCAATGGGCAGGACGACGATGATGATGGCTTCGTCGATTGCGACGACCAGGACTGCTGGCGCCATCAAATCTGCAATGCAGGTGCCGAAATCTGCGACAATCGCATGGATGACGATGGCGATGGGCTCGTCGACTGCGAGGACGACGAGTGCTGGTACGACCCCGCGTGCCTGGTTCCGCCGGACCCGGAAATCTGTGACAACGGCGAGGACGATGACGGCGACGGCTTCACCGACTGCGAAGACGATGAATGCATGGACGCACCTGAATGCCTGATGCCGGGCCAGGAAATCTGCTACAACGGCGCCGATGACGATGGCGACTGGCTCACCGACTGCTGGGATCCCGACTGCCGCAATTCTTCTTGGTGCCAGACGGCATCTGAAATCTGCGACAATGGCGTGGACGACGACGGCGACCGCCTGACGGATTGCTGGGACACCGATTGCTGGGGCGATCCCGCTTGCTCGATCACGCCGGGCACCTGCGATGCCGTAAGCCTCACCGGGTGCTTTTTGCCGGGGCAGAACTGCTATCTGGACCGCAGTGATTACCTGGGCCATTGCGTGAATGCGAATGGCACGCAAACCGTCGGGCAGTCCTGCCAGACCGAGACCGATTGCCAGCCAGGTCTGTTCTGCAACCAGACGGCGCACCGCTGCCAGCGCCTGTGCCATCTCGGTTCCACCGGGGAATGTCCTTCGGGCTCCTGCCAGCAGGCGCCCAACTGGACCAACAGCCCCTATGGCTATTGCCTCGGCTGGAATTGAATCTTGCAGTTGAACAATTGTTTTTCATTTCATCAATGAAAGGGGAATGGACGGCCATGCAGAGATTTTTCATGATGCTGATTCTGTTGGTGGGAATTGCATTCGCTTCGGCGGGATGCGAGGAATCCAGAAAAAACACGAATAACGACAACAATATAAACAACACTAACAATGCTAACAATATAAACAACACAAACAACACAAACAATACAAACAATACAAATAATATAAATAATATAAATAATATCAATAATGCAAACTGTGGCGATGGACGCATCCAGGCGCCCGAGTTGTGCGATGGAAGCCAACTCGGAACCGCCACCTGCCCGTCTCTGGGGTATACGGGAGGAACGCTGCGCTGCGGATCCGACTGCAGGACATACGACACGTCCGCCTGCACGGGCGAGCCGGGGCCCTATGGCTTCTTCATCCGGGTGCCGCAATGGCACGAGTTGCAATGTGCCAACGGCCCCCAGAACTTTCGGGATTCCGACCACATCTGCACGTTTTCCGACGGGGAAGCGACCGGCGTAATCTACTTCCAGGCCACGCCGACCGAGTGCGTATCCTTGTTTTCCGAACTCCCCATGTATGCCACTACGGCGTGGATTTCACAGGCTGGAAACGTCTCCCGACTTCCGGCGGCCGAATACGATTTCGGCGGCAACCATCACAACGATTCCTTTACATTCACATTTTCCGGAAAACGCTATCGCTATTTTCACTCCTCGTTCGGATGGGGATTCCGCTCCTGCCAGCCGATGGATTGCATGCAGAAACTGGATGCCGCGGACCAGGTGGAACAAGACGGCTGCACGTCCGAGCGCACCCTGCCCGTGACGTGCCGGCTCATCGAAGACGATGGGACCTTCGGCGAACTCGTGGATGATTTCGAAAAATGTCCCGGGGATCCGAATGCCAAGTGATGGCGGGCGCGTTTTCCCCGCGACGGAAATGGTGAGGATTCCCCATGAAGAGCGCCATTGCCCGATTCCTGCGGAAATGCGGATGCGTTTTCCTGGCCGTCGCCCTCCTCGCTTCCGGCGCTTGTGGATTCGATGCCGGGGGCGAATACCGGGTGCGCATTCTGAACCCCGACGGTACGGGAGCAAAACTGTTTTCGGCCCGAATCTGGGCGCCTGACGGCACCGATGCGCGCATCGATTGTCCCGATGCCGGATCCGCCCAGAATGGTTCTCTGCCTGTACTGGCCTGCGAAGCAGGCGGGGGGCTGCGCATCCACCGTGCTCCAGCGCAGGCGAAACTGACCGTGAAGGTGCGCGGATTCCGCTTCGAAACCCGCAGTCTGTCGGAAATTTCGCACACGTTCGAATGGCGGCTTTCCCCCATGCCCGAAGTTTCTTCCAACGAAGATTACGCGACGGGATTTTCGCCGGATGGCGGCCTGGACGATTTCCTGGCCAAGGGGTATCCCGCGCGCACCGAACTGGGGCCGGCCATGGTGGTGAAATTCTACATCGACCGCGTGCTGGACGCCCCCGAAGTGTATTTCCAGAATACGCGGCGCCATCCCGTCCATTACGATTTCGTGCGCAGCGTGCTGGGAAAGGCCATCACTTCCGCGGATTTCGTGCGGCAGACCTACCAGGGGGAAAACCGGACCGCCATGGCCGGCAACATCCTGTACTACCCCGAACTGGCCGCGCGCACGGCGGCACTGGGCGATGCGACCGAAGCACCGCTGGTCGTCACGTTCTTTCCGAGCGACGACCTGACGCCAGCGCAGGCGGCACGGGCGCACCGGCTCCTCGAGGAGCGCCTGGGATTCGCGCATCTTTCTGGAGGGAAACTGCGGGTGGCGTATCTTCCGGCAGGCGAGATCCAGGAAGCGCAGGCGCGCGAACGGCATGGCGACCTGGATTCCATGGATGCCGCATGGATCACGCGGGGAGAACTCTACGGCGGCATTTCCATGCAACTGCTCAATGACGGCATCGCCTACGGCACGTTGCGGCGGCTTTCTCCCGAAGAACTGGCGCGCACTCCCGTCTCGTTCACGGACGTGCTCGTGCTCACACGGCTTCCCAACGATCTGCCGGTGGTGGGCGGCACCATCACCGAGGAACTGCAGACGCCGCTGGCGCACGTCAACGTGGCGGCGCGCAACCGGGGAACGCCCAACATGGCGCTGCTGCAGGCGGGAGAAGATGCGCGCATCCGGCCGCTGCTGGGCAGGCTCGTGCGCTTCGAGGTGCGCGAGGGAGCCTTCACCCTGAGCGAAACCACGCTCGAGGAGGCACAGGCGTTCTGGAATGCGCATCATGGGGAACCGCTCGTTCCGGAAGCGGATCTGGAATTCGACGAACTGGCCGATTTCAACACCCTCGCTTTCGCCGATTCGATCCGGGTGGGGGTCAAAGCCGCCAACCTGGCCGAGTTGCACCACATTCTTCCGGATGCGACTTCGGCCGGTTTCGCCGTGCCGTTTCGCCACTACCACGAGTTCACCCTGTACGCCCGGGTGGATGCGCCGCTGTGCGAGGAGGCGCAACGCCTGTGCATCGCCAGCGGCCGGGATGGTGCGGCATGCGCCGGCGCCCATTCCCTGTGCGCCCGGCTGGCGGCCGCGCCCGTGAGCCTGGATGCCTATCTGCGCGGCATGCTCACGGATGCCTACTTTGCAGCGGATGCCGTGCTTCGGGATGCCGTCCTCGACGGCGTGCGGTTCTTTTTTGAATCCAATCCTGTAGATTCACTCTTTGCCGCGCGCCTGGATGCCCGCGTGCGCGAAATTTTCGGCGATGCCAAGGTGCGCCTGCGCTCCAGCACCAACGCCGAGGATCTGCCCGATTTCAGCGGCGCCGGCCTCTACAGTTCCCACTCGGCTTACGCTTCGGGCGAAAAGGCGGCTTCCCGGGTCATCCGCAAGGTCTGGGCTTCCGTGTGGAACCGGGACGCCTTCGAAGAACGGGCTTTCTGGAACATCGACCACATGGCCGTGAACATGGGCGTGGCCGTGAACATGGCTTTCTCCAATGAAGCGGCCAATGGCGTGCTCATCACGCAGAACATCGCCGACACATCAGTGGAGGGCATGTACGTCAACGTGCAGTTGGGAGAAATTTCCGTCACCAATCCCACCGGCGGTGCATTGCCCGAGATCTTCTCCATCATCCGCAGCCCCGGGGGCGAACTCCAGACGGCTGTTCTGCGCTACTCCAGCCTGTCGCCCGGCGTTCCCATCCTGGGCATGGACGAAATCCGCTCCCTGCACGCCGCCTGCAGTCTGGCGCATGCGCACTTTTCGGCTCTGTATGGAAAAGACCCGGCGGCTTTCGCGCTGGACATCGAATTCAAGGTGTGGGGCTCCCCCCGCCGCGTCTTCCTCAAGCAGGCCCGCCCCTACCGGGTGGCGCAACAGCAATGACAATATTGCAATTTTTTTACTTATTTTTTTGCTTTTTCAGGGGAAAGGGCGGAAGGGGAAAAATCAGAAGCGATAGCCGAAGGATGCGGCGAGGAACCAATCGTTGAAGTCGCCTTCCATGTCATCCCAGAAATTCAACTGGTAGCGGAACGTGCCGCCCACGTACATCACCGGGGAAAGCGCGAACTCCACGCCGGCACCCAGTTGCACGAAGTAGGCGCTGTCATCGCCCTCAGCCGTGCCAAAGCCGGTATCCATCTTAAAAGAAAGTTTGTCGAAGCCCAGCGCTCCTGCGCCGTAGATCTTGAGTTGCGGATTGAGCGCATGATAATAGCGGCCTTCCCCGCTGAACATCATGGAAGACATGTCGCCTCCATCGATCCCGTACATCTGGTAGCGGAAGTTGGCGCCCACGGCCACCTCGGGCATCACCTTGAAAAAGCCGCCCACGGCCAGTCCCAGCGAGGGGTCGACGTTGTCGCAGTCCCCTTGGCAGCCGCCGAGTCCCAGGCTGCCTTCCACGAAGATCTTCGGTTCTCCGGCCGCCGGTTCCGCGGGCGCCGGTTCCTGCGCCATCGCCAGGGAAGCCAATGTCATCGAAAAAATAACGGTCAGGAATACAAAAGTCTTTTTCATCGCATCATTCTCCTTTTCTGTTTGTTTTTTCGGTGCACCCCATTGTGCACCGGCATGCGCAAGACATGTCTACCACTATTCGGAATTCCCATGCAAGATTTTTTTTGCAAAATTTTCACGAGGTAAGGAAAGGCGGGAAAAAGCGATTATTTTCCGCCCTTGCGCGGAGGCTTCATGGAATCCTTGGGCGGCTCCGGCTTGTTTTCCTGCGTACTGGTGTTGGTCTTGGGCGGCTCCGGCTTGTCCGTGACGGTCTTGACGATGGGGTTGACTTCCACGTTCACATAGCCGGCCGTCTTGAGCCCGCGCTCCTTGCGGGCGGCCACTACCTGCTCATGCACGGCATTGTCGAGCACCACGAGCACGAAGTTGCCATACACACCCGTCTTGTCCATGGCCCACAGGTGCAGGTCCCCGGAGGATTTCCACAACAAATGGTGCAGTTCGGATTCGCCAGTGATGCCCTCTTCGAACTCTTCCTGGGCTTTGCCATACACCTGCTCGATGGCCGACTGGAACTTGGGGAACGTGTAGCCGGCATACTGCTCCTCGGGCAGCGCGATGAAAATCTTGTACAACTTGTCGTTGTAGAAGAAGAAGAACTTCTGCTGGTTCTCCGTGAGGCTCGCTATCATGGACTCGTTGTTGCGGTGGGCGAACTGGTCATCCACGATGGAGGTGTTCCACGGCGTGTCCTTGCCGGTGAATTCCACGGTGTTCTGCTTGATCTTGGCGATGGCGTTCTCCATCTTTTTTCGGATTTCATCCTTGCCGGTGGGCGTGCGCTCCTTGTCCATGAGCGTCTTGTAGTGCTTTTCGATGTCCGCTTTGAGTTTGGCGGCCACCTCCGCCTTGCTCATACCCATGGTGTAGCCTTCCATGAGCGCCTTGATGCTGGCTTCGGTGTCTACTTTCGCAGGCTGTTGCGCGGCGGGCTTGCCAGCCGGCTTTGCGGGGGCCTTGCCCGCGTGGGCGGGTCCGGCCATGAATGTGAGCAGGGACAGGGCCAAAACGAGAGTCGTCAGGTTTTTCATGAAAAATCCTCCTGAAAGGGTCCGGGATTGATACGCTCGGTCGATGCAGATATTCACGCCTCCCAATTGCGTGCCCATCCGTATTGCACCAAATTCCCCCCGCAGGCAAGCTGCACATTTCCACAAAAAAGCTGAAATCAGCTGCTCTGGTGCTGTTCTGGCACTGGCCGTTCTGGCCGCGACCCTTCATATCATGATTCCGGTTTCAGGGCGCATTCGCATTCCCATTTTCCTCGCACGCCAGTCACGGCCCGGATTGGACGGGCCCCTCACGTCAGATTCCATTCGCCTGCCTGACAGGAAAAATTCGCAGTTCTACAGGAAGCAGTTCGCAACTCCTCTTCAGCCCGAAATCACTGTACCTTGACTTCCACTTTCCCTCGAGGGACAGTTTGCAGGTTGCGCCTGAGAAAAAGGCGTTGGCATTCACTTCCGCTGCTTCCCCGGGATGGTTCCCGTGGAGGTAAAAACGTGGATGAAAAATTCTATCTCCATCCTCCCCAATCCCCGACTTTTTACGACAGGGTGCAATCATGACGCGCTTCATCTTTTTCCTGGGTGCTTGTTTCCTGGCGATGACGTCCGCAGGCTGTGGTGACGGCGAAAAAAAGGCACCCATGGGGACCCCGGTAATCGCCGGGGACTTCACCTGGCGCCTCGCAGAGGGGCCTGACGGGGTCGCGCTCTGGACCACGCCGGTGGCGCGCCGGCTCCGAACCTCCGACCGGGCGCCGGCAGACACCCGCGGCGGGCTGAGGGCCTCGGCCGCCCGCGGCGAAAAGGAACTCGTGCAGTTGGTCGTCGACCCGGGAGCCGGCGACGTGACGCTCGCGGAGCCGGCGGACCCGGCGCTGTCCTCGGCTTCGCTGCTGGTGGGGGGCTTCGTCGATGGCGCACTGTTCACGCTCACTCCGCAGGCCTGGGGGACGCCAGCCCGAGCTACTTCGGACGCTCCGCTGGTGCTGTGGATCGAACTGGCCATCGCCGCCAACGCCCCCGCGGGCGAGCGGACGATCCCGCTGCAGGCGCAGGTGAGCGGGCAGGATGTCACATTGCCGCTTCGCCTGTATGTCTTCGACTTCTCGCTTCCGGCCGAGCGCCACTTCGATTCCCTGCTGTATCTTTCCATCGCCGATCTGATGGGATCCGGCGAAACCGAACAGGCCGTGAAGGACCGGCTCTTCGACCTGCGCATGACCCCGTCGTCGGTGGCGTGGCCTTCGGGGCTCTCCTACCGCATCACCTGGGACAGCGAGGTCAACCCGCAACGTTGCACCGCCTTCTATGACGAACCCGACGAGGATCCGGCCTGTTCGGTGGGTGTCCTCGCGCCTAAGTACATGCGCGGCGAGGGCTGGAACGGCGTCGGCTTTCCGGATTCCATGTTCTTCCAGTTCGTGGACAACAGCACGCCGCGACCGGATTCCTTCTGTGGCGAGCCCCGCGGGGATCACATGGGGACCGAGTCCTACAACGAGCAGTGGCTCGCCTGGCTCCAGGGGCTTGCCGGCTACCTCGACGACACCGGCCTGCTCGGGCGCGGCTACTGGTACGTGCAGAACGAGCCCCAGGACCAGGCAGACTACGATTTGGCCGCCCACCTGTGCCGCATGGCGAAGGCCGCCGCGCCCGGCCTGCGAATCGCGGTGAGCGAGGAGCCCAAGCCCGAGATCGCCGAGCACGCTGACGGCGCCTGCCTGTACGACCTGTGGATCGCCCACGTCCGCGCGCTGGAGCCCGCCTATGCGGCCGTAGTGCTCCGTCGGGGGGCCGAACTGTGGCTCTACACCCTCGATCACGACCCGGATCCGTACTTCAACCCTACCCGGGAAGGAGTCGACGGCACCCACATGCGCATCATCCCCTGGGTGTCGTGGACCGTGCGCGCCACCGGGTGGGCGTACTACGATTTCGGGCGTTTCTTTGATGGTCCGCGGCCGACCTACATGGCCCACCTGTTCCGCGAGGGCGCCGAGGATTTCGAGTATCTGCGCCTGGCCGCCGGCGGCGCCGGTCCCACCGTTGACGTCGCTACCGCCGCCGACGTGACTGCGCGCTCGGTGGCGCCCTCGACCACGAGTTGGGCGCGGGATCCGGACGCACTCATGACCGTGCATCACGAACTGGGCCGCTTCATCGAGGGCAGTCGCACCGAACCACCGGTACTTGTGGCCGAAGGCGTCCGGCCCCGGGGTACGTACTGCGTGAATTTTCAGGATCCCGCGGGCGCCCCGACCGGTCCCGTCGATGTGGGCGGCGTGGCCTGCGAGAAGGTCGGCTGGAGCGCCTTCGATGCCGCCGCCGGGCTGGGCTGGTACGGCGAGTTCGTGGGGAACCTGGATATTACGCGCACCGGGTACGACGACGTCGCCGGCGTCCCGGAGGCGCTCAAATCCTACGTCTACGACGACTATGGCCGCGAGAACCTGTTCGAGTTCTCCCTGGAGAACGGGCGCTACCGCGTCACCGTGGGCGCCGGACGTCCGGCCCGCGCCTATCCCGACGACCCCCATCGGGTGATGGTCGAGGGCACATGGATCATCGAGGACGAGCCGACCACCGACGCCGCGCGCACCTTCGAGCGCACCTGCGATGTGACGCTCACCGATGGATCCCTGAGCCTGGTCATGGGCGGGCGTAGCGCGCTCACCGGTGAGTTCGCCTACACGTTCCTGTCGTATTTGCTCATTGAACCCATCGATTGAACCGGAGGATTGCCGGCATGATCATCGACGGACATGCGCCTGCCGATGGGGAATGCCTCGATGTTCCAAAGTGCCTGGACCGGCTCGATGCCGGCGGTCCAGACGCCGTGTTGAATTTGGCAGAAGGAAACGAGCAGTGCCATGCGCAAGACGGATGAACGGTTACTCTACGAGGGCCGGTGGTTCGTTTTCTCCGAGAAGACTTTCGTCAACGACGCCGGGCAACCGGTGGTCTGGGAGTGCCTCACACGCAAGAACTCCCGGCACGTGGCCTCGCTGGTGACCCGCCTCGTGCCATCGGGGCGCTACGTCATCCTGGAACAGTGGCGCCAGGGGCTCGAAGGCTGGGTGCCGGGCTTCCCTGCCGGCGTGGTGCCCGCCGCCGCGCAGGATGAGGCGGCCATCGAGGCGGCGGTTCTCGCCGAACTCGAGGAGGAGACCGGCTACCACGGCTATATCGTGGGTGTCTCTTTGCCGTGCCCGGTGAACGCCGGTTTCTCCTCGGACCTGCTTCACATCTACCAGGTCGAGGTCGACGAGACCGACCCGCGCAACGCCCGGCCCGCGCAGCGCCTCGAGCCCGCCGAGGAAATCCGTGTCCACCTGGTGCACCCCGACGACATGCCTGCATTCTTTGCTTCGAAGGCCGCCGATGGCGTGTTCATGGGCGCCGGCCTGTGGTATCTGTTCGGCCTGCGCCTCTGAATGCAATTTGCGAGAATCCTTCAAAAAATCGAAGGATGTATTGCCTGGCGGCCCGTTTTTACCGAATTGGTTCCTTCGTTTCTGAAGTTCTCCGGAAAAAAGCTGGAATCGGACGGATGTTTCTGCTATCCAACAGGCACGCCGGGCTTTCCCGGCGGAAACATGCCCCGACAAGGACTCCTGGCAGTGGCAAGAGCCGGGATGCGGGGGGGATTTCAGGTTCGTGCACAAGGACGTGTGTGCAAGATGGATGACCCGATGAACCAACTGGAAAACATCCGTGCGGAGGAAATCAGGAAACGGCAGGAACGGGGACGGACGGAACCCTTCATTATTCGCCATGGCCGTGGAGAGCACCCATTCTTTCAGCGCTTCGCCGTACGCTCTACGAGTTTCCTGCAGCACCACGTCGAGATCCATGCCCTCTTCACCGACGAGAGCAACACCTGCACCTGCCGGGACTGGGCGACATCCGGACTCGAAACCTGCAAGCACATCGAAGCGGTCCTGCATTACCTGCGCAATCTCAACGCATCGGCCTTCTCGTGGACGCTGCAGAAGACGCCCTATCTGGAAGACGCCGTGTTCGCCCATGTCCACGAGGGGCGTCCCTGCCTGCGCATGCGCATGTCGGCCGAAATGCAGAAGACCAAATCCTTCCTGTTTTCGGCTTATGGCGCCCTCATCGAAGGGGAGCGATGCATTCTCCGGAACCCGGAATCGTTTCTGACTTTTCTGCAGCAGGCTCGCGACAACCGGATCCAGGTGTGTGAATCGGCCCTGGCACTGGTGGAGGATTTGAAACGGACGCCGCCCTGCCTCATCGACGAACTGCGAAAGATGCAGGTTCCTTCCGAGGAGGGACTGCTCGCCCGTCCCCTCAAGCCCCACCAGGTCGAAGCCGTGCGTCATTTGCTGTCGCATCCGGCCGCGGTCATCGCCGAGCCGGCCGGAACAGGAAAACGCGTGAGCGCATTGGCGGCCGCCGCACAGATTCGCCGTGCCGCCCCTCCTGCACCCGTGGTCATCATCTGCGACCCCGCCTGGATGGCCCAGTGGAAACGCCTGATCCAGGTCTTCGACCCGAATCCGGTGTATCTTTTCGGGGAACCCAAGGGGCGCGACGGCGTATTCGAGCAGAAGTATCAGTACTATGTGGCCAACATCCAGACCCTGCGCCGGGATGCGAACTGGATCCGGAAAATCCGTCCCCACGTGCTGATTTTCGACGAGTTCTGGATGCTGCGCAACTGGCGCGGCATGGTGTCGAGCCTGCTCAAGTCGCTGTCGGCGCCGCATGCTTTCTGGCTCACGTCGCACCCGCTCTCGGATGACGCCGAAATGCTCTTCCAGTTGGTCCAGTGCATGTTCCCGGAAGAGGTGGGGCCCCTGTGGCGCTTTTCACGGCGTCGCCCTGAGGCCCAGCCCCCCCGTCCCGCCCCGGAGCCCCTGCACCGAATCCCTTCACGCATCCTGCCCAGGCCGGTATCCCGGCTGGGCGAAATGCTGCGTCAGAAACTGCGGGTCCTGGTGG
>CAZEZP010000007.1:0-7020 GCA_964516435.1 uncultured Kofleriaceae bacterium | reverse complement strand
ACTGCGCAGGCACTTTACCCGAAAATATATTCTTTGCAAGGAGTCGGGGCGAGAGGATTTGAACCTCCGGCCTTTCGGTCCCGAACCGAACGCGCTACCAGGCTGCGCTACGCCCCGAGGGCGACTAAAACTAGAACAAACGTACACGGGTTTCAAGCTGAAAATGCACCCCCTCATTCCTTTTTTTCGACGGTTTCCACCGGCATCTCCACTTCGCCCGAAACGACAGTGCCGTCGGGCAGCACGGATTCGCGCATTCGTTTTTCAACGGTCGCGCAGAAGCGTTCGTAGTCGAAGCGGGGATTGAAGCCGTTGGCGATGGTGGCGGCCCGGAATGCTTCGTACGGGCAATTGAAATGGGCGATGTCTCCCACGAACCGGTACATCACGAAGAGCCCTTCCCACAGGGGCACGGGGCTTTTGCAGATGGAACATTCCACGAGGGTATCGGCGTCTTCGAAATAGGTGGAAGCCAGGCTCCGGAAGAAGGCGGTTTCGGTTTCCGTGATTTTTGACTCACTCGAATTCACGGCAACGGCATCCTTTCGAACGCGCAGTCTGTGCGCTTTTGCGCGTTGCGTCAAGCTGTTTTCCGGAAATCGGCGGATGCCTGCGCAAAAATGGTGCGACTTTGCGGGTTGCAGGCGATCCGAAGGTCGGCTACGCTTCTTCTGCCGAAGGAGTCGCCCATGCACGCGAAAGTCCGCTCTTCATTCCTGCTGTGGATGTCCATGGCCGCATTGCTTTTTTCCTTCTGCTCTCCGGGCGGAAAGAAAAATCCATCCAACAATGACATTCCCCGCTGCGAGCATCCCGACGGGGACGACGATCAGGACGGTGTTCCCAACCGGGTGGAAGGGTGCACGGATCCCGCGCCCGATGTGGACGGGGATGGGATTCCGAATTTCCTGGATCTCGATTCCGACAACGACGGGATCTCCGACCGCATCGAGGCCGGCGGCAATCCCGCGTATCCGGCGGACAGCGATTTCGATGGGAAGCCGGATTACCTGGACGTGGATTCCGACAACGACGGCATGCTCGACGGCGAGGAGGATCGCAATGGCGACGGCCGGGTGGGCGCCTGCGGCACGACCTGCCCGCTGGGTACCGAATGCCACGCCTCGCAGACGTGCGTGAACGGCCAGTGCGTGCTGGCGTTCAACATCGAGTGCTCCATGGGCGAGACGGATCCGCGCCGCTCCGACACCGATGGCGACGGCATTCCCGACGGCATGGAAGGCTCCCGCATCTGCCTGCCGCAGACGGAGCAGGGATCGTTCGGCCGCAAGCCAGTGCAGTTCGTGTCCAGCGCTTCCGGGTATTACAAGATTGCCACCGAAAAGGATGCATCTGTGCTGGAAACCTCCATCAGCGGTTCGTCCAGTGCGGGTGCGATGCTCATCGACATGCCCTGGGATGCAGCGCACGTGGCCGGTTTCGCGGGATACGCTGCGGCCTTCTCGGATTTCGAGAGCGAGGTCAACCAGTTGACCTCCCGCATCGCCTCGCGTTTCGCTCCGGGTTCCGTCGTGCGCTCCTCCGGGGTGCGCAAGCCCAGCCATGACGCCTTTCCGGCGGTCCTGGAAATCACGCTGGAACTGTATGCATCGGCGCCTGCGAACCTGCGCTCGGTGCGCCGCGACGTGATCGCCGCGCTGGCCGATGTGTCCGCGGACGCCGTGGCGGATTCCGGTACGCCATTCGGGGCGGACGACACCCACTTCATCCTGCGCTTTCTGTTGGTGCGCCGGGCGCCGGCGGCCGGGGATCCCCGCACGTTCCTGATTTTCCAGGGGGCCGTGGCTCGCTGGGGCCAGTACCTGGACAATTCCCGCCAGACGGGCTTTCTGGTGGACGATCTCGCCAACGGCAGCGGCATCGCCGAATACACGGCCTCCTTCGAAGACGAGTGCGAGGGTTACTACTTCATGCCCACGCTCAAGGCCGACATCGTCTGGGTCATCGACGAGAGCGGCTCCATGAGCGACGAGCGCACCTCGGTGCGGGACAACGCCGTGTACTTCTTCCAGCATGCGGTGGCGGCCGCACTGGATTTCCGCATGGGCGTGGTGGACATGAACATCCAGAACAACGGCACCTTCTGCACGGGGGAAAATGCGAGCGCCAACCGGTTCCTGCTGCCGGGTCAGGAGGCGGCCTTCGGCGCCTGCGCGCTCGCTCCCCACGGGGCCCTGCCCGAGGATGGCTCGGAAGAACACGGTCTCAACCAGGCGCGTGCGGCGCTCCAGAATCATCTGCAGACGGGAGATCCCTTCAAGGACATTCGTTCGGATGCTCTGCTGGTGTTCATCTTCGTGACCGACGAGGACGATCAGGAGGGTGAGGACAGCGGCTGCACGGGGAACGGATACAACGAGCCCCAATTGGTTTCCTGCTTCGAAAGCACGCCGTCGCGCTCGTACTCGATTCTGCGGGATGCGCTCCTGGCGCGTCAGGCCAATGACGGACCCGGCGGGGTAGCGCACGCCATCATCGGGTATCCGGAATCCTGCCTGACCTCCGGCGGCGGCACGGCGGCCGAGCCGGGCAAGGGCTACTATGAACTGGCGATGGCCACGGGCGGACTCATCGGCTCTGTCTGCGCCGCGGACATGGGCATGACCATGGATCTGATCCTCGACAGCATCGTGGCGCAGGCCTCCCCGCTGGTGCTCGCCCATTACCCCATTTCCACGAGCATCGCGGCCAGCCTCGACAACGGTCCGCTGTGGCGCTCGCGCGTCAACGGCTTCGATTACCATGCCTCCACCAACAGCATCGTGTTCTATGGCCAGAGTTTTTCTCCGGATACCTTAAGCGAGGTGTTCGTCTCCTATCGCCGCTGGGTGACGGGCGCCGCCCCGGTGGATTGAACCATCATTTTTCTTTGTTTCAAAAGGAAAAACCATTTGAAAAAACGAGGTGGGGCGCTATGCTGTTTTCCGCTTGAACGGAAGGAGAACGCCATGAAACATCTTCGGATAGCCTTGTTTGCGTGGTTGCTGGGTCTGCTGGTGCTGACCGCTCCCGCCCGTACGAATGCCCATTCCGTAACACCGGACGGCAATTCTTCCGAGTGGACGGGGTTCATGCTACCGGGATTCAGCAATCTGGGGCATCTGGTGCGCAACGCCTCCCTGCAGGGCCAGTACGCATGGAAGGATCTTTCAGGCGACTACCGCACGGACCTGGGCACGTATCCGGATGCCGACATCACGGCGTTCCGGGTGACGGGCGACGCCGACAATCTGTATTTCCTCGTGCAGATGCAGGACATCGCCATCGAGAATGGCAATGGCGCGGTGCAGGTGCAGGTGTCTATCCGCACGTCCGATACGGGTTCGCACGAGACCTGGTTCGCGGGCATGGCCGACACCCTGGTGAATGCGGCGGCCGCGTGGAATTTCCTGGTGCAGACGAAATTCGGCTCGGCGGCGGGTCCGAGCACGTCGCTGGCGGTGTGGTCGCCCGACTGGACGGCCATGAGCGCGGGGCAGGGCGTGATTTCGGCGGCCAACGACGTCATCGAGATGGCCGTGCCCTGGAGTGCGCTGGGGCTTCCCGGCCCGCCTTCCGGCCCGCTCGTGTTCACGGTGGCCACGTTCAAGTCGGATGCGACCGATGCGACCGTGGACATTTCCGGCACGTCCAACGCCCTGGACGTGGTGACCACCTATGGGGATCCCAATAATAACGATACCCGCAACACGTGGCAGGAAGTCAGCGACGCCGTGGTGGATTACCGCTTCCAGGTGTTTTTCCATCCCACGACCGGCGAGGTCTACAGCCCGATCCTCATCAGCGAGGTGCTGTACAATCCCAGTACCCCCGATCCGGGGAAAGAATGGATTGAACTCTTCAATGCAAGTCCTGTGGCCATTGACCTGCTGAATTACAAGTTGGGAGATGAAGAAACCATTGATCAAGCCAGTGAAGGAATGGATTTGTTGCCGGCAGAACTCGTTCCTGCGGGAGGAATTCGCGTTTGGGTGAATAACGGCGACGATTTCCTGACCCGTTATGGGGTTTCTGCAACTTTCAGTCCCAATCCGGGAACTTCTGGCTCGAAGTTGACGACTCGGTATTCCAACTGGGATCCGGATGCATCCACTTTGGGTTTAGCAGACACTGCCGATGAAGTTCTTTTGCTGGACAATTACGATACGGTCATCGACGTCGTGCTGTGGGGTTCGACGAATGTGTGGCCGGGGGTGACCCGCATTGCGGGTGGCGCTGCGGATGACAACCCGATCGAAAGGGTTCCGGCGGCCCGCGACACCAACGATGTATCGATTGATTTCATCGTGAAAACTGGAGGAACAGGCGGGCGTCCTTTCCAGGTGGAACTGGATTCCGACGGCGACGGGATCATGGATTCCGCGGACAACTGCCCGAGCGTGGCGAATCCGACGCAGGCGAATGCGGACGGGGACGCACTGGGGGATGCCTGCGACAACTGTCCGGGTGTGGCGAATCCCTCGCAGGCGGATGCGGACCTGGACCTGATTGGGGATGCCTGCGACAACTGCCCGAGCGAGGCGAATCCGACGCAGGCGAATACGGACGGGGACGCGCTGGGGGATGCCTGCGACGGGTGCCCGTCGGATGCGAACAAGACGGCACCTGGGATGTGCGGGTGCGGGACGCCGGATACGGACACGGATAGCGATGGGACGCCGGACTGCACGGACGGCTGTCCGTCGGATCCGCTCAAGATCGCTCCGGGCCTTTGCGGTTGCGGACAGCCCGATTCCACGACGGACACGGATAGTGATGGTGTGATCGATTGCCAGGACAACTGCCCGAGCGTAGCGAATCCATCGCAGGCAGACATGGATTCCGATGGAGTTGGCAATGAGTGCGATTCCGACCGGGATGGGGATGGCGAGGCCAATGCCTCGGACAACTGCCCGGATGCAGCGAATGCAGGTCAGGAAGACCAGGACTCTGATGGCATCGGGGACGTGTGCGACTCGGATCGCGATGGTGACAACCTCTCCAACGCCTTCGAAACCGCCAACGGGCTGGACCCGGACAATCCGGATACGGACGGCGACAACATCCGTGACGACCACGAGGGCATTGTGGATACGGATAGCGACGGCATCCAGGATGCCCTCGATGATGATTCGGATGGCGATGGCGTGGACGATTCCGATGAAGTCGGCGATTTCGATCTGGACACGGCGCCGGTGGACACGGATGCCGACGGGACGCCGGACTTCCGGGATCTGGATTCGGATGGGGATGGCGTTGCCGATGCCACGGACAACTGCCGCGCGGTAGTGAACGCGGATCAGGCGGACATGGATTCCGACGGTATCGGCGACGCCTGTGATCTGGACGTGGATGGCGATGGCGTGGCCAATACGCTGGACAACTGTCCTACCGTCTTCAATCCGCTGCAGGAGAACACGGATGGCGACGCGCGGGGGAACGCCTGCGATGGCTGTCCTTCGGATCCTCTGAAGATCGTTCCGGGAATCTGCGGCTGCGGTTCTTCCGATGTGGATTCGGACGGGGACACGTTGCTGGATTGCAACGATAACTGTCCGAGCGTGGCGAATGCGGACCAGGCGGACATGGATAGCGATGGCATCGGAGATGTGTGCGATACCGACCGCGATGGCGACGGGCATCCGAACACGGGCGACAACTGTCCGAGCGTGGCGAATGCGGACCAGGCGGACATGGATAGCGATGGCATCGGGGATGTGTGCGATACCGACCGGGATGGCGACAATCTCTCCAACACCTTCGAAATCGCCAATGGGCTGGACCCGGACAATTCGGACAGCGATTACGACAACATTCGCGACGATCACGAAGGCATCGTGGACACGGATAGCGACGGCATCCAGGATGCTCTCGATGATGATTCCGATGGGGATGGCGCATATGACTCGGATGAAGCCGGCGATTTCGATCTGGGCACGGTGCCGGTGGATACGGATGCCGACGGGACGCCGGACTTCCGGGATCTGGATTCGGATGGGGACGGCGTTGCCGATGCCGCGGACAACTGCCGTGCGGTAGTGAACGCGGACCAGACGGACATGGATAGCGATGGTATCGGGGACGTGTGCGATACCGACCGGGATGGCGACGGCATGGCCAACACGCTGGACAACTGCCCGGATGCGTTCAATCCGCTGCAGGAGAACATGGATGGGGATGCTTATGGCGACGTGTGCGATAGCGATCGGGACGGCGACGGGCATCCGAACACGGGCGACAACTGCCCGGATGCGGCGAACCCGACGCAGGCGGACATGGATTCGGATGGCATCGGGAATGTGTGCGACAGTGACCGGGATGGAGATGGTGTGGCCAATGGCGTCGACAACTGCCCGGATGCGGCGAACCCGACGCAGGCGGACATGGATTCGGATGGCATCGGGGATGTGTGCGATAGTGATCGCGATGGCGACGGCGCGCTCAACGCCGCGGACAACTGCCCGGACGTTGCGAACCCGACGCAGGCGGACATGGATTCGGATGGCATCGGGGATGTGTGTGATAGGGATCGCGATGGCGACGGGCGCCCGAACGTGAGCGACAACTGCCCGGATGTTGCGAATCCGACGCAAGCGGACATGGGGTGGGGAGGGATCGGGGCGGTGTGTGATAGGGAGCGGGAGGGCGACGGGCGACCGAACGTGAGCGACAAATGCCCGGACGTTTCGAACGCGTCGCAGGCGGAAATGGATTCGGCTGGGATAGGGGGTGGGTGCTAGGCAGCGCGAGATGGGTACAAGCGACAGAACGTGAGCGACAACTGTCCGGACATTGCGAATCCGACGCAGGCGGACATGGATGCGGAAGGGACTGGGGATGTGTGCGATGCAGAGCGCGATGGGGACGGGCGTCCGAACGTGAGCGACAACTGCCCGGATGTGGCGAACCCGACGCAGGCGGACATGGATGGGGACGGGACTGGCGACGTGTGCGATGCGGACCGCGACGGGGACGGGCGTCCGAACGTGAGCGACAACTGCCCGGATGTGGCGAACCCGA
>CAZEZP010000006.1:0-2757 GCA_964516435.1 uncultured Kofleriaceae bacterium | reverse complement strand
GTTTGTTCTAGTTTTAGTCGCCCTCGGGGCGTAGCGCAGCCTGGTAGCGCGTTCGGTTCGGGACCGAAAGGCCGGAGGTTCAAATCCTCTCGCCCCGACTCCTTGCAAAGAATATATTTTCGGGTAAAGTGCCTGCGCAGTGTACGAGGATGAGTTGCAATGAACATTCTCATTGTCGACGACGAACGCGACATCTGTGATTTCCTTTCGGATTTCCTGCGAAAGGAAGGCCACGACGTCAACACCATCAGCGATCCAACCAAGGCCATCGAAGACATCAAGCACAACGCCTACCACCTCATCATCCTCGACATCATGATGCCCAAGCTCTCCGGCATCGATCTCCTCGGGCAGATCCGCGCCTTCGACGAGGAAGTCTCGGTGGTGATCCTCACCGGCTATCCCTCGGTGGAGACGGCCGCCGACTCCATCGGCTACGGCGTGAGCGCCTACCTCAAGAAGCCGTTCGCCATCGACGACCTGCGCGGCGTCCTGTTCAAGATCGCCCAGAAGAAAGGGCTCCTGCTCGAAAAGGAGACCGAACTCCACCGGATCATCGGGGACTCCATCCGGCGCATGCGCAAGTCCAAGGGCCTCACGCTCAAGCAACTGGCCCGCCGCACGCAACTGTCCATCAGCCTGCTTTCGCAGATCGAACGTGGCGAGAGTTCGCCTTCCATCTCCTCGCTGTACAAGATCGCCGTGGCGCTCTCCATGCGCATGTCCCAACTCTTCGGCGACTTCTGACGCGCGCGCGAAAACCCCGTCCAGAGCATTCATCCGCAAGCCATCCGCCCACCGGAATCTCCAGTGGGGGTTGACGCCCCCAAAGATGCCGTGGCGGTTTCCAGAGCATCGTTCAGCGCGGACGACACTCATTTCATCCTGCGCTTTCTGCCAGAAAAAAAGTTGTGCCCTTTTTCCGGATGGAGGCAATGAAGAAAGTCGTCTGGTCGAGTTGGAGGATCGAAAGGAAGATGTCGCAAAACGAGCGCGAACGCGGAAAAAGGGCACTCCCGCGGATGCAACGGCCAGAGGGGGAAGGTTTATTCCTGCCCCGGCAAAAAAAACGATGAAGTTTCAGCGCGCCACCGTTCGCATCCGGTGGGGCGGATAGAGGCTCGACACGAAGAAGCGCCAGAAGCGGGAGAAAGGCTGCACGACGAACGCCTGGCGCTCGAAGGACGGCGCGGCGGATTCCAGATCCACGATCCAGTAGCGCAGCAGCGAGACCACCCGGTGCCTTTCGAGAAAATGCTTCTTTTCCGTTTCGGACAACTGCCGCTCGGGCACGACGTAGAGCCGCACGCCCTGCAGTCGCGAAGAAAACCGCTCCACCCGGCTCGCGCGGTCGAGGTAATAGCGGAACTGCGGGCTGGAAACCGTGCGGGGATGCACCGCCACCACGTCGCCGGGCCGGCTCATGGAGCGGGCCGTCTTCGCCAGGAGAACCGCATCCAGGCGGCCGGCGTAGGGAAGTGGCGGATGTCTTCCGTCCCAGGACGGGGCGATCTCACGGCTCACGAGATGCGCCTTTTCCATCAGGCGGATTTGCGTGGAAACCATCCAGGCCAGCCATGCCAGCGCCAGCATCCCCGCGAGGATTACCGGGCGTTGCAGGGAAAAACGCGGCAGCGCCGCAAGCGCACGGCCAAAGCCGGATGCTGCGGACAACCGGTCCCGTGCGCGCGCAGAAAGCGTCCGTTCCGCGGTTGCCGCCGCCCGCCCGATGCCGACGGCGCCCGCCGCCGCCAGGACGGCCAGCGCCGGCAGGAGGTAGGAGAGGAAGAATACGTGCACCCAGGAGCCATGGCGGAAAACCAGCAGATACAGCATGCCGCCCAGGCCAAAGACACCCGCGACGAAGGGAAGCCGGCGAAAGCGGACGGCATGCGCCACAAGCCCCGCCGCGGCCAGTGTCAGGAAAGGCCATCCCACGTAGTCCTTCAACCGCAGGAAGAACCGCTGCCACCAGAGTCCCATGGCCACGGGTGCCGTATGGCCGGCGCGCCAGCGGGCCAGCCCGGCCAGGCCGCCGGTATCCGAAAAGGCATCCAGCCAGCGCCAGAGCAGCACGAGCCAGAGCGCGCAGAAAAGTCCATAGGCGACGAAGAGTCCAAAGCGGCGCGGCCGGTCCAGAATCAGCCCAGCGCCCGCAAACGCCGCGAGGATGAACGCCGGCCAGTCCGTGAATCCCGCCAGCGCCGTGAACGCGAACAGAAGCGCCTTGGCCCGGAGAGCGCCGCTCTCGCGAATCACCAGCACGGACCACACGGTCCCCAGCATGAGCGCAATGACGGGCGCTTCGTAATTGGGCATGGCCCCATATTCGATTTCCAGCGGGAACAGGCAAAACGTGGCGGCGGCCAGCAATCCGCCCACGGCGCCCCACTGCCGCCGCGCGATGCGCCAGAGGAGCACCACCGAAAGAAGGCTGAAAAGGACCGGAACGGCGCGGGCGGCCGCCTCCCTCTCGCCGAAGACGAGAAAGGAGACGCCCACCAGCATGTGCACCAGCGGAGCATGGTCCCAGTGCACCACCCGGGGCGTGTCATCCGTCAGCGGACCGACGCTCTTGACGGGAAGGAGATGCAGGCGGACGAAGCCGTACCGCGCATAGTTGCGCCCGATGAGGGAGCGCATGGCGCGGTAGAACCCCTGGTGCCCGGCGAGACAGGCCTCCCCGATCCCCTGCAGCTGGGGTGCTGCGAACATCAGTAGCGCCAAGCGGAAGCCCGCACGCTCCAGGCGGCCCGT
>CAZEZP010000005.1:0-23852 GCA_964516435.1 uncultured Kofleriaceae bacterium | reverse complement strand
TCCGCGTAACTGCCACGTATAGCTATTCGGGAGTGTAGTGTATGAGTGAGGTCCGTCCTTCATTGCGTGCGACTTGCACTGTCCTGCACCCACAGCTGCACCTCATAGACCACCAGCAGCCTCTGCACTGGGAGCGATCTGCAATCGCCGGCACCCAGACCTGCCCCTCATACACCGCGGGCTGTCCCTCATAAGCCGCGAGCTGCCTCTGCAATGGGAGCGATCTGCAATCGCCGGCACCCCGAGCTGTCCCTCATAAACCGCGAGCTGTCCCTCATAAACCGCGAGCTGTCCCTTATAAACCGCGAGCTGTCCTTGCAAGGTATGCGATCTGGAATAGCCGACCCTACCTGTAATATTCTATCACACATCAAAGACACTGTATCTTGACAGGATCGCTTGTTTCAACTAGAAATTTCTTCCTATGCTTTTTCACAATTTTTCTTCCCAAGGAGGTTTGCATGCGAATCCAGAAACGACTGACGGTGGGAATGCTGGGGCTGCTGCTGGCCACATCCGGCTGCGGATCCGACGGCAAGAATGGAAAGAATGCCCTGGTGCGCATCGATGCGGAACCTGCCGGCGCCAACTGCGCCGCGGGCGGGCTGGCCGTACGCACGGGACTCGATGCTGACGGCGATGGCCTGCTTTCCGATGAGGAAGTGATGGACACCCGCTATGTATGCAATGGCCAGGGAATTGGCACCAATTCCCTGGTATCCATCACGGACGAACCCGTGGGTGGACAATGCGGGGATGCCGCAGGCAAACGCATCGACTCCGGTCTGGATCTCGACGGCAACGGGCAACTGGATCCCGGAGAAATCACTTCTACTGCCTATGTCTGCAACGGCACGGGCGAAGGCATCAACTCCATGGTGAACCTCTCCGACGAACCGCCCGGCGGGCATTGCGGGGATGTTGCGGGCGTGCGCATCGACTCCGGTCTGGACACGAACCACAACGGACAACTGGATCCCGGGGAAATCACTGCCACATCCTATGTCTGCAATGGCGCCGACGGCGAGGACGGGCTCAACACGCTCGTGCGCACGGAACCAGAAACTCCCGGCGCCAACTGCACCCATGGAGGACTGGCACTCGAACGCGGGCTGGACATCAACCGCGACGGAATCCTGCAGCCGTCCGAAATCGAAAACACGTCCTATGTCTGTAATGGCGCCCCGGGCACTCCTGGCCAGGATGGGAAACGGGCCCTGGTGCGCCAGGAGGATGAGCCGGCCGGTTCCAATTGCCCATTCGGCGGCCGGGCCATTCTCTCGGGCCTGGATGAAGACGGTAACGGCTATCTGGATAACACCGAAGTCACTTCCATGGGATACGCCTGCAACGGCGCACCGGGAACGCCTGGCCACGCCACGGTATTCTCCTCCACGGACGAGCCGGCCGGCACCCACTGCAGCCATGGCGGATGGCGGATGGAAAGCGGACTCGACATCAACGACAACGGCATTCTGGACCCGGCCGAAGCATCGGCCGTGCAATATGTCTGCCACGGCGCCGCATCCCTGGTAAACGTGCAATGGCTTCCGGCCAACACGGAATGCGGCCCCGCCACCGGATGGCGCATCGAAACGGGCGTGGACCGCAATGGCAACGGCGCCCTGGATGCGGATGAAATCACCACCAGCCAGCCGGTCTGCGACGGCATCAATGGGCAAACCTCGCTCGTGCGCACGGAGACGGAACCCGCTGGCACGAACTGCACGCTGGGCGGCGTGCGCATCGAAAGCGGTCTGGATGCGAACGGAGATGGAACCCTTTCGCCCGGCGAGGTCTCGCAGGTCTCGTATGCATGCAGCGGCGGGTCCGAACCCACGCTCGTAAATGCCTCCAACGCAGACTGGGGCGGCGTCTGTCCCCAGGGCGGACTCAAACTGGAAACCGGCCTCGATGGCAACGGCAATGGCATCCTCGACCCGGCCGAGGTCCTGCGCACCCAGTACGTGTGCAACCTGTACTTCGTACAAATTACTGGTTCGGATTCTTCCACCTGCGGCCTGCTCTCGAATGGAACCGTGCGCTGCTGGGGCTACAATGGCTACGGCCAACTGGGCATCGGATCGACCCTCCAGAAACTCGTCCCCACGCCAGTACTCGGACTTTCGAACGTCACGCAGGTTTCCGGCGGCGGCATGCACTTCTGCGCCCTGCTCGCCGATGGCACCGTGCGCTGTTGGGGCTACAACAACTATGGCCAACTGGGTGATGGTTCCACCTCCAACCGGTACACACCAGTACCTGTCGCCGGCCTGAGTGGTGCAGTGCAGATCGATGCCGGCTACAACCACACCTGCGCACGCCTCGCCTCCGGCCAGGTGGCCTGCTGGGGCTACAACAACTATGGCCAACTGGGCGATGGCTCCAACCTCCAGCGGATTACCCCCGTCACGGTTCTCGGCCTCGCCAATGCGGCACAAATCACGGCAGGCTTTTATCATACCTGCGCACGGCTTACCACCAATGCCGCCAAGTGCTGGGGCTACAATAACTATGGACAACTGGGCGATGGCTCCATGACCAACCGAAACGCCCCCGCAGACGTCTTCGGACTCAACACGATCACCCAGATTTCGGCAGGATACTATCACACCTGCGCCGCCCTCTCGAATGGGGTAGCCAGTTGCTGGGGATACAATGCATATGGCCAACTAGGCGACGGCACCACCACCAACCGCAACACCCCCGGCCCCGTCTCCGGCCTGACAGGCGTTGCCTCCGTGGCCACGAGTGTCTATTCTTCGTGCGCGCTCCTCTCCAACGGCACGGCCCGTTGCTGGGGCTACAATAACTATGGACAACTGGGCGATGGAACCACCACCAACCGTAGTACCCCCGTTCCTGTTCTAGAACTGGCCAACGCCACCCATATCGCTGACACGCTAGGTTATTATTCTTGCGCCGGACGCACAGACAACCTTCCCATGTGCTGGGGCTATAACATCTCTGGCCAACTGGGCGATGGAACCACCACCAACCGTTCGGTGCCCACCTTCATTCTCTGGAACAACAGCCTGTAGCCTCTTTCGGGCGGTTATTTTCTCCCGACATTCCATTCATTCCAAACTCTCTTCCCGTGGGAAAAGTGAAATCATCGCCTTTCCATCACGCATGAAATCTTCTCTTTGACATATCCTGTTTTCGCAGTAAAAAAATCCAGCACTCTACAGGAGGAAAAAATGAAACTCGCGGTTTTTCTTGCCTTGTGTTCGGGACTTCTACTGTTGTCTTCCTGCGATAACGGCCGCAAGAAATCCACCGATACATGCGGGGACGGCATCGTGGATCCCGGCGAAGAATGCGACGGGGAAGTGTCCGGCACCTGCCGCGATCTGGGCTACTACGACCCCGCCAACAAACCGACCTGCCGCCCGGACTGCCATTTCGACGTCTCCATGTGCGGAGGACGCTGCGGCGACGGCATCCTGCAAACGAGCTACGGCGAATACTGCGATGGAGTGGATCTCGGCGGCGCCACCTGCCAGAGCCTCGGCGGAGCCAGCGGCACGCTGGCGTGCAACCCCGACTGCAAGTATGACGTTTCCGGATGCACCAGCCTCTGCGGCGACGGCATCCTCGACCTCAACGATGCCTGCGACGACGGAAACCCGAATGACGGCGACGGCTGTTCGGCGACATGCACGATCGAAGACGGATGGGAATGCTCGCACACGAGTCCCAGCGTCTGCACCCCCATCTGCGGGGATGGCCAGATCCGCGAGGGCGAAGCCTGCGACGGCACGAACATGGGAGAGAAAACCTGCGCGGATTACGGGTTCTACGAGGGAACGCTCACCTGCGCCGCCGACTGCATGCACATTGATACGTCCGGCTGCGCCGGACGCTGCGGCGACGGTACCATCCAGTCTTCTTTCGGCGAAATCTGCGACACGGATGACCTCGGCAGCACCACCTGCAGCGACTACGGCTTCTACGGGGGAACCCTGGCGTGCCGCCCCGACTGTGCAAGTTTCGACACGTCCGGCTGCACCGGGCGCTGCGGCGACGGCGTGGCCCAGACGGCCGCGGCCGAGCAGTGCGATGGGGCCGATCTCGCGCTGGCCACCTGCACGACACTGGGCTGGTACACGGGCACGCTCGCCTGCGCCTCCGACTGCAGTTTCGACACGTCCGGCTGCGCCGGGCGCTGCGGCGACGGCATCATCCAGTCTTCCTACGGCGAAATCTGTGATGGCACCAACCTCGGGGGCCAGAATTGCCTGTCCCTGCAATATCTGGGAGGCACCCTCTCCTGCAGTTCCTGCCAGCCCGCTGGATGCCTCACGGCACTTTCCGTATCCGGAGGCGCCCAGCACACCTGCGCCCTGCGTTCGGACGGTTCCGTCATCTGCTGGGGCGACGATTCCCATGAACAACTGGGGAATGGTTCGGCCCCTGGTTCACTGAGGCCCATCACGGTCGGCGGCATCACCACGGCGGTGACCGTCGGTGCCGGCGCCGTTTCCAACTGCGTCCTGCTGGCAGCCGGAAACGTCCAGTGCTGGGGCGAAAACACGTATGGTCAGTTGGGAGACGGTACCACCACGACCCGCGACACCCCCGTCTCCGTTTCCAATCTGACCGGTGCCAGCGCTCTCGCGGTAGGCGGGTTCCATTCCTGCACCCTGCTTGCGGGGGGAAGCGTCAAGTGCTGGGGATACAACGGAGACGGCCAACTGGGCGATGGAACGAACATCAATCGTCACTCCCCCGTCTCCGTCTCCAATCTGACCGGCGTCATCGCTCTCACGGCTGGCGAACGACACACCTGTGCCCTCATGAACGATGCCACTGTCAAATGCTGGGGGTACAACAGCAACGGCCAATTGGGGATCGGATCCACCTCCAACTGCAATACCCCAACTACCGTGAGCAATCTCACCAACGCTTCTGCCGTTTCTGCGGGAGGGTTTCACACGTGCGCCCTTCTGGATGATTCCACCGTGAAATGCTGGGGGTACAACTACCACGGCCAACTGGGCGATGGAACGAACTTCGATCGCTACACGCCCGTCGCTGTCAGCGGACTTGCCGGGGCCACTGCGGTTTCCGCGAGCCGGTATCACACCTGTTCCCTGCAGAACAACGCCACGTTGCGCTGCTGGGGACGCAACGATCATGGCCAACTGGGTGATGGAACCTCGACCCAGCGGACCACGCCCGTGAACGTGGCGGGGTTTTCGGGCGTGCTCTCGCTTGGAAAAGGCGATTACCACTCTTGCGCCATCGCCGATGCTTCCAAGGGAATCTTCTGCTGGGGCGACAACACCTACGGCCAATTGGGCGACGGTACCCAGACTGACCGGCTCACCCCCACCCGCGTGGTGCCCTAGTTCGGAATAATCAGTTTTTACAAAACGTGAACCACCATACCATGGTGCAACGTCTGGCCGCCGCTTCCGGCAAACCCCGCCGGCAGCCGGGCGAAAAAGTGCTATATACAAAAAATCTCGAGACCCCCATGCATTTGACGGAAGTGGAAAGCGGCCGTATGGTAGCGCGAACGGAGGCCAAAACATGAACCTCGTCCTCTTGGCCGCATGGCTGACATGGAATGCTCTCCCCCCACCGCACACGGCCACTGGACGCATCGCCTTGCGGCCAGGGCCGTCAGACGCCACTCCCGTGCGCCCGGCTCCCGTGCGCCCGTCCCCCGTGCCGCCATCCTGGACGCCGGGGCCGGTGCGCTTGCCCTTCCCGCCAGAGATCCCCCCGCCGGACATTGTGGAAGACGGCGCGGTGGACCTCCTGGAAACGCAACTGGACGTCTCCTTCTCCCCCGACGGGCGCACAGTGGATGCCACGGCCGTGTACACGGTGCAGGTGGTGCGTCCGGTGGGAACCGCCTTTTATCTCTGGGTCGATCAGGCGCTGGAGTTCACGGCCGCCCAGACGGACGGCTACAGCGTCCTCGTGCAGACTGCGGATTATCCCCCGTTCAGGATGGCCACCGTGCGCCTCTCCCCCGCAGCACAGCCCGGCGAAATCCTGCGCGTGCGGCTGGCCTGGTCCGGGACGCTCGCCTGCGCCCCGTACGGCGCCCGGGAGTCCCGCTACTGCGGAAGCTCCCCGGACGTGCGCTTCTACCTCGCCGGCGGGCCGTTTCCCCTGTTCATGGATGCGGCCGACCCCTATGGCGCCCTGCTCTACCGGCTGGATCTCACCCTGCGCACGCCGGCCGCGTGGGACCTGCTCGTGGCCGCCGATGCCGTGGACGAAACCGTCGACGGCGCCGTGCGCGTCTCCCGGTGGCAGGCAGATACCTACACATCCGGCATGAATCTCATCGTACTCGCGGGGGATTTCGATTCCGTGCCCGTTCCGGGCACCGCGCCGCCCTCCGCCGTCTGGCATGCGGCAGCGACTCCGGAGTGGGCCGCGGAAATGGCGCAATGGACCGCCTTGATCCTGCCCTTTCTGGACGATCTGGCCGGCCGGCCGTTTCCCTTCGGCAAAATCGACGTCTTCAAACTGCCGGATCTGCCCGGCTTCCCGGGGACGGCCACCTGGGGCAGCGTCTACCTGGCCGAAACCTACGCGGCCGGCGGCGCCCTGTGGTTCGAGGAAATCCTCGCCCACGAGATCTCCCACCTGTGGTGGGGCATCCTGGCGGCCCAGGCCGACCTCGCGCGCAACGCGCTCATGACCGAGGGCATGGCCGTCACCAGCCAGCTGGAATACATCCGGCGGCGCCATTTCCCGCAGGACGATGCGGACCGGCACATGGCAGAGCAGTTGCGCCGCCACCGCCTGTACCTGTGGCATCTGACGGATCCGCACACGCTGCCGCCCATCCAGTTGCCCGCGGGCCAGGAATGGCCCAATACCGTCAATGAGCAGGTGGTATGGGCCTATTACAAGACCTCGGCCTTCCTGGACATGCTGCGCGTGCTCGTGGGCGACGAGGCCTTCTTCGGCGCCCTGCGCGCCTACGTGGACGCCTGCTTCGAAGGGGAATGCGGCATCGCCGACGTGGAATCCATCTTCTCGCAGCATTGCCGGCTCGACCTGTCCAGCCTCTTCGATGCCTTCGTCTACGCCTCCACCTTCGTTCACGCCGATGTCGGCATCCGGCTCTGCGCGCGGGATGCCGTTTTCTGCCAAACGCGAGTCTTTCTCGCCCACGACGGGCCCATGCCGCTGTCCGTGCCGCTGCTGCTGCACCTGGACGATGGAACCGTCCAGAAAGAATTCGTGGACGTGCCGGCCACCGGGGAGGAATTCGTCTTCTCCACGCCGCGGCCGGCCGTTTCCGTGGAAGTCGATCCCCGGCTGGTCTTCTACCAGCCGCGCAGCCTGACGTCCGGCGACGTCGACTTCGACGGGGAAACGGATGGCTTCGACCTCATCGCCGTGGTGCAGTCCCTGGGCCGGCGCGCGGTGGACGAGAAGCCCGACCCGGGACTGTACGACATCGACCTGGCCTTCGACCCCCGGCTCGATCTGGATGGCGACGGCATCATCGCCGAGGAAGACGTGAACATCGTCCTGGCGGGCTTCGGCGGCCAGTGGGGAGGTGCCCGATGACGCACGGGAACCTGCAGAAAAAAATGGATTTCTCCTTCCTGCCGTGGCTTCTGGGATTGTCCTTCGTGCTGGCGGCATGCGGCGGTTCGAAGGTCAAAAATCCGGAAATCCTGCTGGAAATTCCCCCGGACGCGGGGCTGTACGTGCTGCGGGGGGAAATCCAGGAAAACCGCCTGACGCTGACCCTGGCCGCCCGGAGATTGACCGGCATCCACGGCATCGCCCTGCGGCTCTCATTCGACCCCCGGGCGCTCGGGCCGGCGGGGTTCGAGCCGGATCCCGCCTGGGGAGCGCCGCATACCGCCTCGGCGACGCGCGAAGGCGTGCTCATCGCCGGCATCGCGGCCAATCCCGGCGGATTCTCCTTCGATGACACCCCCGTGGCCTGGGTGCACTTCCGCCTGCTCAGGCGCGACATTCCGGTGGAAATCCAGTTCGATGCGGCCCATACGGGGGCCGTCGGGAGCGATGGGCAACGCGTATCGGGGCTGCAGTTTTCCGGCGCGCGCCTGCGCCCGCGCTGAGCGTCCGGTCCTCTCCCTGCGCCCCTTCCCCTCGCCTTGGGCCGAAATGGGCTTAACAAAAAAAATGAAAATCCGGTTTCAGGACAGGTACACCCGCACGCGAACGCCGCCGGATGGAAACGTCACCGCCGGTGCCGTATCGAAAAGCCCGGCCGCACGGGCCAGAAATTCATGCGGCGTGAGCAGCGCCACCCGGAACTCCGGTAGCCGGCTTCGTATCACATTGCCCAGGGCGGCATACAGATCCCGCAGATGCCGGCGATCCCCGACCCGCTCTCCCCAGGGCGGATTGCATACGAGAAGGCCGGGGCCGGTCATGGCGGGCGTGGCGGACAACGGCCGGCATTCGAACGACACGAACCGTTCCACGCCGGCGCGGGCGGCATTGCGCCGGGCCGCTTCGACGGCGCCCGCATCCCGGTCCGCCCCCAGAATGGGAACCGCAATGGGATGGACATGCGCATCGGCCTCCTGCAGGAGCGCTTTCCATGCCTGCCCATCGCAGGACGGCCATTGAAGGAAGGGGAAGCGGCGCAACCGGCCGGCGGGAATCCCCGCCGCCATGCAGGCGGCCTCGATGGGAAACGTGCCCGAACCGCACATGGGATCCAGAAGCGGCCTCGTCCCGTCCCAGCCGGAAAGCAGCAGGACCGCAGCCGCCCACGTTTCGCGCAGGGGCGCCTTGGCCGTTTCCTGCCGGTAGCCGCGCTGATGCATCAGCCCCGTGGCATCCACGCTCAGCGTGCACAGGTCATGCTCGATGCGCAAAAAAACCGTGGCCGTGGCATCCTCGGCCACCGAGGCAGGCGAACCGCCCGTCCGGATGCAGACCGCTTCGAGCACGCGCTCGGATGCCGCTTTGTCGTGATAGATGGCCGAAGACTGGCAGGCCGCCTTCACGAACACACGGTCTTTTGCATGCAGGACGTGCTCCCAGGGTATGGCTTTCGACCGGGATGCCAGTTGGCGCAGATTGTAAGCGGGAAAACGGGCCATGCGCATCAGGATGCGCGACGCCGTGCGCAGGTGGAGCGCCGCCCGCATGAGCACAGAGAAATCGCCGGAAAAAGGAACGCCGCCGGGAACCGCGTGCGCCGCACCCACGCCCAGGAAATGCAACTCGGCCTGCGTCAACGCCTCCAGACCGGGAGCGGTCTGGGCGAACAGTTCAAGTGTTCCGTCCAGCACGGGGCGTTACCGGACGTCCGCGGGAACGCCCTTTTCCGAAGAGACCGTGACCTGCGTGTGCAGGCCGCCGCGGATGTTGAAATCCCCGCGCACCGTGATGGAATGCGGCGCCAGGACGGCCACGAGGTCATCGTGGATGCGGTTGGTCACCTCCTCGTGGAAGGCGCCTTCCTGCCGGTAACTCCACAGGTACAACTTGAGGGACTTGAGTTCCACGCACAGTTGGTCCGGCACGTAGGTGATGTGGATGGTGGCGAAGTCGGGCTGCCCCGTCATGGGACACAGCGCCGTGAATTCATCGGTCTCGATCTCGATGGCATAGCGGCGCCCCGGGCGGGGATTGGGAAACGTCTTGAGTTCCTTGGATGGCTGCGTGCTCATTGCGTCTTTTCCGTTGAAAGGGAGAAGAAGGGGCCGCCGGATCCAGCGGCCCCTGTGTTCATGAAAGGACTACCAGGTGAAATCCACCCACGGCATGGCGCCGCCCACGGAATCGGGCGCATAGTCGTTGTAGTCGGACTCGCTCCAGGAAGCGATGACAGCAGCGAACATGCGCATGGTGTTGCCCGAGAAGGTCAGCGTCGGGATGTCGGCGATGGGGATCTGATATTCCAGTTGGGTCGTCGAGCCAGACAGCGGGCTGATGGTGAAGGAAGCCGGAGCGGCCACCTCGGCCCACGAGCCGGAGGAATTGGACCAGATGCTCTTGGCGTTGTTCTCGAGCGTCAGGGTCACGGCCGTGGTGCCATTGCTGATGTAGATGTCGTGGATGCCCGTGAGGTTGCAGGCGGAGGCGAATACGGTCCTGACATGCAGGACGTTGGACATGTCCACGTAGGCCTGCACATCGACCAGATCGCAGGCATAGTTCCCGTTGTCGCCGGCAGGATCCAGCGTCGTCAGGATGGACTGGTAGGTGCGCGGCCCAACCGTGATGACCTCACGATCCGTCCAGGAGTCACCATTGCCGGCCGTGAAGGTGAAGTCCAGCACGATGGTCTGCCCGTTGGAGGCGCCCGCCGGGACCGCCAGGGTCCAGGGGGTGCAAGTCGCCGCGCCTCCTGCCGCGAGGTCGCCCGTGGAGCAGACGACGTTTGCCGGAGCCGTGATGGTAGTGCCGGCAGCCGTCGAAGAGGAATGCACCACGATGCCCACCGACACCGGGCCAGTGGCCGCCGCAGCGCCCGCATTGCGGATGTCGAAGGCCAGCGCGGCGGTTTCACCCGGATCGATGAAATGGTCATTGTTGCCAGCCGTGTCGTTGATGGCCAGGTTGGCAGCCTCGAGCGCCGCATACGGCACGGGCACACTCACCGGGAAGGACCAGGCGCCGCCATTGGCGTCCGTCACTTCGAGCGTCAGGGCGACGGGCTGGTTGTTCTTGTGGTTGGACGAAATGGTGAACGACAGGGCATCGGCGCCGTTGGTGGCTGAGGTTCCCACGGCGATGTTCCCGAAGGAAGCCGTCCCGTCGACGATGGTCACATCCGGATCCGAGGAAAGCAGTTGGGCCGTGACGTTGTTGGCGGGCAGGCCGCCCACGTTGGCGAGTTGAACGTTCAGGTTCACGGCACCGCCCGGGACGCCCTGTGCCGGATTCGGGGTGATGGTGGCCTCGAGGTCGGCCGGGGAATAATCCACGGTCAGGGTGTAGGCGCCAATGGCTCCCGACCAGCCAGAAACCTGGATATAATAAGTAGTACCCGCCACCAAATCATACGTGATTACTTCCGTGTCTGAAGTACCCGCCGAGGAATCCAATTCCTGGAAATTGGCATCCTGGAGGGAGAGATCCAAATCGCCCACCGAATGGGTGAAAGCCAGCGTGATGCGGGCAGCGAAGCCAGTCGCCGGAGTGATGCTGAACCAGTCCTCGTTGGCCGGGCCGCAGATGTAACCCTGAATGGAGGCCGGGATGGTGCCCAGATCCAGCACATATGCATCGGTCCCCGCGTGGTTGTTGAGATTGTCCTCGGTGCAGCCGCATTCGGGCATGGAGGCGCAGTCCTCGTCATCGCAGTCGGTTTTTCCATCCATGTCCTCGTCCGCTCCGCCGGTGCACTGCTCGGGCGGCACCACGCAGAACCCTTCTTCCGCATTGCAGATGCCGGTGGTGGGGCAATCGGAAGCATCCACACAGGCAGCCCAGCACACGCCAACGGCTTCGCCGATGTCCAGGCATTCGTACGCATCGCGGCAGTCGTTGCCGCCCAGCGTGCAGGTCTTCACGCAGATGCCGTAGTCCTCGATGCACATGGTATTGGGCTCGGTGCAGTCGGCATCGGAAGCGCATTCAGCCAGGCAGTACCCAGACGGCATACCATCACCCACTTCATCCGCGCAGAAGCCGCCGGTGCTCACGCACTGCTCGTCATTGCGGCACGGATCGCCCACGTATCCGGGCGTCGTATTGTTCGTATTGTTCGTATTGTTCGTATTGTTCGTATTGTTTGTGTTGTTCGTGTTGTTCGTGCAGCCGGACGTATCGAAACCCTCGCAAGTGGCCAGACAGCCCAGTTCGCCCCCGTCGAAACCCTGATCCTGGCAGGTGGCCCCACCCAGGTCCGTTCCGTCGCAGACTTCGCCGCTTTCGAGTTTGTCGTTTCCGCACACGGCCTTCTTCTTGCCACCGTCATCGCAGGAAGCGACCACGGCGAGCACCGCCAACAACGCCAAAAGATTTCGCCAAAGTTTCATTTTTCCATCTCCTTTCCTAAAATCCGTTTTCCCAGCAACGAACGCCGGGGGTTAGTTGTTTACCCGAAAACGGGAAATTGTCAAAGCGTTTTTTTTCAAACGGATTTCAATGGGAAAAATGGCGACTTCCGGCAGCGGAATATCAGTAGCAGGCGCCATATGGGCTTCCGCCCCAACTCTGCACCTGGCGGCACTGCACCCCATTGGAGCATTCGCCCACGCTGCCCACGTGGCACAACTGGGCGCAGCGATACGTGGTGCGGTTGCAGAACAGCCCCGGCTGGCAGTCGGTTTCGGTCTGGCACTGCTGACCGATTCCGGCGGTACCCTGCGTGTTCATGCAATGCCCCAGGTAATCCGTGCGCTGGAAATAGCAGACCTGGGTCGTTCCGGAGCAGCCCGTCAGGAACACGGCATCGCACTCGCCCGGAATCGCGCAGGCGGGATCTCCGGCACAATCCGGATCTGCACAGTCGATCAGGCCATCGTTGTCGTCATCGAAGCGGTTGACGCAGTCTTCCAGAACCCTGCAGGAGGGATCCCACTGGCAGTCGAAGTCCTCGCAGTCGATCAATCCGTCGCGGTCGTCATCCATCCCGTTGCCACAAATCTCGAAGCCCTGGCAGGCCGGCGTGTTCAGGCAATCCGGGTCCTGGCAGTCGATCAGGCCATCGCCGTCGTCATCCATACGGTTGACGCAGTCTTCCGTGCCGACGATGGAGCAGGCCTGGTGCCGCCAGCAATCCTGGTCGTCGCAGTCCACATAGCCATCCCGATCGTCGTCGGTGCGGTTGGTGCAGTTCTCCAGGTATGTGCAGGAACTCTCGCAATCCAGGTCCAGGCAGTCGGCAAAGCCGTCGTAATCGTCGTCGATGCCGTTACCGCAGATTTCCGTTGCCACGGCACAGTCCGGATAGGCAAAACACGCCGGATCTTCGCAATCGACCAGACCATTCCCGTCGTCATCCTGGCCATTATTACAAATTTCTTCGGTTACGACCGTGCACGCCTGATGACGAAAACAATCCTGGTCCTCACAATCGACCCAGCCATCCTCGTCATCATCCGCGCCATTGTCACAGGTTTCCCGGTATTCACAGGAATCCGCGCAGTCGGCATCCCAGCAGTCGACAAAGCCGTCGCCGTCGTCATCGGATCCATTGTCGCAAATTTCAGGCGCGGTATTGCAGGCGGGATCGCGGAAGCAGTCCTGGTCCTCGCAGTCGATGAACCCGTCGCCATCATCATCGGTGCCGTTGGTGCAGTTTTCATTATTATTGTTGTTCGTATTATTCGTGTTATTGACGTTGTTGGTGTTCTGGCAGACCTCGTCCCGGAAGCAGTCCTGGTCCTCGCAGTCGATGAACCCGTCGCCATCGTCGTCCGTCTGGTTGTCGCAGACTTCATTCTTTGTCCCGCTCGAGGAATCGTCGCAGGCAGCCATGGGAAAAGCCATCAAGAAAAAAGTTGCAAACAAAGCAATTTTCGTACGCATGCCACAAACCTCCTTTAAGGTGATGCAAGTCTACCCCAAGAAAAAAAGCAGGCAACCGCCTTTTTCGTGAAAAATTTTTGCTTCCTGTGGACAAGGGTTCCCGCCCCTGGCTCATGCCTTCACAAACCAGGATTGCGGAACGAACAGGTTCTCCCACTTGCGGATGGCATAGCGATCCGTCATGCCCGCCAGGTAATCCACGAGTTTTTCCTCAGAGAACTCGCCATCGAGCCCATTCCAGAATTTCTTTTCCATGAAGTAATCCCAGAGATCGCCTAACAGACGTTCGGCCTTCTCGAACTCCACGCGCACCGTGGGATGGTCGTAGCAACGCTCATACAAAAAATCCCGCAGGGTCACCAGCGCCTCATGCGCCCCTTCGGTGAGCAGGACGAACGGCTCGCGATCCAGGTCCGTAGCCTCCAGCACCGACAGGATCAGGTTGCCGATGCGCTCGCGGTGGGTGGCGCCCAGCCGTTCGATGACCACGGCGGGGATTTCCGGCTCGCGCAGCAGCCCCCCGCGCAGGGCGTCCTCCAGGTCGTGGTTGACATAGGCCAGGATGTCCGACAGCCGCACGATCTGCCCTTCCAGCGTGGCCGGAAGCGCCGCCGGATTGCGCGTGAGGATGGGCCCCTTGCCCTTGGTGTGCCGCAGGATGCCGTCGCGCACCTCGAAGGTGAGGTTGAGCCCGGCCCCGCCATTCTCCACGTGCTCCACCACCCGCAGGCTCTGGATGGCATGATGGAATCCGTTCCTGGCCTTCTTGTTGAGCACGCTCTCACCCGAGTGCCCGAATGGCGTGTGCCCCAGGTCGTGCCCCAGGGCGATGGCTTCCACCAGATCCTCGTTGAGATGGAGCGCGCGCGCGATGGTGCGCGCGATCTGCATGACCTCCAGCGTGTGCGTCATGCGGGTGCGGTAGTGGTCGCCGTCGGGATTCAGAAACACCTGCGTCTTGCGCGAAAGCCGTCGAAAGCTCTTCGAATGCACGATGCGATCGCGATCCCGCTGGTATTCCATGCGCACCGGACACGGTTCCTCCGGGCGCTCGCGGCCGCGTGTCCGCGCCGAGCGGGCCGCCAGCGGGTGCAAAAAGGCGTCCTCGCGCTTCTGGGCCAGTTCACGATGCGTCATCCTTCCTTCCATGGTCATCGCCTGCGTCCTTTCCCGTCCCGTTTCCCGCCTTCCGGCTTCGATCCGCGGGAAGGCTTCCCGTTTCCTTCCTGCCGGCCGCCGCGGCCGGACTTTCCCCTGCCGGCCAAAAGTTGCACGGGAACATCGCGTTTCTTCGGAGCCCGCTCACGCGGTCCCACCAGGTCGAACACGGAGCCGTCCACCTCGAACGACAACTGGCCGAGCACCACGTCGGCCTTGACCAGCACCACCCGCACGGGATCCCCCGGCATGAGCTCGCGGCGCGTGGTGGCGCCGCGCACGATTCCCAGTTCCTCGTCGTATTCGAAGAATTCCTCGGAAAGCCAGTCCAACCGCACGAGCCCTTCCACGAAGGGCTCCTCGATGCCCACGAAGAGGCCGAAGCGCGTGATCGACTGGATGGTCCCCACGAACGTCTCGCCGATCCGCGGGCGCATGAACCAGGCGCGATAGATGTCGGTGACCTTTCGCTCCACCTCGATGGCGCGCCGCTCGGCCGCCGAGGCGCGTACGGCCATCTCGCCGGTGCGCTCGGGCCCCGGCGCCGGCGGCAGGCTCTCCTCGCCCGTGGGCTGGCGGCGCTTGCGCCAGACCTCCTTGAGCGCCCGGTGGACCATCAGGTCCGGATAGCGGCGAATCGGCGACGTGAAATGCAGATACGTGGGCGAGGCCAGGGCGAAATGGCCCACGTTCTCGAGCCGGTACTGCGCCTGCTTGAGCGAGCGCAACAGCACGTATGAAATGGCCGACCGGGCCGGATGCCGCGCAATGGAATCGAACACATCCGAAAACCAGCGCGGCCCCATCTCCCGGGGCACGTCCACCCCCAGATACGCAGCAAAGCGCAAAAAAGCCTCGATCTTCTCCGGGTCGGGCTCGTCGTGCACGCGCCAGGGCACCGGCTGCCCCGCGTCGGCGAGAATCTCTCCCACCGCCTCGTTGGCTGCGAGCATGGCTTCCTCGACCAGATTGTAGGCCGTCTTGGTCTGCGGATTGGGAATGCTCTTGACGATGCCGCGCACCCGCAGGGGATCGTCCTCGTCGAGCACCACCTTGGCTTCCGGCAACTCCAGTTCGAGCGCGCCCCGCTCGATGCGCCGCCGGTGCAAGATGCCCGCCCAATCGGCTGCCAGCCGCAGCATGTCCGAGAACGGCACATCCACGGGATCCCCGGCGAGCACGCCCGCCACCTGCTCGTAGGTGAGCCTCGCCTTCGAGCGGATGACGGCCGGATACGCCTCCACGCCCGTGCGCACGCCGGCGCGGGTGTATTCCAGTTCCACCACCATGGCCAGGCGGTCCTCGTCCGGGCGCAGCGAGCAGATGCCGGCCGAAAGCGCCTTGGGCAGCATGGGAATGGCCCGGTCCGGCAGATACAGCGACAGTCCCCGGCGGGCGGCCTCGTCATCCAGCGGCGTGCCCGGCACCACGTAGTGCGAGACGTCGGCGATCGCCACCCACAGGTGGAACCCGCCATCCGTGCGCTCGATGCAGATGGCATCGTCGAAGTCCCGGGCGTCCCTGGGATCGATCGTCACGAAATTCAGGCCGCGCAAATCGCGCCGGTTGCGCATCTCGCTTTCCCGCACGCTGGCGGGAATGGCGAGGACCTGCTCCTCCACGGCGGCCGGAAAGGCGTCCTGCACGCCCGCCATGGCCAGAGTCTTCTCGATTTCGGTGGTCAGAAAGCCCGGCGGGCCCATGATGCGCGCGATTTCCACCACGACCGGCTCGGCGACGGCCTCGGGATAGCGCACGATGCGCGCGATCACGCTCTGCCCCACGGATTCCGGCGGAATCTCGCCTTCCAGTTGGACCATGCGCACCAGGCGCGGGTCGTCGGGCACGAACTGGAACCGGGCCCCCCGGGGCCGCAATACGCCCGTGATGGCCGTACGCCCCCGGCTCACCACGGCTTCCACGCGCCCTTCGGGACCGCGCGGCGCGTTCCACGAGACGATGCGCACGCGGTCCCCATCCATGGCGGCGCCCACGTTTTCCCGCGCGATGAACACGTCCTGCAGCGTGCGCTCGAGCAGCACGAATCCGTTGCCGCTCTGGGTGAGCCGCAATTCGCCCTCCAGCCCTGGAATGCCCGCCGGGGACGCCTTGGGCGAAGCCCCCGCCCAGCGGTAGCGCCCGCCCTTGACCATTTCGACCGTGCCGGCATCCATGAGGCGCGAAAGCGTCTCCTTCAACTGCGTGCGCTGGCGGCGGCTGGCCGAGAAATGCCGCTCGATGTCGGAAAGGCGCACGCCTTCCGGCTGCGACGCCATGAACAGGCGCAACTGGTTCTCGGTAATGGGGATATCGGAATTGAATGACATTATGCTTTGTTCCTTCCTTGCAATATCTCTTGTATTTTCTGAATCTTGCAATTCATTTTATTTTTTTTGGTTTTCGTATTTCATTTGTCCGCGCCCGCCAGCAGAAGCACGTCTCCCGTTTCCAGCGCCAGCAGCACGGCGTCCTCGTCCACGAATGCCGGCGGCGCATCCGCGATGGCCGGCAAATCCAGCGTGCCCCGCAGGTGCCCTTCGGCATCCAGCCAGTAGCCGCGGTTCTCTTCCGGGAACACCAGCACATGGCCGCCCGCATCCACGAGCGGCGCTCCCAGATGCCGCCCGGACGTGCGATAGCGCCAGCGCACCTTGCCCGTGGCCGTCTCCACGGCATACAGGTGGCGATCGAAGCCCCCCCAGTACAGCACGCTTCCATCCGGCGACAGGGCGCCTGCCCCGCGGAAGGCACCGGGCGCGAACAGTTTCCAGACGGGACGCCCGTCGAGCGTGGAAAACGCGTTGAGCGAACTGTCGTCGCAACCCAGGATCACCAGGCACCCGCCGGCCAGGACCGGCGTGGAATCGCAGCGCGAACGCACGCGCTCCCGCCAGCGCAGCGCCCCCTGCGCATCCAGCGAAACGATTTCCCCACCCAGCGTGGAAAAATACAGATGGCCCTCGCCATCCACGGCCGGCGCGCCCCGCACGTGGCTGGTCACGGGAAACCGCCAGGCGATGGTGCCATCGGGCAAGATGCGGGCGATTCCGCCGCCGCCGGCCAGCACGGAGGCGTCCGGAAGCAAAACGAACTCGTTGTCCACGTCGCAGCGGGTGGCCTCCGGGTCGTTCTTCCGGGTGAACGTGCATTCGAATGGCCGGACCTGCCCCAGCACCTTCCCCGTGGCGGCATCCAGCCGGTACACGGAATCGTCGTCGCAGCCCACCCACAGGCTCCTGCCATCGGCCGAGACCTTCGGCGCGCTCCACACGATGTCCGGCAACTGCGCCTTCCAGGCTTCCTGCAGACTCCAGCGGCCGTTCGCCTTCCGGATGTCGATGGCCCGCACGCGCCCCCGGTGGTCGGCGAGTATCCAGCGGTCCCCCGCCAGGCGCGCAGGACGGGCCGTGATGCGCGCACCCGCCCGGAAAACGGCCCGCACCTTCCATGGGAACGGCAAAAACGCATGCGCAATGCGGTGGGCCTGCGCCGTTTCCTCGGGAGCCTTCCATCCGGCAGGGCATTGCGGTTCCTCCACCCGGTTCACCACGGGCTTGGGCCGCATGGGCGCCGCATCACCGGCATCCGCCCGCGCCGGGGAGTTCGTGAGGTCCGCCTCCTTCGCGGGACAGTGGCAGGTTCTGGATTTGCAGTGCGTGCAACTGGCGCTCAGCAGGAAAGCCATCGCAAAGGAAAAAAAAGTTCGCATGGCCGGCAAACTAGCACATTCCCGGAAAAAAAGCAGGAAACCGGCCGAAAATGGCGACACCCGCGCATTCTGCACCGCATCCATGCCGCGCCTCGCCGGAAGCGGCGACCACATCTTTCGACCGGAGACGTTTCAATCGAGGCGTCAATCGAGGAAATCGTCGTTGCGAATCTTTTCCGGAAGGTATTTCTCGGAGATGAAGGAGATGCCGCGGGCGGAGAGCGCTTCGAGCTCCAGTTTCACGCGCGATTCCATCATTTTTTTGATTTCGCGCTGCCACTTTTTGTCCTGGAACCAGGGATAGCCCATGATCTGGCGCGCGCGCTCCTCGTCCTTCTTGTTGAGCGCGATGGTGACCACCGAGGGCAGATCGAACTTCTCGCGGTCGAAGGAAGACAGGCCCAGGAACCGCGCCCGCGGGATGGCCATGCGCTCGGACTCGAACGCCAGGCTGATCGAGCCGTATTTGAGCACGCTGTAGATGTAGAACCCCCACGGGTCATTGTCCACGAGCACGTACACCGGCAGGTTCAACTCGTCGTGCAGGCGCCGCAGCAGCCGGCGCACCCCGCGGGAGGACTGGCCCCCGGACTGGATCATGATGCAGTTGTGCTTCTTCCAGAACTTGTCCTCGTTGAGGCGGCGCCAGACGGCGTCCTTCTCCATGATCAGCACGAATTCGGCCTCGCACTTCTTGAACTGGATGACGTGCTCCTCGACGATGGACGGAATGCCGTAGCCACCGGAGCCCACGTGCCGGCAGTCGATGGTGTCCCCCGAATCCACGAGCGTGATGTTGCCCACCATGGTGCCCCGGTTGGAGGCGAACAGGTGCAACTCCTCGCGCAGGGCCGAGAGCGTGACTTCCAGGTCCTCGATGATGGCGTCGGACTCCGACTGGTCGTCGAAGGTGTTCTCGCCCTTGGCCAGGGTGTGCTTGGTCATGTAGAAGAGGTCACGGATGCTTGTGGTCTTGCCCACGTCCAGCAGTTCCTTGCATGCGGCCCCCACCAGGAACGTCTGCATGAAGCGCTTGGCCTGCCCCTGATGGAAGAAGAGGCGCTCCTGCAACTTGTCGCCCATGCGGATGATGCGGGTCTGTTCGTCGAACACCGAGTTCCCCAGCGAACGCTGCGGAATCATCACCGGCGGATTCTGTTTGTTGCGAAACCCCTCGATGACCTCCAGCGCCAGTGCGCGCATGCGGGCCAGAATCTGCTCGTCCTTCTTCTCACGCTTCGAAGCCATCACTCACCTCCCGCATCCGGGCCGGGCGTTTCCTCCGGCGCTCCGGCGAAGTCCTCCCCTTCCGGCGCATCCGGGCCATCGGCGCCCGCCACGACGCCTACCGGGGGCAAATCCGCCTCAAGTGCGGCCTTTTCCGGCAGTTCCAGCGTCTGCGCATATTCCTCGAGGGCTTCCTGGATGGCGGCATCCACCGATTCCACCTTCTCCCCGGAGAGCGCCGCCAGCGCGCGCGCCAGGTCGGGCACGTAGCGCAAAAACAGGGACTTGCGCTCGCGGCTGGCCTTGATCTTCACCTTCTGCGACAGGAACTCCGACAGTTCGCGCGCGCAGTCCTGCAGACCCAGCCGGATTTCCTCCAGCACCTCGTCGTAATGGGCGATCGCTTCCTTGCTCTCGGAGGTGAACGGCACCCACACGGAAGCGAAATGCACCATGATCACGAGCGGTCCCTGCGGGAATCCCCCGCGCGGCTGGGCGATGCCGTAGCGGCGCCAGTTCATCTCCATGATGGCCCGCGATATCGCACACGCCTTGAGTTGGTACAGAAGCGGCACGCGGTTGGCGAGCCGGATGATCTGCGCCGACGTGGAATCGGCCTCCTGCCTGGCGAAGGAATCGTACGCCGCCCGCAACTGTGCGATTTCCGTGAACTCCAGCGACTTCACGCGGGTGCGCGGGGAAATCCCGGTCTTCTCCAGGCACTCGGCCACCTTCTTGCGCGTGAAGCCCGGCAGATCCAGCAGTGCCGCCGCCACGGTCTTCTCGGGATCCAGCGCCACGCCGGCCACGGTCTTCTCGCCGACGTCGCCGTGCTCCACGAGCCCCATCAACTCGCCGCCGTAGGCCAGCGCCACCTCCACCAGGAACGGGTTGCCCCTGTACACGCGCGGCGGGCGGCTACGGCTCACGTAGAACTCTGCGCCCCGGATCTGGCGGGCCAGGCCGCGGCGCAGCAGATCCTCCCCGATGGGCACCACGGCGCCCGAGGGCGGCGCCATGATCTTCACCTGCGGAATCGCCTTGTAGATGGCCTGGATCTCGTCGCCGGTGAGCTTCTGCGGGTTGCGCGTGGGAGCCACGCCCGCCTTCTGGCAGATTTCCTCGGCCACGCGCGGCGTGACGCGGGAGAACTCCTCCTGCAGGCAGGAACTGACCCGCCGGTGGGAACTCTCGCGCAGCATCTTGATGAGCATGCCCAGTTCCACCCCGTGCGGATGCGGCCGGATTTCCTCCGGCTGCCGGGGCAGTTCTCCCGACACCCGCGGGAAGTGGATCTTCTCGCCGCGCGGATTCGTGAAGAAGATTTCCGCGTGCGGATTGGCCACCGCCGTCTGGGCCAGGTATTCGTCGATGCTCTGGCGCCCGCCCTTGTACTGCGCCTCCAGTTCGATCTCCACACGGGTGCCGTGCTCCACGTCCCAGTCCACCACCATGTCCTTGATGATGCGGGCGCGGTTCTTCTTGAGGTCCATCATCAACTCGAAATGATGGGCCGGATGGCGCTCCCCGATGCGCGAGGTGATGCGCATGGGCTTGCCCGTGGTCAACTGCCCGTACATGCCGGCGGCCGAGATGCCGATGCCCTGCTGCCCGCGCGACTGGCGCAGGCGGTGGAACTTGGACCCGTAGAGCAACTGCCCGAAGATCTTGGGAATCTGCTCGCGCACGATGCCAGGGCCGTTGTCCTGCACCACCACGCGCATGCGGCCCTCCTCCAGCGGATGGATCTCCACGATGATGGTGGGCAGGATGCCCGCCTCCTCGCAGGCGTCGAGGCTGTTGTCCACGGCCTCCTTGACCGTGGTCATCAGCGCGCGCGCGGCCGAGTCGAACCCCAGCAACTGCTTGTTCTTGGCGAAGAACTCGGAAATGGAAATCTCGCGCTGCTGCGCGGCGAACTCCTCGGCCTTCACCCGGGGGCGCCGCTCGCCGCCGGTTCCGACGGCCGCCGGCGGAGCGTCCTGCCACAGCGCGCCGAACAGGCCGTCCATGCCCGCGATGGAAAAACTCCCCGTCTCGCGGGGTTCGGACGGCTCCGGCCCGGCCGGGGCATCCGCATCCGGACCGCCAGCCAGTTCCGCACCCTCCGCCGGCTCCGGCTGCAGGGCGCCTTCCGGCACCTGCCGCACGGTTTCGTCGGCGGCGAACGCAAACAGGTCATCCATGGGCGTCTTGGACATCTCCTCCTCCTGATTTCACGGTTCGTCCGGGGGCGGCTCCTTGCCCAGTTGCCGCCGGACCTCGCCCAGGCGCAGCACGACCAGATCCCGCAGTTTCCCGTCGGGCATGCGCTCGAGCGTGGCCGAGAGCACGGCCTGCGCATCCGCGAAGCGCTGGTCCTGCACGTAGAGATCCGCCAGTTTCAGCGCCAGTTCCCCGTCCGACGGGGCCAGTGCGTAGGCCTGCAGCCAACTGGCCTCGGCCTCCTGCCGGCGCCCCTGCGCCAGGAACGCATCGCCCTGGTACCCCAGCCACCGGAACGAATTCGGTTCATTGCCCAGTTGCCGCTCGGCCCACAGCAGGGCGTCGTCGTAGCGGCGCGCGCGCATGCACAGCCGGAACATGCGTTCATACAGGAGCGCGTTGCGCGGGTTGCGCTCGATGACGCGGGCCAGTTGCACGATGGCCTCGTCGAGGTTCCCCCGCCGGGTGAGCGCCCCCACGTACTGCATGCGCAGGATGTCGTTGTCGGGATCGGCCTCCACCTGGCGGGCCAGCATCGCGGTGTCTTCCTGACGCGCCGCGCGCCGCGCTGCCTGTTTCCACAGGGCCAGCGCCCCCAGGAGGACGAGAACGCCGAACAAGCCGAACGCCAGCCCCGCCGCCTTCCACCGGGAACGCCGGTGCGCGCGTGCGCACTCGATGCACAGGTCGCGACCGCCGAGCGTCTCCACGCACTCCGCGCACATGGGGGATCCACAGCGCGCGCAGGCGAGCACCGCGCGCTCGCCGGGATGCCAGGCGCAGGCGCCCGCCCGGTGCCGGGCCGTCTCCTGCCGGCCGCTCTCCGGTGGCGTCGGGCGCGGCTTCATGCGGCGGCCTCACGCGGCCGCGGGCGCGAGCATCTCCACGAAGGGACCTTCGTTGGCGAACACGTCCGCATGCTGATGGTAATCCAGGAAATGGACGTAGATGGCCACGTCCTGCGGGTCGAACTCCTTGGCCAGTTCGGCGGCCTTGGCCCGCAGCGTCGGCTCGGGAATGGTCTTGAGGAAGGTCTCGTCGGTCTCGCCGTTGCGGTGCTTGACCTCGAGCAGATCCAGGTAGCGCACGAGCATGGCGCGCCGGCGGCCCAGCAGCCACTCGTAAATCAGCGCCGACGCGATGGACGGGTTGCCGCCCGCGATGGCCTCGAGCAGGCGGTCCTTCCACATGCGGGTGCGGGCCTTGAGCGAGAGCACCGTCGAGGGGATCCGGGTGGACACGTCGCCGGCGGTGAGAATCCGCTTGAACTGCCCGGAATTGAGTTCGTCGACCATGGCCTCGATCTTGGCGGGGCCGATCTTCTGGGCGATATCCAGGGGCTTCATGCGCACACCCTCCGAATCAGACGGACATCGAGTCCACGAATTCCTGGTTGTTGTCGGTCTTGGACAACTTGTCGAGCATGAACTCCATGGCATCGATGACGTTGAGCGGATGCAGCAACTGGCGCAGGATCCACACGCGGTTGAGCACGTGGGCCGGCAGGAGCAGTTCTTCCTTGCGGGTGCCGGACTTGTTGATGTCCAGGCACGGGAAGATGCGCTTCTCCATGAGCTTGCGGTCCAGATGGATCTCGCTGTTGCCGGTGCCCTTGAACTCCTCGAAGATGACCTCGTCCATGCGGGAGCCGGTGTCCACCAGCGCCGTGGCGATGATCGTGAGGGACCCGCCCTCTTCCACGTTGCGCGCCGCGCCGAAGAAGCGCTTGGGCTTGTGCAGGGCGTTGGAGTCCACGCCGCCGGACAGGATCTTGCCGGAGGGCGGCACCACCGTGTTGTAGGCGCGCGCCAGGCGCGTGATGGAGTCGAGCAGGATCACCACGTCCTTGCGGTGCTCGACGAGGCGCTTGGCCTTCTCGATGACCATCTCCGCCACCTGCACGTGGCGGGCGGCGGGCTCGTCGAACGTGGCGGAGATGACCCCGCCGCGCACGGGCCGCTCCATGTCCGTGACTTCCCCGTGACGCTCTCCGCGGAGCAGGCCCATGAGCACGAACTCCGGATGGTTGGCGGAGATGGGAGTGGCGATGTCCTTGAGCAGGATGGTCTTGCTAGCGCGCGGCGGGGAACCGTACCGACCG
>CAZEZP010000004.1:0-123271 GCA_964516435.1 uncultured Kofleriaceae bacterium | reverse complement strand
GAGGTTGAGGGGACGCCCGGGCGCTGGCTTGCCCTCCAGCCGGACGGATCCATCTTCAAAAATTGCGAGTGAATGGGCGACCCGCTCGGTGAGCACCCGTACCAGTGCCTGGTGGTCGTTTTCCAGGAGGGTGGCGTTGAGATAAGGTTGCATTTTGTCATTGACGAAGCCCCATCCATAGATCCGGTGCTTGCGCTCGAAGCGCCGGATGGCGCGGTGCATGGCTTCATCGAAGATGCCGTCCTTCAATTCGCCCGGCTTGACGATTTCCTCGCATTCCAGGCGTTTCTTCAACTCCACCAGCCCGTCGTACAGGTTCTTGGCGCTCATGTAGGCTACGGCCACGTCGGGCTTCTTCGTGTTGGCGGGATCGGCGAGCCAGGCGTCGGGATCGGCGATGCGCCGTTTTTTGGCCCAGCCGAAGAAGGCGGATTTCGCCGCCTCGTAGCGTTTTTTATATTTGGCAACATTTCCGGGAGTCCACTGGATGAAACCCTTGAGGTTGCGGAACTTCGCATAGTCGATCTGCGCGGCGCAGGGGTGGGTGGTGGAACGGGAGAAGCGCTCCTGCAGCACGCCCAGCGTGGGCATGATGCCGTACAGTTCGAGGTAGTTGTGCTCGCCCGGCTTGAGCGGGTTGCCGTCCTCGTCGGTCTTGTCCTGCGCCAGGTTCAGATACGTCTTGCGGTAGGGGTTGGGCGAGGCGTCGTCCCGGCCCGGCGTCTGTTCCGAAAAGATCATGGGGGCGAACCCGTCGCTCAGATCGATGAACGAAAGGCCGCGCGCTTCGGCATCCTTCCTCTCGACCCACCGGCAGGCGCCGGCGGCGCATTCGTACACGGGATCCTGCATCCTGTCCGGGGAGGGCACGGCATCGACGGGAGTCGCATCCTGCGCCGGCCGCCCGGCTGGCGCGGCATCGGGGGGCGCGGGCTGGGCTGGCTGGTCCGGCGCCGCGGGGGAACTGGCCTTGCCTCCCCCGGATTCGGAAGAGGATTTCCCGTTTCCGGAACAGGCTGTCAACATGAGGATCACAATGCCGGACATCCACCAGTTTCGCATTCTCTTCACTCCGGGGGGATCCGCCGGGAAGGACGGATTCTGAAAAAATGCGGCTCCAGCATAGGCAAACATTCCCCTGTTTTCAACTGTTGCAATTCATAGTAGAGTCCGTCCGCGTTCCGTTGGCGGGACCGAGGATTCCCGGCGGCAGCCCGTTGCGGCGTGCAGCCGCCGGCCGGCGTCTGGAAGAGGCATTCTCGAGAGGTGGGAGCCGTTTTCGGGCCATGAGCGAGAAACGAAGCATTTTCAAGCATGCGATGGCGGTCACGCCGCTGGGGCTTGCGCCTCAGGACGTGGTGGTGGAAGGGGAGCACATCGTGTGGGTGGGATTCGACGCGGACCCTTCGCCCACGGACGACGTGTATGACCTGGGCGGCCTGCTGCTGCTGCCGGGATTCGTGGACATGCACACCCATCTGCACCTGCAGGTGGGCGCGGCTTCGGTCGCGGACGATTTTTCCTCCGGCACGCGCGCGGCCGCAGCCGGCGGCACCACGACCGTGGTGGAATACGTCACGCCCGATCCGGGGGAAAGTTTCGAGTCGGCCATGCGCCGCTGGCAGGAAAAGGCGGCCGGTTCGCTCGTGGACCATGCTTTTCACCTGTGCGTGCCTTCGGTGACCGAAGAGACCCTCGAGGAGATTCCCCGCTGGATCGAACGGGGCGTCACGGGTTTCAAGGTGTTTCTGGCCTATCCGGGGCGGCTGCAACTGCCGCTCGGAGACATCGCGCGGGTGATGGAAACGGTGGGGCCCGCCGGCGGCGTGGTGTTCGTGCATGCCGAGGACGGCGACGCGATCGAGCGCCTGCGGGGCGAAGCCGTGGCCGAAGGCCGCCTTGCGCCCATCGAGCATGCGCGCACCCGGCCGTCCGAAACCGAGGCGCGGGCCGTGGAGCAGATCATCGGCCTGGTCCGCAGGACCGGATGCCCCACGGTCATCGTCCACGTTTCCACGGCCAGCGCGGCGGAACTCCTGATGCAGGCCCGCATGGAGGGATTGCCGGTATTCGGGGAGACCTGCCCGCATTACCTCTGGTTCACGGAAAGAATGCTCGAGCGGCCGTTTCCGGAAGCCGCCCACTACGTCTGTTCTCCCCCCATCCGCACCCAGGCCGACGCCCAGGCGCTCTGGGACGCCCTCACGGTGGGCGCATTGCAGTTCGTGGCCACGGACCACTGCCCGTTTTCGTCGGACGCGCGCTGCGCCGTGGAGGATTTCACCCGGATTCCCAATGGCATGTCCGCCATCGGCTCCCGGTTCTTCATGACGTTCGCCGGCGGTCCCCGGGCGGGCCGTTTCGGGCTGGAACGGCTTTCCCACGTGCTGTCCACTTTTCCCGCCATGATTTGCGGGCTCTACCCGCGCAAGGGAGCGATCGTGCCGGGGGCCGATGCGGATCTGGTGGTTCTGGACCCCTTCGGCGTCACGGATCTGGATGCGGATCCCCTTCCCGGTGCCGTGGATTTCAATCCATGGGCCGGCATCCTCGCGCCCGGCTCGGTGCTCGGCGTCATGAGCCGCGGACACTGGCTGCTGCGGGAAGGCGCCGTGGCCGAAGGGCCGCCGAGGGGACGCTTCCTGGCGCGGCGCCGCCTGCCGCGTCATCACGTGGATCAACTCCTGAGAAAGGATCTGGCATGGATACTCTCGCATTGACGCAGGTGCGCATCCTGACTTCCCTGACGGACGGAGATCTCTATACCGGCTGCATCCGCATGGATCCCAAGAGCGGCGTCATCCTGGAGGCGGGGCCGGACGTGGCGCCCCAGGAACTGGATCTGGTGGTGGCGCTGCCGGGCCATCTCGTGACGCCCGGCTGGGTGGTGGGGCACACCCACCTGTATTCGGCGCTCGCCCGCGGCATGCCGGCGCCCCGGCGGACGCCCTCGAATTTCGTGCAGACGCTGGAGTATCTGTGGTGGGTGCTGGATCGCGCGCTGGATCCAGAGACCGTGCACGCCTCCGGTCTGGCCGGCCTTCTGGGCGCGGCCCGGGCGGGCGTGACCGGTGTCATCGATCACCATGCCAGCCCCAACTGCATTCCGGGCAGTCTCACCCGCCTGCAGAAGGCCTTCGAGGAGACCGGCCTGCGCGGGCTTCTGTGCTACGAGGTGACGGATCGCAACGGCTCGGCCGAGGGACCGGCCGGCATCGCCGAAAACCGGCGCTTCGCCGCCGAATGCGCGCGCCATCCGCTGGTGCGCGGCTGCATGGGCGCCCATGCCTCCTTCACCATCACCGACGCCACGTTCGACGAGATGGCCCGGGTCTGCCTGGACGACGGCATGGCGCTGCACATCCATCTCCTGGAGGACGCGGCCGACCGCACCGTGAGCCTCGAGCGGTTCGGCGCCGATCCCGTCGCCCGGCTGCAGCGCCGCGGGCTTCTGCGGCCCGTGGACATCCTGGCCCACGGCGTCCATCTCACCCCCGTGGAACTGGATCTCCTGGCCGAGTGCGACGTGACCCTGGTCCACAATCCGCGATCCAACATGAACAACCGCGTGGGCCGGGCCCGCCTGGACCGGGGACGCTGGCAACTGGGAACGGATGGCATCGACAACGACATCGTTTCGGAACTGCGCGCCGCCTTCTTCCGCGGCCGCGAGGACGAGCCCCCCATCGGTTTCTCGGAGCCCCTGCGCATGATGCGCGAGGCCCAGAAGACCCTGGGCAGGGCTTTCGGCCTGGTGCTCGACGAAATCCGGCCCGGCGCGGGTGCGGACCTGACCATCCTGCGCTATGACGAGCCCACGCCGCTTTCCGCCGGCAACTTCGCGGGGCATCTCTACTTCGGCCTGGACACCTGGGCCGTGGCCGGAACGGTGGTGCGGGGGCGCTTCGTTCTGCGCGAGAACCGCGTGGTCTCCTGCGACGAGGCCGCCATCATGGAATCGGCCCGGGCGGCGGCCCGCAAGATCTACCGCAACATGGAGGTGCTGCAATGAACCGCGAAGACGATTCCGGCGCACCGCCCGAGACGGTCCGAGTGGAAGGCGCCGGCGATGCCGGCGTGCGGGACCGCGTGGCGTCCATGCTGGGGGATTTCATCGCGCGCATGCTGGCCGCGGGCGACGAGGGATGGCGCAAGGTCCCGGTGCGCATTCCGCAGGAGATTGTGGCGTATGGCAAGGAGCAGGTGCAGGCCCTGCGAGCCGACGTGGTATCCACCGTCCGCAAGGAACTGGCCAGTTATTTCGGCTCCATCAATCTCAGTTCGGAATTGTTGAAACTGCTGACGTATCTCACCTTCGAGGTACGCATGCAGATCCGGCTGGTTCCCACCGAGAAGGGCCACCTGGAAATCCAGTCAAAATCCGAGGTGACCGGCATTGCATCCGAAAACAAGAAATCCTGATCCCGCATCCGCCGACGTGACGCCGCTGATGCGGCAGTATCTGGAGCAGAAAGCGCTGTATCCGGACGCCATCCTGCTGTTCCGGGTGGGCGATTTCTATGAAATGTTCTACGAGGACGCCCAGGTGGCCGCCGAGGCCTTGGGGCTGGTGCTCACCTCCCGCGACAAGAACCGCGAAAACCCGGTGCCGCTGGCGGGCGTTCCACACCACGCCCTCAAGACGTACCTGGCGCGGCTTTTGGATCTGGGATTCAAGGTGGCCATCTGCGAGCAACTCGAGGATCCCAGGGATGCCAAGGGTGTGGTCAAGCGGGGCGTCACGCAGGTGGTGACGCCGGGTCTCATCCTCGACGAGGACCAACTCGATGCCCGCGTGGCCAACTATCTGGCGGCCGCCATTCCCGATGAAGGCACGCCGGGGGCGTGGGGACTGGCGATCGCGGACATCTCCACGGGCGAGTTTCGTGCCGCCGCGGTGGGAACCCAGGAAGCCTTGCTGGCCGAAATCGGGCGGGTGGCCCCGCGGGAATGGCTTGTGCCCCGGATGTGGGCCGAGACGTTTTCCCCGATATTCGCCCGCTCGCGGGTGCTTGTGGAACCCTGCGACGAACTGCTCGCGGAGATTTCTGATGCGAAGCGCTTCGTGCATGCGCATGCCCAACTCCCCGTGCCGCCACAACTCGGGGAAAATCCGGCCGCGCTGCAGGCGGCAGCCGTGACGCTGCGCATGCTGCACCGGGCGCGCCCCGCGGATGCGCCTCCCCCCGCGCGCATCGTGTGGACCGTGCCCGGGGAGTTCATGACGCTGGATGCCGCCGCCATCGCCAACCTGGAACTGTTCGAGACGTTTCGCGAAAAGAAGCGCGAAGGCTCCCTCATCCACGTGCTGGACCGCACGGTGACGGCCATGGGCGGGCGGATGCTGCGCTCGTTTCTGACGTATCCGCTGCTGGACGTGGCGCCCATCCGCCGGCGGCAGGACGCCGTGGAACTGCTGGCGGACCGTTCCGACATCCGGGATGCCGCCCGGCTGGTGCTGCGCGAGATGCCCGACGTCGAGCGCATCGTCTCCCGCATCGCGCACAGGGTGGCCACGCCCCGGGATCTGGGCACGCTGCGGCGTGCATTGACCCTGCTGCCGGCGCTGGCGGAACTCGAAGGCGCCATGCAGCAGGCGGTCACGGACGAGGTCCCCGAGTTGCTGCGTCCGCCCGGCGATCTGTGTCTGGACCTGCTGGCCGAACTGGAGACGCTCGTGGACGACCCGCCGCCGGTGCACACCGAGGGCGGCATCTTCCGTGCCGGTGTGAGCGCGCAACTCGACGAGTACAACGATCTGGCGGCCGGAGCGCAGCAGAAACTGCTGGAAATCGAGGAGCGCGAGCGCCGCCGCACGGGCATCGGGTCGCTCAGGATCGGTTACAACCGGGTTTTCGGCTACTACATCGAGATTTCCCGGGCGCGGGCGTCCTCGGTGCCGGAGGATTACGTGCGCAAGCAGACCATGCGCAACGCCGAGCGCTTCATCACGGCCGAACTGGCCGAACTGGAGACGCGCGTGCTTTCGGCGCAGGAGGACAAGATCCGCCTGGAGTCCGAAATGTTCCTGCGGCTGCGCGAAAGGTTGGGCGAGCATGGCCAGCGGCTCCTCGACGTGGCGGCCGCCGTGGCCCGCCTGGACGTCTTCTGCGGGCTGGCGGAGGCGGCCCACCGGCTGCACTACCGGCGCCCACTCGTGGATGCCTCGGACAAACTGGAACTCGTGGGGGCGCGCCACCCGGTCATCGAGCGCATGCTGGGCCCCGGCGAGTTCGTTCCCAACGATCTCAAACTGACCGCATCGGACCGGCAGTTGCTCATCATCACGGGACCCAACATGGCCGGCAAGAGCACCATCATCCGGCAGGCCGCGCTCATCCAGTTGATGGCGCAGGCGGGTTCCTTCGTGCCGGCCGACCGCGCGCACATCGGCGTGTGCGACCGCATCTTCACGCGGGTGGGGGCGTCCGACAACATCGCCCGCGGCGAGAGCACCTTCATGGTGGAGATGAAGGAAACCGCGGGCATCCTGTCCCAGGCGACGTCCCGCTCGCTGGTGATCCTGGACGAGATCGGGCGCGGCACGTCCACCTACGACGGCGTTTCCATCGCCTGGGCCGTAGCCGAGTACATCCATGACCGCATCGGCTGCCGCACCCTCTTCGCCACGCACTACCACGAACTGGCGGCGCTATCCGAGATCAAGCCGCGCATCCACAACGCGGCCGTGGCGGTGCGCGAATGGAAGGGCGAAATCGTCTTCCTGCGCAAACTGGTCTCCGGCTCGGTGAACCGTTCCTTCGGCATCCACGTGGCCCAACTGGCCGGCGTGCCGCCGGAGGTCACCGCGCGTGCGCGCGCCATCCTCAAGTCGCTGGAGGAGGGTGAAAGCCTCACGCTGCCGCATCCCCCCCGCCAGAAGGCGGAGGCGCAACTGCCGCTGTTCGCGCCGCCGCCCGCCAAATCCGGCATGGAGCGCATCCGCGAGAGGCTGCAGGCCGTGGATCCGGATACGCTCTCCCCGCGCGATGCGCTGCAACTGGTCTATGAACTGATCGCCCTGCTCGATGCCGAGTGAAAATGCGCGCCGCAGCGCCGTTCGCCCCCGGCGGGATCCAGTGCGGGGCCGATGCCTGCGGGCGGAGCGTCAGTGGCAGTAGGTGTCGCGGAAGGGATTGGAAGCATAGTCTACGTAGGTGCCGCCGAACAGGGCGTTTTCCGGGCGGAAGACCATGCCGTTGATGGTGAAGAAGAACTCCAGGGATGCCTGCACCCGGTCCCCATCGGGAGCGGAGACGGTTTCATAGGGGACGCTCGGGCACTGATAGAAGCCGAACGGATCGAACGTGCGCAGGTTGAGCCCGTAGCGGGCGTTGTTGCCCACCTGGTCGAAGAGATCCACATAGGCGCGTGTGAAGTCCTGCTGGCCGGCGAAGCGGTAGTGCACCTGCACGTCCAGATCCTGCCACAGGTTGGGGTTGGGCCGGTCGGTGATGCCTTCCTGCCACACCTCGAAGCAGAAGCCGGCGTAGGCGGCCCGGGTGCGAGCCCAGGAGTCATAGGTGAATGGCGAGGCGTACACGGGCGCATCCGAAGAGCACAGGGCCGCAGCCGATCGCGAGATGTTCACGCGGGCGTTTCCAACCCAGCCCGGCAGGGGGAAGACGCCATAGAGGTAGTTGGCGCCTCCGTTGGAATCGTAATCCTGGCAGGCGTAGCCGCCGCCGATGCCGGAATTCCAGAACCATACCTCCACCGATGCCGCATCGGCGGGAATCGGGAAGACGGCTGGCTGCGCCACGGCCGTGGTCGTGGGGACGCCATAGTTGGTCACGAAGGAGCGCACGCTCTGGTCCAGGACGACGCCCGACGGATTGAACTTGACGAATGCGCGCAGATCCCACGCGGGATAGCCGTTGTGCGTGTCCCGGCAGGTGGTCATGCGGGAAGGCTCGTAGTGCACCACCAGCCGGCCACCCGCCACGATCCTGCCCATGAGTTCCGGTGCGCCGGATGCCGGAAAGTGCAGCGTGGCCTCCGGCACCAGGGCCGAAGTGTCCAGGTCCACGCGTGGAGGCCGCAGGCTGCAGATGGCTTCGTCGCGCAGCACGGTCCAGTTGTTCTGCATGGTGAGCGTGTAGTTGTCCCACTCGCCGGGATTCCGGTTGTGGTCGAAGCGGCGGGTGTTGCCGCGGACGAGGACCGGGATCAGTTCGATGACGGCGCGGGAGATGGAAGTGCCGCTCATGCCGGGGCCCGGCGTGTGCCCATACATGGAGAACGTGTAGCGCACGTAGCCTTCCTGCGCTCCCGATGCGGGTTCCAGGACGGCTTCCCACCAGGTGGGGTCGCTGCCGTAATGGAACAGCACCCCCGGCTGGGCGCCGGCTTCGATTTCCGAGGCGCGCACGTCGATGGCGCCCCGCCACAGCCACGTATTGCCGACGGTTTCATAGCCGCCCATGCCGTTGGGCACGCGGGAGACATCCAGCAGCACGATGTTGCAGTCCTTGTCGGCCGCGTCCTCATTGGTGCCGATGAGCGGAGCCAGCGCGGGAGAGAATTCCTCGTGGGCTTCCGGGGTCGCGCTGCAGGATCCGAGCACGATGCCCGCGAGAATCACGAATGCTGCCATCAGAACGTTTCGCATGCTTCCTCCTCCATTTGCCGTCCCCTTCCCGGGGGCAGGGGAAAAATAGCGGAAAATTTCAAGTAGGCAAGAGGTCATTTCCGGGTTCCGGAAAACGCCGCGGAAGGCAGGATTCCCAACTCGGCCAGCAGGCCGTGCGCCAGCGCGTGGCGGTCCAGCACCCACAGGATGGCGCGCACGTCCACCATGATGTTGCGGGAGCGGGCGGGATGGTATCCGAAGTCGCCCGCGATGTTCTCGAAGACCCGGTCGAAGTTCAGTCCCACCACGCGGCCCTTTCCGTCCAGCACGGGGCTGCCGGAGTTTCCGCCGGACGTGTCCGCGTTGCCGAGGAAGTTGATCGGGACGTCGTCGAGTTGCGCATCCGCCCATGGGCCGTATTCTTCCTTCTGCGCCGAATCCAGGAAGTCGGCTGGCAGAGAAAACGGCGCCACGCCCCGGTTCTTGGCCAGCATGCCGCGCAGCGTGGTGAAGGGACCGAACCACACGCCGTCCTCGGGAGCGTAGCCGGCCACGTGCGCGAAACTCACCCGGGGGGAACCGCTGGCGTCCGGATAGAACTGGCGGCCCTTGAACGCTTCCACGGCCTTCATCCACGGTCGCCGCAGCCGGATCTGCGCCCCTTCCATGTATAACTTGCGGGTCTCCATGTCGTGCATCAAGGAATACCATTTCATTGCAAATTGCAATATGGGATCCGTTGATTGCAATAATGTTTCACGCGATGCCGAAAGCCAGGTTTCCTGGGCGGCCGGATCCAGGAGGGTGGTGGCGCGAAAGGCGTGCTCGAGCCATTCCTCCCGCTTGCGGCGCTCTTCCTCGGTGACGGCGGGCACGTGGAACGCGGGACGGTGGGCGGGCGGCAGCGCATCGATTTCATCGAGGAACATGCCCAGCACCATCCGGTCGGTGAGCGGGTGGTATTCCATGGAGGCCATGGCCAGTTGGCGCTTCAACTCCTCCCTGTCCCGGTCACCGAATCCCGGAGCGCGCTTCTCGTCGGGCAATTCGCGCTCATGCACCCAGCGGGCCACGAGCCAGGCCGCCTGGAGCGCCTTGACGCCGCCCTGCATGTGCTCCAGCAGGAAATCGAGATCACGGCTCGGAAATCCATCCATGAAGGCGTTGAGGTCGTCGAGCGTCCTTTCGGGGATGGGAAACCGGGACGACCGGATCCATGCGCGCAGCGTCTCCTCGTCCGAAAGGCGCCGGGCGACGAGGCGGTTGCGCATGATGCCCTCGATCTGGCCCCGGGCGTTGATGCGGAAGTTGCCCAGGCGGCGCAGCAGGGTCGTGTGGAAGCGCGCGCTTTCGGGCTCCATTTCCTCGACGCGGCGCAGCACCTCCATCCAGCGGGTGAAAAGTTCCTCCCGCCGGGGGTAGATCCGTTCCAGCGCGTCGAGGACTTCCCGTGCGGTCCGGTACCGGTGCGTGCGGGCGGGGACGCCGGGAACCATGATGAAATCCCCGTCCGCGGGACCCGCGGGATTGAGGGTCAGGAACCGGCCGGGTGAAAACGGCACGTTGTCGGGCGAATAGGATCCCGGGCTGCCGTCGGGGCGCACGTAGGCGCGCAGGAAGGCGAAATCCAGGGTGTGGCGGGGCCAGCGCCAGTTGTCCACGTCTCCGCCGAACGAGGCCGTGGCATCCGGCAGGGTGAACACCAGGCGCACATCGGGAATCTCCAGGCTTTCCTGCAGCCAGAAATGCAGGCCGTCGCTTTCGCGGAACACCTGGCAGCGGAATTTCCCCCGGCGCTCACATTCCTTCACGGTCTCCTGCTCGCGCTGGCGGACGAACCGCGCGGTTTCCAGTTCGGAGGCGTTCGCAGGAAGACCGCGCAGGATTTCGTCCGTGACCTCGCGCTGGGGGCCAAAGACGCGCACCACCAGGCCGACGGCGGGCATTTCCTGCTCGCGGGAGCGGGCGATGAACCCCTCTTCCAGGAGATCCCGCTGCGGGGTGGAGGCCTTCTGGATGGCGCCTCCGACGCAATGATGGTTGGTGAGCACGAGCCCCTGCGGCGAGACAAACGAGGCCGTGCAGCCGTTGAGCTCCACGACGGCCTGGAAGAGTCCCTCCCCCTGCGGCGTCCACAGTTCCTTGAGGGAAAGGACGAGTCCCCGGAAGCGCAGGGAACCCTCGTCCAGGCTGGAAAGCATGTACCAGGGCCACATGCCCTCCCCGCCGGGCGTCTGGGCGTGCGTCTGGGCCGGGCAGTTGCAGGCGTCGTCCGGCGCCGGCCGCAGGGTTTCGGATCGCCGGTCCGGGCGCGACTTCTCCCGCTCTCGGCGGCAACTTCCCTGCCCGAGGACGGCGAGAAGCAGCAGCGAGAGTTGAAAACAACGGAAAAGACGGATGTTCATGAGAAAATCGGGCCCGGAAGGAACCGCTGCCCAGTGTAGCCGCTTGCAGGCGGAAAGCAAAGCTGTGGAATCGAAAAATTCCGGTTCCCGTCGTGCCGCCGGCATTCGTGCTGCGTGCCGTGTGCGGCCTGCAGGGGATGCCGCGCCGATGTGCGCCGTTCCGGGTTTCCGGTGTGCACACCCCCTGAAATTTCTTTTTTTCGGGTTGGAAGTCCGGGGGGCCTTGCGCTAGTGTTTTCCGGCATACGGTGGAGGACGCGCATGGAGACATTGACCGCCCAGGAATGGATTTCCCTGATTCGCAACGTGTTCGCGCCAGACGCACAGGCCGACCGCGCGCTGGCGTTCCTCGTGGACGTGCCCGACGATGTGGTTCCCGACAACGCCGAATGGCATGCGCGCCGGGAGATTGCCGTCCGGTGGGCGCACGATTTGCGGGCCGCCCGGGCGGAGCACGGATGGGAGGTCGTGCTGATCGCGTATCCCAATGTGCACCGCAACAACGCGGACTTGCCGCTTTCCGGGTTCCTGTGGGAAGGAACGGACGTCCCCCATCATGCGCGGGACCTGCGGGGGAGGGAAGAAGTGCCTTTCGCACAGGCATTTGCGCTCTATTCCATGTGGCTGGCGCCCACGGAGTTCTCCACCACGGCGCCGCTGAAACTGGCCGCGCGCACGCACGGGACCTTCCGCGCCGCCACCATGCCCGGTTTCGCCGCCGCCATGATTCCGGCGCTGCGGCTGCCGTGGGGCGAGATCCACCGGCGGGTGGAAACACTCAAATCCCTGCTGGACGCGGCCGACGGGGCGCACCTGGAGTTTCGCGCGGCCGACGGCTCGGTGGACCGCCTGCATCTGGATCTGCGCCATCGCACTGCGCATGCTTCCGGGGGTGTTCTGCGGGAAAACGGAATGGCCGGCAACCTGCCTTCCGGCGAAGCCTACATCGTGCCTTACGAGGGGGAAGTCCCGGGAGATCCCAGCCGTTCCGAAGGTGTGCTGCCTGTGGAGTTCGATGGGGAGATCGTGCGCTACATCGTCACCGGCAACCGGGCCGTGGATGCACTGGGCACGGGACCGCAGTCCCGCAGGGAGAGGGAACTTCTGCGCTCGGAGCCGGCCTACGGCAATCTCGCGGAACTGGGGCTGGGCGTCCTGGGCGCCTTCGGGATCGCGCCCATCGGCGAGGTGCTCCTGGACGAGAAGCTCGGTCTGCACATCGCGTTCGGCCGGTCCGACCATTTCGGCGGGCAGGTGGGCGCGAAAGATTTTTCTTCGCCCGAGGCCGTGGTGCACATCGACCGCGTGTACGTGCCCCGCATGCAGCCGCGCCTGCGGGTGGATTGCGACCTCGTGTTTCCGGATTCCGTTCGGCCCCTGATTCGCGACAGTGATTATGTAATTGAATTATAATTGTAATACCATTTTTATAATATTACAATGATTCGTTGAGGGCCGTCGATTATTCACCCGGAAGAGGGGCCGGCACCAGCCGGAAGGCCAGGGAAATCTCGACGACCGCCACGGCCTGCGGCTTGTCGGCCACGGCGAACGGGAAGGAACGGGAAACGCCGTAGCTCGTGATTTTTACCCGGCCCTGCAGCGGACGTCCGCCGTTGGATTTCCGGGGCACCGCCCAGATGCGGTATTCCCCGCGCCGTTCCATGGAAATCGCCAGTTTTTCCATGGATTTCGATTCCGCGAAGGCCGCGCTCACCCGGCGGGCGCCTCCCGTGAAGTTTACCACGCGTCCATCCGGGGTGACGACGGCCAGATCCACCTGGCCGTCTCCTTCCCAGAGGGCTTCCAGATTCAGGTGATCCGACGGCTCGCGGACGGGGGCGGGAGCATCCAGCAGTTTCCGGGCACGCGCGGCGTCCGCCGGCTTGAGCGCCGCCAGGAAACGGTCGGCGTTGCCGGTGCAGCGGGCGGCTTCCACCGCGGCTTCCACGCCGGATGCATCCGAAATCGCCCGTGGCAGCGCATGCGCGCAGGCCATTTGCGGATTTTCGGCGGCCCGGTAGAGGGCAAAAAGGCGCGCCTGCAGAAGCGGCGAGGGGTCCACGTCCACGGCGCTTTCGATGTAATCCACCGCCCGGGAGGTCTCCCCTTTCAGGAAGGCGACGTCCGCCTGCGCCAGAAGCGCCTGCGCATCCATGGGATCCTTCTGCAGCCAGCGGCCCACCAGTTCCTGCGCCTCGTCGATCCGGCTGGCGGCCAGCGCTGCCTGCACCAGGGCCGAAAGGCGGTCCCGGCTTTCCGGGTTTTTCTCGTATTCTGCCTTCTTCTGCTGGAGGGCCGTCCAGGCCGCTTCCGAGGAGCGCGGCTCACTGATGGAAGCCTTGCGGTACCACTCCTTGCGCATGCGGATCATGCGCGGGGGCGGCCGCCGCCGGGGGAAATCCGGCGGCATCTCGGATTCGGCCACACTCGCCACCCGGTCCATTTTCGACGCTTTGGGCATGGAGGGCATGGGCGGCGCAGAAGCCGGGGTGCCGAAATCGGCATCCATCTTTCCACGGCCAGCGCCGCCGCCCGGAAGGCCGGTCTCCTCGTCGGCGGGACCGGATGCGCTGGATTCCCGGACATCCTCCAGACCGGTGAAATCCACCTTCGGGCGCGTGTCTTCCACGCCGAACGCCTTGGCCATGGCAGGGCTCTCGAGCACCAGCAGGCTGGTGTGGCGCGAAAGCACGTGGAACGTCCTGGAAAGATTCACGATTTCCTTGATCGTCTCTGGTGTTTGCGCCTGCGCCTCCAGATCCCGGATGCGTCCCTGCGCCCACAGCCGGGGAACGAAGGAATTGCCGGCATGCGGAGCCATTTCCAGGGAATACCGGCGGGAGAAGGGCACGCCGTCGAGCGTTCCCGTGAGGACCAGATCCCCACTCGCCTGCGTTCCCCGGAAGGCGAGCAGCAGTTCCTCGCCGGGCCACAGCCTTTCCGGCGCTTTCGGCGCGAGTTCGCGCGCGCCGGCGGGAAATTCGATGCGCACGTTTTCCAGCGGCACCGCCAACTGGCGCGAGAGCAGTTTCCCGGCCAGCAGTTCCGGCGCTTCCCCGGCTTTCAGGAAGAGGGCCGAGCCGCCACCGGCCCGGGCCCAGGCCGAAAGAGCGGCCTCATCCACGCTGCCGCCCAAAGCGACGGTGGAAAAACGGGCGCCCGGCAGTTTCTTTCCGATTCTTTCGGAAATCCGGTCCGTCTGCGTTTCTCCGGTGGTCAGAACGCCGTCGCTGACGTACACGATCCGGGTGGAGGCCGGAACCAGCCGTCCCTGGCGGATTTCCGCCTCCAGGGTGTCGAGCACGGCATCCATGGATGTGGAGCCGATGGATTCCAGGCCTGACACGGTTTCCCGGATTTTCTGCGCGGTATCCCGCGAGGCGCCCGCCTGCGCATGGACGAGGCTGCAGGCGTGGTTGCAGGCCCACACGGAGACCCGATGGCCGGCCTCGAGTTGCTCGATCAGGGAAGCGATCATCCTCGCGGCGAACTGCAGGCGCACGCCCCGGGTTCCCCAGGAGCGGTCCACGACGAACACCCAGTCCAGGCTCCGGGTGCCCGCGAAGGCGGGCAGGCGGGGCTTGAGCGCCACCAGGCCGAAATCCTCGGACCCCGCTGCAAGACCCGGCTCCGGCCGGTAGGCCCAGGCGCGGATTTCGCGGTCGGGATCGGTTTCGGGAATCTCCACCACCAGGTTTCCGCGGGCCGCGAAATTCGATGCCTCGAATTCCATGCGCACGCCGTTCTCCGTCCTTGCGCTCGTCACGGCATAGGGAAACACGCGCAGATTCGGAGCGGCCAGACCGCCCAGATGCGCTGTGAACCGGAAGCGCGCGGCGGCCACCTTCCCCCCGGAAGGCAGGGGCAGCACGTAGCGCAGGCCGCCGGGCACGGGTTCCAGGATCTGCGTGTAGGCGATGCGCACCCGGCGCGATCCCTTTCCAGGGATGGGGAAGATCTTCATTTCGAATTCGGAGCCCTTCTTCCAGTTCAGCAGGGCCGGGTCGCGCCACGGTCCGGGAACCCACACGTACTCCACGATCTCCTTTTTCTGCGCCTTGGGTGCGGCATTGCGGATCACGCCGGCCCAGATCCTGTCGCCGCGGCTCTTCTCGACGATTGCGCCGTGCTCCCATTTACCGTCCACCAGGAGGTCCAGGGCCGCGATCTGGGCGTCGGGCGGCAGCGGGAACGCGTAGATTCCCTCGAGTGTCTCGGGTCGGTCGTTGGCGAATTCCTCCTCGATCTCGGTGCGCGCGACGCGGCCCTGGATCCGCACGTCCACCGTGCGGTCCACGAGTTGCAGGGCCTGCTCCGCATCCTGCGCGGCCCCGGGCCGGCGGGCGCGCAGGGAGCCGATGCCGGGGTCCTCCGTTTCCAGTTTCGGGGCGGATTGCGCCCATTCCATGGCCCCACCCAGACTGGCGGCCGCCTGCACCAGGGGTTCCCTGCCATTGCGAAGCAGGGCCTCGCCGCCGGCATGCACGTCGGCCTTGCGCCCGCCAGATTCGGCCACCACGTGCCCGCGCAGCACGCTCACCACCGACATGCCCGCAAGCGCGCGAACCAGAAGCCGGGTCCCCACGACGTCCACCCGCCCGTCGGGCACCTGGATTCGCAGCGGTTCCAGACCCTGCTGGCGCACCACGTCCACGAGGATTTCTCCTCTTTCCACCTGCAGGGCGCGCTTCTTTCCATCCGCCAGCCGCACGCGGGTATCCTCGTTGAGTTGCACGCGGGTGCCTTCGGAAAACGTCAGCAGGATGCGTTCATCCCCGCTGGAAGCGATTTCCGCGGCTGTTTGCGGCAGAATCTGCCGCTTCCCGTCCAGGCCGATGCGTTCGGCCGTCTCCAGGCGGAAAGTCGAAGACACGGACGTTTCCGATTCTGCCATTGGTTGGCCGGCTTTCGATGAGGGTTCTTGCCACCACCAGAATCCCGCGGTGGCCAGCGCCAGCCCCAGCGTCACGGCCAGCGCCGGCTTCCAGGCGAGGGCGCGCATCGGACGGTGAGCCTTCTCTCCGGCATTGGCTCGCCGGATGGCTTCCTGCGCCAGTTTTTCCGGGTTCGCATGCAGTTCGAAGCCTTCTCCGGCTCCCCGCAGCATTTCCAGCAGGCGTCGGGCGGCCTGCACCTCGACCTGGCAGGCGGCGCATTCTTTCACGTGTCTCGCCCACGCATCCGGCAGGTCTTCCGTCCGGGAGGGATCCTGCTGCACGGCCCTGCGGATTTCATCACACGGATTGAGTCGATTCGTCTTCATCACGACCTCCTTTTTCCCGGTCCGGACGCATCAGGACGGGATGCAGCGACTTGCGCAGTGCGCCAACTCCCAGGCTCACCCGCTTGCGGGCGTTTTCCGGCGATATGGAAAGCATCTCGGCCACCTGCTGCATGGAAAACTGGCCCTGGTAGTACAACAGCACGGCTTCGCGCCACTGGGGTTTGAGTTCCGAGAGCGCCTTCTCCAGCAGCATGCGCTCCTCGTTTTTCCGGGCGGCATCCTCACCGGAGGGTTCAGGGGTCTCCTCCCGCGCGAAGAAGCGCGCCAGCAGGCCGCGGCGCCGGTCGCGCCTGCGCAGGTGGGAGGCGCAGACGCGGTGCGCGATGCCGTAGAGCCACGCCCGCAGGGAACCCTCGCCGCGATAGGAATCCATCTCCTGCCAGGCGATGACGAACGTCTCCTGGAGGAGTTCCTCGGCTTCGGTGGGCGAACCCACCATGGCCGTGCAGAAACGCCCCAGTTGGGCCCACCACGTGCGGGCCATGAGTTCCAACGCCCGCTTCCTGTTTCCATCCCGCAATGTCGACAAGATTTGCTGTTCCATGGAAGCCCCCGTCCTGTCACCCTCCGTGCGGTCGTGACGAATGGAAATGTGAACGGTTCGGTGGACCATCCAAGCAATTTTTTCGGAAACCGTCAAATCCGGATTTGACGAATGCGGTGGAATCAGCGGGAGGCGAGCCAGGAATCCACGGCGTCTGGCGCGATGGATTCGCCCCATACGTCGGACAGGAGATTGGCCAAGGCTTCGTCGGCAAGCGTCATGGTGACGGGATTGGCCTCGAAATCGGCCACGAACGAGGAGGGGGAGATCCATTCCCGAAGGAGGGCGAACACCGTGCGCACGTCTTCCCCCCGCTGCTCGCGCTGCCGGATGCGCGCCAGGTAGTCGCGCATGTGCGATCGCGTCCAGGCGAAATAGCGCGGCGCTCCGGGGGGCACCAGGCGGGCCAGCAGGTATCCGTATGCGAACGTGAGCATCGTGGAGAGTGGCGTTTCCAGACTGGCCGGCCCGTGGTTGAGGGAGGCGGTGGCCCAGTCGATGGGCGCGTCGTGCGTCCAGAAGACGCCGTCGACGCCCGGGCAGGAGGTGTGCAGGCCGTAGCTCTGGGAGAACGGCACCAGCGTGTCCCAGTCGTCGTGCAGTACCAGGGTGTTTCCGTAGAGCCCCATGCAGACGTCCTGCGTAGTGAAGCCGGTCCAGGAATCCGGGGAGCCTCCGAATTTTCCGCGCCCGGCCTGGATGCGACGCTCATAGGGCTCGAAGAACGCCGAGAACGCGGGGACGTTTTCCGGTGGAGCCAGCGCCGGCATTTCTTCGCGGGTGTAGCGGATCATGGATTCGAAATCCACCGGGCCCGCCAGATCCGCCGCGGCCGGACGGATTTCCGGGGGTGCCAGGGATGCCCCGTAGATGGTCATGAATCCACCCCAGGAACCGCCGGTGATGCCCACCCGGGCGCGGTCCACGTCCGGACGTGCGGCGGCATAGCGCAGGGCCGCCTGCATGACGCGGGCTGTGGCGGCGATGTCCTCGCCGGCGTAGTAGCGGCCGAAGACCAGCAGCGGCGAGATCCCGTGCAGCAGCCAGTAGTTCGTTTCCTGCGCCAGTTCATCCAGGGTCCACAGACGGTAGGCGATGCTCGAGGACACGCCGGGCACGTAGTTGGGCTCGTCGTCGTCGGGATACGGGACGCCGGGATTGTCGCGGTAGCGCTGCGCCCATTTGGCATCCACGGCCTCGCCGGTCCAGTCGATGCCGTCGTAGGGCCGTGCCAGCACGACCAGCGGCGCCGTGTCCGCGCCCGGGATGGGGGCATGCATGGCATAGGCGCTTCCGCCGTCGGTCCGTCCGATGCGCAGCAGGCGGAACGAATAGGTCTTTCCCTCGTACGCGTACTCATGCACGCCCAGTTCCTCTACGGGGGGACCCTCGGGGACGTCGGCGTCCGCATCGGCATCCGCATCCCCGATGTCGTCGCTTATGTCCGCATCCATGCCGGCATCCGGCGTCCGGGCGCGCCCGGTCGGCGTGCATGCGGCCAGCCATGCCAGACTGAAAAGACAAAAAACAAGGAATAATGGATTTTTCATGGGTGGAACTCCTTCGAGCCGATGCGCCAGAGTTGTAGGCCATTTCGAAAATCATTCAAGCTGCGGGCGAGGCGAAGGATGCGGGGAAGGCGGCTAGGGAACCGCATATGGAAAAAATGCCATTTTCTGCATGCATTTCTCCTGGAATTGTTTTATACAACAAGAGTTCAAATTTTTTGAGAAGTTGGACCTGCATGTCCGGAATCGTTTTCCTGCTTGTGGTCGAAATCTTTCTGCCGGCCTTCCCGGAAGCCGGCCCACGCGTCGTGCGCGTAGGCATATACCAGAATCCGCCCAAGGTGTTTCTGGATGAAGGGACCCGCCCCCGCGGCATCTTCGTCGACATCCTCGAGGACATCGCGCGCACGCACGGCTGGCGGCTGGAATACCGCCCGGGGACGTGGAACGAACTGCTGCGCCGGCTGGAATCCGGAGACATCGACATCCTGCCGGACGTGGCCCGCTCCGCCCACCGCGAGGAGCGCATCCTCCCGGGGCGCACATGGGTGCTGGAGAGTTGGGTGGACGTCTTTTCCCTGGAGAACCGCCGCATCCGGTTCCTGGCCGATCTGGAAGGCCGGCGCATCGCCGTTCTGGCCGGTTCCGTCCAGGAAGAGTTCCTTTCCGGCGATCTGCAGGACATGGGGATTCGCGCGCACCTGCTGTCTCTTCCCGATTACGCCGCCATGGTGCGAGCCGTGCTCCAGGGGGAAGCGGATGCCCTGGCGGCTTCCCGTTTCTTCTATTTTTCGCCCGACCGGCCGGTGCAACTGGTGCCCAATCACCTGGTCATCCACCCGGGCGGGCTGTACTTCGGTTTCTGCAGGAGTTGCCAGGATTTGGCCGAAATCGTGGACGTGGCCGTCGCCCGCATGAAGAACGATCCCGCGTCCGCCTGGTATTCCTCCCAGGCACGCTGGCTGGACCGGACGATCCGTCGTCCGCCGATGATTCCGGAGTGGGCGCGGGTGCTGGGGATCACGGTCATGGGGGGCATAGTCGCCCTCGTGATTTTCGTCGGGTCGCTGCGGCGTCAGGTGAAGAGCCGCACGCACCAGTTGCAGCAGGCCAACGAGCGTTTGGCGCGCACGAATCGCGACCTGGAGGAAACGCTTGCGCAGTTGCAGCATTCCCGCGTGGAGAGAGAGCGCCTGGACAGGGAAATCGAGCGCATCCGCCGCCTCGAGATGCTGGGACAACTGGCAGGCGGAATCGCGCATGACTTCAACAACCAACTCATGGCCATCCACGGGCTGGCAGACCTGGCCCTTTCCGAACTGCCCGAAGGGTCTCCGGTGGCCGAGGATGTCCGATCCATCCTGGACACCACGCGCCGCGGCATGGATCTGACGGCGCAACTCCTCGCTTTCGCCCGGCGCCAGCCCACGCATCCGCAACTTCTGGACGTGAACGTGGCCGGGCAGTCCCTGCTCAAGATGCTGCGTCAACTCGTGGGTAGCCGCATCCAGGTGGTTTTCCGGGCAGGCGGTGATGTTCCCCCCATTCGCATGGATCCCGCGCAGTTCGACCAGATCCTGACGAATCTCGTCGTGAACGCGCGCGATGCCATCACGGAAACGGGCACCATCGAGGTTTCCACGTCGCTGGTAGCCCGGGAGGATGAGGGTACGATGCAAAAACGTTCCTTCGTGCGCGTGGAAGTCACCGACGATGGATGCGGCATTCCGCCGGAAATCCAGGAGAGGATCTTCGAACCGTTCTTCACCACCAAGCCCGAAGGAAAGGGAACCGGATTGGGGCTTTCTACCGTTTTCGGCATCGTGCGCCGGCACGACGGTTTCATCCGGGTGGACAGTGTTCCGGGAAAGACCACGTTCACCCTGGATTTTCCCGTGTACACGGCCGCATCGAACGGCGCGGCCGTCCCGTGACAGTGTTGCGCTCCCGGAAGAAGGGATGCTCTCTGTTCACGAAAGGAAGATGCGCGGGCCGAACAGGATGCCACCGGGAACGGTTTCCCGGGCCACCTGGATGCGGATGGCGAAGACTCCGGGCGGTGCGATGAAGCGCACGCGGCCTTCCGGTGCCGGCGTGCGATATTCGAGCATCGAGACGCCCTTGTGCTGGAGTTCGAAGATCTGCAGCCGGACCGAGGTTTCCCGCCATGTCGCTTCCGGCTTCCAGGATGCCGCCAGCGTGCGCTGCCGGCAGACGGCTTCCATGCTTCCGGCTTTAGTGAAACTACCCGGTTCGAACAACACGGGGTGCCCGGCCTTCGCACGGGAGCAGGAGAGAGGCTCCAGGACGAAAATTTCCGGGGTTTCGCATTCGTCCACGGGAAGACCCTGGCGGCGGTACATGTCTACCAGCATCCGATCTTCGAGGGAATCCAGCCGCGCCAGGCGATGAAAGGGAGACTCTTCCTCCAGGACGTCGGGGACCTGGCCGGGAAGATTGCCGAACCGGGAGAGGATGTCATCCATGTCCATGCCGCACCTGCCTGTCAGGAATTCCGGGATGCCGAACGTACCAGCACCCGGTTCTTGCCGTCGCGCTTGACTTCGTACATCAGGGAATCGGCGGCCTGGATGGCTTCCTGAAGACGGGCGGGAGCGGTGGCGAAATGCACGGCGCCGATGCTCATGGTCACAAAGAGTCCCTGCCCGGACATGAGCGACTCCATGGCCGAGCGCAGGCGTTCTAGCGCGGCCTGGGCCGCTTCTGGATCCGTGTTCGGCAGAAGAACGGCGAATTCGTCCCCGCCCAAGCGAGCCAACAGGTCGCTTTCACGGAAATGCCTGACCATGAGGGCGCCGGCCTCGCGCAGGATGCGGTCGCCCTCGTGGTGTCCCATCCGGTCATTGACGGACTTGAAGTTGTCGAGGTCGATGAAGGCCAGTGTCAGCGGGGTTCCGGTTCGCCGGGCGCTGGCGATTACGAAATCCCCGAATTCATGGAAGGCACGGCTGTTGTGCAGGCCGGTGAGGGGGTCCCGCCGGCTCAGATCGCTCTCCCGCTCGATGCTCTGACGGAGCCGTCCGATGAGGTAGCCCACGACCAGGAAGGAGAACGACATGGTCAGGAAGTTGACGGCCCGGACTCCCGTTCCATAGGGGTGCCCTCCCGCGAGCAGGTTGGAACTCATCCAGGCGATGGAACTGAGCAGGGCCAGCAGCATGCCGGCGCGCATGGAGATGAACTGCGCCCCGAAGGCGATGGCCAGATAGTACAGGGGAAAGATGCGCAGCCAGATGCCGGTGGCGTAGTCCAGCCAGGCGATGAATCCGATGGTCCCGATGGCCAGGATGGGCACGCACCACGGCCGGTTGCCCTGCCGGAACATCCGGGGAGCGTTGTCGGGTGTCGATGCGGTTGGGAGATGTTCGTTGTTTTTTTGCGCAGTCATGATCGGCTCTTTGCGCCTGCGGGCCGAAAACGCCCCGCAAGAGGCCGCATGCGCGAAGACTGCCGGAAATTTCTCGCAAGTGGAAGTCGTTTCATCGCAACCCGTTTTCTTCGCATTTCATGCAGCCTACGTTCCGCATCCCAGAAGCGTTCTCACCTTTTCCACGTCCGCCTGCATGTGGGTCACGAGTTCTTCCCGGGAGGAAAAGCGGACCTGGGGCCGCAGGAATGCTTCCAGGACCACAACGAGTTCCTGGCCGTACAGATTCCCCGAATATCCAATCAGGTGTGCCTCCAGGGAGTGGGGCAGTCGGGTCCCGAAGGTTTCCCTGCGTCCCACCGAAAATGCGGCGGGAAACGTCCGGCCGTCCGCATGGGCCGTGGCCGCGTAGACGCCGTCGGCGGGAATCCACTGCGCCGTATCCAGGTTGGCCGTGGGGAATCCCAACTGCCGGCCCCAGCCGAATCCGTGCTCCACGCGCCCGTACAGCGTGTAGGGTTCCCCCAGCATGCCGCGGGCGGTCTGCAGATCCCCCCGCTTGAGGGCTTCCCGGATGGCGCGGCTGTGCACGGGCATACCGTCGAGCGTCACCGTGGGAAGCACATGGAGTCGGACAGCGTGCGCGGCCAGGAACCCGGCCAGAAACGCCGCGTCTCCGCCCTTTTGGGCGCCGAACCGGAAATCTTCGCCCACCACCACGTGGGATGCGCGCAGGTCCGATACGAGCCGGTGCGCGAATTCGGCGGCTTCCATGCGGGACAACTCTTCCGTGAACGCCAGGCATGCCACCGCGTCCGCGCCGCTGGCCGCCAGTTTGCGCAACTGGTGCTCCTCGGGAAGCAGGGGGCGATGATCATATTTTTTCAGAAACGCTGCCGGATGCGGACGGAATGTGACAGCGATGACCCGGCGGCCATGCCGGCGCGCCTCCGAAAACAGCGCCTGGTGGCCGATATGGACGCCGTCGAAATTGCCCACGACGGCGCAGTCGGGACGCATCCGGGCGCCGGCTTCGGCCAGGGAATCGAAGACGGGGAGGGTGGGATGAATCAACTGCAACCCGAAGTCGCTCCGCAATTCACGCACTTGTAGCAGGCCCCGTTGCGCACCATGACGAAGCCGCAGTCCGGGCACACGGGGGCGTCCGAACTGATGGCGTATCCCTCGAGCCCACCGTCTTCCACGGCTTTTTCCTGGGACATGGGAGCCGGCGACGTCGCTGCCGGCTCATCGCTGAAGAGCGCCCGGATCTTCTCGTTGACGCCCTGGGGGTGATGGATGGAAAGCCAGCGGAACAGGTAGTCGAGCAGCGACGAGGCCATGGGAATGTCGCGGTTGGACGTGATTCCGGAAGGCTCGAACCGCGTGTGCATGAATTTCTCGCAGAACAGTTGCAGCGGGACGCCGTGCTGCAGCGCCACGCTGATGCTGATCGCGAAGGCATCCATGAGTCCCGAGATGGTGGAGCCCTCCTTGGCCATGGCGATGAAGAGCTCGCCCGGGGTTCCGTCCTCGTAGTAGCCCACGGTGGCATAGCCCTCGTGGCCGCCCACCTCGAACTTGTGGGTCAGGCTGTAGCGCTCCGCCGGCAGGCGGCGACGCTGGAGCCGCGGTGGATCGGCCTTCCTTTCGGCGGATACGGCCGTCTCCTTGGGCGGCGCCGTGGAGAGGGGCGCCGTGCCCTTGGAACCCTCGCGGTAGAGCGCGATGCTCTTGAGCCCCTTTTTCCAGGCGTCCATGTAGATGTTTTCGATGTCCTCCACGGTGGTGGTTTCGGGCACGTTCACCGTCTTGGAGATGGCGCCCGAGAGGAACGGCTGCACCGCCGCCATCATGCCGATGTGTCCCCGGTAGTGCACGGTGCGCGTGCCTGCTGCCGGCCGCAGGGCCGCGTCGAATACGGGCAGGTGTTCCGGGCGCAGGAAGGGCGCGCCTTCCATGCATCCGGTTTCCAGCAGATAATCCATGATCGCCTGTGTTTCCTCTTCGGAATAGCCCAGCCGGAGCAGGGCCGGGCGGACCGATGAACTGACGATGCGCAGGCTGCCCCCGCCCACCAGTTGCTTGTACATCACCAGGCCCACCAGGGGCTCGATGCCGGTGGAATCGGAATCCATCAGGAATCCGATGGTGCCCGTGGGCGCCAAGAGCGTCACCTGGGCGTTGCGCACCCCGTGCCGCGCGGCCGTCTCCAGCGTTTCACGCCACAGTTCGGCTTCCGCCCGGGCGATGGTTTCGGTGCGGGAGTCGACGGCCAGCCGGGACGCCTCCTGCTGGTGCAGCCCCAGGACCCGCTGCACGGCTTCCCGGTTGGGCCCATAGCCGGCGAATGGCCCGCGCATCTGGGCCAGCCGGGCGCTGTGGGCATAGGAGGCCGCCGTCATCAGGGAGGTGATGTGCGCGGCCAGCAGGCGGCCCTCGTCGCTGTCATAGGGGAGGCCCAGCAGCATGAGCAGGCCGCCGAGGTTGGTGTAGCCCAGTCCCAGCGGACGGAATTTTCGGCTGTTGGCCGTGATGGCCTCGGTGGGGTAGGAGGCGCGGTCTACGATGATGTCCATCGCCGTGATGAAGATCTCCACGGCGTGGCGGAACCGGTCGCAGTCGAAGGTCCCGTCCGGCCCCAGGAAGCGCACGAGGTTGAGGGAGGCCAGGTTGCAGGCGCTCTCGTCGAGGAACATGAACTCGGAGCAGGGATTGCTCGCGTTGATGGCCCCGTCGGCCGGGCAGGTGTGCCAGCGGTTCACCGTGTCGTGGAACTGCAGGCCGGGATCGCCGCAGCGGTGGGCGGCTTCGGCGATCATGCGCCAGATCTCCCGTGCACGCACTTCCAGGAGCGTTTCGCCCGTGGTGACGGCGCGCAGACTCCAGATGGCGTCTTCTTCCACGGCCTGCATGAACGAATCGGTCACGCGCACGCTGTGGTTGGCGTTCTGGAAGAATACCGAGGCGTAGGCCTCGCCGTCGAAGGAACCGTCGTAGCCGGCGCGCACCAGGGCCAGGGCCTTTTCCTCCTCGGTGATCTTGCTGCGGATGAACTCGATGATGTCGGGATGATCGACGTTGAGGATGACCATCTTGGCGGCACGCCGCGTCTTGCCGCCGCTCTTGATGACGCCGGCGAAGGCGTCGAAACCCTTCATGAAACTCACGGGGCCCGAGGCACGCCCGCCGCCGGAGAGCTCCTCCTTGCTGGAGCGCACCGGGGAGAGATTCATGCCGGAGCCGGAGCCGCCCTTGAAGATCATGGCTTCCGTGCGGGCCAGATCCAGGATGCTCTGCAGGGAATCCTCCACTTTCAGGATGAAGCAGGCCGAGCACTGCGGGTGGGGATCCACGCCCACGTTGAACCAGACGGGACTGTTGAAGGCGCCGTACTGGTGCAGCACCAGGTGGGTGAGCTCGTATTCGAAGACGCGGGCGGCGGCCTCGTCGAAGTAGCCGTCCTCGATTCCCCAGCGGGTGATGGTCTTCACCACGCGCGCGATGAGCGCGTCCACGCCGCGTTCGCGCTGCTCGGTGCCCATCTTGCCGCGGAAGTACTTCTGGGCGGCGATCGTGGTGGCCGTCTCGGACCAGAACGCGGGCACCCGGATGCCCTTCTGCGAGAAGACGGGCTTCTGGTCCTTGCCAAGAATGACGGCATCGCGCTCTTCCCACGTGACGGCATCGAACGGATGGATGTCGGGTGACGAGAATACATGGGAAAAGGCGGGATTATGGGGATTCGACATGGGGCCTCCATATTGTTCCCGAACGGGAGCGGTCCGTGTCTAAACCAAACTCGAATCCGGGGGAAGTGAGGCTTAGTATAAAAAGAAAACCCCATGGAATGGAAACAGGATTTTTTTATTTCAACATGATTATGAACAAACAGTTGCGAAAGTCCGAAACGGTGGATTTTTGGTTTGGAAACGAAAAATACCCGGAAATATCAGGCGAAAAATGCGGTTTTCAATGCCCGGAGGAAAACCTCCCGGTGGCTTGACCCGGGCCGCCGGGCGCAATACAAATCGTTTTCGTCCTGAAAATCCCGTTTTCATGCGGGGTTTTCCGTCGAGCGAGGTGGCAGCCATGAAATGGGTATGTTCCAATTGCGGAAATCACTTCGAATCGGAAGATCGGCAGGTGCGCTGTCCTTCGTGCCTGCGCCGCAACGGACTGATTCCCGAGGAGGACGCTTCGCCGCGGGGCGAGCGCCGGCCGTTTCCATGGAAAACCGCAGCCTGGGCGGGCGCAGGCATCCTGCTGGCCGCGGTTGCGGCCCTGGCCCTGTGGATCGCCTGGCCGCGTCCGGCTCCCCCTTCATCCCTGTACGGAAAATCCGGCCATGATTTCGCTTCCCTGCGCGTGCGCATCCTGAAGGATACCGGTGTGGATCTTTCCGCATCCGAAAACCCGTTCGCCGCCGGCGCGGTCGTGCGGGATCTGGCCCGTGCCTGGGGCGGCGGCCTGGAAGCGGTCATGAAGAAATTCCAGGAAACGGCGGATGCCGGGATCGTGTGGGAGCCGAGGAGGGAATTCCTTCTTCCGGAGGCGCTGGCGGCCGAGGTGAAGGCCAGGGGCGCTGCTCGGGCATCTTCCCTGGAATGGGCGCTTCTGGGCCATGCCCTGGGCGTGGCGCTGGATGCGCCGGTGGCGCTGGGGGCGGCCCGCTTCGCGCCCGGCAAGGCGGCGCATCCGTGGGGGCTGGGCGTGTATGCCGTGGGCGTGTTTCCCGACGGTTTCGACAGGCCGGCGGCCTCGTGGACGCCTGCGGCCGGGAAACTGCAGGCGGATCAGTGGCGGCGCCTGGACGGAACGGAAGTGCTCGCGGCGGTGCTCGCGCAGCAGGCGCTTTCCCGGGTGGCCTGCCTTCAGCGGCCGCTGGAGGCTCTGCTGCCGCGGGATGAATCCGCGCCCGTTCCGGCCGAGGATGCGCAGTTCGCATCCGCGCGCATCCAGGCCGCGTTGCGTCTGGCGCCGGAGTTTCCCGTGCTCCGGGCGGCTTCCGTCTGGACGCACATATGCCTGGGCATGCACCGCAAGGCCCGCCAGGCGGCCGGCGAACTCGTGTCATCGCATGAGATGCTGCGGCAGAAGGCGGCCGGGGAAACCTTCCTGCACGAGCAGGATTTCCGGCGGCTCTCGGGCATGCTGGCGCTCGCGCGCGTCCTCGACCGCGACGCGGCCGTGGCCCAGGACGTCCAGAACGCGGATGCGGAATTCGCCCCGCTCAACGTCATGGCGGCCATGGGCATGGAAAACGGGCCGGATTTGCTGACGGAACTCGACCGGCTGCCGGAATCCGACCATCCGGAAATCCGGTTCCTGCGCGTCGAGGGCATGATGGGCATCCAGGACGATGCCAAGCGCCGCGAACGGGCGCCCCGGGCGCTTGCAGACGCCCGCGCCCTGGTGCAGGCGTATCCGCAGGCGCGCTGGCCGCTGAACCTGCTGTTCGGCGCGCTGCTGGAAACGGGTGGATTCGAGGAAGCGCGCCAACTCGTGCCGCGGATCACGCGCGGTCTTCCGGACGAGGCGATGGAGCGGGAAGGCCTCCTGCAGGTGATCGCCACTTCGGAGAGCCGCGCCCAGAATGCCGCATCTCCAGTTTCCCCGGCTTCCGGCCCGCCTTCCCCGCCTGCGTCCGGCTCACCTTCGCTCCCGGCGACCGGAGCGCCTTCCTCTCCAGCGACCGGAGCGCCTTCTCCCCCGGTTCCCTCTCCCTGACGGGCATGCCGATCTCGCGCATGTCAGCCCAGGTGTCCGGCCCACCTCCGATTGGCAATGACCTGAAATCGCTCGATTGCCGCGCGCTTCACATCATGTCCTGGCGCACACCCGAATCCGCCGCGAAGACGAGGATGCGCGCGGGGGTCGTGTTGTCCAGGGGAATGCCCGACACCGTCACGCGCCGTCCCGAAACGGACGTCGAATAGGCCAGATCCACGGGGCCTTCGGGGGTGACCTCGAACACCTCCATCACGCCGAAATCGGCCGGGATCTCCACGGTCACGCTCACGGAGGCGGGAGCGAGGATCCAGTGGGGCACCATGCTCTCCATCGTGAAGGTCATGGCGCAGTCCGTGTCGGAAACGGTGTTCTGCGTGGCCAGCGAAATGATGGGAACGATGAGCGCGCGCCGCGAACGGATCTGGTCCACGATCACGTCGTCCGGGGATACGGCCAACTGGTTGATGTCGCCCTCGCGCACGAATTCCCGGATGCGGCGCACCCACGCATTCATGCGGGAAATGGCCTCCCAGCGCACCGGCGCATGGTCGGCTTCCGAGAGCGTGGACTGGAACCACATCAGGCCCTTGCCGCCGGCCGCAAGCACGCTTACCGCCTGCACGATGATTTCCTGCGGATCGGGCTGCACGTGGATGGTGGTGATGAAGTTGCTCTTGTTCCAGCCGGTGTGCAGCCCCTGGGCGTACATCCACGTGGGCAGCGGCATGTGGTTGTTGCGCGTGTTGAGCAGATAGTCGTAGGCGCCCCGCAGGTGAACGCCGAAGCCCCAGTCGGTGATGTGGGGCGCGCAGGCGGCCACGTAGAAATCGATGCCCTGGATGTCCGTCATGCCGGCGAAGGAACCCACGTTGCGATTGGTCTTGGCGCCGTTGTACACGGCTATGTCCGGATACATCCCCCACAGGGTGCGGGCTTTTTGCGCCTTGTCGGCGGGCAGGGGCACCCCGTTCTCGTACACGGAGCCGTCGGACTCGTCGCCCGTGAGGAACCCGGCCACGGCGGAAGTATCCGTAATGGCGGTTTCGGGGTTGGGATAATGCAGGAAGTCGTCGCCGATGAGCACGAAGAAGTCGCCCAGCGCCGGCGCCAGTTGATTCACCACGGTCGCCGGGGAGAAGGTGCATCCGGAAGGCGGGCCCCAGTACATGTAGTGGGTGTCGAAGCCCGCCTGCCGGTGCCGGTTGAAGTTGGCCGTGTTGCCGCCCGGGAAGGCGCAATCGGAACTGTTCACCCATGTTTCGATGGGGAAATGGGGCCGCACCACGCGTCCGGACCCCACGGCGGGCCGTGTTTCGGCAAACTCCGCCACCACCGACCAGGGATCGCCGGGAACGGCGCTCGTGCACAGGGGAACCGTGATCAGCAGGCTCTCCTGCGGCTCGAGTTGCGTTTTGGGAATGCAGGCGCCGCGGGCGGCGGCATCCCGGCCATTGACCCAGAGACGCAAAAGGGTACGGGGCGCGGCCGCTTCATTTTTCAGGTGAACGAGCAGCATCGTCCTGTCCGCGCTCGTGGTGACGTAGGTCAGGCGCACGTCGGAGGCGCCCACCGGAAAATCCGCGTCCACGGCCACGCCGCCGGTGGTTTCGATGGTCAAATGCCCGGATGCGGCCGAATCCCAGGCGGGGTTGCGGCTGTGGAAGTGGAACCACACCGGCTCGCCCGCCATCACCTGCGTCGGCCAGACGTGATACCACTCCATGTCGGGCTCGCGCAGCAGCGCATCCACGGGCGTCCCGTTGATGCGTACCCCCGTGACCCGGCCGGAGATGGCCGCATTCGCCACGATCTGGAACCGCCCGCCGTTGACGGGCGCATCGTTGGGTTCGCGATAGGCGTTCGACGGGAGATAGAAGTCCTTGCGGTACGAAGCGAATACACCCGGCATGGCCGGGGCCGCGGCGCAGGGAGACCCCTGCGGCGTGCAGCGTGCCGCAGGCGCCATCCACCAGTCGGGCTCGGGCTCCACGACGTCGGCGTCCGCATCGTTTCCGGCATCCGGGACGTCCTGCGTGTCGACGTCGTCCGCGCCGATGATATCATTATTGTTATTTTGGTTATTATTTGAATGATTATTATTGTTGCTATTATTTGTTATATTATTGCTTTGATTGTTTTTTCCGGAGCCATTATCGCAGGCCCAGAGAAAAACGCCCGTGATGAAAAGAAACCTGAAAAGGTATCGCATCGACTGCCTCCGGAAATAACGTTCGTTACCGTTATTGCGGAGAACCGGGCGCCTGTCAATCCATCTTTTTCATCACGGATTTCAGTGCCGTTCATTTCGGCGCGCAGAACTTGGCCGTGCCCACGGTGGCGTAGTTCTGGTCGTCCCTGGGGACCTTCTGGGAACCGTGCTCGCCGGACGTTCGGCACTCGTAGGCGTCCCGGCAATCGCCGTCACCGCCGCACTTCTTCATGCAGAAGCGGCGTTCCAGGGACGCCGGCGCGCAGAATCCGGAACTCAGGCAGATTTCCGTGGGCAGGCAGTCGTTCGTGGCCTGGGGCTCGCTGAGGCGGTCCTCCGATGCGGGATTGCAGGGCACCGAAAGCGCCGAGACGGGAAAGAAGGCGATGCAGACCGAGCCGCCTGGGCAGGAGTCCGCCGCGCAGCCTTCGATGGTGCAGTAGCCGCCCGGCATGGACGTGTCGCACAGGCGGTTGCCGCTGGAGGAGCAGTCGGCGTTCTGCGAGCAACTGTCGCCGATTTCGTCGTCGCAGGCCCCCGTCATCCACGGAAGCAGGCAGAGCAGGCAGGTGATCAGGGCGTTTTTCATGGTTCAGTCGTTCCTATCCGGATGGATTGCAGCGCACGAAATAGGCGATGGAGCGGTTCCACGTCTTTTCCTGCTCCGCCGTGAAGTAGCAGGCGGGCAGTTCCCGCGCCTTCCGGTGGTAGGCCAGGCATTCGCAGCAGATGCCATGGCGCGGGCAGCCCGGGTAGGAGCAGTTGCACGTCTTCCGGTCCTTGTTCTGGTTGGGGCAATCCATCCTGTCACCTCGTGTGGGAATGCATTTTTTGCTTATTGCATAACCCTCCGCGTCCGATTCATACTCCGGAAACGTGACGCGGAAAAGGTTTTTTTACGGGAGCGAAGCCGGGGAAACGGCGCATCCGGAAGCATGGGGTCCTACGGGCGCTCCACCGCCATGGCCACGCCCTCGCCGCCGCCGATGCACAGGGTGGCCAGGCCGCGGCGCACGTTCTGGCGGTGAAGCCCGTGCACCAGCGTGGTGAGGATGCGCGCACCGCTGGCGCCGATGGGATGCCCGATGGCCACGGCGCCGCCCCAGACGTTCACGCGGGCGTGATCCAGGTGGAACTCGCGCATGGCGAACAGCGTCACGAAACTGAAGGCCTCGTTGATTTCCCAGAGATCGATCTGGTCCGCCTTCCAGCCGCCCCGTTCCAGGACGCGGGCGATGGCGCCGGAGGGGGCCGTGGTGAAAAATGTCGGGTCATGGGAGAAGCCGGCGTGCGGCCCGATGATGGCCAGAGGCTGCAAGCCCAGTTGCTGCGCCTTCGTTTCACTCATGATCACGAGCGCCGCCGCGCCGTCGTTGATGGAGGATGCATTGGCGGCCGTGACCTGGCCGTCCTTGGTGAAGGCCGGCTTGAGCGTGGGCATCTTCTCGAACTGGGCCTTGAACACGCCTTCGTCCTCGCGCACCAGGATCGGATCGCCTTTCTTTTGTGGAACGGCCACGGGCACGATTTCCCGCTCGAACACGCCGGAACGCGTGGCTTCCTGGGCGCGCATGTAGGAAGTCTTGGCGAAGGCGTCCTGCTCCTCTCGCGTAAAGCCGTACTTGGCGCTGGCGATGTCGGCCAGGGCGCCCATGTGCTTGTCGTTGTAGACGTCCCACAGCCCGTCGTTGACCATGGAGTCCACCACGGTGGCGTTGCCCATGCGGTAGCCCTCGCGTGCCTTGGGAAGCAGATACGGCGCGCCGCTCATGCTCTCCATGCCGCCGGCCACGACGATTTCGGCCTCGCCGCAGCGGATGGCCTGATCCGCCAGCATCACGGCCTTGAGGCCGGAACCGCAGACCTTGTTGACGGTCATGGCTTCCACGGAATGCGGCAGCCCCGCGCGAATCGTGGCCTGCCGGGCGGGATTCTGTCCCTGGCCGGCCCCCAGCACGTTGCCCATGATGACCGACTGCACCTGCTCGGGCGTGATGCCGGCGCGGGAAACGGCCTCGGAAATGGCGAGCGCTCCGAGTTGCACGGCGCTCATGGAAGCCAGCGCTCCCTGGAAGGAGCCCACGGGGGTGCGGACGGCGGAAACGATGACGGAACGTACCATGCGTGCATCTCCTTTTCGGACGGGGGATTTTCCGGAACATGCAGTTCCGGCGGCCCATCCGGAGGGCCACTCTAGGCACATTCGGGCAGCGCGGTCAATGGGGCGGAGCGCGGGGGTTCACCAGGCGGCGGCCAGCATGCGGGCGCCCAGGAAGGCCAGGAAGAGGGAACTGGCCCAGAAGACGGGCTTCTTCAGTCGCACCACGCGCAGGGCGAAGGCGCCGAAGACGAAGCCCAGAAGCGGATACAGCGAAGAGGTCAGGGCGAAGACGGCGCCCATGGCGGCGGCTTCGGGCACGGAGGCCGTCAGCAGCAGCGGGAGCAGGACCACGAGTTTGCCGCACAGGGCCGCTCCGCGCAGCACGCCCAGGATTACGCCCGGTCCGAACCCGACCGCGGCCGTCTCCTGCGGTCCGGCCTTGCCGTGGAGCCGGCGGGCGGGGGTCGCCAGATCGCGAACTTCGGGTTCTTCGGCCGCGCAGATCCCGTGATCGCCGCAGTCCGCGCAGGCGGCGTGCGCCGCCGGATTTTTGCGCAGGGAGCAGGTGGCGCAGTGGTGATCGCAATCCGGGCCCGCGGCGGGCGTGGTGGTGGCAGCGCGCTTCCACGGGGGCACCCACGAGAACACGTGCAGGGCCAGCAGGTAGACGGCGAAGCCCAGCAGAAAGAGCCCGGAGACCGCATGCAGCAGGAGCGGCGGAATGGGCACGGCCTGCCCGAGAAGCGCCACGAGCGCGCACAGCGCCACGAGCGCCGCGGCCCGCCCCGCCAGGTAGCCAGCCGCCGTGGCGCGGTTGGCCGTCTGCAGGGAAAACACCAGCAACACGCAGATCCAGAGGTTCCCGAACGAAAGTCCCAGCCCGGCCGCCGTGAGCAATCCTTCCATGATGCATCGGTTCCGTTTCCGGCGCATCGGCGCGCCGCTTTTTCGCCCTATCAGAAAACGTTTCCGGTGAAAAGATGCCGAATCCGGTTTCCGGAAACGGATTTGAATATGCAGGGCGCGAATCTGGACGATTCGGGATTACCGGGAAGTGGAAGAAGTTGGTGGTGCGGCGGGAGTCTGCACGGTGGTGGTCACCTTCGGTCCGTGGCACACGAGTTTTCCGTCCAGCCGGGGGCATGCGGCGCATGTGCTCTCCACGGTGTAATCGCCGATGGTGAACGTGCATCCATCCCCTTCCTTCCTGTTTTCACAGGCGTTGGCGGCTTCCAACAAAGGTCGGCCGCGCCCGGGCGCCATGCCCATGCCGCGTTTGCGCCCGGGGCCGAAGCCCATTCCCCGGCCCGCATGAAGGGCCGTCCGCCTGCCCAGTCCCCGGCCGTAGCCGTGTTCATGATGGAGTCCGGCCGCTCCACCGGGAACAGCGCCCATTCCGCACCCGCGGCACCATCCCCTGCCATGTCCGGTTCCAGGATCGAATCCGGGTTCCATTCCACCGAAAGCCGCACCGAAACCATGTCCGCGACCCAGGCCCTGGCCATGCCCGTCCCCGGGATGAAAGGCGAAAGTCGCGTCCGTTCCATCCCGGAAGAAACCGGAACCCGGCGCCGATCCCGGAGATGCCGGCGCCGTGGCGGGCGTGTTTTCGCACCCCGCCAGAGAAGAGATTCCCAACGAGACCAGAAGAGGGAGAAGAAGGAAGAATGCGTTTTTCATGATTTTTCGTCCTTTCACCTTCGCCGCGCGAAGGATTTGCCGTTATGTTGCCGCCGGCTGGCCGGGCGTTAGGAAACATGTCTTTTTTCCGGCGCTGTTCATTTTCGGAGAAAAGTGCATAACGGTTGGCCTGGCTGCGGCACCATCCGCGTGGAAAGGAGTCGGGTCCGGGACGTGCTGACCCCCATCGAAACCGAAAAACTCGTCCGGCAGGCCCTGGCGGGAGATGCCGGCAGTTTCGGCAAGCTCGTGCGGGCCCACTACCGCGCGGCCTACTGCACGGCGCTCTCCGTGGTGCGCTCGCGGGAGGATGCGCTGGACGTGGTGCAGGAAGCCATGACCGATGCCTTCGTCGATCTCGAATCCTGCCGGGATCCTTCGCGCTTCTCCGGCTGGCTGCTGGCGGTGGTGCGCAACCGGGCCATGGCGTACGCGCGGTCTTCGGCGCGCCGTCGCAGGCGGAGCGAACCGGAACGGGAAGACGCGCCCGCTTCGGCTCAGACGGGAGACGTGCTGCTGAGGGAAAGGCTGCTGGCGGCTGCAGAAGCGCTTCCACCCCGGCAGGCCGAGGTGCTTTTCCTGCACGATCTCGAGGGATGGACCCATTCCGAGATTGCGCAGGCATTGGGGACCAGCGAGGTCAATTCCCGGCAATTGCTCTTCGACGCCCGCCGGAAAATGCGCGCGCGCCTGGAAGCCGTCGATGGAAAGGATGGTTCGTTCCCCGGAAAGGAGGAACCGCATGAACGGAAATGATTTTGGCGAAAAGCCCCTCGATCTCGGCTGTCTCGATCCCGCGCCCGGAGATGAGTTCGAGCGGGTCGCGGATTCCCTCGTGGCGCGCATCCTGGCGGAACGCGCCCGGCGCCCGTCATGGCTCGGAATCCTCGTCTCCTACGCCCGGTGGGGAGCGGCTTTCGCCATGGGGGCGGCAGTCCTGATTCTGGCGTTGTCGCTCATGGGGCATGAGACGGGGAGCGTGGACATTCCTGCAGCCGACAGGCTGCTGTCCTGGGCGCAGGAGGAGCACGATCCTTCCGTCTCCGAAATCCTCGAACTGGGTGCGTATCCGGAGGAGGAACATGATGCATGGTAAGCTTTCCCCCCGGTTCATGAGCTGGATGACTGCGGTCATGCTGCTGCTCATTTTCGGCGCCGGCATGGGCGCTGGCTATGGGCTGGCCCGAATCGGGCCATCAGCCGCCCGCCGCTACGAACCCCAGAATCCCCTGGTGCCGGGGCCCGGCATGTACAGGCGGCTGGGGCTTACCCCCGAGCAGCGGAAAGCGGTGGAGGCGATTTTGCAAAAATACAGGCCCGAACTGGACGCCATACTTCGGGAGACGGCACCGCGCGTACGAGAGGTGAATGAAAGGATTCTCGATGAAATCCGCCTGCTTCTCGACGAAAACCAGCGGCAGCGCCTGGAGCGTTTGCGGAACCGGCCCTTCTGGATGCGCGGTCCGCGCGGCTACGAGCGCGGCCCCATGATGGGCCCGATGGGCTGCCCCATGGGAATGTGAGGAATCTTCCTGGAATTCCCGAAAACAGGATCAACTGTCGGGATGCATCATGCGGAAGTGGCACCAGGCGGGTTCCTGGCGCACGGGATCCCAGATGTGCAGGGAATTGCCGCGGCACATGCCGAAATGCTTGCAGTCGGCGCACATTCCGCGGCGCATCCAGGAGCGATCCCGAAAGATCTCGTAGCGGGTGTTCCACACGTGCACGAAGGAATCGGACAGCACGTTGCCCTGTCCCATCCAGGGCGGCAGGTTGGGGCAGGCCGCGATGGTCCCGTCGGCCATGATGCCGGCGATGTTCACGCCGGCGCGGCAGAAGTAGACGGCATCGCGCACCTTCGGTTCCACGTCGAAGCCCAGGTAGCCCTCCTCGCTCAGGTTCACGGCGACGCCTTCCCGGCGGCCGCGCTCCCGCAGGCGGGCGAGCGTTTCCACGAGGATGCGGAAGTGCTCCGGCTGCAGCAGCAGTTCCGGGTCGTCCTTGGCCCGGCCGATGGGAAAGATGTTGAACACGCGCCAGTAGTTGGCTCCCGTGGCGCGCACGATTTCATAGGTGGTCTCGAGTTCTCCCAGGCTGCGCGGTGTGACGCAGGTGATGCCTTCCACGATTGGAATCCGCGCGGCGGCCAGGTGGCGCAGGGCGGCCGTGGCACGGTCGAAGGAGCCCGTGCGGCTACGCAGCCAGTCGTGCGTTTCGCGGGGGCCGTCGAGGGAGACCACGATGCTCTCCATTTCCACGTCGGCCAGGCGGCGGGCGGTTTCCTCCGAAAGCGCCCAGCCGTTGGTCACCATGCCCAGCCGGAAGCCGAGCGCGCCCGCATGCGCCAGGATGTCGAAGAGATCCGGCCGTACCAGCGGCTCGCCGCCGGAGGCCACCAGCATGATCCGTCCCGCGTCGAAGGCGGCGGCGATTTCCGAGAGCACCCGCTTCACCACGTCGCCGGGAAGCCCCGCGAGGCTGTCGTCGCGTCCGCAGTCGGAACCGCAGTGGCGGCAGTTCAGGTTGCACCGGCGCGTGGTCTCCCAGAACAGGTAGCGCAGTTCATGGAGATCACTTTCTATTTTTTGATAAAGTCCCCATCGGGCTTCCTGCAGGCGGTGCAACAGGGGGGCGAGCATGGCGGCGGGTCCGGGATTTCAGGCCATGGCGTCAGCGCGAAAGCGCGGCCAGCGTGGCGAAGGCCGCCTTGAGTCCGTCGTGCAGGGCGCGGCGCTCGTCTTCCTTCCACTCGCTGCGCGGCTTGCGCACGAAGGTGGTGAGGTCCGCGCGGTTGTCGAAGCGCGCCACGGGGATGTACCAGGTGCGCAGTTCGTAGCGCTTCTGCCCATCGCGCTCCACGACCACCGGGCGCTGGATCTTGATGGTATTGGGCTTGTCGGACACGGAGATGAGATATTCCATGTCGTCGCAGCCGTATTCGCCCAGCATCACCTCGGTGGGCACGGAGTGGAACAGGATGCTGCCCTGGCCATCGGGAAGGCCGCGCTCGAAGTTCTTTCGGCGGCTTTCCTCGGGGGTCACCCACACGTACAGGATGGAGGCGTGCTCCAGGATTTCATCGGAGAACTGCGAGATGCTGTATTCGTAGCCCTGCGGCGGGGTGAGCGGGAACGCCGCACCATTGGCGCCGCCGCGGGCCGCCTCGATGACCACCGTGCGGCCCTCCTTGGGCTGGGCGTTGGTGCGGTTGCGCCGGTCCAGTTCCTCGCGCACCTCGGCCTCCATGGCCGCGGCGATGTCGCAGCGGATGCGGTACGGCACCATGTCCAGCACCGGCTCCTGGCCCACCTTCTCGCGGGCGGCGTCCAGCCGGTCGAAGAGCCACTGGGCCGCCGACGCGGGCTCCACCACCACGGAATTCATCAGGTCGCGGTAGTCCTCGTTGAGCAGTTCGATGAGCATTCCCCAGGTGTAGCCGTCCTGGAACGGCCGGTTGGGACCTTTGTAGAAGACGTATTCCAGGCCGCGCGCATAGAGTTCGTCATCGATGCGGTGCATGAAGTGCACGTAGGGATAGTCGTCCAGTTGCAGCGTGGGACCCATGTGGAATTCTTCGCGGCACTGCTCGGGCGTGAGGCCCTCCAGATATTTTCGTACTTCACTCTTTCCAGAAGCCGGCAACGCGAACAGCAACACGGTTTTCAGGACGTCGGACATGGGAAACCTCCTTTTCGGATTTCCCACGTTACAGGAAAAGCCTTGCAAGTCAAAACGAAAAATGCAAAGAATCCCCGGGCGTCTTCCATGCCCTGAAACGCCCGGGGAGAATCACATGCAAAATATCATGAAAGTATTATTTGTTGATGCGTCGAGCGGTTACTATCGTATGCGCCGTTATAATATTGGCGATTACTTCGGACCTGTAGATTTAGGATTGCATATCAGCGATAATTACAAGTCGCTGAATTTCGGAACGGGACTTCTGGCCGGCTCCATCCTGCCGGGCTCCAACCGGCTGGTGTTTTCCGGTTTTTCTCCCTGCTGGCGCGGATTCTACGTTTCCAGCATGGGCGGGGCGGGACTGGTATTCGACAACCTGGGCATCAACCTGGTGAGCCTCGTGCATCGCGCGCCCACCCCCAGCGTGCTCTACCTCAACCGCGTGCATGGCGAGGAAATCGAGGTGGAACTGCATCCGGTGGACGTGCACCGCATCTGGACCTCGGGCCGCGGCGGCGTCTACGCCCTGATGGATTGGGTGCATGAAAAGTTCGCGGTGCGCTATGAAAACGACCCCCGCATCCTGGCTACGGGGCCGGCCGCGTATTTCACCGATACGGGGGCGATCGTGTCGGTGCCCATCAAGAATGGAAAACTCACCCATGTGGACACGTGGGCGGGGCGCGGCGGACTGGGTTCCAAGATGGTGCAGGATCACGGCATCGTGGCGGTGATCTACGGCGGCACGGTGGTGGACGAGGACTTCCGAGACCGCAAGGTGGCCGACGAGTGGTTCGAAAACAAATACAACAAGAAACTGGCTGCCAAGGACTTCGAGGCGACCACCAAGTACCGCTTCGACCCCACCCTGGACACCGGCGGCACGTTCGGCGTGAATTACGCCCACATGGGCGGGCGCATCCTGGCGTTCAACTACCGGACCATCGGATGGACCGAGGAGCGCCGGCAGGAATTGCACCGGCGCTTCATCCTCGAGCACTACCTCAAGCAGTTCAACGAGGAGACGATCGCGCGCAAGCAGCAGTCCCACTGCGGGGAGCCCTGCGCGGCCGTATGCAAAAAGATGAACGGGCACTTCAAGAAGGATTACGAGCCCTACCAGACCATGGGGCCCCTGTGCGGCATCTTCGACCAGCGCGCGGCCGAGATGCTCAACCGGCACGCCGACACGCTGGGCTTCGATGCCATCTCGATCGGCGGCGTGCTGGCCTGGCTCATGGATCTCCTGGATCTGGGCTGGCTCGAGCCGGCGGACCTGGGGGTTTCGGAAAAGCCGCACTGGGATTTCGATACGTTCGACGTGGTGCAGGATTCCATGCACAACGCCCAACTCGGCGTGGCGCTGCTCGATGCCATCGTCTCGCGCGCCGGCCTGCTGGATTTCTCCGAGGGCGTGCGCAAGTGGGCCCGGCGCATCCACAAGTTCAAGGGCGTCAAGGTGCTCGACCGCCTCGTGCTGACGTCCTTCGGGCGCAAGGGCTGGATGGTGCCAAACCAGTACTGGACGCCCGGCGTGCTCGTGCCCATGGCCATCATGGGCAAGTATTACATGGTCTACAACTACGATTTCCTGCCGCCGCGCGAACTGGGCCGCGCCTGCGCCACCCGGCTCAAGAAGGAGCTCGTCGTGGACAACCTGGGCATCTGCCGCTTCCACCGCGCGTGGGCCGAGGACATGGGCCCGCAGGTGGTGGAGCACCTGTACCAGGCGTCCGAGGCGTTTCTGCAGAAGATTTCCGTGACGGCCTCGCGCATCAACAGCCGCAATGCCTCCGTGTTCTGGGAGAGCGCGCGCGACGTGGAGTACGTGCTCTCCTACATGAAGCGCCGCCTGGAGGTCGACAAGGACCCCCATCCCGAACTGCCGAAGTGGATCGAGCGCTTCGAGACCCATCCCGACGAGGCCGCCCTCGACTGGTGGTTCGAGGTGCTCAAGGGCATCCACGAGAGCCTGCGCGACTTCCAGTGATACCGATGCTTTTCACGGGGTGACCCTTCGTCATTCGTCCTCTTCCTCGTCTTCCTCCCCGTCCCCGTCTTCTTCCCCATCCTCGTCTTCTTCCCCATCCTCCCCGTCTTCATACTCCTCGTTCTCTTCGTCGTCCGGGTAGAAGAACATCTTGTCTTCAAAAGGATCCTTTCCATCCGGCGAGGACGATTCCCCGTCTTCGTCCTCGAAGTCCTCCACGTAGGTCCAGTCGTCGAAGAGCAGGCCGAAGAGCCAGAAGCCGCACGTCCAGTCCAGGCCGCCGCTCTCCCCCTTGATGTACAGCGCCAGCAGGCGCTCGTCGTAGCCCCCCTTGCGCAGGAAGTTCTGGAGTTTGCGCTTTTCGTTCACGGGGACGGGGTCGTCTTCGGATATGGATTTCCACATCTGGAAGAATTTCTGGCTGGCATAGCGCAGTCCCATGCTGTCGACGACGAATTCCAGATGCCGGCAGGGGCTGACTTCATACACGTAGATGTCGCTGTATTCCACCAGTTCTTCCCCACAGAAGGGACAGAAGACGCGGGGAACGGTATCGGCGGAAGAAGTGACGATCTGCGGATAGAGAACCTTTTTTTTCTGCATGGTGAAACCTCCTGGCAAGAACCTTGGCGAAAGGGACGCGCCCGGGGGTCTTTCTGACGGGGGTACGGAAATTTTCCGGATGAGCGCATGCCAAACGGGCGCAAGGAAGCGGCTTCTGGCGCATGATGCCGAATGATGCTATGAAATCGGCCGCGAGGGGAAGATGCCGTTTCGCATTTTTTTTGCGCTCTGTGTCCTGCTGCTTCCGGCCTGTTCCATTCCGGAGGGCAAGGGCGTCGTGGCCGGCGAGATGTTCATCGAGGGCTGCGACGGGCCCAACCATTACGGCACTTCGTCCTTCCCGGCCTATTTCGATTTGCGCGCCAACCACATTTTCGGGGAGACCGTGCAGGACGAAAGCGATTTTCCTTCGGCGCACCGCCTCGACGTCCGCCTGCAGCGCAGCACCAACGCCATCGGGGATGCCGATGCCCTGTACATCCAGTTTTCCCGCGTGGCCGCCACGGCCAAGCGGTTCGCCTCGTGGCAGCCGATACCCGTGGCCGTGGGAGAGACCGTGCAGGCCACGCTTTCCCTGTACCTGACGTGCCCCTCGTTCTTCGACGGCCCGGAGGCCCAGCCGCTGGGTGCGGCATGCCCGAGCGTCAGCCGGGAGGAGCAGCAGCGCCTGTGCGCCGAGGCCAAATACGGCCGGCTCGCCTCCGTGACCACGCCCCAGCCGCCTTTCGCCGAGGGGCATTCATGCATTCTGCTGTGCAGTTTCGGAAAGGCCGTCCGCGACGAAACCGTGCACGACGACTTCGAGATCCGGGAAGGCGACGAGGTGTCGGGAATCTTCTTTTTCACGCTGCAGAACCGGCGCATCATCTACGATCGCCTGGAAGTGTGCGCCGACGGCCGGGACAACGACGGTGACACTCTCGTGGACGAGGAGGACTGCCAGCGCATCACCACGGGCGGCTTCGTGCAGGGGAATTTCCGCTTCCAGGCGCGTCCCCCCACGTCTGTGCAGGTCATCCCCTGAAAATTTCCGGTTTTTTCAGCGGACGGGAGCGTCCTGCGGCGGGCAGAAGGACGGGGGATTCAATTTCCGGACGGCGGCGGGCAGTCCAGCCGGGTCGAGCCGTCCGGATTGCGGCAGGCGAGTACGCGCACGACGCCGCTTTTGGCATACACGATCTCGATTTTGGCATACGTGCCGTCCTTCAGGTGCAGCAGGTACACGTTGCCGTTGAGGGTGTAGCCGGTTTCGCAGGAGCCGCCTTCCTGCCAGGTCTGACCGATGACCGGAGCATTTTCGGCATCGGCGGCGAAGGCGGTGTTCTCCGGCACGGATGCGATGTCATAGAAACCGGCCGCGTTGCCGAGGTTGGCCGCAGTGGTGTCGGGGCACAGAAGCGCTTCGGGGCCGGTCGCCGTGTCCACGAACCCGAAATCGCAGGAAGGCAGGTTGCCGCCAGCCACCTGCTCGCGCAGGTTCATCATCTGGGTTCCCACGTCATGCAGGTTGATGGAGAGTTCGAATGCCGCCGGCGGTGATATGTTGTTGTTTGTATTGTTTGTATTGTTGTTGTTTATATTGTTTGCATTATTTGTGTTGTTAGCATTATTAGTTACGTTGTTGGTGGCATTATTGTTTGCATTGTTTGTCGTTTTTTCGGAATCATCGCCGCAACCCACAAGCGCGAACATTCCCAGGAAAATCATGGCCAAGGCAAACCGCTTCATACTTCCACCTCCTTGGAGCGCACGTCTACCACGCAATGTGGCTTATGTAAACCGTGGGCGGTCGGAACCGCGGGTGTGCGGGTTTTCAGCTTGCCATGCCCCGTGCAGTCGCGTAGGTTTTCCGCATGTCGGCAGAAACCCGCACCCTGTTGATCTGTACGCGTCCGGATTCCCGCAAATCCTGGCTTTCGGCGTTCGAAGCCGCCGGGGCCGTCGTCCGCCCCCGGGACGGGGAGGAAGACGCGTGGTCGGCCACGATGGAAGGACGCCTCTGGACGCTGACATTCGCGCATTCACCCGAGGAACTCAGTTCGCGCACCGCTCAGAGCACGTTCGACGTCTGGGCGCTCGACGACCGCATCGACTGGACCCACAACATCCTGCGGCTGTTGCGGCAGGACCAGATGGAATGGCGGCGTCAGTTCCCCCATCCCTGCCATATGATGGTCGTGTATTTCGACCGCGTGCCATCCACCCGCGAACTGTTGTCGCTGGGCCGGCTGGGCATCGGCGCGGCCGTGTACGAGGGTTCCGAGGAAACCGTGGCGCAGGCGGCGGGTCGGCTGGCCAATCCGGCTCCCGCACGCAAGAAGGCCCTGTGCCTGGCGGGCGGCGGCATCGAGGGGCTCATCTATGAAATCGGCGTGCTGCGCGCGCTCGATGAGATCCTTCCTGGCCAGGGCGTACTGGATTTCGACATCTACTGCGGTATCAGCGCCGGCGCCATCATCGCCTCGGTGCTGGCCAACCATGCGCCGCCGCTGGAGATCACGCGCGCCTTCATGGAGGATTCCACCATGATGAAGGGCATCAAGCCGTGGATGCTCTTCGATCTGGCCCTCTCCGACGTGAAGGGCCGGCTGGCCTCCCTGGCCCTGCACCGGGGGGACGACGGGCTTCTTTCCTGGCTTTCCGGCTCCATTCCCAACGCCTTCTTCATGGGGAACAACATCGAGCGGATTCTGGCCGATTTTTTCCGCACGCCCGGCAGGACGGACAGTTTCCATGAACTGGACCGGGAACTGTACATCGGCGCCACCGACCAGGACACCTCCGATCATGTTGTGTTCGGGGGGCTCGGCTGGCGCGACGTGCCCATTTCCCGGGCCGTGCACGCCTCCATGGCGCTCATTCCGTTCTATGCCCCGCAATACATCGCCGGGCGCTGGTTCATCGACGGCTCCTTCACCCGCACGTCGGAAATGGAGGTGGCCATCGCCAAGGGAGCGACGCTGGTGGTCATCGTGGACCCGCTGGTGCCCGTGCGGGCCATGAACGCCGGGTTCGTGCGCGGCCGCGGTGGCGTCTATGCCGGCATCCAGGGGCTCAAGGCGCTGGTGAACACCCGCTTCCTGGGGGCGCTTCCCCACGTGATGAACGCACACCCCGAGGTGGATTTCCTCGTGTTCATGCCCGAGGAGGAGGACATGCGCCTGCTCAGTGGATCGCCGCTGCGCTACCGGTACCGCATGGAAATCGAGCGCGTGGCCCACGACACCGCCATGGAGCGTATCCGCAAGGACTGGGCGCGGGTGCAAGCCATGTTCCGGCGGCATGGAATGGAGTTGCGGCCAGCGGGTCCCGCACGGGAAGCCGTTTCGAGGTGATTCATGCGTTCTGCCCGTCCCGTGTTCTTCATCCTGGGTTGTCTCGTGCTTTTCGCCGCCGGCTCCTGCCTGCGGCCGCGGCTGGAACTGGAAGACGCCCCCGCGGGGCCGTCTGCGGCGCCGCTTCCGGAGGATGCGCAGGGGCCGCTGGTGCTGCCTTCCGTGCAGTCGCCGAAGACCGAGGAGGAAAAGATTTCTTCTCTCCAGGTGGATGGAAAGCGTTTTGATTTTTTTGATCTTTCCATTCCGCCATCTTTTTCCTGGACACAGGACGAATACCGTCTGTTTTCTTTTTTGACCCGGGTCGTCTACGTATGGGAGCAGGTTTCCTATCGCTCCCCCGAGGAACGGGATGCCGCCTTCTTCTTCCATGCGGTCCTGCTGGCCTTCCTGTCGGGGGAGGACGTGCCGGAAAACCGTTTCCGGGTCCTGGCCGACTATGCGCTGCCCCTGTACCTCTACAAGCGCATTCCTCCCCGCCACAAGCCGGCCCTATCCCCGGAGGAACTGGAACGGCTGGCGCAGTTCCTGTGGGATCGCGGCTACAACCTCAATCATCTCCGGAAGGAAGACCTGCTGGCGTACCTCCAGGTGCTGCGGGACGTGGCGTGGAAGGAACACGTGTTTTCGCCGGAAGATCCCTGGCCGGCGTTTTCGGCGCTGTTCCGGGAGGAAGGCCTGCAACTGGCGCGGGAGGATCTCGCCGCCGTGCGCCGCTGCCTGCCGTCCGGACGGAAACCCGAGGGTGGGATGTGCGTTATTGGCCGGTATCAACTCCAGTGGAAGGCATCGGGGGAAGGGCAGCAACTGGTTCTCACGGCGTCGCTGGAGACCGGACGCGGCCGGGATCTGCTCCAGTCCATGCTGGCCGCGTACCAGAAGCGTCCGGGGTGGTTTTCGCCCGGCATGCAGTTTCCCGTTCCCATGCCCCACGATGAATTCATCCTGGCGGCCACCGGGCCGCTGGCGCTCACCATCGCGCCGCAGGAACCGCCCGGCAATCCAGACTGGCCGCAGAACCTGCGCCAGACGGACTGGGAGAACGTGTCGGGTCCGTGGCTGGAAATCCTGGGAAAGGATGCGCCGGATGCCGCCTTCCGGCAGTGCGCGCCAGGCATCCTGGATGCGCTGGCTGCATTTTTGCGCTACACGCATGGCGTTCAGGGAAAGCCATCGGAAAGGCTCTCGTCGCGCCAACTTTCGCCCCATGCCGCGGATGCGGCCGTCATGGAGCGCCTGTGGAGTTACGTATGGTTTCTGCATGCGGCGTCCACCGGCCACCACGTGTCGCTGGGCATCCGGTCCGGATGCGAGGGGCACGTGCTGACGTTTCTGGCGTTGCGTGCCGCATGGCTGATTTCGGCTTCCGACGACGCCGGCAAGCCGGATGAGGAAATTCTGGCATTGCGCCTTCTGTTCGGGCTGCTGCACCATTTCCGTACTGCGGGAAAGACCGACTCTTCTCCTTCGGGCGAGCCGCCCAGGCCTGTCCAGGCGGACATCCTGTCGGCCGGGGATTTTCCGGAACGGCGGTCGCCCGAGAAACTGCCGCCCTTCCTGGAAGCCTCGTGGGTCCTGCTCTCCCAGCCCGAAAACTTCCTGCTGACCCTGGCGCCGCGGCTGCTGGGCATTTCACTGCTGCCGCAACGGGATCGGCTGCGGGAACGGATCCGGCAGTTCAGTGCGTACCGGGTCCATCTTCCGGCCTTGCCACGGCTGGCCGAGGAGCACATTTCCTACCGCCGCGCCAAGGATGCGCTGGATTATTACCTGCAACTCACGAGCGAATCCCGCCGCTTGAAGCGTCCCTGAATCTTTTTGTGGCATGGAATCGCGGCTTCCCGCGGACCGGCCCGCGGGCGTCGGGTCCGGACCGGCGTCCGATTCCCGCTCCAGGATTTTTCGGGATCCGCGAGCGAAAATAAGGATTCAGCCCTCGCGGGCGATTTCCTCACGGAGCCGTTCGATGTCGCTTTCCTGGAAATGGTCCACTTCGTATTCGATTTGCGCCTCCTTCCATGAGGCGCCCTGGATTTTCACGCCCCGCAATGCCCGTCTGAGCAGGCGCTCGCGGCGCGTGATGTCGCGGGGGGCCGGCAGTGGCGCATTTTCCAGCGGGGTGCCCGGCTTGGGCACGAGCGCCGAGAGCGAAACCTTCAGGGAAAGTTGCCGGGACACCTGGGCCAGGAGATTCGCCAGTTCTGCCACGTCGTCATCGGTTTCGTCCGGATAGCCCAGGATGCAGTAGACCTTGACGGAGCCGATGCCGGCAGCGGCCGCATTTTCGCAGGCCGCGAGGAAGGTCGCCTCCGAGCACTGCTTGTCGATGGCCGTACGGAGGCGTTCCGAGGCGCCGTCGAGCCCCAGCGTCAGGGTTTTCAGCCCCCCACGGGCGAGCGCCTCGAGCAGGGGCCGGCTGGCCCGGTCGGCCCGCACGCTGGAGAGACTCACGTTCGTGCCAGCATCCACCAACTCTTCCACCAGTTCCGTCAGATGCGGGTGGTCCGAGACGGCGGCCCCCACGAGCCCCACGGCCGGGCCGGGAACTCCCAGTGCCGCGCGGATGGCATCCAGCGAAAAGGGACGCATGCCACATGGGCGTGCGTGGCGGCTCATCATGCAGAAGGCGCAGGCCCGCGAGCAGCCGCGGGCGACCTCCACCAGCCGCCGGGCGCCAAATTCGGCCTCGGCCGTGACGATATGGGAGACGGCCGGTTCGAAAGCGCCCGCCGGCAGCACGCATTCGGGCACGGGCGGCCCGGCATCCGGGACCCACAGGCCGCAAAGGCCAAAGCAGAGCGTTTCGGGATCGGTTTCCCCTGCGGCCAGCCGTTCGAGGAAAACCGGCAGGGTCGTTTCGGTATCCCCCAGGAACACCACGTCCGCAATGGCGCCCACGGCTTGCGGGGCCACCAGCGCCAGCGGCCCTCCGGCCACGATCAGCGGCCGCCGGCTGCGCCGCGCGCGCAGGGGTTCGATCCCCGCCGCCAGGAGCATGCGCAGCAGGGTGGAGATTTCGGCTTCGGCGCACAGGCTCAGAGCGATCAGTGAAAATTCAGAGAGCGGGGTGCGGGTCTCCAGTGTGCACAGCGCCGCATGTGGCCAGGCGCGCCAGGGGATCTGCATTTCGGGGGCGAACAGCCGCTCGCAGGACCAGCCGGGGGCGGCATTGATGCGTTCGTAGGCCCACAAGACCCCCAGCGATGCCATCGCCAGCGGATACGGGGAGGGCACCACCAGCGCCAGGGAATGCCCGGATGGAGAGAACGTGCGCCCGGATTCGGATTCGAGCCGCTTTTCCCCGCGCCGCCGGAACTCCCAGTGGGTATCCATGTCAATCGATGTGCACCAGCACGGACTTGAGGTAACTGCTTTCGGGGAAGGCCAGGATTTCCGGATAATCCGCCGGCATGCCGGGACGCTCCAGAATCACGGGGTTGCGCCGGGAGAGCCCGGCCGCCACGGCGCGCTCGAAGGTCTCCTGCGCGAGCTTGACCGTGTTGGACGTCACCAGGAGCAGCGCTCCGGGATTGCACAGCGCGGCCACTTCGCCGAGCAGTTCCCGCATGTCCTTGGGCGCGCTCCATGTGCGCCCCTTGTCCGAGGCGAACGTGGGGGGGTCGATGATCACCAGGTCGAAGCGCTCGTTCTTCTTCTGCAGCCGGCTCAAGGCCCGGAACACGTCGTCCGTGATGCACACGAGGCGCTCGTCGAAGCCGTTGGCCTGCGCGTTCTGCCGGGCGCGGGCATTGGCCTTGGCGGCGAGATCCACGTTGACCACCCTTTCGGCGCCGCCGGCCAGGGCATGCACGGAAAAAGCGCCCGTGTGGGAAAACAGGTTCAGCACACGCTTGCCCGCGGACATCCTGCGAACGAGGCGCCGTCCCAGGCGGTAATCCGGAAAGAATCCCACCGAAGCCGGCGCCGTCACGTCCACGAAGAACCTGAGGCCATCTTCCTGGATGGGGACTTCCAGCGGCGCTTCCCGGCCAGCGACCAGCCGGCTGCCCTTCCGGGGGCCGGATTCGGCACCCAGCGGCTTGAGGCGCTGCTGCTCATAGACGCCCGCCAGTCCGGTTTCCTCGAGCAGGGCCTGGTAGATGGCCGGCGCATGCTTCGCAATGCCGTCGGAGTACACCACGGCGTGCAGCCACTGGCCGAAGCGGGTCACGGTCATGCCGGGGACGGCATCGGCTTCCGCGTGCAGGAGACGGTACACGTCCGTGTCCGGTTCCAGGAAGCGCTGCCGCAGGGCCACGGCGCGGTGGCAGACTTTCCGGAAGAAATCCGCATCGATGGTGGCGTTCTCATCGCGCGTGAACAGCCGGGCCGCCACGGTGCCCGTAGATTCGTAGAAGCCGCGGCCCAGAAAGTCGCCCGCGGGGTTCACGATGTCCACGACGTCGCCGTCCGCGGCGGAAAAGGCCGTGTTCACGATGGCATGGCGGTACACCCAGGGGTGGCCGGCCACGAGCGCGCGGGCGGCTTCCGCATTGATCTTCAGGGCGCCCCGGCGCACCTGGGTGGCAGCAGGGGTTCGGACGGCAGAACGGGTTCGGGTGGGCGTCGTGGGCATGGTCTCGTTTCCTCGAAAAGGGGGGTGCAATCCACCCCGCATTCATGGTACCAACCCTCTTATCAGAGGCGCCCGGCCCTGTCGAGTGGCAAAATGCCTGCCGGTGCGCTGAAAAAACATCCCCGTGAGGAGTCATCCATGGAAACCTTGTGGATCGATGGTCGGAATCTGCAACTCAGGGACGTGGTCGAGGTGGCCCGGCTTCGCCGCCGGGTGCGCATCTCTCCAGAGGCGCTTCGCCGCACGGAGCGCTGCCGGGCCGTGGTGGACCGGCTCGTGGAGCACAACGTGCCCGTCTATGGCCTCACCACCGGATTCGGCAGCAAGCGCAACGTGTTCATCAGCCGCGAGGACACCAAGACGCTCCAGCACAACCTGCTGCGTTCCCACGCCTCCGGCATTGGCACCCCCCTGGGCGAGGACATCGTGCGGGCGGCGCTGCTGCTGCGCGCCAACGCCCTGTGCCGTGGCCACAGCGGACTGCGGCCGGTGGTGCTCGAGAAGATCGTGGAACTGCTCAACCGGGACGTCTATCCATGGGTGCCCGATCAGGGCAGCGTGAGCGCCTCCGGGGATCTGGCTCCGCTTTCGCACCTGTCGCTGGTGCTCGTGGGGGATCCCGGCGGGCGCATCTACGATCCCTCCCGCCGGCGCGCGTCCCGGCGGGATCTGGACATCGTGGAGACGCCCGATCCGGAGGGGTTCGTGGCCGCCACGCCGGAAAATCTCAAGACTTTCCACGATTATTCGCCTGTAGACCTGGAAGCCAAGGAGGGGCTCGCGCTCACCAACGGGGTGCAGGTGACGTGTGCCCTGGGCATCATGAACGCCTATGACGCCGAGGGCCTGGTCATGCAGGCCGACATGAGTTGCGCGCTCTCGCTCGAGGCCATGCAGGGCATCCGTACGGCGTTCGACCCCGAAATCGCCGCGGCCCGCCCCTATCCGGGGCAGGAAGCCTCGGCAGCCAACGTCCGCCTGCTGGTGGAGGGCAGTTCACTGCTGGCCTCTCCGCTGAACCTGGCCATTCTGGACAAGTGCATCCGCCAGTTGCAGGAAAATGAAACCGTCGCTCGGGAGACCGGCATGGAGGAAGACCTCCACAGCATGGTTTCGGAACTGGAAGCGGCCCGCCAGAATCCGCATGCGCTGGCGGCCATGCCCGCCGATGGGCAGGCGGAGAGCGCGGAGAAGATGCCGCTGGACCCCGTGGCCCGCGCCATGCGCCGGGGACTGCATCCCGTCCAGGTGCGGCTGCAGTCCTGCATCCGGCGCCTGTTCGAGAAGGAGACGCCGGCGGCCGCCCGGCTGCGTGAGCAACTCACCCAGGTGGCGGAACTCCTCGAGCGGGCCGTGCCGCTGATTCCGCCCGTGCAGGACGACTACTCGTTCCGCTGCGCCTCGCAGGTTCATGGCGCGGTGCGCAACGCGCTCACCCACGTCATGGAGATGCTGCTCATCGAGGCCAACTCATCCACGGACAATCCGCTGATCTTTCCCCCGGACGGTCCCGAGGACCCGGAGGAATACCGCAGGACGCTGTCCATCGATGCCTGCCGGGCGGCGGTGCGCAGCGGCGGCAATTTCCACGGCGAGCCGCTGGCGCTGGCCATGGATTATTTGACTATGGCAGTTGCCGAACTGGGCTCCATTTCCGAGCGCCGGGTGGCCAAGATCGTCGACGGCAAGCACAACAACGGGCTTCCCTCCCTGCTGATCCACAAGAGCGGGCTCAATTCCGGCTTCATGATTCCCCAGTACACGGCGGCCGCCCTGGTCTCCGAGAACAAGAGCCAGTGCTTCCCGGCCTCGGTGGATTCCATCCCCACATGCGAAAATACCGAGGACCACGTGAGCATGGGGCTCATCGCCGCCCGCAAGACGCGCACCGTCATCGAGAACGTGGAGAAGATCATCGCCATCGAGTTCCTCACGGCCTTCCAGGCGCTGCATTTCCGCAAGCCCTTCCACAAGGAGCTCGGGCGCGGCACGCAGATCCTCTTCGATGCGCTGGAGGCCAATCCCAGCATCTTCTTCGTGGAGGAGGACCGCATCCTGGCGCCGCTGATCTTCGCGGTGCTCGAAATGGTGCGCACCCGCCGCCTCATCACGGCGCTGGAGGGCAAGGTCCCCCTGGTGCATCACCCGTCCTTCGGCTGACCGGCCGCTTTCCGGCCGTCCTGGCGGGCGCAGGCGGCAGGCGCATGAAGCGGACCGTTTGGTTTTCGCTTTTCATTGCGGTGCTTTTGCGTTACTAACAGGGCGGGTTTTTTTCCCTTTTCTGCTTTTGAATCCCGTTTTTCCACCGGAGGTGATGCATGTACGGAAAACTCAAGGAAATCCTCGAAGGCGAACTGCAGTCCATCCGCGATGCCGGACTCTACAAGCGCGAACGCGTCGTGGTGACGCCGCAGTCTTCCAATATCCGCGTCCAGGGACGCGAGACGCCCGTGATCAACATGTGCGCCAACAACTACCTGGGTCTGGCCAACCATCCGCGCCTGGTGCAGGCGGCCAAGGCCAGCCTGGACAAGTATGCCTACGGCATGGCTTCCGTGCGCTTCATCGTGGGCACGCTCGACATCCACAAGGAACTGGAGCGGCGCGTGGCCGCGTTCGTGGGCAAGGATGACGCCATCCTGTATTCCTCCTGCTTCGATGCCAATGGCGGTCTCTTCGAGACGCTGCTGGGACCCGACGACGCCATCATCAGCGACGCGCTCAACCACGCCTCCATCATCGACGGCGTGCGCCTGTGCAAAGCCAAGCGCTACCGCTACCGCAACAACGACATGAACGATCTCGAGGACCAGTTGAAGAAGGCCGATGCCGAGGGCGCGCGCCTCAAGATGATCGCCACCGACGGCGTGTTTTCCATGGATGGCATCATCGCCAACCTCAAGGGCGTGTGCGACCTGGCGGACCGCTACCAGGCACTCGTGATGGTGGACGATTCGCACGCCTCCGGTTTCGTTGGCGCCCGCGGGCGCGGCACGCACGAGTACAACGGCGTGATGGACCGCGTGGATATCGTGACCTCCACGTTCGGCAAGGCCCTGGGCGGCGGTTCCGGCGGCTTCACGGCGGCCCACAGGGAAATCGTGGAGATCCTGCGCCAGCGCAGCCGGCCGTATCTCTTCTCCAACACGCTTTCGCCCACCATCACGGCCGTGACGCTGGAAGTGCTCGACATGCTCGAGGAGACCACCGAACTGCGTGACCGGCTGGAGAGCAATCACCGCTATTTCCGCGCCGAAATGGAAAAACTGGGCTTCACGCTGCGCGGCAAGGATCATCCCATCTGCCCGGTGATGCTCGGGGACGCCCGGCTGGCCGCCCTCATGGCCGACGACCTGCTGCAGGAAGGCATCTACGTCATCGGCTTCAGTTATCCCGTGGTGCCCAAGGGCGAGGCGCGCATCCGCACGCAGATTTCCGCCATCCACACCCGGGAGGAACTCGACCGCGCCATCGAGGCCTTCGCGAAGGTGGGGCGCAGGCATGGCGTGATTTCGTAGGTAGGAATCCCTCCTTTTTTTCTATTGAATTTATGATTTCATTATTCTGGTTTCGGGGGAATTCAATTGAACGATTTCAATTGGCGTAGTACGTGAACGAACGGAAGACGGCCGTTTCGTTGTCGATCGTCAGGCCGGCCTGCGCATTGAGGGCGAACGGGTAGTCATCCTGGAATTCAGCGGTTACAATACCCGGGTAGGCATTATTTGCATCCATGTATTGACAGGCAACGTAATTGTAATCAACATTGTTGACACGCAATCTCACTACGAATGCCCGGATGGTGCGAGGCAAACTATAATTGGCTATACTATTTGCAATTTGCCATGTTCTTTTCACCCAACCCTGATTTTGGTATGTAGTATAGCGCCACAATTGCAGTTCGTTGGTGTTGCGCTCGAACACGCAGCGATACGCCCGGGACAGCACGCCATTGCCATCCTTGTTGTACGCGAAGATCACGCCCGCGCGGTGCCCGGGGTCCACGGCTGCGGCCGCATAGTGGAACGTGACTTCTACGGCGTATCGGTCGCTGGCCGTATTGGTCGTGTACAGGTAGTGGCTCGTGCGGTCGGTGCTCGTGGAAAGGGGCGCGCCCCGGATGGTGTCGGCGGTCGCGTCGTGTGTCCAGTCGCCGTTGCCTGTTGAACTCCAGCCGGTCGTCGCCCTGAACGGCTCGAAGTAGGCGATTTTGGAAACGAAGTTGCTGTTGTTGGGGCGTTCGCAGAAATCCCCGATCTCGTCGCCATCACCGTTGTCCTGGTTGCCGTTGGGGATGGCGGGGCAGTTGTCGCAGTTGTCGTCGAGGGTGCCGTTGCTGTCGCTGTCGCCATCCTCGTTGTGGTTGGCTTTGCAGGGGTCCAGGCTGATGGACAGGCAGTTCATGCTGCAGGAGGGCAGGGCGTCGGAGCGGCATCGCAGCGTGCGGCACGTCTGCCCGCCGAAGTCTGTGCCATCGCAGACCTCGCCGTCATTCAGTTGTCCGTTGCCGCAGTTGGTGCACCGGGATTCATCGAATGTGCAGGTGTCCGTGCATTGCAGTTCGCCGGTGTAAAAGCCCCGGGAGGAGCAGGTCTGATTGTTCAGATCGGTCCTGTCGCACTGCTCCGGGGCATCGACCCTGTTGTTGCCGCAGTTGTGGCAGGCCCCCGTGTCGAAGGTGCATTCGTTCGTGCAGGCGAGCACGCCGGCGAAGAACCCCAGGCTCTGGCAGGTGGCGTTGTTCAGTTCCGAGCCGTCGCATTGCTCCGTGGGTTCCAGGATGCCGTTTGCGCATAGATGATCGATACAGCCGGTGGTGTCGAAGGCGCAGGCCGCCGTGCAGGCGAGCGTGCCGCCCCCCGGAAAGGCCAGGCTTTCGCAGGTGGCCCCGCCCAGGTTGGTGCCGTCGCAGGTTTCCGCGCCGTCGATGATGCCGTTTCCGCAGTCCGTGCAGCCGGAATCGTCATAGGACCTGCAGTCGGCCGCACAGGCGAGCGTGCCGCCCACGTGGCCAAGGCTTTGGCAGGTGGCCTCTCCCACACTGGTGCCGTCGCAGGTCTCTCCCGTATCGATGACGCCATTTCCGCAACCGGGATTGTTCGTGTTGTTTGTATTATTGTTGTTGATATTGTTGTTATTATTATTTACATTATTATTTGTGTTATTATTAGTCGAACCTTTCGTTCCGGAGGTATCGAACGTGCACGCCTGCAGCGCCAGAAGGATTCCGGCCGTGACGAGAATCAGGTGAATCGAGTGTTTCATGATGTTCCTCCTCCCCTAGTATACAGCCAAACGATCCAGCGGCCATGCCAGTATCAATTCGTGGTGCCCGTGCTGGCCTGATACACCACGAAGGATGTGAACACGGCGCTGGTGTCGTTGATGCGAAGGCCCACCTTGCCGTTGGTGGCGGATGCATTGGAATAGTTGATGACCACCGGTGGACTGGTGGAGGTTTCATCCGTATACGAGCAGGTGATGCCGCCAGCGCTCACATCGGCCCGCAGGCGGCGCCACTGGTTGTTGCCCGCATTGCTGGTTACGGAGTTCGATGCCTTTTCGCTCCAGCCTGTCGTTTCGAATTGCAGCATGCTGAGTTTTTTCTCCCTGCGTTTCCAGGCGCAGGCCCAGGCATCGGAAAGGGCGCCGAATGGTCCATCCATCTTCCACCCGAATACCACGGCCGCGTAGGGATTGAAGTCGAGGTCACCGGGGTCGCTGGTGAAGTAGAAGGTGGTTTCCACGGAATAGCCGTGCGCGGGCAGGGTGGGGCTGTCGAGATAGTAGTTTCCGTACCCCAGCGTATTTCCAGACCCTGTTGCGGCGTCTCCAGACACCGCCCAGTTTCCCGATTCCTTTGTCCACATGGAGGAAGACGTCGTGAAGGGGTCGAAGAACAGCAGGTTGCCGACCAGCGTGGGGTTCGAAAGCGCCTCGCAGTCGTCCCCGATCTGGTCGTTGTCGGCGTTGGCCTGGCTGGCGTTGACGACGGAAGGGCAGTTGTCGCAGTTGTCGTCGAGGCCATCTCCATCCTCGTCGTGTCCGGCATAGCAGCCGGAGAGGTTGAGCGATCCGCAGTCGGCCGCACACGTGACCGTGCCCGAGCGGCAGCCGTGGCCCAGGCAGGTTTCATCGATGCCTGCCGTGCCATCGCAGACTTCGTTGATATCGAGCCTGTCATTGCCGCAGTTGGTGCAGTTGCGGGTGTCGACACCCCGGCAGGTCGGAAGGCAGGCGAGCGTGCCCGTGAAGAATCCCAGGGATTCGCAACTCTTGTCGCCGAGTTCCTCTCCATCGCACGTTTCGCCTTCATCCAGTTGGCCGTTTCCGCACAGGCTGCAGGAGGAGGTATCGAAGGAGCGGCAGTCGGCGGCGCACAGGAGAATGCCGGAAGAGAAACCCTGCGACTGGCAGGTTTCCCCGTTCAGGTCGGCGCCGTCGCAGACTTCGAAACCTTTCCGCGAGCCGTCGCCGCACGTGGGTTCGGTGCAGGCGCGCGTGTCGAGGGTGCAGTCGGCGGCGCAGGCGAGCGTTCCGCCCAGGTACCCCAGGCTTTCGCAGGTCTTTTGATTCAGGTCGTCCCCGTCGCAGACTTCCCCGTCGTCCAGCATTCCGTTTCCGCAGGTGACGGGCGTCTGCCTCTTCAGCCCCGACGTGTCGAAGGTGCAGGCGGAGAGCAGCAGCAAAAGAAGCAGGAAAAGAATCGGCCGGCCCGGTAGAGACATTGCGCTTCCTCCGGCGACAGGGTACCAGAAGAACGGCCGGATTCAACTTTCAAGTTGGAATAACGAATGTTCTCGTTTTTTCGTGCTTGCGGATTTCTCATGAAAACTTCATGCACGTGACATGGAGCCGGGCCAGCGTGCCGGTGCCGGTGGATGCGGGTCGACGCCGGCCGCGTTCCAAATGACGCGTTTCTCCCGCAAGCCAAGGAGTGCACATGAAGACGTGGAAATGGATGCTGACGCTGGTGATGTTTATGTATGTTTCCCATGCCTGGGCCCAGGAGCCCGCTTCCGCTCCGGACGGCTCTCCGGCCGAGCCGGTCGCGCCGGCAACTGAAACGCCGGCGGCCGCGGCTCCGGCTGAGCCGGAAAAGGCCAAGCCGGAAAATGCGCCGGCCGAAAAGAAGGACACAGAAAAGAAGGATGCAAAGAGCGCGGAAAAGAAGCCGGGCGATTCCCTCAAGTTCAAGGGCGACGTCCGCTACCGGCACGAGGCCATCGAGAAGGGCGATGACGAGATGGATCACCGCCACCGTGTCCGCATGCGCTTCGGCGCCTTTGCGGAAATCTCCAGGCAGATGGAGGTCGGCTTCCAGGTGGCCTCCGGCAGCGGCGACCCTATCTCCACCAACCAGACGCTTTCTCCGGCTTTCACCAAGAAACCCGTGAGCATCGATTTGGCCTATTTCCAGTACAAGCCCGTCGAGGGACTTTCGCTCGTGGGCGGCAAGATGAAGAACCCCCTGTTTCGCCCGGGCGATTCCCAGTTGATCTGGGACAGCGATCTCACGCCGGAAGGATTGACCCTGTCGTACGAGGTGAAGTTCGGCACCACGAAAATTTCGGCGCTGGGGCTGGCGTACTGGAATGCGGACCGCAAGGGGGACGAGAAGGATTCCCACATCCTGGGCGGGCAGGTGCGCACGCACCTGGAGTTCGGCGATTTCAAGGTGTGCGTGGCTGGCGGATTCTATGATTTCACCAAAATCATTGGTTATGGTCCCATCTACGAGGAAAAGGCCTTCGGAAACACGCTGGATGCGGAAAACCATTACATCAACGATTACAATATCGTGGATGCCGGTCTGGAATTGAAGGGCAAGGCGGGCAGCCTGCCGTTCGCGATTTTTGGGCAACTGGCGATGAACCTGGCGGCCGACGAGGAAAAGACCGGTTTCCTGGCGGGTTTCTCCGTAGGCGACAGCAGCAAGGCCATGGGCTGGAAACTGGTGTACAACTTCCGTTCACTGCAGAAGGACGCCGTGTTCGGCACCTATGCGGATTCGGATTTCATCGGATCCAGCACCGGCGGCGCCGGGCACGTGGTGAGCGCCGAGTTCGCGCTGACCGACAACTTCCTGCTGGGCGCCACCGTGCAGCGCTCCACCATCGACGACGGCGACGACACGGCCTACACCCGCATCCAGGTCGATGCCTCCGTGAAGTTCTGATTCGTGTGAAAACATCGCCCATAAAGTCCATCTGAAAAACATGAAACTCCGCATTTTTCCGGCCAAAGGCACCGCCGGCAGGAAAAAGTTGCACGAATGCCAGCTTCCCCTAAGATACGGGGGTCATGATGGCGGCATGCATCCTGAGTTTTCTTTCCTTCCTGGCGGCGCCGCCCGACCCGCCTCCCTTCCTGTCGGGGCCGTCCCAGATGGCCCGGCTGGCTCCCTTCGGGGAAGGGCGCATGTGGGTGCGGGGCCGTCCGCTCGAGTCGTCGCCGCCTTCGGCCACGCTCTGGGCGCTTTCCCTGGCCGAGGAGGAGATGTTCCGTGATCTCGGCCCCCGGATGCCGGCGCAGGGGCCCCTGCGGCAGCCGCCCGTGCCTGCGCAACTGCCCTGGCTTTCCGGCATGAAGTATCCCGACATTCCCGTCGTGTTCGATGAGACCGTCATCCGGTACCTCCAGTATTTCCGGTTCGACCCGGGCGGAAGGGCCACCATCAAATCATGGATCGAAGCGTCCGGCCGCTGGCGCACCCTGATTCTCGACGCGCTGGCCCGGCGGGGGCTGCCGGCCGCGATGCTCTACATCGCCATGATCGAAAGCGGATTCTCGGTGAAGACCCGCTCTTCGGCGGGAGCTCTGGGATTGTGGCAGTTCATGCCCGACGGGGCCAGGACGTACGGCCTGCGCATCACGCACTTCATCGACCAGCGCATGGATCCGGAGTTGTCCACCGAAGCGGTGATGTTCTATTTCGAGGACCTGAAACTGCGGTTTCGCGACTGGCATCTGGCCCTGGCGGCCTACAACTGCGGCTATGGGCGGATGATGCAGAGCATGCGCCGCTACCAGACCAACGATTTCTGGAAACTGCAGAAGTACGAGAATGCGCTGCCGCGGGAGACCCAGTTGTACGTGCCCAAATGGATTGCCGTGGCCATCGTGGACCTCAACCGGGATCTGTTCCTGCTGCCCAGATTGCGCATGGATGCGCCGTATGCCTTCGAGGAAGCCCTGGCGCCGGGCGGCATGACGCTGGCGAAAGTGGCGCAGTTGGCGGGCGTGAATGCCGACGATGTGGTGAAACTGAATCCCGAGTACCTGCGCGGGCGGCTTCCTCCCGATGCGAAGACGGCCCGCGTGCGCCTGCCCTACGGGAGCCGGGGCGCGTTCGAGGCCGCCTTGCGCAGACTGTCTCAGGAATGGGCCGATTTTGCCGTGCATGCGGTGCGCTTCGGGGAGACCGTGGAGATGATTGCGGCCATGTACAGGACGAGTGCGGCGCGCATTCGCGCGATGAACCAGTTGGCCGCATCGGCGGATCTCGTGCCGGGCATGGTGATCGTGGTGCCGAAGGTGGAGCGCCTCGAGGAACCGGTGCGTCCGCCGCGCAAGACGCCGTTCGTGGCGATTCCGTCCGATGTCGCGGTGCCCGAGGGCCGCGTGCGCATGTTCTACCGCACCTGCGCCCAGGACACGGTGGAACTGATCGCGCAAGGTCTGCAGGTTCCGGTGGAGGATCTGGTGGCATGGAACCATCTCAACCCGGATGCGGCCCTGCTCTCGGACATGGTGCTGCAGGTGTTCGTAGAGCCGTCCGCCACCCGGCATGCGGCGCTCTTTTCACCGGATACGGTCAAGGTGGTGGTGGTGGATTCCGAGGAGTTCATCGCCCACTATCTCGAGGCCTATGACCGCGTGCGGATTCTGCACACCGTGACGGCCGGCCAGACGCTGGAAAAGATTGCAGAGCGCTATGGAACCACCGTGTCTTCCATCCGCACCATCAACAAGGGGCATGCATTTGCGCCCGGAAGCGTGATCGCGGTATATGCGAAGAAGGATCGGGTTCCCCGGAACCTGCCCGTACCAGAGGAAAAGCCGGAGCCGGAACCGAAGGCGGACGGGGACTTGGACGCTTCGGCTCCGGCTTCCGGGGAAACTTCGTCCGGTGGGAACCCGCCGACCGATTCCGGGGAAAAACCGTCGGAGGAAAAGCCGTCGGGAGGGAATCCGCCGCCGGGTGCCGGCGAAAAACCGTCCGGCGAAAAGCTGTCGGGAGGGAATCCGCCGCCGGGTGCAGGCGAAAAGCCGTCCGATGGGAATCCGCCGCCGGGTGCCGAACCGGAAGGAAAACCGGAAGCGGCGCCCCGGCCGGACGCGACGCTGCGCATCGTCGCGGATGCGCTGCGCCTGCTGGTGAACCTCGCGCCCCGCACGCAACTGGCACCGGAATGGAAGCGCGATCAGGCATCCTCCCGCGGGCGCATCTGGCTGGGGGCTCTTTCCCCGAAAGGTACGTCGCCATGATCGCCGGCATCGACGAAGCAGGCCGCGGCCCCATCATCGGACCGCTTTTTCTGGCGCTGTGCGCCTGTCCTTCTCCGGACGCCCTCGTTTCCTTGGGGGTGGCCGATTCCAAGAGTTTCGGCTCCGGCCCCCATGCCCGGCGCGCGCGGGCGCGGCTGTGCCGGGAAATCCTGGCATCCTGCCGGGTGCACTGGATCCAGGTGGAAGCCCGAGTCATCGATGCGTTCGTGCTTTCGGGGCCCGGGCTCAACGAACTGGAGCGGCAGGCGGCCATCCGGCTGCTTCGCGACTGCGGGCCGCTGCGTAGCGTGCATGCCGATGGCCGCACGCTGTTTTCGCCCCTGCAGAGCCGTTTTCCGCATCTGCAGGCGCAGGACAAGGCCGACCGTGATCATCCCGTCGTAGCCGCCGCCTCCATCGTAGCCAAGGCGCTTCGGGACGAATGGATGGAACGCTACGAGCGCCGCATGGCCGCCGCCGGCTTTCCCCTGTCCGGTGGGGGATATCCCAATGCGGCCACGATGGATTTCGTCGCCCGCTGGGAACGCGCATTCGGATGCCTGCCGCCGCACACCCGCAAGTCGTGGCATCGCAGGCCGTTGACGGGCGACCTCTTTCCATCTTGAAAAAATCTGGATTTCCGAATAAGTTCCCTTTCGTTCTTCCGAATATGTCGGAAACAGACGCAGAAAGGACCTTAAGCGATGAACATCCGTTTTTCCATCCTTTCCGGACTCCTTGCCGGGACGTGGATGTTTTCCGGATTCCTTCCGGCATGCACGCCCTATGTGCCATTGGAGATGAATACCTATGTATGCAATGTGGATGCCGATTGCCCTTCTTATGATCAGCCGTACTGCATCAATTATTTTTCCTACTTTTTTGCCACCAGGGATGCAACGGAGACATGGCAGTATCAATATCCCATGGCGCGACCCATCCCGTTCGGCTACTGGGGGATCTGCAGCGCATCGCGCATCGGGGAAGTCAAATTCGAACTTTGTGAAAATAAAAAAGATGATGATGACGATGATGAATCGTTGGTGGATTGCAATGACCCTGCATGCATGACGTATTCCAAATGCAGATCCAATCCCCCCAATCTTTATCCTGGAAGCGAGGATGGGCCATGTGATGAACGCATGGGCGTGAAATTGAATGGCTATTGTTTTCCGCGTTGTGCTTGGTCTTATGTGAGTGACGAAAAAAGATTTATCAACGATGCAGATGCATATTGCAATACAGTTGCAGTGCCTTTCTTCGATTTCCACAGGCTTGGAATTCCTGAAAATGAAAAAACGTTCAAGTGTGTATACGTAGGAGGTGTGGGGGAATATTGGCATCACCAGGCCTGTCTGCCCACGAAGATGCATCCGGCGGAAGTGGCATGTATGGGTGGAAAAATTATTGAATTCCCCTATTCGGAAGCCGTGGATGCACTCGAAATCAGCCCTACTGACTCTCCTGACCCTGATGGTCCGAAAAAATTTGAAATCCTTGGCACTCCTTCTCTGGATGCAACGGCCGTCTATTGTGTCTTGTCCCAGTGATCCCTGGCGTTCGAGTGTTCTTCGATCGTTTTTTCGTGTTTTTCCTGATTACGGCAGGGTGACGGAAACGGAGACCTCGGACGGCGGGGTACTGTACCACCAGACGGTGGCCGAGGCCGTGACCACCACGCCGGCAGCCAGCGCGATCACCCACCAGCGCGTGTACCAGGCGCCCGAAGATCCTTTTCCTTCCGGCGACAGATGGGCATCCAGGCGCAGCCGGGCGTTGGGCACCAGGTCCACCGTGGCGGAAAACGGCACGTAGCCCGGCTTGCTGACGTTGATTTCGTACTTGCGCGGGGCTTCCAGTTGGAGCGGTTCCAGGGGCGTCCGGCCCACGAGCCGCTCGCCGAGCCGCACGGCCGCGCCCTTCTGGTTGGAGGCGACCTCAAGCGTGCCGTAGCGGCGGAAGAAATCGTCCGGATACAATTTGCGCAGCAACTGGTAGATGCGCAGTTTGGGAATGGCCTCTCCCAACTGGATGTCCACGTCCACGGAAGCCAGGTTCCGGGCGGGAGCCACCTGGAACCGGGAGAGGTTCACCAGGACCGTGCCGAACTCGGTCATGCCGATGAGCAGCACTTCCGTGGCCCCCAGTTTCTGCCCCAGCCTGGAAAAGCAGGCCGCATCGTCCTTGCAGTCGGCGACCATGGCATCCATGCGGGCGCCCAGCATGCGGCGGCAGTCCTGGGGGGAGAGCACCTGCGAGGCACTCTTGGTGCGCAGCAACTCGACGACGCGTTCGGCGAAATCGGGCTGTTCGGAAACGCCGGCGCGATATTCCAGGACGGCTACTACGTTCGGCCGGGCCGGTGCGGCGGGGATAAAGAGCCAGGAAAGAAGAAGGAAGAAGAGAATGGTTTTCATGGCGCGGCGAAGGTGATGGCGATTTGGGACGGGATGAAGGAAACGGGAGTGACGTCGAACGTGCCAAATCCGAGGCTGCAGGCGTCATCGGGCGCCAGCCCGGCCGGCATCGCATTGTCGTCCGGGGAAGACGCCTGGAAGCAGGCGGTCCGGACGCGGCGTCCCAGTTGCGCCACCCGGGGATCCACAAACACCACGGAATGGCTCTTGACGGAGGTTTCCTGTACAGAGACGTCGGCCGATGAAAAAGAATCCGTGTGATGATAGGCCTCCACGGCCATCACCACACGGGAGCCGGCAGCCGTCAGTCCCACTGCGCGGGGCAAAAGCCGCACGGGGGCCATCTGCAGCACCACCAGGGCCTCGTGATGGAGCGGATCGTCGTCCTTGTTGAGGATGAAGGGTTCCCAGGGGTAGTCCATCACGATGGGGCGGCCGTTGGGGTTCAACTGCGGGCGCAGGGAGTAGCGCTGTACCAGCAGTTTGGCCGAAGTCCACTGGGGGTTGGATGTGTCCACGGCCGTGGAGCAGGCCACCAGGAGTTCCGACTGGCCCACGGCCATCTGAACGGGTCGCAGGCAGGGGGAGAGATTCAGCGGGGACAGCACGGTGGACGTCTGGACGGCTCCCATTTCCATCACGGCGATTTCCGAGTCGCAGGCATGGGATACGTATACGCGCCTCACGGCGGTGTCCACGGCCAGGGAGGAAGCATACTTGTCCAGAGCCATGGTGGGCAGCCGCTCGGAATCCAGCGCATCGTTGCGTCGCGCCACGGAAAACCAGGTCAGGCTCGAGGCCGGAAGCGGACTCGTTTCGCACAGGGAGAAGCGGTAGGGGGTGGACTGGAGCGCCACCCACGTCTGATCATTGACGAACACGCCGTCGATGGGGCGCTCGATTTCCTCGAACGTCATCACGTTGCGCCCGGCGAGGAGGGCGTCCACGTCCACGAAGCCCACCCATCCGCCGGAGGTGGACAGCAGGGAAAGAATCTTGCCGTCCGGAGAAAAGGCCATGCGATTGATGGCCGTAGTGCGGGGAAGGGTGGTGTCCAGCAGTTTCTTGTGGTTGCGCGTGAGCAGCACCCACAGTTTGATGCTGTCTCCATTCGGGTTTCCGGAGGCGGCCACGAGCAGGGTGCCGTCCGGTGAGACGGCGGCGGCCGACGTGGTTTCCGGAGAGGTGCCCACCGGAATGTTCATGAACGAGGCCATGGAGGAATCCAGTTCCGGGTGCAGGGGCGGCAGGCCATAGCCCCCCGTCGCATACACGAACGGGTAGCGCAGGGGAATCTCCACCCGCAGGGGTTCCTCCGCGCCGACATGGAAATCGCCGCGCACTTCGCCATAGGCCAGCGTGGCGCCGAAGAAGGACGTGGCCGTGAGGGCGATGCGGCTGTATTTCCCGACGGCGACCTTGCCGAAATCCAGGCGGTGCCGTCCCGAGTAGTAGAACTCCGTGGCCTTGTCGGCATATGTCCCGGTGGCGACGGCCAGGGTGAAGGAGGAGAGCGAGGGATGCCTTAGCGGGTTGAGCGTGGCTTCCTGCTGTTCCAGGTCCAGCGTGATTTCCAGTCGCCCGTCCTGCATGCAGGCAGTCAGCGCGAGGATAGGCCAGTACAGGAGAAAATGCAGGAGAAACCGGCTTGAACGCATGCGTCACAAGATACGCAGGACATCAAAAAAAACAAGCTGGCTTTTTTGGATGGGGAAATGCATGCGCTGCGCGGAGCGCGGTTCCGGCGGCGTTGCATGTCGCGGGCCCTTTCACCTGGCCGCGGGGAGGGACGGCTGGCTTGCGGCATGCAGGCGCAGGCGGCGCAGTTGCGGCCGGGTGAAGGCGAACGTCACCAGGAAGGCGAGCACGTCGGAGGCGGGATAGGCGAGCCAGACTCCCCAGACGCCGAAGAAGGGCGGCAGGACCAGCAGAAGGGGAATGAAGAAGAATATCTGCCGCGTCAGGGACAGCAGGAAGGCCGGCCCGGCCAGGCCCAGGGACTGGAACATGGTGACGCTGACCACATGATAGCCCACCAGCGGCAGGGCGCTGCTCAAAAGGCGCAGGGCCGCTGTTCCATCCTCCACCAGGGGACCGGACGTGGAAAAGATGCGCACCAGGGGGCCGGGAAACAGTTGGAAAACGAGAAAGGCCAGTGTCGAAAACACCGTGGCCACCCACATGCCCAGGTATACGGCTTCGAGCACCTTCCGGGGATTTTTGGCGCCCTCGTGGAATCCCAGGATGGGCTGCAGTCCCTGGGCGAGGCCGAACAGCGGCATGAACAGGAACATCACCAGCCGGTGCTGGATGCCGTTGATGGCCAGATGCACCTCGGAGCCCGTGCGGGCCAGGACGTGGTTGACCAGCACGGCCAGCAGGGAGGAGGCCGCATTGCGCGCGAACACCGAGGCCCCCAGGCGGAAGATTTCCAGGGTCGCATCCATTCGCGGGAGAATCCGTCCGAAATCCAGGCGCACGCACGATTTTCCGGACCGGAAGTAGGACAACAGGAACACGAACGAGACCACATTGGCCGCCACCGTGGCCGCGGCTGCGCCGGCGATTCCCCAGCCCAGAAGGCCGATGAGCAGGGCATCGAGCGCGGCATTGGCGCCCGCGGAGAGGATCATGGTGGTCATGGCCAGCCGGGCGTTGCCCTCGGCGCGGGCCAGGCCGTTGAGGGCGACGGAGGCCCCGAAGGGCCAATAGCCCACCGATGTGATGACGAGGTAGGTGCGCGCCGGCGGCAGCGTGGAGCCGGATGCGCCGAACGCCTGCAGCAGGGGACCCGCCGCCAGCATGGACAGCAGGGTGAACGCCAGCCCGAAGATCGCGGTGAGCGAGAAGACCTGCGCCAGCGCCGATTCGGCCTGTGTGCGGTTCTGGCGTCCCAGTTCCATGGACACCCGGATGCTCGCGCCCATGCCGATGGCCTGGCATACGGCCATCACCAGCATCTGCAGGGGAAACACGATGGTGAGCCCGGCAATCGCATTCACTCCCACGAAATGCCCCACGAAGATGGTGTCCACGATATTGTAGGAAGCCATCACCAGCATCCCCACCGTGGCTGGCAGGGACAGATCCCACAAAAGCCTTGGAATGGGCTTCCCTTCCAGGTGCTTCGTGTGGCTGGGTGTGGCGAATTCCTCGGTGATGCTCATTTCGTGCGCTGTATGGCCATCGTGGCCGCATGACGGAAGAAATCCGCCGCCCAGGGAAGGCCGCCGGCCGCCTGCAGGGCCTGCTCATGCAGGAGGCGCAGGGTTTCGCCGAGGCGCTCTCCCAGCACGGCCGGGGCGGATCGCTTGTCCTGCCGGGCGTCCTTGCCGGGCGTCTTTCCCAGTTCCTCGAGCGTTCCCGAAACGTCCAACTGGTCGTCGCGAATCTGGAAGCAGCGTCCCAGCAGCAGCCCGAAACGGCGCCAGGGGAGGAGATTCGAGGCGCCGCCCGCCACCGCTCCCATCTCCAGGGAAGCCGCCATCATGGCGCCGGTCTTGCCGTCGATCATGGAAAACAGCGCCGCCTCGTCCATGATATCCGGCCGCGCCGCCGGCAGCGTGTCGACCGCCTGGCCCTGCACCATGTCCAGGGAGGCCCGGGAGAGCGAGCGCAGCAGCATCAGGCGGCGTCCCGGCGGCAGATTCGCCCGCGAAGCCAGTTCGAAGGCGCCGGCGTGCAGGGCGTCTGCGGCCAGGATGGCCGTGGCCTCGTCGTAGAGTTTGTGCAGGGTGGGCCGGCCGCGCCGCCAGTCGTCGTCATCGAGCGCCGGCAGATCGTCGTGCACGAGGGAATAGGTGTGCATCCACTCCAGCGCCGCGGCCGCGTGCAGCGCCGCATGGCGCCGGGAGGAAGCGTCCGTTCGCGGAAAGATGCGCGCGGCGGCCAGGCACAGCACCGGCCGCAGACGCTTGCCGCCTCCGAGGAGCACATGGGCCGCGGCATCCCGCATCCGCCCGGGCGGCAGCAGATCCAGGGTGGCGGGGAGGAAATCCTCGAAAATGCTCCGCAGTTCCTCGAACCGGGCGGCGAACTGTTCAGGCGTCATGCATTTTCTCCATCGTCGCCCTTCTTGCGGCGGTCCACGAAGCGCGCGCGCACGCCGGCCGCGAAGGCGGCGAACTCGCCCCGGAGGATGGCCGCGCGCGCGTTTTTCACGAGTTGCAGGTAGAAGTGCAGGTTGTGCACGGAGGCCAGCCGGTGATAGAGCAGTTCGCCCGCTACGAACAGGTGGCGCAGGTAGGCCCGGGAGAAGCCGGCGCGGCAGGTGGCGCACGTGCATTCCGGGTCGATGGGTTCGGAACTCTCCCGGTGGGCGGCGTTGCGGATCACGAGCACGCCGTCGGATGTGAACAGTTGACCGTTGCGGGCATTTCGCGTGGGCATGACGCAGTCGAACATGTCGATGCCGTTCTCGATGCCGTCGATCAGGTCCAGGGGGGTTCCCACGCCCATGAGGTAGCGCGGCGTATTTTCTGGCATGCGGTGCGCCACTGCCCGCAGGATGCGCACCATGTCCTCGATGGGTTCGCCTACGCTCAGACCGCCCAGGGCATAGCCATCAAAGCCGATGGAGACGATTTCCTCGAGATGCTGCAGGCGCAGATCCTCGTGGATCTGGCCCTGCACGATGCCGAACACGGCCTGGTGCGGCTTCATCTCCACTTCGCGGCAGCGCCGCGCCCAGGCCGTGGTGCGCGCCATGGCCTTCTGCACCGTTTCGCGGTCGGCCTGGCCGGGGGGGCATTGATCGAACACCATGCAGATGTCGCTTCCCAGCCGGCGCTGGATCCCCATGACCACCTCGGGGGAGAAGAAGCGCGGCGAGCCGTCGATGGGACTCGAAAACGCAACGCCATCGTCCGTGATCTTCGCCAGTTTCGCCAGGGAGAACACCTGGAAGCCGCCGGAATCGGTGAGGATGGCGCCGTTCCAGCGGATGAAGTCGTGCAATCCGCCGAAGCGTTCCACGAGGTCCTCTCCCGGGCGTTCGTGCAGGTGGAACGTGTTGCCCAGGATGATGGGCGCCCCGATGGCATGCAGGTCGTCGGGGCCCACGGCCTTCACGGAGCCGTAGGTGCCCACGGGCATGAAGATGGGGGTTTCGATGGCGCCGTGCGCGGTGCGGATGAGGCCGGCGCGCGCGCGGCCGTCGGTGGCGGCGAGGGAGAAGGAGAATCGTGTCATGGCAGGTACATCGCGTCCCCGTAGGAGAAGAACCGGTAGCGCTCGGCGACGGCAGTTCGGTAGGCGTCCAGGATGGTTTCGCGGTCGCGCAGGGCGGATACCAGCAGCAGCAGGGTGGAGCGGGGCAGGTGGAAGTTGGTGATCAGGGAGTCCACCACCTGGAAGGAAAAGCCCGGCTGGATGAGGAGGCGCGTGGACTGCCAGCCGGGCTGCACGCGACGCCTGCCCCGCGCGGCGGATTCCAGGGCTCGCACCACGGTCGTTCCCACGGCCACGATGGGGGCATCGTCCGGGTGGCTTTCGATGGCGCGGGCGCAGTCCTCGCCGATGCAGAAGCGCTCCTCGTGCATCACGTGGTCGTCGGTGTCCTCCACCTGCACGGGCGCGAACGTGCCGATGCCCACGTGCAGCGTGATGGCCTGGATGTTCACGCCCCTTTCGCGCAGTTCGTCCAGGAGCGCGGGCGTGAAGTGCAGGCCCGCCGTGGGGGCCGCCACCGCGCCGGGATTCTTCGCGTACACGGTCTGGTAGCGTTCGGCGTCTTCCCCGGCATCCGGGCGCCGGATGTAGGGAGGAAGCGGCAGGTGCCCGTAATGCTCGAGATAGGCGAGCCCATCGCCGGGAAGTTCCACGAGGATTTCCCGTTCGCCGGCGTCGCCCAGCACGCGGATGGGGGCCGCCTGCGGATTCTCGGGCAGGATGACTTCGCCCGCCCGCGGCCGGCGCGAGGCTTTCCACAGCGCCTTCCAGCCCGAGGACGCCGGTTCCGTGAGCAGCAGTTCCACGCGGCCGCCGGTCGGCTTGGCGCCGTACAGGCGCGCGCGCAGCACGCGGGTGTCGTTGAGCACGAGCAGGGCGTTTCGCGGCAGCAGTTCCACGATCTCGGCAAAGGCCCGATGGGAAATCCGCCCGTCGCGGTCGACCATCATCAGGCGGGAGCCGTCCCGCCGCTCGCAGGGGTGCTGCGCGATGAGTTCCTCGGGGAGTTCGTAGTCGAAAAGGTCGATGCGCACGGAAGGCACCTCGCTTCGACGTGCGACGCCGCACGCCGGCCCGGCGCATCTTATGCGTTCGCCCCGGCGGCGCAAGCTGTTTCGCGCGCTTCGCATGCAGGGAACCGGCGGGCGTGCAGCCATGCCCGGGGCGAAGAGGGCGGGCGCGGCCCCGGAACCGGAAAACAGCTTGCATCTCGCCGGTTACGCCGGCTACCCTGTCAGGGGGGTGAATCCATGGAGAATCGGCTCGCGTTCTTTTTCCGCATGCGGTTGGTCGCTTTCCTTCTTTTCGGCTTTTCCCTCTCCGGTGGAATGCTGCTGGGGGGCTGTGATGACTCGGGGAAGAAAACGTCAAGTAATAATAATCAAAATAATATTGCAAACAATCAAAACAATACAAATAATAACAATAATAATCTCAATAATACGAACAATCTCAATAATACGAACAACCAGGCAAATGCCTGTGCCACCGTGGATGCGTCCGCCGACGACATTGCCGCGTACGAAAATCTCCTGGCCTGCCTGCGGGACGGCTCGATCGCGGAGGACACGCGCAGGGCGGCCATCGACGTCTTCGTGAACCGGGTGGAGGCCCGCGGCGGCTTTCCCATCCGCGACCAGGGGGAAGTGATTTTCTTCTACGTGGCCTCCTCCGTCTGGGATGCCGAGGACGATGCCCATCCGGAGGAGGATTTCGCTCCGGAGCGCCGCCTGGAGCCCATCGGCGTCGCGGGCGATTTCAATGCCTGGGATCCCGTGGCCACGCCCATGCGGCACGAGGGCTTTGGGGTCTTCCACGTGCGCATTCCATTCATGCCGCGCGAGACCCGCAGCCGGTACAAGTTCGTGGCCCACGATGCGCAGGGAAGTCCCGTCTGGTTTTCGGATCCCCTGTCGCGTCGCTTCGTCTTCGATGCCTTCGGGCGCATCTCGATCGTTTTTCCGGGGCTCGACGAGGAAGGCCGGGACGTCGGCCACCTGGAATGGATCCGTTCGGTTCCATCCGCCCGGCTGGGACGTTCCCGTTCCCTGTACCTCTACCTGCCCCCGGGGTATGAAACCCATCCAGACCTGCGCTATCCCGTCCTGTACATGCATGACGGGAACAACCTGTTCGATACGGCATTTCCCCGTGCCAGCGGTTCCTGGGATGTCGACGCGACCGCCGATGCGCTCATCGGCGCCGGCCGGGTGCGGCCCTTCATCGTGGTGGGCATTCCCAACAATGAATGGCGCATGGACGAGTACACCCACGTTCCTGACGTCATCGACGGGCAGACCCTGGGCGGGGATGGGCGCGACTACGCCTTCTACGTGGCAGAGGAAGTCAAGCCCCTCGTCGATGCCCGCTACCGCACGCTCTCCGGAAAACAGGACACGGCCATCCTGGGGTCCAGCCTGGGCGGGCTCATCTCGTTCGCGACCGGCTACTGGTATCCCGACATCTTCGGCTTCGTGGGCGGCATGAGCTCCACTTTCGGATGGGGGCGCATCGGAGCGGACAACGAACTGCTGGAGGAATGGTATGCGGCCGTGGATCTCGCCGTCCGGGACCAGGTGTACTACCTGGATTCGGGGGGCGGCCTTCTGCAGGGCACTTCGTGCAGCGACCCGCAGGCCGACTGGAGCGACAACTACTGCGAAACACTCGCCTTCCGCGACATGCTCGTGTCCAAGGGCATCGATACGTTTCCGGACGATCCCGATGCCGATGTCCTCACGCCTGCGGATATCGACATCTATCACTGGCACGAAGTTGGCGCGCCGCACAACGAAAGCGCCTGGGCCGAGCGCCTGCACCGCCCCCTGCGCCTGTTCTTCCGGATTCCCTGAGTCTCATTTCCCTGATCCTCGTTCCCGGACATTTTCGTGTTTCGCTAGGCCGGGTTCCGGTGCGATCGACCGTCAGTCTTCCCGCGACTGCACCCGGAAGAAGCCGGCCAAGGGCAGGAGTGCCGCTGCGCAGAGGACGAGGCCGGTTGTGCGTGGCCCGAAGAGGAGCAGGCCCAGACCGTAGAGGAGCAGGACGCAGGCCATCACGCCCAGCCCCCAGGCGGCCAGGATGCGGTGTGGCGACGGGTGCGGTCCGGCCGGAGTGAAGATGCGCCAGCCGGGCAGTGGTGGCCGGACACGGTGGAAGAAGGCTTCCAGACGTGCAGAGGGCGCTTCCGGGAAGAAAAAGGCCGCGGGCAGCCAGGCCAGGGCGCTGGCTCCGGACACCACGGCCAGTTGCAGGCCGTAATCGGCGGGGCTCTTCGTGATCACCACCACGCCGGCTACCACCAGGGAGGCCGCGAAAGCCGAAAGTTCCGCGGCCGCGCTCACCCGCCACCACAGCCATCGCGCCAGCACCACCGGGCCCAGGCCGGCGCCCAGCAGATAGAGGATCTTCCAGGCCGACGTGATGCTCGAAAGCGTGGCGGCCACCCCCACGGCCAGGAGCACCACCAGGATTCCCGAGAGGCGGGCCACCCGCACGTAGTGCTTCTCGGGCGCGTTCTTCACCCAGAAGCGGCGGTACAGGTCGTTGACCCAGTAGGAGGAGCCCCAGTGGATGTGGGTGTCGATGGTGGAGAGGAACGCCGCCAAAAAGGCCGTGACCATGAGTCCCAGCAGGCCCGCGGGCAGGTGGCGCAGCATCATCTGCGGATAGGCCATGGAGGCATCGGCCAGGTGCGGGAAGGCGACCAGGCTGGCTGCGGCCACGAGGATCCAGGGCCAGGGGCGCAGGATGTAATGCAGAAATACGAACAGCAGCATGGCGCGTCCGGAATCGGCATCGCTGCGGGCCGCGCACAGGCGGGACACGATGTAGCCGCCGCCGTCGGCGTACTTGTGGGCCCACCAGCCCCATCCGAGATAGGAAATCCAGGTGAACAGCGGCAGGAAGTGGCCCCAGGGCGGGTGCGCATCCACCCGGGCGCGCACGGCGGGATGCGTCCAGAGGGCCATCCCGTCGTCGGACAGGAGCACGAAGACGGCCAGAAGCACGGTTCCCCCCAGGGCCACGACGAACTGGACGAGATCCATCCATGCCACGCCCACGAGTCCGGCCAGGGAGGAATACGCCCACGCCATCAGGCACAGGCCCAGCACCACCAGACCCTCGGCCCAGTCCATGCGGAAGAAGTCCGGCCACACGGACGAAAACGCCTGCGCGAACTGGGCCGGCACCAGTTCCCGGACGGGGAGCACGGCGGAAACCACCTTGGCCATGCCGAACATGACCCAGCCCATGGTGAGTGCGTTGAGCAGGATGCCGATGACCACGGCCTTGACGCCCCGCAGCAGGGCGGCGGATTTTCCCGAGTATCGCAGTTCGATGATTTCCGCGTCGGTGAGCACGCCGGAGCGGCGCCAGAGGCGGGCGAAGAGCACGCCCACGAGCACGTGCCCCACGAGCATGTTCCACCACAGCCAGTTGCCCCAGAGGCCCTGGTTGCGGAACAGTTCCGTCACCGCCAGGGGCGTGTCGGCGGCGAACGTGGTGGCGGCCATGGATACGCCCAGAAGCCACCAGGGCATGCGGCGATCCCCCAGATAGAAGCCTTCCAGGGAAGAGGAGAAGCGGCCGGAGAACCACAGGCCGGCCACGGCTGCGACCGCCAGGTACACGCCCACGATGCCCCAGTCCAGGCCGGTCATGGGAGAGTCATTTCTTTCCGGAGAAGAATCGGGCGAACGGATTGGGTTCTTCGAATTTCTTGCCCGCCTTTCCCTTTTCCCCGCCCCGGGGGCGGTTCTCCTGCGGCCGGCGCTCGTGCGTGTCCCCGTCCTGCGGCCGGTTCTCCCGCAGGGGCCGCCCAGCGTGCGGCGCATCGGCCGGCGGGGCGGTGCAGGCCTTGATCGACAGGGCGATCCGCCGGCGCTGGGGATCCAGCCCGATGACCTTCACCGTCACCTTCTGGCCGGGCTTCACGACGGAGAGCGGATCCCGCACGAAGGTGTGGGAGAGCTCGCTCACATGCACGAGCCCGTCCTGGTGCACGCCGATGTCCACGAAGGCGCCGAAGGCCGTGACGTTGGTGACGACGCCGGTGAGGATCATCCCCTCCTGCAGGTCCTCGAATTCCATCACGTCCTCGCGGAATCCCACTTCCTCGAATGCGCGGCGCGGATCCCGTCCCGGCTTCTTGAGTTCCTCCACGATGTCGCGCAGCGTGTACATGCCGACGTCCTCGGACACGTAGCGCTGCAGGTCGATCCGGTCGACGAGGGCGGCGTTGCCGATGAGGTCTTCCACGGGCACGCCCAGATCGCGGGCCATGGTCTCCACGAGCCCGTAGCGTTCGGGGTGGACGGCCGAGGCGTCCAGCGGATGGGCACCTTCGCGCACCCGCACGAACCCGGCGCACTGCTCGAAGGCCTTGGGGCCCAGGCGCGGCACCTGCAGCAGATCCCGGCGCGAGGAGAAGGGGCCGTTGCTTTCCCGGTAGGCCACGATGGCCTGCGCGAGTTTCTCGCCCACGCCGGAGACGTACTGCAGAAGCGAAGCGGAAGCCGTGTTGAGTTCCACGCCCACGAGATTCACGCAACTCTCCACCACGTCGTCGAGCGCGCGGCGCAGGCGGGTCTGGTCCACGTCGTGCTGGTACTGCCCCACGCCGATGGACTTGGGATCGATTTTTACCAGTTCGCCCAGCGGGTCCTGCATGCGCCGTCCGATGGAAATGGCGCCGCGCACGGTCAGGTCCAGATCGGGAAACTCCTTGCGGGCCAGTTCCGACGCGGAGTAGATGGAGGCGCCGCTCTCATCCACCCGCACGATGGGGATGGATTTCGCCAGTTCGCCGTCCCGGACCATTTCGCGGAGGAAGGCTTCGGTTTCCCGCCCGGCGGTGCCGCTGCCCACGGCGATGGCCTCGATGCCGTATTCCGCCACGAGTTGGGACACCACCTTGCGGGCGTATTCGCGCTCCTCGCGCGGCGGATGCGGATAGATGGTCTTGTGCGCCAGAAACGTTCCCTGCGCATTGAGAATGGCGATCTTGCATCCCGTGCGGAAGCCCGGATCCAGCGCCATCACGCGGCGCGCGCCCAGAGGCGGCGCCATGAGCAGTTCGCGCAGGTTGGAGACGAACACGGCGATGGCCTCGGTGTCGGCCTTTTCCTTGATTTCGCGGCGCACCTCGGCTTCGATGGCGGGGGCGAGCAGCCGTTCCCACGCATCTGCCCGGATATGTTCCCAGACCTTGTCCAGACGGGGGTCGGGCGCCGGGAAGAAGCGCCCCACGAGCGCCAGCGCGCGCTCATCCTCCACCACCACGTGCACGCGCAGCATTTCCTCGGCTTCGCCACGGCACACGGCCAGCACGCGATGCGAGGGGGCCTGCAACACGGGTTCGGAGTAGTCGTGGTAATCCCGGAACTGCTGGGCTTCTTCCTCCTTGCCCCGGATCACGGTGGCGCGCAGGCGGCCCTCGGCGCGCATCAGCGCGCGCAGGGCTTCGCGCAGGGGCGCATGCTCGGCCACGATTTCCGCGCAGATGTCGCAGGCGCCGTCCAGTGCGTCCTTGGCCGAGTGCACCTCGCGTTCCGGGTCGACGAAAGTGCCGGCCAGGGCGGCGAGTCCATTTTCTGGATACGGCTCCTGGCCCAGAAGCACGCGCGCGAGCGGCTCCAGGCCGCGGCTGCGGGCCTTGTCCGCCCGGGTCATGCGGCGGCGCTTGTAGGGCAGGTAGAGATCCTCCAGTTCGCTGCGGGTGCGCGCTTCCAGGAAGAGCGAGAGCAGGGCGGGCGTGAGTTTCCCCTGCTCGGCCACGGATTCCAGCACGGACTGGCGGCGGGCCGCGAACTCGCGCAATTCGTGCAGGACATCGCGCACGCGGGTCACGGCCACTTCGTCCATGCCGCCGGTCATCTCCTTGCGGTAGCGCGAGATGAAGGGGACCGTCGCGCCGTCTTCCAGCAGTTGCACGCAGGCCGCCACGTGCCTGGCAGGCAATTGCACGAGTTGCGCAATCCATGCGGTGGTATCGATTTCCGGCACGAGGCCGGGAAGTTCTTCCAAAGAAATCAGTTTTTCGTCCGACATTTCAATTTCCTGATGAAATATTGAAATAAAATTTTATGATTGGAGTGAGAGCGGAAGCTTCGATAGAATCATTCCGTGCGTCCCTTGCGCTCCACGAGATCCTCCAGGATGGCGTTCTGCCGCGGGGTCAGGTCCAGAAAGCGCACGCCGCATCCGGGGGGGGAACGCATGGCGGCGCTTTCGTGCGGCAACACGCGCCAGGTGGAGACCGCCCGGCAGGCGAAAGGCTCGCTCTGGTTCGGCAGTTGGAAGGACAGGTGCATGGCTTCGTCCCGTTCGGGAGGCGTGGCGGTTTCGAGGAACGCTCCCGTCACCGAGATGTTGTAGATATACCCCTGCAGGACCTGGTCGGGGAGGCGGATTTCCGTGGCGTAACCGCCGGCGATGCGTGGCGGGCGCCGGACCATGCCTTCCGGGGGCGAGATGAAGTCGTTGATGATCATCACGATTTCCGGAACCCGCACGTTGATGCCCCGCAGGACGTGTTCGGTGGCATCCACGAATCCGGAAAACGCATGCGCGGCTTCAGGCGGCAGATCCACCAGGATGACGCGGCACTCGGGCGATCCCAGGGAAAGCGCCTTGTCGGTGGCTCCCTCCAGGGCGGCGTGCAGCACTACCAGGTTGGGTTTTTCCGGCAGCCTGTGCAGGAATTCGTCCAGCGTGGCGAAAGCGGCCACATCATAACCCAGCCGTCCGAGGATCGAGGAGAGCACCATGCGTTCGGGGTCCCGCGGGTCGGCAATGAAAATACGTTTTCCAACATGTCCCTGCATCATGGGCGACAGCTTGCCACAAGCCGCAGGGGAAGTAAAGAGGGTTTTCCGCTCCGGAGACTGTCATCCGCAGCCGTGTAGGATGTCGGGCTTCTGGGTTGAGGAGGGGAGATTAAGGTCAAAAAGTAGAAAAAATGAAAGGCGAGATTACAGGGGCATGCAGTTGGCGTCCCAGCAGGCGCCTTCGCAGGCGGCGAAGGAGTCGCACACCGGGTCGTTGATGCAGGCGCCCATGCAGTTCAGGTAGCCGGTGGAGTCGCGGCATTCGGTCTGATACTCGGGGTTGTTCAGGAAGCCCGTTTCGCAGGTGGCCTGATCCGTCCATCCCCATCCGCCGCATTCGAACACCTTCGTGCAGATCTGCTGCACCGTGGCCGGATTGGTGTTATTGGTATTGTTCGTATTGTTCGTGTTGTTCACATTGTTGGTGTTATTTACGTTGTTCGTGTTATTCACATTATTGGTGTTGTTTACGTTGTTCGTGTTGTTGGTGCTCTTCTTGTCGCCATCGTCGCATGCCGCCAGGGAAAACAGGAACATTGCAAAGAAAGCCAGGAAAATGGAATTGCGTTTCATGAAATACCTCCTTTTTTGCCCCCATCCGTGGGGAGATGCGTGTTTGTAGCATGAAGCCTGGAAAGTGCAAGAAAAAAAGAAAATCAGTGCGTGAATACCATCTTCTGGATTTCCACGCCGGGAACGGCCGCGAAGCGGGCTTCGGCCTCGAAGATCTTGGCTTCATCTCCGCACATCTCCAGCAGGATCAGCCCGTTGGTGGCGCAGCGGTCCTTGGTGACCTCGTGGATGCCCAGCCGCGTCTTGATGTTGCAGCCGTATTCCGTGAACACTTCCTGGAGCTTGACGGCGTTGTTGAAGCGGTCCGTGAGATGGATGCCGAAGATGATGTGCTTTTCCATGTCCTTACTCCTTTCGCTGCATGGGTCGTTACAGTTTCTCGACGACTTTCTGGTAGGGTCCCACCATGAAATGAATCATTTTTGCCTGGATTTCCCTGCGTACGAACGGCAGGCCGAAGGCCAGTTTCATGCCCAGGTTGCGCACCCGCTTGCCGAGGTTGTGCTGCGGAAAGTCGTACATGCCATGGGCCTTGTAGAAACGGTGATCCGCCGGGAAGATGGCGCTGTTGGCCCACACGAAATCCCGGAAGAGCTTGCGTCCTGCCACCGTGAAGAACGTGGGGGAGGGGCGCGGCCAGTCGTTTTGCAGGATGGAATCCGCCATGAGCGCCAGCAGCCGGGCCGTTTCCTCGGGCGGGTCCTCGTCGGTGACGGGGCCGAACAGGCGCATGCCGAGGATGTCGGCAAACGACTGGAGCAGGAAGCGGGCGGCAGGCAACTGCCGCAGGGGGCCCGACAGGATCATCCCCAGCGTCTTGCCTTCCGTGACCGGGCAGTGCCCGTCGATGAAGCGCCGGTCCATGAACATCTTGAAGCGCGCATCCAGGAACACGTCGCGGATGGGCGCGGCCCACACCACGGCGTCGGCTTGAAGGATGGCGCGGCGCAACTCGCCCGCGCAGGCGTCCTGGATGGCGCAGACGTTGTTCGTGATGCAGTGCAGGCAGCCGGTGCAGCCGCTCTTGAGCACTTCCGGCGTCAACTCCCAGTGATCCACGGGATGGGGAAAGCACCCCTTGAAATACGCGAGCATGCGGCCCAGGGAGGAATCCTCCGGCTCGGGCGTGGAGATGAGCACCACCTTGCGGGCGGGGCCCTGCAGCGGCGCGGGAATGGGCAATTTCATGGACCGGGGGGGAGCCGGCGTGGTGCGATCGTAGCGCCGCCGGGGCCAGGCGCGGCGCTGGGCGAGCCGGAAGACGCCCTGGAAGTATTCGAGGAACGGCTGGCGCTTTTTGGCATCGAGCAGGTCTTCCATCTCGCAGGAATAGCCGGCGAAGGCGTGCATGTCCCAGCGCTCGGAGATTTCGTGGAGGTACTCGTGCGCGCTGTGGTCGAAGAAGCGGATCGACGTGGAGAGTGCGCAGGACGCCTTGTCGAAGAAGACGGGGGCGATGTCGCCGTCTTCGACCAGTTCCACGAAGCGCTTGAGTTGCCCGGGAACCAGCGTGTAATACACGGGAAACGCCCAGAGCACGAAATCGCTGCCGGCCACGTCGTCGGCGACGGCTCGCAGGAGCGCCGGATCCTTTTCCAGTTTGCGGATTTCTCCCGCCACGTGATGGGTCGAGAACGTGTGCTCGGGCATCACCTTCTGCAGGGCGTGGACATACTGCAGCGTGACGCTGTTGCGCCCCTTGGGGGAACCGTTGAGGACGACGATGCGCATGGAACCTCCGTTTGACTTGCCGGCGGAAGCATATCATGAACGGCAGGATGGAAAACAAGGAAAAAATTTTTCCGATGAAGGTTTGCAAAGGAGCCGGCGAGCCACTGGCGGGCGCGACGGGACGCTTGCAAAATCGCCGCTTCCGAAGCATTCTCTGCACGCGCGGGAGGTTGTTCGATGGGTACGATGCGCGTAGTGCTGGGAGAAGGAATGAAAGTGGACGTGATTTCAGAGGAGTTCACGATCCGCACGGATCAGCCGGCGGCCGTGGGTGGCACGGGGACGGCGCCCGCCCCGTACGAACTCTTCCTGGCTTCCCTGGCCGCCTGTGCCGGGTTCTATGTCAAGCGCTATTGCCAGACCCGGGGGATTCCGGAAACCGGCATCGCATTGACGCAGGAGATGCTGCCGGGGGATGACGGACGGCTGGGGACGATCCGCATCCGCATCCATCTGCCGGAGGATTTCCCCTCCGGGCACGAGGCCGCCGTCCGCCGCGCCGCGGAGCACTGCGCCGTGAAGAAGACCATCGCCAATCCGCCGGCTTTCGAGATCGTCTGCGATCGTCAGGCATAGGTCCTTTCGTCCCTTGCGCATCCTGGAGGTGTCGACATGAGCAAGATTCCGGTGGCCATCCTGGGCGCCACGGGCGCCGTGGGCCAGCATTTCTTCGCCTTGCTGGAAAACCATCCGCAGTTCGAGGTGGCCGTGCTGCAGGCCTCGCGCCGGCGCGCGTCCCTGGCCGACGTGCCGTGGGTGGCGTCCCTGCCGCAGCCGGATGCGGCGCGGCGCATGCCCGTGGAGGAACTGTCCGTGGAGGCGCTGCAGAAACGGGGCGTGCGGGCCGTGTTTTCCGCCCTGCCGGCCTCCGTGGCGGGGCCCGTCGAGACGCGGCTGGCGAGGGAAGCCGGCATCGCGGTGTTTTCCAATGCCAGTGCGCACCGCATGGATCCGGATGTGCCCATCCTCATTCCCGAGGTCAATGCCCCGCATCTGGACGTCTGTCCCCGGGACCGGGCCCTGCTGGTGACCAATTCGAACTGCTCGGCCTCCGGACTGGCGATGGTGCTCGCCGCGCTTTCTCCCCTGGGGATCCGCTCGGTGAACGTGGCCACGTACCAGAGCGTGTCCGGCGCGGGGTATCCCGGGGTGGCCTCCCTGGACATCCTGGGCAACGTTCTGCCGTACATCGCGCGCGAGGACGAGAAGATCGCCGCCGAGACGCGCAAGATGCTGGGCGTCCTGGAAAACGGGCGCATCATGGAGCATTCCGCCCGGGTCATCGCCTGCGCGGCCCGCGTGCCCACACTCTTCGGACACCTGGAAACGGCCTTCATCGAGGTCGAATCGGCGTGCGACGAACGCCGGGTCAGGGAGTTGCTGCGGAATTTCGTGGGACACGAAGCCGCCCGGGGCCTGTTCTCCTCGCCCACGCCGGCGCTGGAGGTGTTCGAGGATCCCGCCCGCCCGCAGCCGCGCCTGGATGTCATGCGGGGGCGCGGCATGGCTGTGAGCGTGGGCGGCATCCGGTGCACGGAAAACGTGGTGAGCCTGCGTCTGCTGGTCAACAACGTCATCCGCGGCGCCGCGGGTGGCAGCGTGCAGAACGCCGAACTGGCGCTGGCCGCCGGGAGGCTGTCGTGATGCTGCCGCACGAGCACACCGTGGTCATGAAGTTCGGGGGCTCCTCGCTGGCGGACACCGACAAGATCCGCAGGGTTGCCCGCCTCGTGGCCGACCGGCACGTGAAGGGGGAGAATATCGTCGTGGTGGTCTCCGCGCAGGGGAAGACCACCGACCAGTTGATGAAGATGGCGCATGAAATTGCGCCCAATCCGTCCAAACGGGAACTGGACATGCTGCTGACCGTGGGCGAGCGCAGTTCCATGGCGTTGCTGTCGATGGCCATCTCCGATCTGGGACACCAGGCCATCTCGCTGACGGGCTCGCAGTGCGGAATCATCACCAACGACAACCATTTCAACGCCCGCATCATCGACGTGAAGCCATGGCGCATCCTGGACGAGCTGGCCCGCGGGCACATCGTGATCGTCGCGGGCTTCCAGGGCATGTCGTACCGCAAGGAAATCACCACGCTGGGGCGCGGCGGGTCGGATACCACGGCCGTGGCGCTCGCGGCCGCGCTCGATGCGCGCTGGTGCGAGATCTACTCGGACGTGGACGGCGTCTACACGGCGGATCCGCGGGTGGTGGATCCGTTCCATCTGGTGGAACTTTCGCACGAAGAGATGATGCAGATGGCGTATCGCGGGGCCAAGGTGCTCAACCTGCACGCGGTGGAATTCGCCCGCCGGCGCCAGATCACCATCTATGCCCGGGCCACCGTGGGCGGCAAGGAGACCGTCGTGCGCCGGCCGCCGGTGGAACTGGGGCGCACGCTGCTGTCGGTGGCCGGCTGCGACCGGCTGCGCGCGCTCGTCGTGCCCATGTCCGATGCGCCGGAACTGCTCGGAAAACTGGGAAAGGCGGGCGTGGAAATCCAGTATTTCTGGGGAAGTCCCGATGGCATGGCGGCCGTGATCCTCAATCCCGTCACCGCGGTCGGCTGGGAAGAGGCCGCTGCCGGGGCGCAGGTGGTGGCTCTGTACTCGGTTTCCCTGGTGGGCCGCCAGCTGGGAACCGAATGCGAACTGATTCCGCAGGCCATCCGGGCGGCCGGGGAACGGGATGCGCGCATCTTCTGCATCGAAGCCAATCCTTCTCATCTGACCTTCTACTGCCATGGCGAGGAATCCGCTCCCCTGGTGAGGTATTTCCATCAGCGCTTCATCGCGCCCCTGCATGCGGTTCCGCAGGTTCCGGCGTGAAGGCTTCCCAAAAAAATCCTGGTTCGAACCGTATCCTTTGACTTTCACGAAAGGCGCCACTACCATTCTCGCCTTCAGTGGAGGCCTGCATGCGTGTTTTCTGGTCGTGGGGAATCCTGCTGGGACTGCTGATCCCGTTTTCCTGTGACGATTCCGCGCCGGCGAACCGGCCGGATTCCGGCGCCGACGTGTCCGGCGATGCGGATGCCGCTGCGGATGCGGACGCCGATGTGCCGCTCGATTGCCGGGAGCGCGTGGTGGAGGACGTGATGATTCCAGTGGGGGACGGCGCCCGGCTGGCGGCCACCGTGGCCCGGCCGGCCGGATCGGGCTGCCGCGTTCCCGCCATTCTCGTCCAGACGCCCTATGGGAAAGCCAACTTCCGGGCCGAGTTCCTCGACCGTACCGATGCCGACCATCCGCTGTTCCATTCTCCCGACTATGCCGTAGTGATCCTCGACTGGCGCGGATTCTTCGGCTCGGCGTCGGCGCCGCCCGCCACCCTGCAGCGCGGCTACGGAGAAGACGGCTACGACGTGATCGCCTGGATCGCGTCTCAGCCCTGGTCGGACGGCGCGGTGGGCACGTGGGGCGTGTCCGCCCTGTGCCGCGTGCAGTACCAGACGGCCGTGACGAATCCACCGGCGCTCAGGGCCGCCGTGCCCATCTTCTGCCAGAACAACTACACCTACCTGGAAACCTATCCGGGCGGCGTGATTCGCCGCGAGTACATGCAGTTCCTGAGCGCCTACTTCGGCGCCAGCCTGTATGAGGCCCACCCCGTGCGGGACGCCTGGTGGGCCTGGGCGGAAAGGCTGTACCCGGTGGAGGATGTCCGGATTCCCATGCTGGTGGTGGCCGGCGCCTTCGATCTCTACAACACGGGAACCCTCGACACCTTCACGGCGCTGTGCGCGCGCAGCGGGGACCGTCGCGCAGAGCACCGTCTCCTGCTGGGGCCGTGGCATCACTATGCGTCCGGAGGCGAGAGCACGGGGACGCGCCCGCTGAATGAACAGGAGATGAAGTACTTCGATTCCACGAGGGAAATCGAGAAATGGAGCCTGCGATTCTTCGATTTCCATCTGCGGGGGAAAAGCGCGTCCCGCTGGGAGAAGGCCGTCGTTTTCCGCACCGCCAACGCGCAATCCTGGGAGGAGGCCGACAACTGGCCGCCGCCGGAAGCGCGGGAGCAGGAGTGGGGGGTTTCCGCGGACGGCGCCCTGGTGGAGGGGACGGGGACCGCGGGGGAAATCACGCTTGCGGACAACCCCCTGGATCCATCTCCCACCGTGGGCGGGCAGACGCTGCTTTCCACGTACGATCACGGCCCCGCGTGGCAGGATGCCGTCGTATCCCGCATGGATGCCGTCGTTTTCGCCACGGCGCCCCTGGCCGCGCCGCTTCGCCTGTCGGGGCCCGTGCGTGTGGAACTGCGGGCATCCACCAGCGGCGTGGACGCGGACGTGGCTGTACGCCTCACCGACGTGGATGCCGATGGCCGGCACCTGCTCATCACCGACGGCATCGCGAGACTGTCCATGCCGCCGCCTTACGCCTCGCGCATGCTGCCCGTGCCGGGCGTTCCCGTTCCCGTCACCGTGAACCTGACCAACCATGCCGCCTGGACGCTACCGGCGGGGCACCGCCTGGGCATCATCGTTTCAGGGTCCAACTACGCCCGCTTCGACGCCAATCCGCACGACGGGGCGGCATTCTTCACGGGAACGGGTGTGCCGGCGAACCTGACGCTGCATCTCGACTCCGGCGCCCGTCTCGTTGTCACGGCGTCTCCCTGAGCGCATCGGTTCCGGAATGGCGAAAACAGCAAGGAGAAAAGGCGGGATTCTTCGCTCTCGTGTGCCGCGCGGACTTAGAGTCCCAGCAACTGGCGGGCGCGTTTTTCCATTTCGCGAGCTTTTTCGCCGCCGCCTGCCGCTACGGCCCGGCGGGAGAATTCGTAGGCGCGGGCGATTTGCCCGGAGGCCAGCGCCTGTTCGGCGTCGGCCAGCCATTCTTCGGGGCTCCGGATGGCTCGCCGGCCAGAGTTGGGAGCGCGCCGGCCGTTGGATGCGGTGTCCGAACCGCGCCGGGAAGGACGTCCGGCAGCAGGAGTTGGGGGAGCGGCTTCGTCCGGGAGGACCGGTTCCGGCCGCGCGGCCTGTTCCACCGGCGGCGCCGGCAGTTTCGCCAGTTGGGGCGGCAGGGGAACGAACGCCTGCATGGCCGGGCCGGATGCCGAGGACGCGACGAGTCCCGCCAAAAATACGGCCACTCCCGCAAGCGTCAGGAACACGGGAATCCACGTGTAACCTTCCGTGTGGGAAGCCTTTCCTCTGGCAATAGGCATCGCAGGCGGCTGTGCGCGCGACAGTTTCCGTCGCTCCTGCATGGGTTCCGGCGCCAGCATGCGGGCCCAGTATTCCAGGCGCTGCGCGGTCTCCCGCAGGGAGGCGGGTCGCTGGCGCGGGTCCTGCGCCATGCACGATTCCACCAGATCCACGAGTTCCCGCGGCAAATCCGGCCGCGCGTCCGCGAGACGGCGGCGCAGCCCCTTGATCTTGTTCTGGATGATGGTCTGCGTGTGTTCCGACTGGAAGGGCGGAACTCCGGTGAAGAACTCGTAGACCACGGCGCCGAAGGAATAGATGTCCGCCGCGCACGTGGCCTTTTCGCCCAGGAGCAGTTCCGGGGCGATGTATTCCGGGGTGCCCAGCGTTACGCCGGGGCGAGTGAGATCTTCGTCGACACCCGAAAAAGACTTGGCGATTCCGAAATCGATGATCTTGACGCGCTCTTCCCCGCGCGCGTCGCGCACCAGGTGCAGGTTGTCCGGCTTGATGTCGCGGTGGATGAGCCCGGCATCGTGCGCCGCCGCGATGCCGTAGGCGATCTGCGAGGCGTACCGGCAGGCCTTGTGCGGCGGCAGCGGCCCCTGGGTGAGGATATCGCCGAGGTTGTGCCCCTCGAGCAGTTCCATGACGATGAAGGGCTTGACGCCCTCCACGAACCCGTAGTCGAGCACTTCCACCACGGAAGGATGCGACACGCGGCAGGCCGCCCTGGCTTCCCGCTCGAAGCGCCGGGAGGCTTCCTGCGGGTCCATCTTGCCCTTGGGCTCGAGCACCTTGAGCGCCACCCGCCGGCCCAGCGGCTGGTGCACGGCCTCGTAGACGCGCCCCATGCCGCCTTCTCCCAGCACCCGCGTGATCTGGTAGCGCTGGGCCACGAGATCTCCCGGACGGATCTGCACGTCCCGCTTGCGGTCGCGCCAGGCGCGGAATTCCTCCATGAGCCTTTCGCGCTGCGTCACCTGCGCCTTGCGTTCGGTGGCGAACAGGCCATGCATGAAACCGGCGGCATCCCGGGAATCCGTGCCGGGGGCGTTGCGGCCCAGCCACGTGTTGGCCATGGCCACCACGTCGGATGCGGCGGGCCGCTCCTGCGGCTTCGGCTCCAGCATGGCCAGCACGAGCTCGTCGAGTTGGGCATCCCCGCGGCCGCACACTTCCGAAGGCGGCCGCACGGCGGGCCCGGCCGCACGCGCCCGCAGTTCCTTCATCATGTCTTCCTCGCGCCCGGACTCGAAGAGCCGGTGCCCGGTGATCAGTTCCCAGAACAAAATGCCCAGGGCGTAGACGTCCGTGCGGTCCGTCATCTCCTCGCCAGCGGCCTGCTCGGGGGCCAGGTACGGCAGTTTCCCGTAGACGATGCCTGGCTTGGTCAGGCGGCGCTGCTGGCCCGTGAGCGCCAGCCCGAAATCCAGCACCTTGATTTCTCCCGAGTACGTGAACATCACGTTGGGCGGGCTCACGTCGCGATGCACCAGGTTGCGCTCGCCGAAGGCATGGGCATAGGCGAGCCCGCGGGCGGCCTCCTTCATGGCATAGACCACCACGGCCAGCGGGAACGGGACCCGCATGTGTGCGCACTGGTTCCAGATGGTGCGCAGGTTCTCTCCCTCCACGAGTTCCATCGCCATGTAGGCTTCCTGCCCGAGCACCCCCACGTCGAACACGGACACCAGGTTGCCGTGCGACATGCGCAGGGTGATCTCCACCTCGGACTGGAAGCGCAGGAGCGCATCGGGCGTCTGGGAGGAGGACAGGACCTTTTTGATGGCGCAGAACTTCTCCAGTCCCGGTTCGCCATAGACGGCCAGATAGACCTGTCCCATGCCGCCACGGGCCAGAGGTTCGAGCAACGTGTAACGACCAAAGGGGATGAAGGTAGAGGTACTCATGAACACACTCTATCCTACATTTCGTTCATCTGCAAATTTCGGTGAAAACGACGGCAGGCCCCTGGAAAAATAAGGAATGGACAAGACGCGCATGTTTGCTACAGTACGGCGGGATGCGAAAGGAGTTGGCCATGCGACGTTTTGTGTTCTTCCTGGTGTTCGGCTGGATGGCGTTTTTCGCCGTTGCCTGCGATGATGGAGGTGGTCGTAAGAATAACGGTTTTAATAATACGACAAACAATACGACCAATAATACGACCAATAATACAACCAATAATACGACCAATAACACGAACAATACGCAGACAGCCATCATTCGCGGCCGGGTGTGGAGCCCGGGTAGTGACGATCCCCTGGTCAAGGACGTCAACCGCATGCCGGTTTCGGGCGCGCTGGTGGCCATCTACACGTCCGGGATCGATGCCCCGCCGGACGGCAACTACTGCAACAAATGCGTGGAGATTCCGCAGAACATCCCGCACGTGTTCACCGATGCCGACGGCGCGTTCGAGCTGAACGTGTATCCCAACCAGGTCTACAACCTGCTGGTGCAGAAGGGCGAATTCCGCCGCGTCACCCAGATCCAGGTGGGCGGGCCCGGCGAGGTGATGGACCTCAATGCGCCCGCGGGCATGCCTTCCAATCCCATTACCACGCTGCCCAACGTGCACGACCCCGCCAATGGCGCCTGGATGCCGAAAATCGCGGTGATCAAGGGCGCCTACGAGGACATGTCCATCATGTTCAAGGCGCTGGGATTCGCCTACGATGCCGATCGCGTGGTGGAAATCAGCCCGGATGGCGGTATCGGCATTCCGCCGCCGCCGTCGGAAGCCGACCAGTTGCTGGCCAATCCCGCGGAACTGGCCAAGTACAACATCATCGTCATCACGTGCGGCGGGGCCATCAATGCGCTCACCAAGAGCACCGAGCGCAACAACCTGCGCGAGTGGGTGCGCAACGGCGGCAAACTCTACGTGGATGACTTCTCCTATGACTGGGCCGAGCAGATCTGGCCGGAATTCCTCTCTTACTATGTGGAAAGTTCCAACGACAACGCCACCGGCGTGTGCGGCGACGGCGACCCCGGCAGCCTGGGCGAGTGCAACAACTGGTCTTCGTATGGCTCCCAGGGATTCCCGCAGGACCAGATTCTCGAGGAATGGCTCAATCTCTACGATGTCAACCGCGGCCAGTCCATCCAACTGGAAGGCGCCTGGGACATCATCCATTCCCTGGGCAAGGGGCCGGTGGGCGAATGCGAGGGCGACGTGAGCCCCGACTGCCGTGATGGCGTCTACTACACCGAGCCCAAGGTCTGGATGCGTGGAAACGCCCCGGCCAACCACGCCAATGCGCCCATGACCGTTTCCTGGAACTACTATTGCGGCAAGATCCTCTACACCGTGTACCACACCCACTCTACGTCCTCTACGTCCGATCCCAAGCAGTACGACCTGCTCATCCAGGAAAAGATCATGATGTTCCTCATCATGGAGATCCAGACCTGCACCAAGCCCGATATCATTGGATGAAAAATAAGGGTTGTCTTTCCGGATTCCTCCCCCTACAATGCTTTTGTCGATGGCGTTTCGAAACCTCTTTTCCGAAGGGAGTCTGCCATGAAAAAATTGTTCATTGCCGCGTGCATGCTGGGTTTCCTGTCTGCTGGCTGCCTGGTGGTCGACGATTCCTGCGAGTGCATGTACGAGGATCCGCCCACCTGCCTCAACAGCATCGATCTGGGGGTATCCTGCAGCAACGACTGCGACTGGGACGTTCTGGACTGCGATTATGACTGTTACGCGGATGGCTACGCGGGCGGCTATTGCGCCGAAGGCATTGCCGAGGACTACTGCGTCTGCGAATACTGATGCCTTGAAATCATCATCTTCATCCCTGCGGCCCAACACAGACTGCCGCCTCATCAGGAAAAAGACATGAGAAGCCCGATTGCGCCATTGTCGTTGATGATTGTCCTTCTCGCATCCATGGGGGCCTGCGGTTCCGGAAGCGGGAGCAGGGGGACGGATCCGGATGCGGATACGGATGCCGCGAATTCCAGCCCGGATGCCGATGCCGCTCCGGATGTGGCCGACCCCTGGGCTGCCTGGTACGAAACCGACCCGCAGGGGCGCATCACGGAAGGCAACCAGTGGGAGGAACCGGCCGAAATGCTCATCGTCAGCGATGACGAACTGGCTTCGGCGTGGGAGGAATACGCGCGCTGGCGCACGCTGGATGGGCGGCATGCCCGGGTAGTGCGCCTGTCGGAGATTCCGGCTTCGTTCGCCGGCCGGGATGATGCCGAGACGTTGCGCAACTTCCTGCTCGACCAGTACCGGCGGGGATCCGTTCGTTTCGTGCTGCTGGGCGGCGATGCCGGCCGCGTGCCGTTCCGGCGGGTGGAGAACTACATCTACATTCCCGTGCAGGGCGATGAGTACACCGCCAATGGCCCCTCGGAAAGTTATTTCGCCAACGTGGAGGCCAACTGGGATGCCGACGGCGACGGGCTGCATGGGGAGAAGGATCAGGACTTGACGCTGGAAACGATGCGCCAGGCCCAACTGGCCGTGGGCCGCGTGCCGGCCGATACGGTCCAGGAAGTGCAGAACTATCTGGAAAAGATGCGTGCTTACCGCATGCGCACGGCCGGTTTCGGGGCGCGTTCCCTGTTGATGTCCGATGTGGCCAGCACGGTGCCGCTCATCGGCGACGTGGATGCGGCCGAAGGTGTGGAAACCACGTTTTCCGCCTTCTTTCCGGCGGCGTTCAAGAGCCAGGTGCAGAAACTCTATGCCACATCCGCCGCCTGCTCCATGTACGGCGCGCAACTGGCCCAGCCTCCGGCCATCCAGGCCGCGCTGGAAAGCGGGATTCCGCTCGTGTTCCATAACGGCCATGGTTCCCACCGCTGGATGACCAACCAGATCGACCGCAATTTCGTGGAGCAACTGCAAAACGAGATTCCGGCGCTCTTCGCCTCCTGCTCGTGCCTGTCCGGCAACTTCGCCGACGTGACCTCCACGGCTTCCTCCCCGTGGCAGGCGCAGGCGCCCGACAACGACACGGCTGGCGAGCGCTACGTGCTTTCGGCGCACGGCGGGGTGGCCTACATCGGCAATACGGGTACTGGGCTCGGCCCCATCGGCGGCTCCCAGTTCCTGCATGCCTTCTTCGAAGGCATGTTCGTGCAGGCCGTTCCCACCGTGGGCGAAATTTTCAACTATGCCCGCGCGCGCATGCGCTCCATCGCCTATTCGCTGAGCATCCTGCCCACCACCATGACCGACGACAGCGAGTGGTGGACGCACCATGTCCTGATTCTGCTGGGTGATCCCTCGCTTTCGCCCTGGACGCTGGATCCGCTTGCGCTTTCCATCGAGGTTCCGGCGGATTACGGGCCGGGGTACCAGACGCTTTCCGTCCGCGTGCGGGTGGCTGGCGGCGCCCCGCGTGCGGGCGTGCGGGTGACCCTGATGAAGGCGGATGATTTTTTGCTTTCTGCACAGACCGATGCCGCTGGCGAAGCCGTTTTTTCCTTCATCCCGCGGGGGCCCGGCGAAATCCGCGTGGGAGCCTTCGCGCCGGACTGCACGCTGGCCACGGCCGTCATTGTACCGCGCAGCCCAAACAAGAAAAATTGAATCATAATCCTATTAAATCATATTATTATGAAAAAAATAAACACAACAAGGAAATAATATGACGAAAACCATTTCACCCAAAGCGACACCCAAACTGGATTTCCCGGAGGATCATCAAATGCGCCTGGCGGTACTCATCGATGCCGACAACGCCCAGCCGTCCATCATCGAGGGCCTGCTCGCGGAGGTGGCCCGATTCGGCACCGCCAGCGTGCGGCGCATCTACGGAGACTGGACCTCCACCCGGCTGACCTCCTGGAAGAAGGCGCTTTTGCAGTATTCCATCCAGCCCGTGCAGCAGTTCGGCTATACGCAGGGCAAGAACGCCACGGATTCGGCGCTGATCATCGATGCGATGGATTTGATGTACACCCGCCGTTTCGACGGTTTCTGCCTGGTGTCCTCGGATTCCGATTTCACGCGCCTGGCCGTGCGGCTGCGCGAGGAAGGACTGGTGGTGTACGGGTTCGGCGAGAAGAAGACGCCAGAACCCTTCGTGCAGGCCTGCGACAAGTTCATCTACACGGAGGTGCTGCGGCCGGTGGACGCCGTGGAAACGTCCGAGAAACAGCCGGATTCCAAGCCGCCGGAGCGCGCGGCCATCCCGAAGAAGGTCGTGAATCTCATCACCAAGGCTGTGGAGGATGTCTCCGAGGAGAGCGGCTGGGCCCAGTTGGGCACGGTGGGCTCGAATCTCACCAAGGTTCGCCCCGATTTCGATTCGCGCCTGTACGGCTTCCGCAAGTTTTCCGACCTCGTGCGCGCGCTGCCGGACGTCTTCGAGCTCGAGGAACGGCAACTCCCCGGCGGCGTGGCCATCTACATCCGCCGCCGCGTTTCCCTGCGTCCGCGCAAGAGCGCGCCTTAGCCATCTACATCCGCCGCCGCGCTTTTCTTCACTTTGTGCCAGCGCCGCCCCGGGCGGACCGGGCATGAGTAGCCCCCCATGGGCGGCGGAAAAATCTCTTCAAGTGCCGCGGGAATGGCCGAACCGGGCCAAAAAAGATTTTTCACGGACAGGTGAGCCGGTTTGAAGGCATGGCTGCACTTTTTCCGGCAAGAAGTGCCGTTCGGCCGGCGGCACGGTGTCGTTGCGACAGGAGGCAACCATGAGAAGAAAAATCCATCACCTGTTTTTCATTCTGATGTTTTCCCTGTGGGGATGCGAGTCCTCCATCGACGGGCCCAAACCGCTCACGCAGCAGGTAAGCCCGACACTGGTCTGTTCCCAGGCATCCACGTGGGTGGATCTGCAGGGAAGCGGATACTCGCCCATCCCGCTGGACGCCCTCACGAACGATCCCAAGGTGGGAATGCCCGAGATTTCACTGGTGCAAAGCGCCCTGCTGGATGGAACGGCCGCCTCGGGAAGCCCCGTGCCGATTTTGCAGTTCGCCGAAGATGGAAGCCCGCGGGTGCGCTGGACCGATTCCGGTTCCATGGCCATTCTCGTGGATGCGTCCCTGGGACTGGCCGAAGGCGTCTACGACGTGCTCGTGCGCAATCCGGACGGCAAGGAAAGCCGGCTGGCGGGCGCGCTGGGCGTCGTGGCCCCGCCACGGCTGGATGCGCTCGAGCCCACGCCCATCTGCACAGCCCAGTATGAAAATGAAATCCTTCTGACCGGCCGTTTCCTGCAGATCGGGGATCTTCTGCCGGCGGTGCGCATCGGGGATGTGACTCTGGCGCCCGAACGGCTGGAGGATTGCACGGCCCTGGTGGTGCCGATGGAGAACGTGCAGGCTTGCAGCCGGATGATCGTGCGCGTGGCACAGGATCTCCTTCCGCCGGGCCTGCACACGGTATCCGTGACCAATCCGCCCCCCGCGGCCTGCACGTCTTCGGAGGAGGTGCAACTGCTCGTCGTGCTGCCGCCGGCCGTGGAGGACATCCAGCCCGAGCCGGTGTGCATCGAGCAGCAGGAACGCGAATTTTCCATTTCAGGGTCTGGATTCCTGGTGATTTCCGGGCAGGTCCCCTCCGTTGCCATCGGCGGCGTGGATGCCGCGGTGACCGGCACGGAAGGATGCATGGCGCTGGAGGGCGTTTCGGGCGTGGAATCCTGCACGGGGCTTACGGTGCGCCTGGCGGCCGGTGCGCTGGAACCCGGCGAGCACGCGGTGGTGGTCACCAATCCCTACGGTGCGCAGTGCGCTTCCGTTGAAGACGTCGCCCTCACGGTGGTACCGGCGCCGGAAATCGTTTCGATTGCGCCCAATCCGGTATGTACGGCCCAGTCGGACATGGAGATCGTCATCGAGGGGACCGGATTCCTGCGCATCGGGGATGCACTGCCGTCCGTGTTCGTGGGCGTGCTGGCGCTGGCCGATGTACGCATGGACGAAGCCTCGTGCGAACCCGTTCCCGGCGTGGCCGACGCCGTTTCCTGCACGCGTCTTGCGGCCGTGATTCCTCAGGGGGCCGTGGACGAGAACGGAAGCCCGTATCCCGTGACCCTCGTCAATCCGGATCCGGCGGGCTGCATCTCGGCCGCCTTCGATCTGGAAGTGGCGCCCCCGCCCGATGTGGTCTCCATCACGCCCTCGAGCATCTGCACGGGCGGTGGCATCTTCACCATCACGGGCTCGAACCTGCAGAACGTTTCCGCCTACCTGCAGGATCCGGACGGCGGCATCGTGAACGCCGGATCCGTCATCGTGAACGCCGATGGAACCGAGGCGCAGGTGGCCTTCTCCTCGGGTCTGCGCCCGGTCACCTATGACCTGCACGTCACCGGGGCTGGCGGCTGCGCGGACTCTCTGGCCGCGGCCGTGAGCGTGAACCTCGGGCCGGTGATCTACTACTTCGACCCCCCGGCCGTGTACAACGGCGTCGCCATTCGCGCCACGCTCTATGGCTCCAGCCTTTCGGCGGTCCCCTCCGCCGTGACGGTGGCGCCGACCGGCGGCGGCACGGAAACGGCTCTGACGAACGTGGCATGGGATCCGCTTTCGCCCAACCGAATTCAAGCTACGATTCCCGCGGGTCTTGCCGCTGGTACCTACGATGTTTTTGTGCGGGGCGTGGGCGGTTGCGATGCATTCCTGTCGTCGGCGCTGGAGGTCGTTTCCGAAACCCGGCTTGCCCTGCTCAATCCGTCCATGAATCCGCCCTTTGGGCAGGCCGGCACCGATGTGGCCGTGAACGTCCTGGCCAAGGAAGATTCCCAACTCCTGGCCGGCGAGGTGAACTTCGAGGCCACCCCGCGCGTGTACCTGTCCAACGCCTCCACGCAGACGGCGGTGCCGCTGCGGGCCGTCGTCTTCGAGTCGCCTTCGCAACTGTCCGCGGTGGTGCCGCCACTGCCTGCGGGCGTCTACGACCTCGTGGTCGTGAATCCGGGCAATCCGGCCACCGTGGGCTTCGCTCCGGCGGCCTACGAAGCCACCGTCGTGGCGCCGCCCATCATCGAGAACGCACTTCCCAACAAAATCAACAAGGAAGCCGGCCAGACCCTCGTGATTTACGGGCAGAACTTCTATAATCCCGAAGTGCGCCTGGAATGCGAGGACGGCTCCTTCCCGCCGGTCGTCATCAATACCGCCCAGTCCGATTCCACGCGCATCACGGTGACCGTGGATGCATCCCTCGTGTACAACGGCGCGGTGTGCGTGGTGAGGGTGACCAACACGGCCAACGGCACCTGGGATGAGTACTTTTCCGTGGCCGTGACCACGCCGGCCGGCAACATCAGCCCGTTCCGGCCCGACTACCTGGCGCATCCCGAGAAGGTCGCACATCTGAACACCGCCCGGCGTTCTCCGGGGATCGCCTTCGGTCGGGCCACACGCAAGGCGCGCTTTCTGTGGGCCGTGGGCGGCGACCAGGGAACGACGGCGAGTGCGTTGTCTTCCGTCGAGGTTTCCAGCATCGGACGCTTCGGGGAAATCGGCCCCTGGCGACCTCTGGAGAATGGTCTTCCCGAGGCCCGCACGGCCGCCCACGCACGCGTTCTGGGGTCCTTCGTGTACTACATCGGCGGTGCGGATGCTTCCGGTGTTCCATCCGACGAGATCTGGCGTGCCCGCATCCTGGATCCGCTGGCCGTGGTGCACGTGGAAGACGTCAACCTGCAGTTCGCTCCTTCCGGCAACGGATTGGGCGCGGGTTCCTGGACGTATGTGATTTCCGCCGTCATGCCGGCTTCCGACGCCGAAAATCCGGGCGGCGAAACGCTGCCGTCCGAAGCCGTGACCCTGTATGCGCCGGACGTGCCCGACGGCGTGGAAGTGCGGATCACCTGGACGACACTGCGGGCCTCCGACGGCATCACGCCGGCGGCCGCCTACCGCATCTATCGCACGCAGTCGGCAGACATGGGAGCGGCCGACCTGCGGCTGCTGGCCGAAATTCCGGGAACCGGAAACCCCACCCACACCTTCGTGGACACCAATCCGGCCACGTTCGCGGATCCCGCGCGCCGGCCGCTTTCTGCCGGCGCCCTGGGCACCTGGCATCTGGCCGGGCACCTGAACACGGCGCGCGCATGGTACGGGCTCGTGGAGGTCTCCGAGTACAGCGCCACCGGCCAGGCCACGTCCTGCACGCCGTTTTTGTATGTACTCGGCGGAGCTACCGACACGGCCACGGAAAGTTCCTCCTACGAGGTGTTCGACATCAGTGGCGGACATCTGGCGGCTCCCGTGCAGTTCGCTGCCTCCGGAAACCTGCCGGCGCGGCGCGAGAACGCCCTGTGGGCGGCCACGGCCGGAAACTCCACCGCTCTGCTGCTGCAGCAGTGCGAGTTCTATCTCTACAGCGGCTCGGGCGCATCCGGTCCCCTGTCGTCGCCGACCGTGGTGAACTCGGTGCGCGTAGCCAAGTACAGCCTGGGAGCCAACGGCCAACTGGGTGCGTTCGGAGAAGCCATGCAGTCGGGCAACATCGTAACGTACCGCGCCTACGGCGCCTTCTGGAGCGGGGATCGCGCTTACAACCTGGGCGGCTACCAGGCCGGTGTCATCGTGAGCAACGTCATGGACGGCCGCTGGACGGCGCTCACCGAGCCGCGCATCCAGAACTTCACGAGTTCCGGCCAGAACCTGAATGCCGCCCGGGCCTATTATGGCTACACGCGCGTGGGCAACGTGTTCTACATCGTGGGCGGTGTGAATGCCAGCGGCGTGGTGCTGGATTCGTCCGAATACAACGTCCGCTGAGGCGAGGATGAAAAGGAGGCAAACCATGTCATTGCAACATCATTCGTTTCGATATCTCGTGTTCGGATTCGTTCTCCTGGCCATGGCCTCCCCTGCCGCCGCTGCGGACGGGGACCGGGTCGGGCCGTCATTCTTCGCCGGAGTCCAGGCGGGTGGCATGTTCCATTCGCCCTTCGGGGAACTGGGCAATGCTCCCCAGTTGCGCCTGGAAGGCGGCGCCACCCTTTTCCGGCAACTGGACGTGGGTCTGGCCCTGTCCTGGGACCGCGCGGCGCGGGACGTCCGGACCGAGGATGCCAGGCTGGCCGCCGGAAGCGCCGACTGGGAAATATCCACGACTCTGGTGAAGGTGGCATTGCCGGCCCGCTGGCATTTCCTGCCGCAGGGCCCCTGGGATGTCATGGCCGGTGCCGGACCCCAGTTCTCCTGGGTCAGGACTTCGGCTTCGGGCAGCAGCGGCGAGTCCGCGCTTCCCCAGAACACGCAGGAAGAAGGCCGCGTGGGCGTCCTGCTCTCGCTCGTGGGCGGGCGCCAGTTGGGGCCGGGATTCGCCAGCCTGGAGATCTCCATGGAAATCGGCACCGTGAACGGCTCCATCACGGGCAGCGCCTCCACTTCCGGCCTGGGACTCCTCCTGGGCTACCGCATGCGTTTCTGATCCGATCCTTCCCGACGCTTTTCACATGAATCCCTGCGGCGCAGAGGCAAGGCGCCCCGGATGCAGATCCGGCGCCGCCCGTTTCGGGTGGCGCCCGCCAAACGGCCGGGCATGGACAAGGAAGACTGCATTGCGGGGATGCTCCGGCCATCAAAAAACAGCTTTCTTTCGAGCGCAAAACATGGAAAAGGAAGTCGGGAGGAAGTGCATGGAACGAACGATTCCGGAAGTACTGGCCCGATTCGGCCCGCGACTGGACGGCGCCATGCGGACGATGGCGAAAAGCGGGGAGCCCGGGGATACCTGCGCCGTCATCCTGAATACCTTGCTGGAGAATCCCGGCAAGCGCATCCGGCCGGCCCTGGTCCTGGGCACGCAGGCGGCTCTGGGCGGAAATCCGGAGGATGCGCTGCCTCTGGCCGCCGCCGTGGAGTGGATCCATACGGCATCGCTCATCCATGACGACATCGAGGATCTGGACCGCTTCCGGCGGGGGGCACCCGCCATATGGCGGCGTTTCGGCGTGGCGCAGGCCATCAACGCGGGCGACCGGATTCTGGCTGGCGCACTGGGCCAACTGGCTGGCCATGCCGCCTGGCCGGCCGAAACGCGCCTGGGTCTTCTGGCCATGGTGCTCTCCGAACTGGAGCAGATGGCCATGGGGCAGATGCAGGAACTGGATCTGCAGGGGCGGGCCGTTTCCCGCGGGGAATACGAATCCGTCTGTTCCGGCAAGACGGGCGCCCTCTTCCGGGCATGCCTGGCGGGGCCGGCGCTGCTTTCGCGTCCGGGAGACGGGGATCTGCGGCTGCGGCTGCAGGATGTGGGGACGCGCCTGGGCGAACTGTTCCAGCGGCGCGACGACATCCTGGATGTCCTCGGAAAGAAGGAGGGGCGGGAACCTGGCGGGGATCTGCGGACGGGACGCGTCACCTGCCTGGTCGTGGAAGCCGCCGGAATGCTGCGCGGCAGCGACCGGGAGGCCTTCTTCTCCCTGCATGCGCAAACGGATGCCCAATTTTCCGAAGAGAAAGCGGCCCAGATGCGCCGCATCCTGTTCCGGGAAGGCGTCGTGACGGCCGCCGTACGGCATTGGCGCTTGCTGGCCGGGGAATTTTCGGTTCTCGTACGGGAAGCACCGCCAGAACTGGCAATCCTTCTGGAGGATCTCCTGTCGCGCCTGGAGGAGCCGCTGCGGGGGCTGGAGACTGGCAGCGACGGCATGGGAGGCGAAGTCTCATGAAGCACATCTATGCGGACCTGTTCCCCCTGGTGGAAAAGCCACTGCGCTATCTGGGCGGCGAACCGGGCAGCGTGGTAAAGACCGGGCCGGAAATCGAAAACCGCATCGCGCTGGCTTTTCCGGATGCCTACGAGGTGGGTTCCGCGCACCTGGGGCTTTCCATCCTGTACCAGTGCGTCAACGCGCATCCGCGCCTGGCCGCCGAGCGCGTATTCGCTCCCTGGCCGGACATGGAGGCGCATCTGCGCGCGCGCTTCCTGCCGCTGGTTTCGCTGGAAACGCAGACGCCCCTGCGGGAATTTCCGCTCGTGGGCTTTTCGCTGCAGTTCGAGCTGCATTTCACCAACATCCTGCAGATGCTGGAACTGGGCGGGATTCCCCTGCGCCGGCAGGAACGCGGCGAACGCGATCCCATCGTCATCGCGGGAGGCCCCCTGGCCCTGCACGCGGCGCCCCTGTTCGATTTCATCGACGTGTTCGCCCTGGGCGACGGCGAGGAACTGATCGTCGACTGGATGCTCGCCGACGCCGAAAACCGGAAAGCGGGGATGACGCGCGCGCAGCGCATTCGCGAATTGGCCAATCGGCCGCATGCATTTGCCCCGGCTCATCCTGCCGCATCCCCTGTGACTGTTGCGCGCGTGCCGCTGTCGGGGCACCCGGCGGCATCCGGCGGGCCCATTCCGCTCGTGAGCGTGTTCTCGCGCGCGGCCGTGGAACTGTCCCGTGGATGCAACCAGGGATGCCGTTTCTGCCAGGCTGGCATGACCTACCGGCCGTTTCGCGAGTTGCCGCCCGAGGCCGTGTTCGCCCAGGCCGAGCATGCACTGCACCATCTGGGATATCAGGAAATCGGCCTCACGGCGCTGTCCACGCTGGATTACACGGGCGTCGAGACCCTGCTTGCGAAACTGGCGGCGCTGGTGAAGGCCGCCGATGGCTCCCTCTCGGTGGCCTCGCTGCGGGCTTATGGCCTGAGCGCGGCCGTGGTGGGCGCCCTGCGCACAGGCCGCGGCGGGAACCTCACGTTCGCGCCCGAGGCGGGAACCGACCGGCTGCGCAACGTCATCAACAAGAACGTCACCACCCGGGACCTGCTGGAGACGGTGGCATTCGTGGCGGAATCGGGATTCAGCCGCATCAAGTTGTATTTCATGTGCGCCCTGCCCACGGAGACGGAAGAGGATCTGGAGGCCATTGCGCAACTGGGGCTCCAGGTGCATCACACGGCCCGCCGGTCGGCTCCCGGACGGCCCCCGCGGGTGACGGTCTCGGTTTCGAATTTCGTACCCAAGCCGCATACACCGTTCGAGACGCTGGACATGGCGCCCGAGGACGTGCTGCGGGAAAAGCACCGGCTCATCGAAGCGCGCTGCAATACGCGCCTGGTGTCGCTGCGTTTCCACGATCCGGCCGAGAGCGTGCTGGAGGCCGCGCTCTCCCGGGGCGGGCCGGAAATGGGGCAGGTGGTGCTCGAGGCCTACCGGCGCGGGGCCCGGTTCGACGGATGGCAGGACCGCTTCCGGCCGGAGCTCTGGCGCGAGGCGTTTTCCGCCTGCGGCATGGACATGGCTGATGCCTTGCGCGGGCATGCCTGGGGCGATGCCGTGCCATGGTCGTACGCGGACGTGGGGGTCTCCCGGGCGTTTCTGGAGGCGGAATGGCGAAGGGCCATGAGCGGGTTGCCGACGCTGCCCTGCCTCGTGCCGGATGCTTCTGGCCGGGATCTGGTGTGCCATGGCTGCGGTGCGGCCTGCGACACCGTTTCCCTGGCGCAGGAGAAGCGCGGCATCCGGGAAGCGCTGGAGTCCTTCCGCGTGGAGCCCAGACCGGCGAATGCGGCGCCCTGCCGGGTGCTGTTCGCCTATGAGAAGACGGGCCACGCGGTGTACCTGTCGCACCTGGAACTGATCGACCATTTTCCCCGCATCCTGCGGGCGGCCGGCCTGAAGCCGAAATACACCGAAGGCTTCCATCCGAAGCCGAAGATGAGTTTCGGTCCGGCGCTTGGGCAACTCATGGAGGGCCTGCGGGAACTTCTGGAGGTCCATCTGGAGCATGCGCCCGACGCTCCGCATCCGGAAGTGCTCGCCCGCATGAACGCCAATGCCGTCTCGGGATTGCGCTTCTTCTCCATGGAGATTCTGGACGGCGCCGTGCCCGCCCTGTCGCGGCGGCTCACCCATGCCGTGCTGGCGGCCCACCTGCCGCCGGGAAGCGTGGACATCCGGGAACTGGAGTCCCGTGCACGGCTTCTGGCACAGTCCGCCGAAATCCCCATCATCCGCCATCATCCGGGCCGGGAGCCTCAAGCCTTCGATGCGCGCCCCTCGCTTTCCTCGCTCGCCGTGCGCGAGGAAGACGGCCATCCGGTGATCGTCATGCGCATCCGGCTGCTGACCACGTCCCAGATTCGCCCGTCCGATGTCCTGCAGCGTCTCGTGCCCGGTGTCGACCCCGCATTCGTGCGCCTGGTGCGGGAAGGATTCGAGTTGACCGACGGCGCGGCTGAAAACCCGTGACCGACAGTTGGCCGCCTTCTGGCGGGTGACCGCCGGCCCGAACTTTGGTCCCTGGTGGTTTCCATTCGCGTGGAACACAGCTCTGGACGCGTTTTCCGCTGTCCTCGATGGGATTACTCCCCTGGGGGGGCGTTTTGCCGGTCGCGTTCGAAACGGGCACGCATTTCTTCTCCGATGGCGCGCATGAGTCCCTGCGCGTTTTCCTCGCCCAGAAGCGCCTCGACCTGCCGGCGGGCTTCCTCGCGCAGGGCCTGGCCCTGCTGGCGGGCCGTGGCCTCGTCGATTTCGCCGGACTGGATTCTAGCGAAAATCTCGCGCTGACGCCGGATGTTCTCGTCGAAAATCTGGTGCAGGCGGGCGGTGCGGGACTCGTCCAGATTCCTGTCCCGGGCATAGGCATCGATGGCGGCCGCGGAAGCCTCCTCGAAGCCATCCACGAAACGCGAACGCCGCTGCAGGCGCCGTGCCGCTTCCTCGCGCTTGTATTCCTCGATGCGGGTTTCGGAGATGCCGGTCGCCAGTTCGGCCGCTCGGCGTTCGATTTCTCCGCGCACGGCGGGGATGGCCAGGCAGGCGGCGGCATCCGGGCGGGTCCGGCTTTTTTCTTCCGAAAGCTGTCTGGTTCCGGTTTTCTCCATGTCCGGCGGTTGGGGACGGATGGCGGGTTCGGCTGGCGATTCGTCCGCTTCCTCCATGCACTGTGCCAGACGTTCCCGTGCATGTCCTGCCGCGCGCCATTGCCAGAGCGTAGCCACGGCCAGCCCGAAGGCCACGAGCCAGCCCGAAGCAGCCACCATTCGATTCGATTTCATGGAAATACCTCCTTGCCGGTTGCCTGGCGCTTGCCGTGTGCCGGCGGCCGGGCTCCGGCGCAATCTCAGGAAACGGCGGGATCGCGCTGGCAGATTACCAGCAACTCATCGCCATGGCGCAACGGGAAATCGCCCGGCGGATTGGTGTGGATGACCCGTTTGCCGTCTTCCTTCGTGGTTTCCACGGCCATGGCGATGGCATCCTGCTCGGATTTGATTTGCACGAAGGCGTCGAAGAACGTCTTGCCCACGAGGGATGCGGGCACGGAAATCTTGTAGAACTGGTTCCCCATCGAGGCCGTCAGCAGTTCATCCATGACCTTGATGATGCCCCGTGCCCTCGAGGAGTGGGCGATCAGGTGCCCCATGTATTCGTCGCCGATGATGATTTCCTCCACCTTGGCCATGGACAGGTGCTCGATGTTCTCGCGGCGCAGCAGTTCGGCGCACGTGAAGATGCCAGGGCGCAGTTTCTCGATGGTGAGCGCGGCCAGCAGCGTGCGCGCATCGCGGTCCTGGTCCGGCCGGGGCACGCTCTTGTCGGCCAGAAGCACGGTGGCGGCGGCCCGCTCGATGCCGGCCTTCTGCAGGACGGCCGTGGACGTGTAATCGCCGCGCACGAAATAGAGCGTTTCGGGCCGCAGCCCCAGCGCGGCGAACGAGGGCGCCTGCTCCAGTTCCGCGACCAGCACGATCGGGGTGGAGCGCGTCTTCTCGTCGCGCTGCAACTCCGCGATGATGGTGATGGCGGAACGGTTGTAGCCGCAGATGATGATGTGATTGCGCAGTTCCATCAATTCCATGTCCCTGGCCTCCCATTGATTGCGCAGGCGGGTCACCATGACGGCGGAAATGACGCCCGTGAACATGGCGAACAGCGTGAAGCCGGCCACCATGACGACGGCCGTGATGAGGCGCCCCACGGTGGTGGACGGAGTGGCGCCGATGGGTTCGCCGGACATGAGCGAGAACAGGCTCCACCAGAAACTGTCGTCGAAAGAGGAAAATCCCGGTTTTCCCCGTTCGGCCAGCATCATGCCCACCGTGCCCAGCAGCACGAAGGCCACCAGCACGCCCATGACCATCATGTTTTCCAGCATGCCCTCGTGGATCATGGACGCCAGCCGGCGGCCCCGGCGTGTGAAGATGATGCCCACGCGCACCAGCCGGGCCAGGCGCAGCAGCCGCAAGAGGCGCAGCGGGCGGATGACGGGAAGCACCGCCAGCACATCCACCCAGTACTCCGCGAGGAAGCGGCGGATGGCTCCGATGGCCCACGCGCGCAGGGCCAGTTCAACGACGAATATCGCCGTGATGCCGAGTTGCACCCATTCCAGGAGGATTTCCTGCCGGCTTTCCGGAGCATAGGAGGATTCCATGGCCAGCAGGATCACGCTGAGCAGGATGAGGATGGAAATGGCGGCATCCGTCGCCGGAAGCGCGAAAAACCGTTGGAGCCGTTGCTGAAATTCGGATTTCGTCATGGAAACTCAGTTTCCGACGTGCACCACGGCATGCCGTACGGCCACGATCTGCCCAGAGCGGTGCGCGAGGACGGTCAGCAGGCGGTCGCCGGAGGTCGAAAAATCCCTTTCCAGCCGGAAGATCCGCCCCGAGGGCTGCGGCGGATCCAGTGCCCACCGGTCCATGAACAGTTCGATCGCGTCGGCATCGGCCGCCTGGATGGCGATTTCCACCCGCACCGACCCGGGCGCCGTTCCCGGTCCCCGGTAGGTCGTGCGAACGGACACCGGCGATCCGGCGTTGCGCTGCAGGAAGACGCGTTCGGGCGGGGCCGCGTCCAGCGCCTGGATGGTGCGCCGGGCCAGTTCGGCCATGTCGCCTTCGGTTGTGGTGTTGTACGGCATGGAAGCCGCGAGCAGATAGATTTTCCCGGTGGTGTCGTCCACGGCGACGGCGTGATCCAGGCGATCATCGCCATATACCTGTCCTACCTTGTTGTAGATGCGAAGCGCATGCCCGGGGAGGGCGGCCGAAATGCCGGGGCCCATCTGGCTCGGGGATGCCAATAGCGCCGTGTGCAGGGCCTGCAGATCCGCCGGCCCCAGTTCGAAGCGTTCCGAAGCCGGGATTTCTTCGTGGAAAACCACGCGGCGCAGTCCTTCGAGCAGTTCCGCCAGGGTAATGCAGTTGGCTTCGTTGGGGCATTCGGGAAACATGCTGGTGCCGGTGCGCGCTGGCAGGGTGCCGGAAATCGCGCCCTGCACATAGGAGATGGGCGGGGAATAGCGCAGGTTGGATTGCGGGGTGGGATGCGTGTAGCGGCGCTGCAGCACGAGTTGCGGCATGCCGAAGCGCGGGTGCAGCAGGTCGTGGTTGATTTCCTCGAAGCCGCCGATTTCCATGAGCCGGTTGTAGGCCACGTTGTCGGAGACCCGGATGGCCAGATCCACCAGGTTGGCCACGGAGCCGTTGTAGGTGCCGTCGTCATCCGTGAAGGAAACGGTCGCATTCACGCCGCAGCCCACGGAAGCGAGCTTGCGGATGGCTCCCACGGCCGCCAGCACCTTGACCGTGGAGGCGGGCCAGTATACGCCCGACGACCACACGAAGGCGTCGTCTGCGCGGGAAAAGAAGGAAAACGCCAGTTGATCGAGACCCGGGCGCGCGACGGCGGCCATCAGGTAGGAACCAGCGGGCGGGGCATAGCCGGCCGCCGCGAATGCCGATGCCAGCGTGGTGCGGTCCGCGGTGGCCTGGACCATGGCGTTCCATGTCCATTCGGGCAGGGTGTTGTCCACGAGGTCTTCCTCGCCGGCATCAGCGTCCGGGCCGGCATCCGCGTCGGACAAAACGTCCTGCTGGATGTCGGCGGCGTCCGGAATCCCTCCGTCCGGGCCGGCGTCTGTTCCCTTTCCATGGTGGGATGTGCACGCCAGCATGCCAAGCAGGGCGAAAAACAGGAAAAAACGCATGTCGCGCATGGGTTACTTGTATCCCAACTTGCGGGCCAGTTTGAAAATTTTGTTCTCCGCCTTCGTCTGCAACTGCCGCACCCGTTCGCGCGTGATTTCCAGACGCTCCCCCACTTCCTGCAGGGTGAGCACGTCCTGGCCGTGCAGGCCATAGCGCATTTCCAGAATCTTGCGCTCCCGCGGACTCAACTCGAGAAGCAGTTCCTCGAGCCAGCGGAAATCCATGCTCCGGCTGACTTCGTCCTCGGGCGTCTGGGTTTCCGCATCGGGAATGATTTTCTGGAGGGTCTCCTCGTCCTCGTCGCCCCCCAGCGGTTTGTCGATGGAGACCGCTCCCTGCGTGCGCACCATGATGGCATGCACGCGCGCGGGCTCCAGCCCCATGCGCGCGGCGACTTCTTCCAGCGTGGGTTCTTTTCCGTCGGCCAGGGTCATTTCGTTCATTACGCGCAGGATGCGGTTCTTTTCCTCGCGCACATGGCCGGGAATGCGGATGGTCGCGCCCTGGCAGGAAACGGCGCGGTTGAGCGTGTGCTTGATCCACCAGGTGGCATAGGTGGCCAGCCGGGAACCCTTGGTGGGATCGAACCGCTCGACAGCGCGCAAAAGCCCGATGTTGCCCTCTCCGATGAGATCGGCCAACTCCACGCCCTGATCCTGGTACTTGCGGGCGAAGAAAATCACCAGGCGCTGGTTGGCCAGCACCAGGTTTTCGCGGGCTTTCTGGAAATCCTCCACGCAGCGGGCGAAATCCTTCGCGATGGCTTCGAAGTTGGCTGGATTGGCGCCATGGCGCTGGATGAAATCGTCCTTGAACGCCCGCTTGCGGGCGCGGGCCTTGCGGATTTCGTCGATCCCCTCCTGGAACATTTCCGCGAGTTCATCGAAGAACTCGTTGCGCAGCGGGTACTGCACGTGCCGGTCCAGCGAATCGATGCGCCGCATCACCAGCCGGCGCATCGCGGCGCGGATCTGCCCGGCTTTTTCGGGGTCCTGCGTCTTCTCCAGTTCGGCCGCCCGCCCGGACAGGTGGCTGCCGGTGCGCTCCAGGTCTCCCACCAGTTTCGTCAGCCCCTCGATGACGTCGAGCATGCTCTCGTCGGACGGCGTCTCGTCGCGGGGATCCTCGAAATACTGCCACACCCGGGAATTCTGGCGGAGTACGGCCTGCAGGATGCGGTTGAACACGGTTTCCACGCAGCGCACGGACAGGGCGGCATGAATCGCCTGCCGCTTGCTGTGGTACATGATGTTGGCCAGTTCGAATTCCCGCTCCCGGGTGAGGATGCCCTGCTCGTTGAAGTAGGGATAGGGCTCGGCCGCCATGTCCTCGATCTGCGCTTCGATTTCCGGGTCGTCGGCTTCGGTTCCCGGTTCGGGCTCCAGGGTGAGTTCGTCTTCGATGGGCTCGTCCTGCTGGAAGACGAAATAGCCGTCGTCCTCCAGCAGGCGCTCCAGGTGCGCCACGTCGGAAGGCGGCATCCGGGCTGTGACCTGCTCCCAGACGGCGATCGGGATCGCGCCGTCCGGAGCCGCGGCCGCCGCGAGCTTCTTGAACGTCTTCTCCACGGGATTCGAAGTCTTGGGAGCCATCACCTACCCACGTTTCGGGCGCCTATTATAAGCTGATTCATGTGGAATCAAAGCATTTTCATGCAGGAACCCGCAAAATCACATTTTCCATGAGTCGACGGGGAGCCGGTGAAAACGCGTGTGCATCGGCAATTCGAAAACGGTGCGACAGCATGTTTGGCGGGAATTTTTCCAGGATGCATAAGGGAAGAATGCGAAAATCGTATATTATGGTCATAGTTTTTAAAAACTATCCAGACCGCAGATGGAACCATTGCCGGTGGTTCATGCGAACAATGCGAATCTGCGAAGTTTATGGCATCAGGTCGTCGGGCGTGATCGTCATCAGGTAGAAGGCCGCCGCGAGCGCGAGTGCGAACAGGATCCAGACGATCCATCGGCCGCGCCGCGAGGGGGCTTTGTCCGCAGGCACGAAGCGCATCTGGGAGAGCAGTTCGATCTGGCGCAGACGGGCCGCGGCCGCAGGTTCCGCCGAAAGGCGCGTGCGGTAGGCCCGGGCCGCGTCGGGAAGCGCTCCCTGCTGGAAGCAGGCCTCCAGGAAGCGGTCATGGCCGGAACCGGAAACCGGCTCCGCGGCCAGTTCCTGCCATGCGGCGGCGAGTTGCGGAAAATCTGCAAAAGGTTCGGCTGGCGGCTTCCACAAGGCGAACACCAGCCCGCATCGCGGGCAGGAAGACGCGGTTCCTTCCCGGGGATGGCCGCATTTCGGACAGGCGTCCGCGGGAGGTTCTGCGGCGGGGGGCGCCGAATTTCCGGGTTCCCCGAGCGCGGCGATTTCCTCGTGGCCGCATCCGGCGCACCGCACGATGTGCCGCTCCCCTTCGGATGCGATGCGGGAAACCGGCATTCTGCGCTTGCAGACGGGACAATCCGCGTACAGTTTCATCATGAGCCCCGCATGGGGACGGGCATGAACACGAGGAAGAACAGCGCTGCCACGGCCATCACCGTCCATCGGGATCCGGGAGTCAGTTCGTCGCTTCCTACCCGGGGATGCGGGTCGCCGCCCGAAATCCGGATCAGGAGCCACAAGAGCGCAGGCCACAGAAACCAGGGCATGGCGGCGCTCGCCGCCGTCGATGCGGCCGCAAGCCAGGAGGGATTGCCGCCCGCCGTTCCTGAGAGCGTATGCGCCACGTATTCTTCCGCAAGCGCTGCATGCTCGTCGAAGAGCACGTAGACGAACGCCACGGCACCCAGAAACGGAAGGAGGCGGTGCACCCGCGTGCTGGCGCGCGCGTAGCCATCTCCCCACCACGCGAACGCCACGTGCCCCCCGTCGAGTTGGCCGACCGGCACCAGGTTGATCATGGTGATGAACAGGCCGATCCAGCCGGAAAACGCCATCGGATGCATCATCAGGTCGCGGCCCTGCGCGGGCAGGTACTGCCCGTGGATGAGCCATTTGAGACCGGCGTAGAAGATGGAGTTCCCTTCCGACAGCAGCCCGGCCGAGCGCGGCGGCAGGGTTTCCACGGGCGACAGCGCGATGCCGGCCGTCAGCACGATGGCGGCCGCTACGAAGCCGGCGAGGGGACCGGCCGCTCCGATGCGCAGCAGTGCGTTGCGCGAGGCGATGGGTTCGCGGATGCGGATGACGGCCCCCAGCGTGCCGATGCCCACCATGGGCGGCAGCGGAATGAAATACGGCGGGCTCACGTCCACGCCGTGGCGCCGCGCCACGAGGAAATGCCCCAGTTCATGCGTGAGCAGGATGGCCAGCAGCGGAATGGAGAAGGACAGTCCTGCCGTCCAGTTCTCCAGATCGCTTCCCGCGTAGGAGGCTCCCGCGAGCGTGGTGGTGGCGGCGGTGGCCGCAAACAGCAACAGGGGCGTTCGCCATTCCCGGGAAAGGGAAAGTCGCGTCATGGCTCACTTGTCCAGGAACTCGCGGTAGATGACTTCCGAAAACAGGTGCGCCGAGAGTTCGAGGCGGCGCACGGCCTCCCGCAGGGAATCGTCGTCGGCGCCGCTGTCCAGTTTGTTCTTGCACCACTTGAGGTCGGCCGCGATTTCCTCGAGTTCCTGCGGCTGCAGCATGGAGCCGTACTCCTCCATGGCGCGCTCGGTGGTGTAGACGAGCGTTTCCGCCTGGTTGCGCAGTTCGGCGCTCTCCTTCTTCCGGCGGTCTTCCTCCGCGTGCAGTTCGCTCTCGGTTCTGATGCGTTCGATTTCATCCTGCGTCAGGCCATGCGTAGGCGTCACGCGCACCGACTGGGCCTTGCCCGTTCCCAGATCCTTGGCCGTGACGCTCAGGATGCCGTTGGCGTCCAGTTCGAAGGTCACCTCGATCTGCGGCACGCCGCGCGGGGCCGGGGGAATGCCCATCAACTGGAAGTTGGCCAGGCTCTTGTTGTCAGCCACCATCTCGCGTTCGCCCTGCACCACGTGGATGTTGACGAACGGCTGGTTGTCCACGGCCGTCGTGAACACCAGCGACTTGCGGGTGGGCACGGGGGAGTTGCGGGGAATGATGCGGGTGAAGATCCCGCCCGAGGTTTCCACGCCGATGCTCAGCGGAACGACGTCCAGCAGCAGCACGTCCTCGACCGTGCCCTCGATGATGCCGCCCTGCAGGCAGGCTCCGATGGCCACGATTTCATCCGGATTGACTCCCTTGTAGGGCTTCTTCCCAAAGAATGCTTCCACTTTGCGCTGCACCAGTGGCATGCGGGTCTGTCCGCCCACCAGGATGACGTGGGTGATGTCCGCCGGCGTGAGACCGGCGTCCTTGAGCGCCTGCCGGCACGGCTCCAGCGTCTCGTTGACGAGATCCAGCACCATCAACTCGAATTCCTCGCGGGTGATGGTGGTCATCAGATGCTGCGGACCGGCGTCGTTGACGGCCAGGAACGGCAGGTTGACGTCCGTCTCCGCGGCCGCGGAGAGTTCCATCTTGGCCTTTTCGGCAGCTTCCTTCACCCGCTGCAGGGCCATTTGGTCATTGGAAATGTCGACCCCGGTGCTTTCCCGGAAGGCATGGATGAGATGCTCCATCAGGCGCCGGTCGAAATCTTCCCCGCCCAGGAAGGTGTTTCCGGCGGTGGAACGCACCTGGAACATGCCCTGGGACAGTTCCAGGATGGAGATGTCGAATGTGCCGCCGCCCAGATCGTACACGGCAATGATTTCGTTCTCCTGCTCCTTGGCGAACCCGTAGGCCAGCGCGGCCGCGGTCGGCTCGTTGACGATGCGGCGCACTTCCAGCCCGGCGATTTTCCCCGCATCGCGGGTGGCCTGTCGCTGGGCGTCATCGAAATATGCCGGCACCGTGATGACGGCTTCCGTCACCGGCTCCCCTAGGAATTCCTCCGCGGTCTGCTTCATCTTGCGCAGGATCATGGATGATATTTCTACGGCACTCATACGCTTGCCCTGGATTTCCACCCACGCGTCGCCATTGTCCGATTCCACGATGGCATAGGCGCAATGCGACTTCATCTTCTGCACCTCCGGGTCCGAGAATTTGCGTCCCATGAGGCGCTTGACGGCATATACCGTATTTTTCGCATTGGCTACATGCGCGCGCTTGGCCAAAGACCCCACAAGCACTTCCGTGCCGGTGAAACTCACCATCGACGGCGTGGTGCGGCTGCCCTCGGAGTTGGGAATCACCACAGGCTGATCGCCCTGCATCACCGCTACGCACGAGTTCGTGGTACCCAGATCGATACCCACCAGTCTTCCCATGGATTTCCCCATTCCGGCCGTTGTCCGGCCGTTCATCCGTTCGGCTTTTCCCCATCCGGCCGCGTGGTTTCGCCGCCGTCGAAGTCATCCATCCGTTCCTTCGCCGCTCCCGCCTCCGCTTCCGGGGGGCGGGGCTCCTGTGCGGCCGGCCCGGGGCCGGTGGACACCACCACGCGGCAGGGACGGATGAGACGCTCGCCCAGCACAAAGCCTTTCTGCCACTGCTTGGAAACGATTCCAGCCGGGAATTCGGTGCTGGACGCCTGCGCCACGGCTTCGTGCAGCGCCGGATCGAAATGCTGCCCCAGGGCGTCGATTTCCTGGATGCCGAATTTGCTCAGGGTGGCACGGAACTGCTTGAGCACCATGTTCACCCCTTCCACGAGCCCATCGCCGCCGCCATGTTCCTGGACATGGGAAATGGCCATTTCCAGGTGGTCGAAGACCGGCAGGAATTCCACCACCACGTCGGCCGTGGCCTTGGCCGCCGCATTCTGCATGTCGCGGGAAGCGCGTTTGCGCAGATTGTCGAAGTCCGCGAGAATGCGCAGTTTGTGGTTTTTTTCGTCCGCCAGTTCCTGCTCCAGTTGCGCCAGGCGCCGGGAGAGTGCATTTTCGGCGTCGGAACCGGGCACGGCCGCTGGCGAATCCTCAGGGACTTCCGGCGCTTCGGACGGGGCCGCAGCGGCGGATTCGGTTTCCAGCGTTTTTTCGGCCACCATGCCGGTTTCTTCAGGCTCCATGAATTCCGGAACGGAAGCCTCCCCAGTGCCGGCATCCGCTGCAGTTGTGTTTTCGTCCCGAACCGCAGAGGCTTCTTTTCTTTCCCGAGTGTCCTCGTGATCCATTTTTCAAAACCTCCCGCGCCCAAAATACGAAATAACATCTGCGTTGGCAACACGTTCCCTGCAAATTTCCAGTTTTTTGATTTTAAACTTCCAATTTTGTTTTATGAACTAAACCGGAAATGCACGGAAATGCCTGGAAACGCAGGCTACATTCTTCAGTCCTGCAATCTGAAAAAACCTTCTTTTCACGGCGGGAATTCATGCTATGCTATTTCGCGCTTGGCGCTCATGAAAAAAGCGCCGGAAGGTGGACAGGAGAAGACGCATGCATCGTGGTTGGTTGCTTTTCTTGCTCGTTTTCGCAGGTTGCGCCAAGAATTCCTCGGGTACGGCCGTATGTGGGGATCAGAAGAAGAACGGCGTGGAAGCATGCGACGGGGTGGACCTGGGCGGCGCCGTGTGCCGCGACCTGGGTTTTTACGGCGGCACGCTTGCCTGCACCGCGCAATGCCAGTTCGATACCAGCGCCTGCACGGGCCGCTGCGGAGACGGCATCGTCCAGGCATCCTTCGGCGAGGCCTGCGATGGTTCGGCGCTGGCCGGTGCCACGTGCGAGCAGTTGGGCTATCACGGGGGCACGCTCGCCTGCACCGCACAATGCCAGTTGGATGAAACCGGATGCGCGCCCTTCGGCCGCTGCGGAGACGGCGCCATCGACACCCCGGCCGAGGATTGCGACGGAACTGTCCTGCCCGTCAACGTGACGTGCAATACGCTGGGGCACTACGGGGGCACGCTCGCCTGCAGCACGGACTGTTCCTTCGACGTGACGGGATGCGAACGCTGCGGCGATGGTGTGCTGCAGTCCGAACGCGGCGAGGCGTGCGACGGCAGCCAACTCGGCACCGCCACCTGTACGCTGCTGGGGCTTCCGGATGGGGTTCTGGCCTGCCGGACGTGCCAGTACGACACCAGCGGATGCGCTGTCGTGAAGCAACTAGGCGCCTCCGGCGATGATCAGGCCGAGGATGCCGCCATGACGGCCGACCACCAGGTCATCGTGGTGGGGACCGTGTCGGGGAGCGTGGATGGCCAGGCGGCGGCCGGCGGCACCGATGGCATGATCGTCCGCATGGATCCCGTGCAGGGCCAGCGGCAGTGGATCCGGCTTCTGGGGACGAGCGCCAATGACGGCATTGCTTCGGTGGGCATCGACGCGGCGGGCAATATTTTCGTCGCGGGAACCACGGCCGGGGCATTTCCAGGCTTTTCCACCGTGGGCAACGACGATGCGTTCTTGGCCAAGTTCAACTCGCTGGGGGAACTGCAGTGGGTGCGCCAGTGGGGGACTCCCGTGGGGGATTATGCCACGGCCGTGGTCGTGGACGGCAATGGCAATCTCCTGGTCGCCGGATATACGTATGGCGGCATGGATGGAAATGCCAATTCCGGTGGCGTGGACGTGTTTCTCGTGAAATGGACGGCCGACGGGACCAAGATCTGGACCCGGCAGTGGGGTACGTCCGAAAACGATTATGGCTACGCGCTGGTGCTGGATGCCGCCAACGCCGCCTATGTGGCCGGGAACACGGCCGGCGCCATGCATGGCAACGTGCATCAGGGGAATTTCGACGCCTTCCTCACCAAATACGATGAAACGGGCGGGTTCCAGTGGACGCGCCAGATGGGAACCCCGGGCAACGACGGCGCCAATTCGGCCGCTGTGGACGCCGGCGGCGCCATTCTCGTCACCGGCTACACCGTCGGCGATCTCTGGGGCCAGGGCAGTTCGGGCGGATACGATGCCTTTGTCGCCCGGTTCTCCACGGCAGGAGACACGGTATGGCTGCGGCAGGGAGGAACGCCTTCCAACGACTACGGCAATGGCATCTTCCTGCACCAGGGCAACGTCTATGTGGTGGGGCGCACTGATGGGCCCCTCGACGGGAATCCCCAGGCCGGCGGAGGCGATGCCTACGTTTGGAAATGGGCCAGCGACGGCACACCCCAGTTCGCCCGCAAATGGGGGTCTTCGGCCGAAGACCGTCTGCTGGCCGTGGCTTCGGACAGTACGGCCCGGGTGGTCGCCGTCGGATTCACGGCCGGGACTATGCCGGGATCCACGAGCGCGGGCATGAAGGACATCCTGGTGGTGCTCACACATGGCCTTCCATAGAGGCGTTGTGCCCCTTCGCTTTCGGTATTTCTGGGGGATTTGGCTCGTCGCCGGCCTTCTGCTCGTTTCCGAGGCCCTGGCTTCTCCTTCGGTTGCAGCGCGCCTGTTTCGAGAGGGACGCGAGGCCTTCCGGCAGATGCGCTACAGGGATGCCGCTTCTGCTTTCCAGAAGGCGCACGATCTGGAGCCCCGTCCATTCCTCTTGTACAACATCGCGCTGTGCCATGAAAAGGAAGGGGATTTCCGGACGGCCCTCGAATATTACGAACGCTATCTCCAGGCGGTTCCGGGAGAGCGGCAGAACCTGGCCGCGCATCTGCGGAAGTTGCAGGAGCAACTGCCGGCCACGCTCGTGCTCCGTGGCGGGGTCGCCGGTTCGGACGTGTGGCTGGATGGCTCCCATGCGGGCCGTCTTCCCCTGGAAACGCTTCCCCTTCCCACCGGGCGTCCCGTGAAACTGCGGGTGGTCATGTCCGGATACCGGCCCTTTGAAACCACGCTGCAAACGGAGACTTCCACCGCCAGGGTGGAGTTGGCCATCGTCCAGGTTCCAGAACCCCTCGCAGCGGATGCCGCGGCCGAAAAGGACGAGGGCAGGGATCGGCCGGCTGCATCTCGCCAGATGCCTGCGGCTTCGCTTTCATCCCTGGAGTTGCTGCATGAGGATTTCGAGCCGGAAAGGAGGTTGACGCTTCCCGTATGGACGGGAGTGGCGGGCGCCGTGCTGCTGGCTTCGGCGGCCGCAGTCGGCATATGGGCCTTGCAGACGGCCGAGGAAGCGAACCGGCTGCCTTCCTGGGAATGGGAGGCCCGCGATGAGCGCGCCCAGAAGGCGCGCCGTCTGGCGTGGGGGGCGGATGCCCTGCTGGGAACGGGTCTGGTGTGCCTGGGATTTTCTATCTACCTCGTTTTTTGAATCAAGTATGCGGTAGAGGAAACCGTTTGCCGGTGCCGTGGGGCTTCAATCGTGGTTTTGCCGGGCGCGGCGCGCAAAGCCGGTGATCAGGATTTCCGACCGGAACACCCGCACCACCATGGCCGTGAGGGCGGCCGATGCCAGCAGGCCATACAGGATGCCCCACAGGACGAAGGCCGTGTTTTCCAGGGCCAGTTGCCGCATGGCCATCATCGGATGGGAGAAAGGAATGGCGAACAGGACGATTTGCAGGGCTTTCGGCACGGTGTCGAAATCCTTGAGCATCACCACCATCATGGGAAAGATGGCCAGCACTAAAAGGGCGTAGGTGAGCATCTGTGCGGATTTGTAATCTCTCGCCAGCACCCCCAGCAGCAGCGAGAAGGCCAGCCCGAACAGCAGCGAAGCGAACAGTGAGATGACCACCAGCAGATAATCCCCAGGTCCCAGGTCGAGCCCCAGCGCCACCAGGCTTTCGGCGGGGGCTTCGAAGTTCTGCAGGTAATAGCGGAATCCAACGGCGAACACGGCGGCCATGATCAGCCCCACCACGGCCGATCCCAGCAACTTTCCCAGCACCAGCGTGCGGCGGTCCACCGGCAGGGTCAGCAGCGTCTCCAGCGTCTTGTTTTCCTTCTCGAGTCCCATGGAGGAAACGACCACCGATCCTCCCAGCATGAGGATGATCATCATGACGATGGGCACCGTGATGGACTGGGCGGCGAGCACCTGGGCGATGCGCGCCGGCGAGAGCATGGGGATGAGCTTTTCCTTGAAGAAGGTGTTTTCCACACGCTCGATGGGCTGCACCACATTGGCGGCCGTTTTTTCGTCCAGTCCCGCCGAGCGCCGGCGCACCAGTTCGCGCGATACGGCCCGTTCCATGGCTGTGAAATGGCGTTCCATGACGGCCGAGGAGATCGTGTCCAGCGTTCCGGCCCCGCGCATGATCCATGTGACGCCGATCTTGACCTTCTGGCTGTTTTCCAGGCGCGCATCGAAGCCTTCCGGGATTTCCACCAGCGCCACGCCCCGGGCATGGGCGCGCAGGCGCCGCAGCGCCTCGGAATCATCGCGTCCCTCGTAGAGGATTTCGCAGTGTTCCCGCAGAGTGGAAACGGCCGTCTTGGCCAGGGCGGCTTCCGGCTTTTCCAGGTTCAGCACGGCGATGACGGGCTTTTTCGTCGTTTCGCCCTTCGTGAGGTTCACGAGTCCGCCCATGGCCGCGAAGATCACGGTCACGATCAGGATGGTGGCCATGGTGCTCAGCGTGAGCATTTCCCGGATTTCCTTGATGACCAGGTTCCACAGCATGAATCACGTCCTTCGCCTGTCCAGGAGGGCCAAAAACGCTTTCTCGAGGCTGTCCGTGCCCGTGTCTTGGCGCAGTTCTGCAGGGGTCCCGCAGGCCGCGATGCGGCCTTCGTGCACCAGCGCCACCCGGTGGCACAGGGTTTCCACTTCGAACAGGTTGTGCGAGGACAGCAGCACGGACCCATGGGCGGCGGCTTCCCGGATGCGCTCGCGCACGGCCAGGGCGGAAATCAGATCCAGTCCCGAGGCCGGTTCGTCCAGGATGGCCAGTTTCGGCTGCGCCATGAGGGCCCGGGCGATGACCAGTTTTCGCGTCATCCCCTTGGAATACGTGGATACGCGGTCGTCCAGGCGCGCTTCCAGTCCGCTCAGATGGGCGCCGAATTTTGCGATTTCTTCTGCCTGCCGGGCATCGCCGAAGAAGCGCGCGATGAAGCGCAGATACTGCCGGCCGGTGAGATTGCGGTACACGCCGGCGTCCTCGGGCAGGTAGGAGAGGAAGCGGCGCACCTCGTCGGGCCGTGCGATTGCGTCCACGCCGCACAGCGTGATGCGGCCGGAATCCGGTTTCAGCAGGGTGGCCACCATGCGCAGGGTAGTGGTCTTGCCGGCGCCGTTGGGGCCCACGAGGCCGAAGATCTCGTTTTCGCGGATGGAGAGGGAAATCCCGGATACCGCCTGCCTGCGGGCGAAGCGCTTGGATACGTCATGCAGGTCCAGCAGGATGGGGGAACTTTCGCTCACGATTCCTTCGCTTCCTTTCGAACGGGGGGAAAAGCCCCGAAATACAGGAGCGCCATCAGGATGCCGAACATGGGGAGCGCATTGACGAAGCCGGCCAGGATGGTGGTCACGGGCGGCAAAGGGATGGCCGGCGCCGATGGCGGATTCATGGAAAATGGATGCATCGCCGGATCCTGCGCCATTTTCCAGAGGGAAACGCCGAGCACGAACGCATTGTAGGCGGCATGGAAAACCACGGATGGCAGGAGGGACTTCGTCTTTTCCGCCAGCATGGAGAGCACCATGGCCACGGTGAACAGCAGAAGGAAACCGGTCAGTTTGAAATGGATCCCGGCGAACAGCAGGGAAGAGAAGGCCGCGGCACCGAAGAAGGACCAGCGGCGCATGCGCAGGCTGCGCAGCGCCAGCCCGCGGAAGAACAGTTCTTCGCACAGGGGGGCCGCCACGACGGCCAGGAGCGCCACCAGCAGTTGCCCCATCATCGAGCCAGAGGCGATGTCGGAAAGCCGTTCCAGTGTGGTGTCCGGGGCCAGCGCGCGGGGGAAGAGGGACATCACCAGCATGTCCAGATGCGAGCCGAAGTTGAGCGTCGCGGGAACCGCCAGGAGGAGCACGGGCCAGAACCAGGCGCGCACGACCGGTGGCCGCAGGGCGAGCCACTGCGGTGGCAGGTTTCGCACCTTCACCCAGAACCACGCGGCCAGTCCCCACAGCAGCGTAGCCGACATCATGAGGAGGATTTCCAGGAAACCGGTGGAAAACGCGGGCAGCGCCAGACGCACCAGCATCCCGAGCGCCAGGAGGAAGAACTGGAAAAAGAGGAAGCCAGCGGTGAACAGCAGCAGGGCTCCGGCGCCAGGGGGGCGCGGCGCCTGGAAATCGCACGGCTCGGGAGTGGCATGGACGTCTTCGGGCGATTCGGCGGAAACGGAACCCCCGGGTTCATACGTCATGGGGACACCTTGCGATGGGAGCAGGCTTCGACGGCTTCCTGGAGTTGCTCCCGGTAGCAGGCGGTGCTCTGGGAGCGGCCGGTGGAAAGCTTGAAGGTCTTCTTGGCGGCTTCGTTCTTCAGGAAATCCAGATGGCCGCGATGGCCGTTCTGCTTGAACCAGATAGCGGCCTCCAGCCGGTTCTTGCAGTTGGTGGACCAGCGCAACTGGGCCATCCAGAAACGCTCCTCGTCGATGCCCACCGTCACCTGGCGCGTCTTGAGGAACTGGTACAGTTCATAGCGGTCGTCTGCGTCGAACTTGTCGTCGTTGACGGTCGGCAGCAGGAATTTGACGTCCTCGGCGGAGTCCTGTCCAAAGTTCTCCTTGATGAGCTTGAGCGCCTTTTGCCGCATCCAGTGGCTGCCATCCACGAGCATGCGGCTGATGTAGGACGGCACGGAGCGGTTGCGCTTGAGCGAGGGGTCCAGCAAAAGCGCCTTGCTCATGGAATCGATGGAGCGGTTGTAATCCCTCACGCGGGCATAGGCCAGGGCATGCAGGAAATGCAGTTCTCCGTCCTGCGGAAACCATTCCAGCCAGCGGCGCAACTGGATGAATTTTTCCTCGATGACGCGGCTGTCCGTGACGGCGATCATTTCCTCGGAAAATGCCTTCTTGCCCTCGTCCACGAGTTTGCGGCGCACCCGCTTGAGATCGGCGAGCGCCTTCTCGGAGCCGGGATTGGCCGTCAGCGCATCCTCGGCAGCTTTCAGCGCTTCCTCCAGTTTTCCGGATTCCAGCAGGATGATGGCTGCCGAACGGTTTTCCTCCGGGGGCGGTGTCTGGACGCCGCCTTCCTGCATCGGGGCACCGGCCGCCATGGGCGCGGGGTCGGACATCGTGATGGAGAAGGATTTGTGATTCTTCTTCGGCGAGAGCGAGGAAAAGATGAAGAACAGCAGGCTCCCGAGCAGGACCAGTCCGAACAGGCCCAGCACCAGCCAGCCCCGGCGGCCCGCAAAGAAATCCTCCAGATGCGCCCGCATCGGCACGCTCACCGTGTTGCGATACGGCTCCATTTCCAGCAACCTGCCCAGGACGGCGCGCATGGCGAAGGCATCCGGCGGCCGATCCTCGGGCTTCTTGCTCATGGCTTTCAGAATGAGCACTTCCAGTTCGCCGGGCACGTCCGGCACAAAGGACCGGATGCGCGGCGGCGGCTGGTGGATGTGCATGCCCAGAAGGTCCATGGGCGAGGAGGATTCGAATGGCAGGCGACCGGCAATCATCTGGAACAGGATCACACCCATGGCGTAGAGATCCGCCCGGTGCGTGACCGGCCGGCCCTGGGCCTGTTCGGGAGAAATGTAGGAAGGCGTGCCGAAGATCATGCCAGCCTGCGTCACCTGCACGCCGCCTTCGCTTTCGCCAAGCTTGGCGATGCCGAAGTCCAGGATCTTGATGGTTTCCTCGCCGCCGGCATCCAGAAGCACCATGATGTTGTCCGGCTTGAGGTCCCGGTGCACGATGCCGGCCTTGTGGGCTTCTTCCAATGCCTTGAGCATCTGGATGCCCAGCCGGCAGGCTCGTTTCCAGTGCATGGGGCCTTCGGCGATGATGCGTGCAAGCGAACGCCCCTCGATGAATTCCATTACCAGGTAGAAGGTGGAGTCCGCCGCCCGGCCGAAATCCAGTACCTGCACGATGTTGGGATGCGCCAGGCGTGCAGCGCTCTCGGCCTCGCGCCGGAAACGCTCGACGATTTCGGGCCGGAGTCCCATGTTGGGATGCAGGATCTTGAGAGCCACGTCCTTGCGCATCATGACGTGGGTGGCCTTGTACACCTGTCCCATGCCGCCTTCGCCCAGAAGCGGGCCCACCTTGTACTTGCCCTCGAAGAGCGTGCCGGAAAGCGGGCCTTCCGCCAATTCCGCCCGTGGACGGCCCATGACGGAAGTCGCCTGGGCATTGGAATCCGGGTCCACGCTGGGAGCCAGTTCCCGCGTAGGCTGCGAGGACGGATCGATGGCCGGAATTTCCGGCACGGGGGAGTGGGCTCCGGAATCCACGGGCGGCGGCACCGGCGGCACCAGGGGAGAAGAGGCCACGGGCATTGCCCTTCCGTCCGGCGGCGGTGGAATCACGGGAATGGCGGGTGGCACGGGCGGCGACGGCGGCAGGGGCGGAACGCCGCCAGCCGGCATGGCGGTGTGCATGGGCCGCACTTCCGGCGGCAAAGCCCCGGGTAGCGGCGGAGGTTCGGTCATGGCGTGGGCGTCGACCGGCACCGGGGTGGACAGGGGAAGCCGCGGCAAATGGGGAACCGGTGTGGTGACTTCCACGGGGGTGGCATCTCCCGACACCTCCGGGAAGGGGCCGGAAGAGACGCACTCTGCAGAGTGGGAAGACACCGGCGTCTCGGGCGCACCAACTTTTCCGGAATCCTCTTGGGGAGGCTCGTGGCTCATGCTGCAGTTTCCATCACGTCCAGGAACGGTTCACGCGGAAGTCTCTTGGCCCGTAAATCGCCGTGATGAGCGAAGATGGCTGGAAATACTTCCGGGCAACCCTTTTTATATCTTCCGGGGTCACGCTTTCAAGAGATTTTCGGTATTTCAGATAGGAATCCCAGCCCAGGCCATACAGGTCGCCGAAGAATACGGAAGAGGCGATGGCCGAACGTCGCTGCAGCCCCAGTTCGTGGGTTCCGATCAGGTGGTTGCGGGCGCGCTCGAACTCTTCTTCGGAAGGCGTTTCCTCGCGCAGGCGGGCGAAATGCTCCAGAAGGCCATCTACGGCCGCTTCCGTTTGTTCGGGCCGCGTCACCAGGTAGGCGACGAAGTAGCCCGGCGCCAATCCTTCGAGAGACGTGCAACTGACCTGGTAGGCCAGTCCCTTCTGGTCGCGCAGGTCGAGGAACAGCCGTCCCGACTGGCCGTCGAGCAGGCGCGCCGCCGTTTCCAGGGCGAAGCGGTCGGGGTGGTGGATGTCCACGCCCGGAAATCCCATGACGATGTGGTTTTGCGTGATGTCCTTGCGCTTGAAGGCGTGCTGCGCCACCGGGCGCTCCGGAGCCGTCAGTTTCAGGTGCGGCGCGCGGGGCCGGGCGGGCAGGTGGGCCAGTTCGGCGGCCACCAGTTCGGCCACGGATTCGGGATCCACGTCGCCCACCACCACGAACGTGGCATCTGCGAGGGGATAGTGGGTTTCATAGTATTCCTCGAGGTGCCGCTTCCGGATACGGGCAAGCGACCCCAACTGGCCCGAAATGTTGAGCGACATGGGGTGGCCGTCGCCGTATCGGGCACGCTCGAACAGGCGCATGACCTGGACAGCGTGCATGTCGGCCTCGGCGTGCACGGCTTCCCGGGCCAGTTCGCGCTCGCGGCGCACCTCGTCCTCGAAAAAGGCCGGAGAGCGCAGGCTGCGGCATAGCAGCGAGAGGCCCGTCTCCCGGCCGCGGGCGAGCAGGTCCATGCGCAGGCCCATGGAATTGCGCCCCGAGAAGGATTGGAACACGCCCCCCTGTTTTTCGATGATGGCATGTATGGTTTCTCCCGAGAGCGGACCGGCGCCGCGGGTCAGCAGGCTGGCCAGAAGCGGATTGATTCCCGAAATGTCGGCAGTTTCCCGCAGCAGTCCGCCCCTGAATCCCACCCGCGCCGCCACCAGCGGCAGCCGGGAATCGGGGAGCACGAGCAGTTTCGGTCCGCGCGGAATGCGGTATTCGAAGATTGCCGGCATTTCCGGGGAATCCGCCTTCGCGTGGGCCGAGACCACCCGCCGCCGCGGGAGGGCGAATGCCCTGGAGAACGCTTTCTGCAGCATGGGCTCGTCGGCCTCGAAGCCCTCGGGCAGCATGAGCACCGCGGTGGCTTTCGATGCGAGCAGTTTCTGGGCGGCCGCCTCCAGGTCGGCTACGCGGGCGGCACGCAGTGCGCGGTCGTAGCGTTCGAACCCCCGGCAGTCCCCCACCGTCGTCTGGTAGAAACCCAGCAGGCGAGCCATTCCCTGGACCGTCTGCAGGGAGGACAGTTTTTCCGATTCGAGCGTCGTGCGTGCCTTTTCCAGTTCGGACGGGGTGATGTAGCGAAGCCCCTGCATCTGGACAGCGATGGCTTCCAGCAGCCGCGCGGCGTTTTCCGGGGCGAAGATGGCGCTCACCATGAACAGGCCCGCTCCCCGCGGCGTGAAGGCGGTGGCATAGGCGTCGAGCACCAGGTTGTCGCGGCGCTTGAGTGCCGTGGAAAGCCGGGAACTTTCCCCTTCTCCCAGAATGGTGGAGAGCAGATCGTGCAGGGGGGTCGTTTCGAAATTGTAGGGGGGCAAGGGCCATGAAAAATAAATATAGGCTTCCGAACAAACGCCCCGCAGGATCTCCAGCGTGCCCGGCGCCGGCCGAGACGCCTCGGGCGATACCCGGCGGGAGGGCACCGGCCGGTCGGGTATCAGTTCCGCCAGCCGGGCACGGATCCGGGCGGGATCCACATCGCCGGTCACCACGAAGGTGATGTTGTCGGGGGTGTACCATCGGCCATGGAAGGCTTCGAGGTCGCGAACGCGAAAGTCGCGGACGCTCTTTTCCGTTCCCAGGATGGGGCGCCCATAGCCGCCGCCTGGGTAACTCACTTCGAAGATGCGATCCGATACCCGGTGGATGGGGGCGTTCTCCCCGTGCCGGATCTCCTCCAGCACGACTTCCTTCTCCCGCTCCAGTTCCCCGGGGTCGAACGTGGGAGAAAACAGGGCGTCCGTCATCACGTCCAGGAACAAGGAAACGGCCGCGGCGGGCCCGGCCGCATGCAGCACCGTCTCATCGTGCGATGTCCACGCGTTCAACGATCCACCGGCTCCCTCCACCATGCGGGCCAGATCGCCGACGCCCTGGCGGCTGGAGCCCTTGAAGAGCATGTGTTCCACCATGTGGGCGATGCCGCATTCCCGGGGAGGGCGCTCATGGGCGCTGCCGGCATGCACCCAGGCATACACGGCCGCCACCGGCCGTGCATTTTCCGCCTGGCATATCAGGCGGCAGCCATGGGGAAGATCCAGGATTTCCAGGTTCGAGAAAGCAGAAGGGGTCATGGGGCGGGTTTCCTGCCGGGTGCGGGAGAAGGTTCGGGATTTTCAGGGCTAGTTGCCCAGGATGAGCAGATCGTCGATGTACCAGCCGGAATAGGTGACGGAACTGTCGGAATAGAAGCAGAAGCGCACCTGGATGGTCTGTCCGGCATACGGGGTGAGATCCACCGTGTGCTCCTTCCAGATCTTGTCGTTGTAGGCCCAGCACTGCTGGCTGCCCAGTGTTGCGTTGTAAGTAGGCGTGACAGATGCCGGATTGACCCACTGGCCATTGGCGTACACCTGCACGCGGCCGCCGTCATAGGGAGTGGTGCCGGTTTCCGTTTCCCACCAGGACTGGAAGGACAGCACCGCGGACGTGATTCCGGCCAGGGAGATGCCGCCCGAGGTCAGGCAGTGGGCGTCCCACGCCATGCTGTTCTGGTAGGCTCCCGAAAGATTGGTTCCTGCGCAGTTGGGCGCGCTCGGGCAGGAGGATGGACCCGATGCGTACGTGGGCACGCCTACCTGCCAGACGCCGCCGCTGGCGGTCCATCCGGCGGGCATTCCGCCGGAGAAGTCCTGCATCCAGATGCCGTTGACCACGGACACCGTGAAGGTCTTGCTGGTCTGGTTGGCCGGGTTGACGTTGTCGATGACGCGGACGGTGAACGTATGGTTCCCCAGATCCGACGCCTGCGGCGTGCCCGAGAGGCGACCCGTCTGGGCGTTGAGCGAGAGCCAGGCCGGCGACTGTCCCTGGAAGGCGAAGGTGAAGTTGCCGGAACCGTTGGTGATGGTCAACTGGCGCTCGAACGGCATGCCCGCCAGCGCGCGGCCCAGGTCGGACGCGTTGTCGATGGAGATGGGGATGTAGGTGCTCTCGACGATCTGGATGTCGTCGATGTACCAGCCGGCGTAGGCCGTGATACTGTCGGAATAGAAGCAGAAGCGCACCTGGATGGTCTGTCCGCGGTACGCCGTGAGATCCACGCGGTGGTCCATCCAGGCCTGCGTATCGTACGCCCAGCAGTTTTCACCGCCCAGCGTTTTGTTGTAAGCGGGTGTGACCGTGGCCGGATTGACCCACTGGCCATTGGAGTAGATCTGCACGCGGCCGCCATCGTAGTTGACTTCCGTGCGCCACCAACTCTTGAACAGGAGCACCGGGGAGGAAGCCCCGGAGAGGTCGATGTCGCCGGTCTGGATGCAGTCCACGGTCCAGGCCATGTTATTGGCGTAGTTACCGTTGAGGTTGGTGGCGGCGCAGTTGGTGCCGGAGGGAAGCGTCGAAGGGCCGCCGGAGCCCAGCGTGCCGATTTGCCACGTGTTGCCGCCGATGGTCCAGTCGGTGTTGCTGTCCTCGAAATCTTCGTAGAAATAGCGCCAGTGGCCGGAACAGCCGGAGGTATTGAACTGGCAGGCCGAGCAGAACAGCGTACCGCTCAGATAGCCCAGCGTGTTGCAGTCCTGGTAGTCGAGGTTGGCACCGTCGCACTCTTCGCCATATTCCACCTCGCCATTTCCGCAGATGGGGCCCGGGCCGGTGCAGCCGGAAAAGTCGAAATCGCAGAACGACGTGCAGGTGAGCGTTCCGCCGGTGTAGCCGAAGTATTCGCAGGTGCGTCCTCCCAGTTCCGTGGTGTCGCAGCGTTCCCCGGCGGAGGGCTGCAGGATGCCGTTGCCGCAGGAGGGGCAGCAGTCGAGCACGCATCGGGTGCAGTTTTCGCCCAGGTCGGTCGTGCATTCGCCGTCGCCGCATTCCCATTCCACCGTGCAGGTGGCCGAGCAGCCGTCGTGCGGCGTGGTGTTGCCATCATCGCAGCCCTCGCCGGTCTCGAAGATGTTGTTCCCGCAGGTAGCCACGCCATCCTCGTCCAGGCAGCCGCGGGAGCAGCCGTCGTTGTTGGCGTTGTTGCCGTCGTCGCATTCCTCGCCGTCGTCGAGCTTGCGGTTGCCGCAGTCGGGACAGCAATCCTGCGGGCAGAGATTGCAGTTCTCGCCCTTGTCTTCGTCGCAGGTGCGGTTGCCGCAGATGAATTCTACGTAGCAGTCGGCCGAGCAGCCGTCCCCGGAGATGTTGTTGCCGTCATCGCACTGCTCCGTGCCGGACTGCTGGCCATTGCCGCAGCCGTCCTCGCGTTTGCAGTCGGCCGCGCAATTGTCACCGGATGTGGTGTTGCCATCATCGCAACCCTCGTTGTACTCCAGGATGCCGTTTCCGCAGACAGGGCCGGAACCCTCGATGCGGCAGTCGCCGGAGCAGCCGTCGCCCGAGGCCAGGTTGTCGTCGTCGCACTGCTCGCCCACTTCCAGCCGGCCATTGCCGCAACCCTTCTCCAGCGTGCATTCGCGGGCGCAGCCGTCACCATCCTTATAGTTGCCATCGTCGCATTCCTCGCCGGGCTCCACCGTGCCGTTGCCGCAGAAACTCTCGATGAGGCAGGCGGCCGAGCAGCCGTCGTGGTCGAGCGTGTTGCCGTCATCGCACTGTTCGCCGGGCTCTACCGTGCCGTTGCCACAGGTCCGGTTCTGGTTGTTATTGTTCACGTTGTTCGTGTTTTCCTTTTTCGGGGAGACGCACGAAGCCAGCAGGAAGGACAGGAAAATGACGAGCCAGGCAAAACGGGACACAGACATGGACACCACTCCTTGACAACCGCGGCCTTGGATGGAGGACCGCACGAACGGCCTTTGATTATAGCCAAACAGGCCTATCGTGGATACCACGAAATGAAAAAAAAACCAGAACCTTTTGCGTGCCGGCTGTGTGCTGGCCGGAGAGCCGCAAACGGGCTCATTCCTCCACGTAACGGGCATAATCCTGAAGAATGGCATTGGCGGGATACACGGAGACATAGGTATCCCGGGCGCTTCCCTGCGTGATCAACTGGGTCTTGCGCATGACCTCGTCCTTGGCCTTGGCCAGGAACATGCGGGCCCAACTGGTGCGTCCCAGCGCCAGCAGGATTTTTCCGTGGGTGTGGTAGACCACCTCCACGCCCGGGACCGGCTGCAGCACCGTGAGGGCCACGGCCTGGGCCGACTGATCCAGCGCCTGGGGATAATAAGAAAGTTTATATATAGCCCTCGCCTGCAGCGAGAGGGCATGCACCATTTCCACCGGGGCTTCGGCCTCCTGCGCCATGGCTGCCGCCTGCTTGGCCTTTTCGAGCGCCACGGTGGCGCTGCCGTCGGGATTCAGGATTTCGCATTCCGCATACAGCAGCAGCCCGCGGATCTCGTCCATTCGGCTGTCGGCTTCCCGGGCCAGGCGCAATCCTTCCTCGATGGAGCGCATGGCATCGGCATAGCGGCCCATGCGCAGGCGCAGAAGCCCGCTCGTGAACATGGCGTCGGCCAGCGCGCTCTTGTCCCGCGTGCGTTCGCACAGGAGCTTGGCCTGCTTGATCAACTTGCGCGCCTGCTCGTAATTGCCTAGGTCGATGTGCGCCTGGGCCAGATTGGCCAGTTTCAGGCCCGTGTAGATGACTTCCCCCTTTTCGCGGTCCAGGGCGTACGACTGTTTGTAATATTCGAGCGCCTTCTCGTAGTAGCCCTGCATGGCCGAGACGAACCCGAGATTCATCAGGATGGCGCTGGCCTGCGTCGTGCGCTGGTATTTCTGGTACATCTCCAGCGCCTCCTCGTAGGCTTTCATGGCTTCCGCGGCCCGGCCGCGATAGAACAGGGCGTTTCCCTTCACATGCATGACATCGGCCCGCAGCCGCTCGATTTCGGGATGGCGCTCCAGAATGCGCAGCGCGTCCTGGAGCAGCGCCAGGGCGCCATCGAGTTCTCCCTTGTCCACCTTGGCGCGGGCCTGGATGCGCAGGACTTCCACCTGGGAGAAGGGATCGCCGGCCTCCTGTGCGGCTCTGTAGGCTTCCGGGTACAGGTCGCTGGTCTTCTGGCTTTCTCCGGTTTCCTGATAGTAGGCCAGTTCGCGGCACAGGGCTTCCGCTCGCCAGCGCAGATTCCGGGCATCTTCCGCCATCTGCCGCATGGCCTGGATCTCCGCGAATTGTTCGGCCCGCATTCCCATGTTGCGCCAGATCCACTCGCGGTCCCGCCGGGCATGGAATACGGCTTCCGGGTCGTCGGGAACCAGTTCCAGCACTTTCTGATAGTGGCTGAGCGCTTCCTGATTGGCATTGGCTCCGAATCGGCGGGCATGGTGCGCAGACAACAGGTAATACTGGGCCGCCCGCTGGCGCTGGCCGGACAGTTCGAGGTGCCGGGCCACGATCACGTCATCGATGGCCGGCTTGTAGCCCGGGCTGGCCAGGATGGTTTCCGCCTGGATGCGGTGGGCTTCGCGCCGCTCTTCCTCCGGCAGGGAGGAATAGCAGTAGTCTCGCATGATGGACTGCGTGAAACTGTAGCGCCCCTCGTTTTCCAGGGGACGGATCAACTGCTTGCGGACGAAGACTTCCAGCGCCTGAGCCGTGTCTTCTTTGCAGGCCGCATCCAGCGCCGCCTTGCTGAACTTCCGCCCCAGCACGGCCGCGATGCGCAGGATGCGCCGGAGTTCTGGTTCCAGCGCGTCCAGGCGCGAACTCAGGATCCCTTCCAGCGTGGGAAAAGCCTTGACGTCCAGGTCGGTGGTGATTTGCCGGACGGGCACCAGTTTGCGTTCGGGTCCTTCGGTGCGGCACACGCCCGTGTCCACCAGCGATGCCAGCATCTCGTTGAGATAGAAGGGATTTCCCTCGCCATTGGCGATGATGCTTTCCACCAGGGGCTGCGCCTGTTCGGGATTGGCGAAGCGGGAAACCACGAAACGCCGGGACTTTTCCTCGTCGAAGGCGTGCAGGTGGATGGCGCCGCCCTGCAGGAAGAAGGGCGGGAAGTCATTGCGTTCCCGGCCGGTGAACAGGAAGAGGATGGGGCCCCGCAGGCGGCCGCGTTCCAGGATTTCCTGGATGGAGCGCTTGCTCTGCTCGTCGGCCCACTGCATGTCCTCGAATACGGCCAGCAGGGGCCGCGTCTGGGCGATGGCCGCCAGGAGGGTCTCCAGCGCCCGGGTCACGAAGACGCCCCAGTTCTGCAGGGCGTTGTCCTCTTCTGGCCGGGAATCCAGGATTGGCCGGAACGCCTTGAGGATGGTTTCCCGGCTTTCGGCATCGGGAACCCGCGCGGCGAGCACCTCGGAGAGGCGCCGCAGGGATTCGTCGCCGCGGTCGTCCACGTTGAGTTTCGCGAAATCCCGCACGAAATCCATGATGAAGCCGAAGGCGGCATGCTGCAGGTACGGGCGGCTCTCCGCGCGGATGACCTCCAGGCGCACCTTGGATGTGCGGATGAATTCCTGCACCAGGGCGCTCTTGCCGATGCCCATGTCGCCGATGATCACCATGAAGTTGGGACGGGCGGTCTCGTGCACCGTGTGGAACATGTCCCGGATGCGCTCCAGTTCATATTCCCGGCCGATGAACAGCGGGCCCACGCGGCTCTGGAGGCGTTCGTCGCGGCCCTTCTGGCGCACCAGGCGGTGCAGCGGATTTTCGGGATCCCCCTCCAGCGTCTCCATTTCCCAGTTGTACTTGGCGGCTGCGTAAATGAATGGGGATACCACGATTTCCCCAGGGAACATGGCCGCCCATTTCAGGGCTTCCCGGTATTCGTCCTCGTTGAAGGTCCAGCGGATTCCGTGCGCATCGTGCTCGATGGTCACGGCCAGGCGGTAGACGCACGCCTGCAGTTGCAGTTCGGGCACCGTTTCCCGGAAGACGGCGAAGTCGCGCCGGATGACGTGCGCATCGCGCAGCAGTTCGCTCTCGTCGTATTCGCCGGTGTACGGAATGCCGCGCACGACGAGGAATTCCGTGTCGCCCCGCCGCTGGTAGCGGTAGCGGTTGCGTTTGTCCTTGAGCAGGATGTTCTGCACCATGGCGAAGAACTGGTTGGCCACCTGCATCACCCGTTCGTGGCCGAGGCGTGCCTCGGCCTGGTCCACGTGCAGGCGGATGACCATGCTCACCAGGCTCTTGCTTTCCTTGTAGCGGGTGGCCAGCGTGTGCGTGTCCAGGGTGAAGTGCCCCTCCGGCCCGAAATGCCCCGTTTCGCCTTCGGCCGTGCCCGCGGTGCGGGTTTCCCGGGAAGGAGCCGCCGCCGTCCGGGCGGGCTGGCGGGCATCCTCGGGGAACAGTCTGGCGATGGCATCCACCAGGGAGGAGGCATCGTACAGCTCGGGCAGGCCATGCAGGAACCG
>CAZEZP010000003.1:0-17709 GCA_964516435.1 uncultured Kofleriaceae bacterium | reverse complement strand
CCCGCCGTGACGCACGCACCCACGACTGGTCGCCGCACAGACTGGGGGAGGGCAACGGCCAGCGCGGCGGGCAAAACGTCCGTCGCCGGCACCAGCCACGCCGGCGGCGCATGGGCCGGCGCCGGCGCGACCGCGCCGCTGCCGGTGCAGAGATCCATCGCCTCGATGCATTGCGATTTTTCCGGAAAAGCCGAAAGCGCCACCTCCACGAGCGTCTCCGTGTCCGGACGGGGAATGAGGACGTCCGGCGTCACCTGCAGGGAAAGCCCGAAAAATTCGCGCGTTCCCGTGAGATAGGCCACGGGCACTCGGTCCAGGCGGCGGCGCACCAGTTCCCGGAGGGCAGCGCGCTCGGTTCCCGACAAAGGGCGGTCCATAGACAAATAGAGGCCCACCCGGTCGCAGCCGAGCACCCGCGCGCACAGCAGTTCGGCATCCAGCCGCGCGGAATCGATGCCTTCCCGGGAAAAGCGCTCGGCCATCCAGCGCACGACATCGCGCACCGTCCACATCTTTTCGCTGGAGCTGGCATCATTCGTCATGGCGGCGGCGGAAGGGGCGCGGTTCCATAGCGCCCCGGACGGGTCACATTTCGAATCTTGCGGTTGGGATGCCGGGGGTCCGGCGGCGAGATGGCCAGTTCGGTGCGCGGGCAGCCATAGGCCGGAACCCGCTTGCGGCACTGTTCCAGCAGGGTCCGGGCCCGCTCGGGGGAAACCTTCGACCACAGCAGTCCGCGCTGGTCGAAGGCGGAGGCTTCCAGATACGCCGGCACCTCGTCTCTCTCCGTGAGTTTGCCGAACGCCTCGTCCGCCAGGTCCCGCTGCCCGGTCATCGCGAGCGCCATTCCCAGGTAGAACTGGGCCACGAAGTTGGCCGGCTCGCCCTCCAGAATCCGCCGGGCCGTCCGCAAAAGCCCCGGGCCATCGTCGAGGGTGACGAGCGCGTCCATGAGCGCCGCCCCGGTGGACGGATCCTTCGGCGCGGCCGCATGTGCGGCCTGGAACTTCTGCATGGCCGACTTGAAATCCTTCAACTGCATCCACACGCGGCCCTGGCACAGGAGGGATTCGATGCGGCCCTGCAGATCGGGCAGCGCCTCGGCGGCGGCACAGGCGGCGGCGGCTTCCCGGAAACGGCCGCACATTTCCGCAGAAAGCCCCGCCAGCAGTTGGATTTCCGGTTTCTTCCGCTCTTCTTCCGGCAGCGAGGCGATCACCTGGAAAGCGGCGGCGCCATAGCCAAATTCAAAATACATTTTCGCCCGGGCGATGGGTTCCGATGGCACCGTCATGGATTCGACGGGGTCTTTCGGCGGCGGTTCGGGAACGGCGACAGGCGTGGCATCCACGGACGCGGCCGGCTCCGGGGACGGCTCCGGCTGCATGGGCGGCGGAACGCTGGCGAACGGCTCCACTGGCGTCACCGGAACGGAGTCCTGCCGCCGGCAGGCACCCGGCGAAATTGCCGCCAGAATGAGTATCGCCCATGCCCAAAGCCTGAAACGCATCGGTTCCGCACACCCTCGTCCGCGCAATGCGAAAAAGCGCGCCCTGCATGTTTAGCCTGTCGCGCCCCCCGATGCCAGAAATTTTTCCGGAACCGGAAAAATCCGGAACACCAGCTTGACGCCACCCGCAGGCGGGGGTAACTTCCAGCGTGATTGAAATTCTTTGGATTTTCAAAGAATTTTGATGCCATCCCAGTTTGCTTTTTGTTCTTCCGCAAGAGGTAGCACATGAAAAGAATCATCGCCGCCCTGCTCTTCCTCTCGGGCCTCGCCGCGTGCGGTCCCGCCCCCGAAATCCCGCAGGAAATTCCCGACGTGGAACCGTTCATCATCAACGGATCCGTGGACAACGACGCCGCCAACGACGCCGTGGCCTTCCTGTACCTGCAGTCCGGCTTCGCCTGCGGGGGAACGCTCATCACCCCCACCGTGCTCATGACCGCCGCCCACTGCGCCACGCTGAGCAATTCCACCACCCCGGTGGCCGTGGACCAGTTCATGGTGATCTTCTGCCGCGACCTGAACAACTGCGACTACGACAAGCGTTCCCGCGGCGTCATCCAGTCGTGGGTGCACCCCTCGTACGATCCGCGCAACATCCGCTATGACATCGCACTGCTGCGCCTGAGCGCGCCGGCGCCCGGCGACGTGAAGCCCATTTCTCCCCTGCCGGCGTCGCTGGCCCTGACCAACGCCGATATCGGCGGCCCCATTACTTTCATTGGTTATGGACTCACCAACGGCAGCGACCCCAACTCCAGTTCCACCGTGCGCCGCATCTTCACGGGCAGCATCGCCGGCCTGTGCCACAGTTCCAGCACCTGCACCATCAGCACGTGGCAGGGAACGTACGCGGCTCCCTGGACCATCTGGACCATCCAGACCAACGGCGGCACCTGCCAGGGCGACTCCGGCGGCCCCGGCCTGATCACCCGCAACGGGACCCGGTACGCGGCCGGCATCACCTCGTACGGCTATTCCGAATGCGAGGGTCCGGGCGTGTACACGGAAGTGAGCAACTACGAATCCAACATCAATTCCTTCGTTAACTCGCCCCCGGCCGAGGTCTGCACGGACAGCAAGGACAACGACGGCGACGGCGCCAAGGACTGCGCCGATTCCGACTGCACCGGCGTGGGGACCTGCCCCACGTCCCCGTGCGACCGCTACCAGTACCTGTACTGCAACCAGACCATCACCGCCCATACCCAGAACGGCATCGCCGGATTCGTCACCTACAACTGCATGGCCCAGGGGCAGGAGACGGGTCCCGAAACGGCCTACCAACTGGCCATGCCGCCCGGCACGCAGGTGCAGGTGACCCTGGTTCCGGAAGACCAGGATCTGGATCTCTTCCTCGTGACGGGGGATCGCCGCTCCTGCTCCTCGTCGTCGTGCCTGGCCTATTCCGCCAACGACGCCCTGGCCCAGGACCAGTTGTCCTTCACGGTCGGCGACACCCCCACGTACTTGATTGTAGAGAGCTACCGCTACCCGAGCCGCTACAGCCTCACCACGACGTGCGTGTTCCCGCCGGAGAACTGCGCCAACAGCATCGACGACGACGGCGACGACAAGATCGATTGCGACGATACCGACTGCGCCACGCGGCCGGAATGCACGAATCCCACCCAGGAGTACAACTGCGGCGACGGCATCGACAACGACGGCGATGGCGCCCGGGACTGCGCCGACTCCGACTGCTTCTCCAACAGCGCCTGCGCGGCGGCCGTGGAGCAGATCTGCGGCGACGCCCGGGACAACGACAACGACGGCTGGGCGGACTGCTTCGATTCCGACTGCACCCACGCGCCGGAATGCCAGAAATCCTCCGAATCCGGCTGCGGCTGCCGCACGGGCGCATCGGCGCCGGCTCCCGTGACGGCCCTCTGGCTGGGAATCGCCCTCCTCTTCCTGCTGCGCCGCCGGGCCGTGAAATAAATCGTTGACAACCCCGCTTTCCTTCCGTTAGCGTGTCACCCATGAACCAGACCGCATCTTTCCTGGAAATCAAGGATGTCATCATCGATGCCTGGTGCATCACGGACGCCAACGGCGTCATCGTCGACTACAACCGGCTGTTCTTTTCCATGTTCCCACGCAACGTGGCCCGCAAGCTCAAGGGGTTGACCCTGCCTGACGTCATCCTGTTGCCCATCGACATCGTGCGGGAGGCCATCGAGCAGAACCAGCAGGTGCGCTTCGACGAGGTGGTGGGAAGCGTCATCGAGTCCCAGGAGGAATTCCGCTTCATCCTGAGCGCCATTCCCCTGCACACCGACGACCGGATCGACGGCGCGCTGGTCATTCTGCGCAATGTCACGGACGAAGCCCTCGTGCAAATCAAGTACCAGGAAATGCTGGAACGCGAGGCGCGGGAACGCGAACTCCTCAAGACGGAACTGGAGCGCCGCACCGAACGCCTCATCCAGTTGGCCGAGCGCTACTACGAGCTCAAGGCCCAGGTCCGCAAGCGCGCCAAGGGCCAGGTCTCCCCGTTCAAAATCAAGTTGTGAGTCTTCTACCACGTCCTTCCGGGGGAAAAAGTTGCGTTTCCGCCCGAATCGTGTTTTCTGTGAAGGGGTTTTTTCAAGGGGTCTGGGATGAAACGTGCACTGCTCCTACTGTCTGCCCTTCTCGGCTTTCTGGCGGCGTCCCCGCGCATCGCGCCGGCAGGCGCCTATGAGCCCTGGTCCGAACCCATGGGCGCACGCGGCCTGGGGCTGGGCGGCGCGGTCATCGCGTCGGGAACCGGCTCGGATGCCCTCATCGCCAACCCCGCGTCCATGAGCCTGGTGCGCGCCTACATCTGGGAAAACTACTACCGCTACCATACCGGAATCTCCGGCCACGCCGGATTCACGTCGCTCGTGGATTCCGTCACCAACGAGCGCGTGGCGGCCGGCCTTTTCACTTCCCTGGGCGCGGCCGAACCCGAAGCCGAGGATGGCACGAAACTCGAAGAATCCTTCTGGCGCACCGGGCTGGCGCTCTCCCTGGCCTTCACCGAATGGCTGGCGGTCGGCCTCAATGGCCATTATTTCAAATACGAACTGAAAAACCTGCCCGACGGCACCCAGAAGGACAAGACCTTCACGCTGGATGCCGGCGCCATCGTGAAGATCAGCGACATGTTCTCGGTAGGCCTGGTGGCCTACGACCTGCTCTCGGAGCATTCCGACGCGCGTCCCTACGTCTACGGCGGCGGCGTGGCCGTCCGGCTGCTGAAGAACCAACTCCTGCTCGAGGCCGACGGCCTCATGGAGGGACAGAAGCCCTGGATTCGCGCAGGCGCGGAATTCTTCTTCTCCCAGGGCATCGTCATCCGGGCGGGCGGCGGCCGGCGGGAATTCACGGACCAGACGTTCGTCTCCGGCGGCATGGGCTACATCACGCCCAAATCCTCCGTGGAAATCTCGGTGCAGCAGGAAATCGGCGGGGACAGGGCCGCCATCGTGGGCCTGGACCTGCGTTTCTTCATCCGTTGAGGCATGATGATGTCCACACCCAACAAACGCGGCACGTTCATAGCGGTGGAAGGCATCGACGGCGCCGGAACCACCACCTTCACGAACCAGTTGACGGGCGCCCTGCAGGCCAACGGCATCCCGGCTCTGCGCACGGCCGAGCCATCCACCGGCCCGGTGGGGCGCGTGCTGCGGGACTTCCTGCGGGCCCAGGAAATCCCCGACACGGCGCTGTACGCGCTGCTGTTCGCAGCGGATCGCCGCCACCACTGGCTTTCCGAGATCAAGCCCGCGCTGGATGCCGGCACATGGGTCGTCACGGACCGCTACGTGCTCTCCTCGCTGGCCTACCAAGGCATCGACGAGGACGGCGCGTGGGTGGCCTCCCTCAATGCGCGCGCTCCCCTGCCGGCCCTGACCTTCCTGCTGGATCTCCCGGTGGAGGTGGCCCAGGCACGCATCCATGAGCGCGGCGGCGTGCGCGAAAACCTGGAGCACGCCCAGTTCCAGGAAAAGGTGGCCCGCCGCTACCGCGAACTGTCCCGCACGTTCGGCTCCTCGCTCGTCCTGCTGGATTCCACCCTCTCCCCCGCCCAACTCGTGCGCCTGGCCATGGCGGAAATTGCCGCGCGGGGGTTCTTCTAGGTGCCTTCCATGAGGAAACTCTGGCATCTCCTCGAGCGGATGGCGGATGCCGTCTTCGACCCGTTCCTGAACTTCTTCACGCAGGTGGGCAGTGTCTGCCTGCTTCTCTTCTCTTCCCTGCTGTGGCTCTTCAGGCCGCCCTGGCGCTGGCGCAACTTCGTGGCGGCCATGGATTTCGTCGGCATCGGCTCCCTGGGCATCGTGGCGCTGGTGGCGTCCTTCACCGGCGCCGCCTTCTCCCTGCAAACCGTATATACCTTCAAGATGTTCCAGGCCGAGGCGTTCATCGGGGTCACCGTGGCACTGTCGCTGTCCCGCGAACTGGCCCCCGTGCTCACCGCGCTCATGGTGACGGCGCGAGCCGGGTCCGCCATGGCCACGGAACTGGGCTCCATGCGCATCACCGAACAAATCGACGCCCTCTATACCATGGCCGTCTCCCCCGTGCAGTACCTCGTCACCCCCCGCATCATCGCCGGCACCCTGATGATGCCGCTTCTGGCCATGGTCTTCAACCTCGTGGGCATCTGGGGCGCCTCGTTCGTGGCCGTGACCCTCATGGAGGTGGACGGCGGCCCCTTCTGGAACAACATCTACTGGTTCATCGACGCCCGCGACGTCATCGAGGGCCTCATCAAGGCCACCGTGTTCGGCCTCGTGTTCTCCACCATCTCCTGCTACCAGGGCTTCTACGCCGAGGGCGGTGCCGCCGGCGTGGGCCGCGCCACCACGCGGGCCGTGGTCTGGTCGTCCGTATCCATCCTCTTTTTCGATGTGGTATTGACCGACATTCTATTAGTCCTGTTTGGATAATTTTATTTTTTAGAAAATAAAATGAGCATTGCCATTCATATTTTCCTTTCCTTTCTCATTTCCGGCGCCTGGATCGCCACGGCCACATGGGTGGCCGAAAAGCATGGCAGCCGGGTGGGCGGCCTGCTGGTGAACCTGCCCAGCAACCTGCTCGTGTCGCTGGTGTTCATGGCCCTGCTGCGCGGCACGGACTACGCCGCACAGGCCGCGGCCGCCGTGCCCGTAGGAATGGCCATCAATTCCGTGTACCTGACGATTTTCAACGCACTCGTGCTGCGCTCACTCGCCCTGGCCCTGGCGGCGGGTCTCGCCTTCTGGCTGGCCAGCGCCCTGTTCTTCTTCGCATTTCCGCTCTCCCCGGGCGCTTCCCTCGGCGTGTATGGCGCCGTGCTGGCCGCCACATTCCTCATCAACGAAAAGATCCTGCGCATTTCCACTCCCCCGGCGCGGGCCAAGACGTGGTCCACGGCCGGATTCGTGCTGCGCATCCTGTTCTCGGGCACGCTGGTGGCCTCGGTGGTAGCCGTCTCGCTACTTTCCTCCCCCTGGGTGACGGGCGTATTTTCCACGTTTCCCGCCGTCATGACGTCGTCCATGGTGATCCTCACCCTGACCCAGGACGCCCATTTCGCGCGCGCCACCAGCAAAGTACTCATTTTATCCTCGGCTAATATCCTCGTATATGCCGCCATCGTGCAGGCCGCCTACCCCAAACTCGGGGTCTGGGCCGGCACGCTGTGCGCCTATGCGGGTTCCATCACATTCGTAACCATTCTGTACCCCTTTCTGCGACGCCTGGCCTGAACCTTTTCGCGGACAACCCGCGCCTTCCCCCGCACACCCGTCCGGAAAGCCGAAAAGCGTCTTGATTTCCTTCAGACGTTCGGGATACTGGTTTCGTTCGAGGTCCGTCATGAAACCGTGGCATCCTGCGCTTGCGTTCTCCCTCCTCCTCGTCCTTTCCTGCACGTCCGAGACGGATTACTGCCGGGCCTACTGCCAGCGGGCCGGCGAGTGCGAGCAGTGCGGCGGGCTCATCGACATCGACGGCTGCGTCGAGGAGTGCAGGAATCTGGACACGGACACCCAGAAGAAACTCGTGGACTGCTACAAGGGCGAATGCGAGAACATCTTCATCTGCGACCAGATCCTCGGCACTACCCGGCCGTCGCCCTGCTACTGAGCCGGCCCGGCGCCGCCGTCCATCGCTTCGACCCGACACCATGCCGTTCTTTCCTTCCGTTCGTACCCTGCCTCCCCTTCCGACGGCCCTGCGGCAGTGGATGGAACCGCCGGGAACCGGCCCCGTGGGCTATGAAGGGCCCGAGCGCCTCCGCCGCGCCCTCGTGCTGCAGCAATACCAACTGGCCGCCGCCGGACCGGTGCGGCAGATCGTCTGGATCGATGCCCTTCCCCGGGAACGGCAATCTGCCGTCGAAAAACTGAAGGCCGCCGCGTCGCGCCTTCTTCCGGGAGGCCGCATCCTGGTGGCCGTGCCGGCCGTCTCCCCGGAAGAGCGGGGCCTGCTGGCGAAACTGCAGGTGCGGCTGGGCTTCTGCCTGGATTCCACCGATGTGGCCGCCTGGTTCGTGGAATCCGCCCTGACTCCGGTAACGCAGGGCTGGCCGCAGGGGTTGCGCTCCTGGGTCCTGACGGCCTGCGCGCCCGGCTTACCGATTTCTCATCTTTTGCCCGTCGACGCCTCACAGTTTTCCGACATTCTGGACATGAAGGCGGGAGGAACTTCATGAATACCAAGACCGTACTCGTTGTGGATGATGAGGAAAGCATCCTGGAGCTCGTGGAACTGCACCTGCGCAAGGAAGGGCTGTCCGTCCTCAAGGCGGCCTCGGGCGAAGAAGCCATGACGGTCCTGCGCAACCATGCCGTGGACCTGGTCATCCTGGACCTGATGCTGCCGGGCATCAACGGACTGGAGGTGTGCCGGCGCATGAAGGCATACGAGGCCACGGCCAACATTCCCATCCTCATGCTGTCGGCCCGCAGCGAGGAGACGGACATCGTGGTGGGGCTGGAACTGGGCGCCGACGACTACGTGACCAAGCCGTTCATTCCCAAGGTGCTCGTGGCGCGGGTGCGCGCCCTCCTGCGCCGGGCGCGGCCGGATGCGGCCCAGGTGACGCCCGACATCCTCACCTATGACGGACTCCAGATGGATCAGCCGCGCCACCGCGTGACGCTGGACGGCGAGCCCCTGGAGCTCACCGTCACCGAATTCTCCCTGCTGCGCCTGTTCATCAGCCACCCCGGCTGGGTGTTCACGCGCAACCAGATCATCTCGCGGATCAAGGGCGACGACTATCCCGTCACGGATCGTTCCGTGGACGTGCAGGTGGTCGGCCTGCGCCGCAAACTGGGACGCCTGGGCGACTGCATCGAAACCGTGCGGGGCGTGGGATACCGGATCCGGGAGACGCCATGAAGCATCGGCTTCCCTGGCTCCTCCACATCCTGGGCATCCAGGCCTTCCTGCTGTCCCTGGGCTTCTTCTTCGCCTTCACGAACGCATACGAGGACAGCCCACTCGCCGCCGGCCGAATCGTGGGCAAGGGAATCTTCATCTACGGGATATTCCTGTTCTTCTCGATTCTGGCCATCTGGTGGAAATCCCGCGTGCTGGCGGACGGATTCGAACGCATGGACGATTCCCTGACGGCCTTCGCGGAAGGGCGCACGCTGCCCCCGCTTCTGCTTTCCCCCGTCGAGGAGGTGGCCAGGCTGCAGGTCCGCATGGACACCGTCCTGCAGGAGGCGCAGCAGGCCATGGCCAGGCTGCACCATGAAAAGAACGAACTGGATCTGGTCCTCTCCACCATGCTGGAAGGCGTGGTCCTGCTGGACGAGACGGACCGCATCACCCGGATGAACCGCCAGGCGGCCGAAATGTTCGGCGTTTCGCCGCAGAAGGCCGCGGGACGGCATCTGGTCGAAATCCTCCGGCACGCGGAACTGGCGACCGTGCTCGACGAGCAGAAGAAAAAAAATACCGGCGTTTCGCAGGACATCGTGATGAATGCCCCCGATTCCCGCGTGTTTCAATTGCAATGCATCCCCGTGCACAACGCCGCCGGACGGCAGACCGGACGCCTGCTCGTGTTCGAGGACGTCACGGCGCTGCGCAGGCTCGAAAGCATGCGGCGCGATTTTTCCGCCAACGTCAGCCACGAGTTGAAGACCCCCATCACGTCGATCCTGGGATTCATCGAGACGCTGCGGGATCCGGACGCCAGCATTTCCGAAGAGGAGCGCCGCCGCTACCTGGACATCGCCGCCCACCAGGCCCAGCGCATGAATGCCATCGTGGAAGACCTGCTGCACCTGTCCCGCATCGAGACCATCGACCATGCGGGGAACACCGCGTGGGAATCCGTCAACATCGCGGAAATCGTGGAATCCGCCATCGGCATGTGCGCCCGCAGCGCGGAATCCAAGGGAATCAGGATCCATCGGGAATTCGCCGTGCGCCCTCTCATCCCGGCCGATGCCTCCCTTCTCGAGCAGGCCGTCATCAATATCATGGACAACGCCATCAAGTATTCCGGGGAAGGCACTACCGTCTGCATCCGCCTGGAAAAGACCGATGACGACGTCCGCATCCGCGTGCAGGATCGGGGCATCGGGATTCCCGAACGGGATCTCCCCCATATATTCGAGCGCTTCTACCGCGTGGACAAGGGCCGCAGCCGGGTGGCCGGCGGAACGGGGCTGGGCCTGTCGATCGCCCACCACATCCTGCGCCTGCACCGGGGCCGCATCGAGGTCGAGAGCACTCTCGGCGAGGGTTCCACGTTCACGCTCGTCCTTCCGAAGCCGCCGGTTCAGTTGGGAGCCGACCAAAGATAAAAAATTTAACAAAGCATTTGACAATCTTCCTGCATCCGAACATGATTCGTCTGGCTTGCAGGTGGCAAAATGAACGAGGACCCTCACAGCGAGGAAGAATCCGTGTCTGGCAACAATGAAATGGACGTCATGCTGCACGACCAGGAATGGTGGCGCCACGCATTCGATGCCATGCTGGACCCGGTGGCATTTCTGGATGTCGACGGCAAAGTGTTGCATGCCAACAGGGCCATGGTGGAATTTCTTGGCATTCCCCTTTCCGAAATCCGGGGCGAAAAATGCTATCGCCTGTTCCACCAGGCCATCACCCACATTCCCGGCTGCCCGCTGGTGCGCGCCACGCAGACCCGCCGGCGGGAAACCATGGATATGCCTTCGGGAGAAAAGTTCTTCTTCGTCGTCACCGACCCGGTGCTCTCGGCTTCGGGCGAACTGGAAGGATTCATCCACGTCGTGCGGGACGTCACCGACATCAAGGAGACCCAGCGCAAGTTGATCGAGCAGGCAGGCCTGCTGCAGATTGCCGCCCGCACGGCCCGCCTGGGCGGCTGGAGCGTGGACGTGCGCACCATGAAGGTGCACTGGTCCGACGAAGTCGCCCGCATCCACGAGGTGGAGCCGGGCTTCTCCCCCAGCGTGGACGAAGGCATCGCCTTCTATGCCCCGGAGTGCCAGGAACGCATCCGGGAAGTGTTCTTCCTCTGCTACCGGGAAGGCATTCCCTACGACGAGGAACTGCAGATCGTCACTGCCCGCGGCAAACGCGTGTGGGTGCGCACCTGCGGCATGCCGGTGCGCGACGAGAGCGGGGCCATCGTGGGCGTGCACGGCTCTTTCCAGGACATCAGCGAATGGAAAAAGGCCGAGGAAGAACGCCGCCAGTTGCAGAACCAACTGCTCATGGCGCAGAAGATCGAATCCGTGGGCCGGCTGGCCAGCGGCATTGCGCACGACTTCAACAATCTGCTCTCCGTGGTGCTCGGATACGTGGGATTCGCCCTCGATGCCGTGCCGCAGGGGCACCCCCTGCGCGAGGATTTGCTGGAAATCCAGAAGGCCGCCGATCGGGCGGCGCATCTCACCCGCCAGTTGCTGGCCTTCAGCCGCAAGCAGGTGTTCTCCCTGCAGGTGACGGATCTCAATTCCGTCGTGCGCGGACTCGACAACATGCTGCGGCGGCTCCTGGGCGAAGACATCGTCATCTCCCTGGATCTGCATCCGGAAATCGGCCGCGTGCGGGTGGATCCCGGCCAGATGGAGCAGGTGATCATGAATCTCGCGGTCAATGCGCGGGATGCCATGCCAAACGGCGGCCAACTGCTCATCCAGACCCGGCCTGCGCTCATCGATGAACCCTATGCCGACACCCGCAGCACGCTGCCGCCGGGCCACTACGTCGTGCTTTCCGTCACCGACACCGGCTGTGGCATGGATCCCGACGTCCTGGACCGCATCTTCGACCCCTTCTTCACCACGAAGGGCAAGGACAAGGGAACGGGGCTGGGCCTGTCCATCGTGCAAGGCATCGTCACCCAGTCGAAAGGACACATCTGGGTGTACAGCGAAAAAGGAAGGGGAACAACCTTCAAACTGTATTTTCCCGTGGAGGAGCCGGAAACGGCTTCGCTGCCCGACGAAACCCCGGCCGAGCCGGCGCGGGGGCGGGAGACCGTCCTCCTCGTGGAAGACGAACCCGCCGTGCGCACGCTGGCCGCCCGCATGCTGGAACGCGCCGGATATGCGGTCATCAGCGCCGCCGGCCGCGACGATGCCCTGGCATTGGCGGACCGGTTCCTGCCCGAAATCGATCTGCTGGTCACCGACGTGGTGATGCCGCACATGAGCGGACAGGAACTGGACCAGATCCTGCGCGCGAAGAATCCCCGACTGAAAACACTCTTCATATCCGGCTATCCCGAGAGTCTGGAATCGCTTTGCCGCGAACGGCATCTGGCCTTCCTCGGGAAACCCTTCTCGTTTGCGGAACTGACCCGAACCGTGCGCGAACTCCTGGACCGGAAATAGCCTTCGATTTTTTGTTTAAAATTCTCCACATGAAAGATAGGGATTGACGGGGCACGCGGGAGGCATTACAAAATGGAGATGGAGGTGCACCATGGAAAAACCGAAAATCCTGCTCCTGTATTACTCGATGTACGGACACGTCTTCGAACTGGCCCAGAAAATCCGGGAGGGAATGGAGGAAGCCGGTGCCGTGGTCGTTATGAAGCGGGTGGCCGAACTGGTGCCGGAACAGTACCTCGATGCCTACGCCAAGGCGGCCGCCGAGCGCCAGAAAGACATTCCGGTGGCCGATCCCCGGGCGGATCTCACCGGAATCGATGGCGTCGTGGTCGGAACGCCCACGCGTTTCGGCAACATGGCCTCCCAGATGAAGAATTTCTGGGATCAGACCGGGGCAGACTGGATGAAAGGCTCGCTCGTAGGCAAGCCGGCAGCCGTGTTCACGTCCACCGCGACCCAGCACGGCGGCCAGGAAAGCACCCTGCTTTCCGCCATGATTCCCCTGCTGCACCATGGCTGCGTGCTGGTTGGCATGCCCTATTCCGTGTCTGCCCAGATGCAGATCGACGCGGTGCAGGGCGGCACCCCCTACGGCATGTCGACGATTGCCGGCGGGAAAGGGGAACGCATGCCATCGGAAGAGGAAGGCAAGATGGCCCGTGAGTTCGGCGCCCACTTCGCCCGCATCGCGGCCCGCCTGAAGGGTTGACCTGCCAGAAAAATCGCGGCGCAGTGGCAACGAACACCCTTTTGCCGCCGACAATGCTCCTGGAGGACCGGGGTTCTCATTCCACTTTTTCGCTTTCCTTTCCCACGGGAAGCGATACAATTTGGCATCTTTCTGGAGGAATATCATGGCTGACGGTTTGAACAAAATCATTCTGATCGGAAATCTCGGCAAGGATCCCGTCTATCGCGTCACGCCCAGCAACCGCCCGGTGGCCGAATTCAGCCTCGCCACCACCGAAAGTTGGCGCGGCGAGGACGGCAACCGCCAGACGCATACCGAATGGCACCGGATCGTGGTCTGGGGTCCCGCTGCCAACGCAGTGCGCGACAGTCTCCGCAAGGGCTCGAAAGTATATGTGGAGGGGAGCCTGCGCACGCGCAAATGGAAGGACAAGGAGGGCAACGAGCGCTCCACCACCGAGGTGCAGTCGTCTCGGGTGCTGTTCCTGAGCGGCCGCGCCGGCGATGGCGCAGCCTCCCCGTTCGAGGGCCCCGAGCCGGATTACGGCGCGCCCGACACCTTCGGCGCAACGCCCGAAGACGACATCCCCTTCTAGATTCCAGATCCGCTCAATCCCATCGAAAAACGCACTCGACAGGAAAACCTGATCTGCAGACCCATGTGTTCTGGGTAGCCACTATTTTTGGGGATGCGCGCGAAGAGCAAAGTTGAAAATTCGACAGCAAGCGTGTGCGCGCAGCCCGGCATGGGTGAAACAGCCAACTTGCAACACGGCATGGAGTGGGCTATGGTTTTTCGGTCCGGTATTCCTGGAGCAACTTGCATGAAATCGAAAATCCCCATAAAACTCTTGCCGGCGTGCTTCTTGGCTTTCGCGCTCCTGTCCGCCTGCGCCGGCGGCTCTGCCAAAAAAAACAATCTGAACGATGACAACAACACGACCCCTCCCTGCGGCAACCAGCGCCTGGATCCAGGAGAGGAATGCGACGACGGAAACACGCTCGACGGCGACGGGTGCAGTGCGGCCTGCCGGCGGGAATCCCTGTATCCGGGGTTCATCCAGGTGGTCAACGGCCGCATCCTGTACCGCGACGAGCCGCTGGCCCTCATAGCTGCCGCCTTCCTGCCGCAGGGCGCCACGGACCAGGAAGCGCTGCAGGCCGGATTCAACCTGCTGCTCAACGGCAGCCTGGGCCTGCGCATGATGTGGGTGCCGCACGGAGCCTCCGTGACGGATTTCATCGCGCCCTACGTGGACGACCCCGGAGTGCTGGGCTGGGTCGGTCCCGACGAGCCCCTGTGGAACGGGCTGGACGTGGAAACGGTGCGCCAGGACTTCGTGGAGCCCGTGCGCGGCGCGGACCCGTGGGGGCGGCCCATCCTCCTCAACCACGCCCCCCGCGGCAGCCGCGCGGACCCCGCCAATTTCGATCTGCTGCTGCCCTACATGGACCTCTCCGACATCGCCACCATGGACATCTATCCCATTCCCGAAGGCAATGGGCACTCCATCCTGCCGGATCATCCGGGGCTGTCGGCCGTAGGAGAACACACGCGTCTTCTGGCCGATATCGCCGCCCGCGCCGGCGGTCACAACGCCGTGGCCATGATCCTCGCCGGCGCCGGCATGGGACGCATCCCGTCCGAACGCTGGGAGATGGTGGAGCACTGGTGCGCAGACGACGCCATCGACTTCGATCAACTGCATTTCGTTCAGGCGGGCGACTACGATGGCGACGGCGCTATGGAACTGGCCGTGGGGTACACCGACACCTCGGGATTGCGCCAACTGGCCACCTATGATTTCCAGGAAAATCCGTTCGGTGGCCGCAAAAGCAGCCGGACGCTGCCCGCGACCCTGGCCCTGGACGCGACCTGGCGCACCACGGCGGGCGACTACGACGGCGATGGCCGCGACGACTTGCTCCTCGTAGTGGATGCATCGCTCAATGCCCAGGAATTGTGGCTCGTCTCCTCAACGGACAACGGTTTCGATGCCCCCCTCAAACTGTATTCCAACCGCGTCCCCGAAGTCGTGTGGAATGTCGCGCGCCAATGGCTCTCCGCCGATTTCGACGGCGATTCCTGCGACGATCTCCTGTTCAGTTACGATTATCCCGATCCGGAACACCAAGTCTGGTTCCTGGTGGCCTCCAACTGCAACTCCTTCGCGGAAAGCCTGGACCGTCTGGGTGCCCGACGCTGGTTCGACGCCTCCGAAGCCGTTCTTGATCTTTCGCGGGTGCGCCTGGGTGCCGTATGGAAACAGCCAGGCGCCCTTTTCCCGGATGTCTTCCTCGCCGGCGAAGGAACCGATGGCAAACTGGAAATCCTGCGCATGACGGGCCGGGCCGATGGAATGGATCCGCCCCAGGTGGTGCTGCACGATGCGGCCGGGACGATCCTTCCCTCGCAGGTGGCACAGTTTTCGGTCGATTCCTTCCGTGGACAGCCGGACCCGCAATTCGTGCTCACGCTCTCCGACGGCGCCTCCTTGCGGCTTCTGGCCGGGGAAGTTGCCTCCCTGAATTCGGAAAGCCAACTGGAATCCTGGCTGCAAACGGCCGGCGAACCAGCATCCCACGACCGCACGGCGGGAGGCTGCAGCGGCGATTTCGACGGCGACGGGCTGCCGGACCTGGTGCTGCCCGTCCGGGGGGCGAACAACCGCCTGCAGTTGGATGTCGCCTTTTCGACCGGCCGCTTCTTCGGCGCGCGGGATCCGCTGCCGGCCGAACTGCGCTTCATGGCGCTCGATGCCTTCATCCGCGGCGCCCAGGGCGTCATCTTCTGGGGACAGGAATTCGTGGATGCGACCCATGTGTCCTGGTCCCGCCTGAAGTCCGCAGTCGCCGAACTGGCCCTCCTGCGGCCGCATCTGCAGGGGGAAACCCTCTTCCGCAGTTCCCGCGGCGGATTTTCCGAATGGTGGGTCCGCTCTGGCGATGCCACCGTCCTGTTCGTGGCCCGGGAAACCCGCACGCCCGCGTCGGGCGCCTTCGTCTCCGCCTACGACCCCGGCACGCCCGCAGGCAGCCGCGTGGCGCGCTGGAACGGGACGGCGTTCACCATCGATGCCGCATTGCCGGCCGCCCTGCCCTTCTCCGATCCTGCCGTTTTCGGCGCCTACGAAGTCCGCATCTACATGTTTGAATGACCCATTGCAATCAGCAATGCAACAGATGAAAAAATTTTAAAAAAACTAACATTATTTAGATCAAAAAAAATCTCGAAGCATCAGCTTTCTTTCCGATTTTTTTGTGCTAGTCTTTTCATGCGCGATTCTGTGGAGGTGCCTCATGAAATTCGGTCTTTTTCTGTCCATTTTCGTACTCGCCGCCGGCTGCACGGGCGTTTCTGGCACCCGAGAGACGGGCAACAACAATATCAACAATAATACCAACAATACCAACAACACGACCAACAACCTGCCCGATGGTTCGATGGACATTCCGGATCAGCAGGGCGACGGCATGGTGGGCTGCGACCCCAAGAATTTCATCCTCAAGGAGTCGCCGCCGGCCGAGGTGTATCTGGTCATCGACCGCAGCGGCTCCATGCTGGAACCCGGCGCCACCCCGGGAAAGAACCGCTGGGAAGAAGTGGTTTCCGCCGTGGACACGGCGCTCACCCAGTACGAAAATTCCGTACATTTCGGGGCGCTCCTGTTCCCCGCCAACGGAGAATGCGGCACGGCCGGCCCCGTGGTGCCCATCGGCCCCTCCAACCGCGACGAAATATTTTATGAACTGAGCCGTGCAACCCCGGCCGGCGGCACCCCCACGGCAGCGGCCCTGCGCAACGCCGCGGCGTCCCTCATCCAATACCACCAGACGGGTTCCCCGCAGTTCATCATCTTGGCCACCGACGGCGGCCCCAACTGCAACTTTTCGCTTCCCGCGTCCCCGGCCTGCTCCTGTTCCTACAGTTCGGCGGAATACTGCTGCACCAACTATCCAGGCACATGCTTCTTCGGTTCCGGCTGTCTGGACGATGCCGGCACGCTGGCCGTCATCGAGGAGAATCGCACCCAGTACGGCATCGACACGTTCGTCATCGGGCTCTCCGGGACCAACGCATACACGGCACTGCTCGATGCGATGGCCGAAGCCGGCGGGCGGGCGCAGACGGGCGCCGCCACCAAGTACTACTCGGCCGAGAACGAAACCGAACTGACCAATGCCCTGCAGGCCATCGCGGTGTCGGTCATTTCCTGCCGCATCGAACTGGACGAACCGCCCATGTATCCCAACTTCGTTCATATCTATCTGGACGGGACTGAAGTGGAACGCGACGGTACCAAGACCGACGGCTGGGATTACGCCAATTCCGAGATGACGGTCATCGAACTGTACGGCGAGCCCTGCAACCGCCTGCGCGACGGGGAGACCCACCGCCTGACGGCCACGTTCGCCTGCACAGTGGGCTGAAAAAAATACGGGAAAACCCGACCGGAGGAACCATGACGACACTGCACCGATACCCCATCCTCCTTATCCTGTCCTGCTTCGTCTGGTTTTCCGGCTGCGAGGGGGTTTCCTACCAGAAGGGGGGGACGCCTGCGAACAACCACACGAACAATGCCAATAATAATAATGGAAATAATAACAACAACAATAATAACAACACCAATAATCAGACCAATCCGGACGTGGACGACGACGGCGACGGATACACGGAGAACCAGGGCGACT
>CAZEZP010000002.1:0-46691 GCA_964516435.1 uncultured Kofleriaceae bacterium | reverse complement strand
TGTGAAAAATGAGCCCGGGTTTCACCTCACGGCGGCCGCAGGCCATCTTCAAGGCATCTTCCACGAGCTCTGAGCGCATGTGCCCTGCCAGCGCCCATCCCACGATTCTGCGGCTGTACAGGTCGATCACGGTGGCCAAATACTGCCAGCCCGCGGTGGTCCGAATATACGTGATGTCCCCAACCCACACGGTATTGGGCGCCTCTACCGTGAAGTTCCGGTCCAGACGATTCGGGGAGATTTCCTCCCCGTGCTGCGAATCCGTCGTCGCCTTCCAACGCTTCCTGGGGACACCGGATAGCCCGGCCTCGCGCATGAGCGTCGCCACCTGGTTGCGCCCCACGAGCTCGCCGCCGTCCTTCAAATCCAGCAAGATGCGACGGCTGCCGTAGGTCCCGCGACTTGCCTGATGGGCTTGCCGGATCTTGTCCAGCAGACGCTGCCTGGCCTTGGCTCGGGCTTCCCTTCGGGGGTGGGCCCGCAGCCATGTATAGTGGGCTGCGCGGCTGATGCCCAACCAGCGACTCATTTCGGAAACGGTAAATTCGGCCTTCAACGCTTCCATCACTTCGTGTTTTCCGTTTCCTTCGCGAAGAAGGCCGCCGCTTTTTTTAGAAAATCTCGCTCCCGCTCCATATCCCGGAGCTTGCGCCGAAGTTCCTTGATCTCCGCTCGTTCCGCGGTCGTGTAGGCGCTTGCCGGCCCCCGTCCGGCGTCGTTCTCGGCTTGGCGGACCCAATTGCGAAGCGACTGCTCCCCTACGCCGATGTTCCGGGCGACCGCGGCCAATGATTCCCCGCTCTCCTTCACCAGCCTCACTGCGTCCGCCTTGAACTGTTTCGTAAATGTGCGACGTTTCTTCCCGGCCATGAAACCCTCCTCGGGGACTTTACACCCCTTAAGTCAGGTGTCTACTTTCTCAGAGCCAGACCAGGGCTCAACAAAGTTGTGAAAATCGGGAACATGCTTCTGTTTCTGGAAGCTAAGCCTTGTGGCAAAAAAAATGGTTGCGATGTTTATTGCGATGAAAACGGAAATGAAAGGTTTTCGGTGGAAGATGAAGGTGAAGACAGCATTGTTAGAGATGAGTTGACGAAGACGACCATTTATACTTGTCGAAAAAATAATTCGAAAAAATGTTTGATTTACGACCCTTTTAAAACGGGAAACTATATATTTGAGTATGTATGTAATGATAAGTCTGTCATAATTTTAAAAAATAAAAAAACAATAGAGTGTGATTATTATGATGGATATTCTTTTTATAGATCTGAAAATATTATTTTTCTAACGAATTCGAAAAAACATACTTCATGTGTAATCAAACTGAATGAGGATTTTGACGACATTGAATACCAGAGAAATTTAGGTTATTATATTAAAGAAAGTGTTCTTGATTTTTTTGTATATAATCACATTATTGCAAGAAATTCGGATGGCAAATATGGAATGGTAGCCATAGAAAAACTCAGTGGTAAAGATAGTGTGGTTCTTTCTTTTGAATATAATAAAATTAAAAAAGCAGATTTAGATTATTATATTGTTGAAAAAAAATGGAAAATATGGAGCATTTAAGATTGATGTTCTTTTGAAAAAAGAAACTGAAAAAATACTAGATATCATTTATGATGATATTCAGCACGTAGAGATACCCAATAATAAAGACAAAAAAGAAAATGATAAGTTCATTGTAAAAGAGAATGGAAAATATAAGATTTATGATATCGAGTCGAGGAAATTCGAAACCGATGTCGAATTCGAAGACGTATCCTTTCTGAATGGAGAATTTTTTGCCGTCAAACTGGACGGGAAATATGGGGTCTATGATTCCACTCAGAAAAAACTGGTCGTGCCGGCGGAATACGATGAAATCAAGACGGGGGAGGGTCCTTCTGGCAATACCTTCATCGTTTCCAGAAATGGAAAGAGCGGTCTTTACAGATTGAATGCCGATAAAAAAGGGGAATTGATCGTTCCGCTCGAGTTCGATTCGATTCGGGCCATTGGCGGTTCGGAGTATTTCATCGTATCCCAGAAGGGGAAGCAGGGAATCTATGGCGTCCGGGAAAATCGAATGGTGCTGCCGGCTGCATATGAGGATATCCGGGATACGGAACTGAACCGCTACCACAAGATCCCTATCGGCGATTATTATTTGCTGGTGAGAAGCAGAAAGAAATGGGGTTTGATGCAACTGGGGGAGAATGCCGTCACGCTCGTGTCGCCCGCGGAAAACAAGGACATTCAGGTTTTTCGTAAGAATCTGGAGCTTGTCCGGGAAACTTTGACGGAAATGAGATTGCAATGTCAACTTTTGCCGGAAGACAAGCAAGACGAGTGCTGGAAATATGTGAATGAATACATCGATCAATATGAAAAGGAAGGACCCCAGAAAGTATTCGAGGAGATTTTTGTTCTACGCTCTATAGCCGCTGACCTGCTCACAGATGAAGTCGCATTTTTCGCATTCGAGAAAAACGGGAAATACCGGTTTTCCCGTTTTGGAAAATCTTCCGAGGTAACCGGGGAATATGACGGGTTCCAGGTTTTCGAGACTTCCGCGAAATTCGGTTCGAGCATATTCGTGCGTGTACAGGACAAAGGGAAATACGGCATGCTGGTATTTCCTGCGATGATCGACAGAACCGATCCCGAAACGGTCAAGAGAGGCTTCCAGGTTCTCCTGAATCCGGAATACGAGCAGATCCATCCCTATTATTTCGTCGACAAGGGCAGCAGCGAAAAGCTCGAGGACCAGGCGCGGCACGCGCCGGTGTATTTCAAGGCGATGAAGGATGGAAAGTGGGGAATCCTGGATGAAAAAAGGCGTCTCCTCGTGCCGTTCTCCTTCGCTGACATCGAGAAATTCGTGGTCCAGAACGGCGTGGCGGCGGTTTCCCCCGGAAACCACGAATGGATTCTCTTCGTGGCAGGCAAGAGCATCGCGACGAGGACCTGCCGGAAGATCGGCATCCTGAAATACGATCCCCAGACGGGCGAGGTAGCGTATCGCTGCATGTCGGCGACGCTCGAATGGGAAACCCTTTCGGCACAGGGGCCCGCGGCGGCGGAAACCACGGAGGCGGCATCCAAGACGCCGCTGATTTCCGCTCGCGGCAGCGAAGGAAACCCGGTGGTGCTCGAAATGCTCGAACTTTCGGAGTTGCGCGGTGTTTCCCTCATTCCCAGCGAAACTTCCTGGAAGTCTTCCTCTTCTTCGCCGGGAGATTCCAGCGGGGATCTCCCCCCGTGGGAAAACACGGATTTCTGGGTTTTTGACAAGGATCCGCACCGGGTCGGTGCGAGTCACTACAGCCGCCTGATTTCCGATACCCTGGGCTTGACTCCAGGAGTCAACTTCCTGAAGACCCATCCGGCCGGCGCGGTTCCGCTGCTGATGGGACCGGGCCTCTCCCCGCGCATCTATGTGGATGGCGTGCCCCTGGCCGCCTCCATCCTGCGCCCCAGTGTGAACACCCAGCTCAATCTGTTCGATCCGTACTGGTTCGGCCGCATGGAGCTCGTGCACGGCTTCAGCCCGGTCATGTTCGGCTCCACGGCCGTCAACGGGGTGATCCATCTGTTCCACGGCCCGGATATTCCGATTCCAAGGAAGAAAAGATGGTCGTGGGTTCGGGATACCGTTCGGCCGACAGCGCCATTTCGGGCTTCACCTGGATGTCCATCCGGGATGATTCCGGCGCGCTCATGCTCGGGCTCTCCGGATGGCGAAGCGGAGATTTGAAGGGTGGGGAGGGAATCGGCACGCAGGCGGATACGGATTTCAAGTCGTGGGGGGGGTACCTCAACCTGACGCTGGCACGCAGTCCGGGAAGCAATGTTTCCTACTGGTTCTGGGACGCTTCGCTGATGTGGGGGCATATGCCCCGGGCCAACCGCCCGTTCGTGTACGAGCCATGGCACCGCGTCCAGTACGATGACGTGGAATCGCTGATTTTCTGGTCCAAAGTGGGTGCGGGTCTTCCCAAGGCCAATCTGCATGTGCTCGGGCAGGCGGGAGTGCAATTCTATGTGGAGAAACAAAGCGATCTGTCGACCGGCGCCGGCGCTCCTACCGGGTACCAGCAGGCGCGAGACGAGTTGGGGATGATTAGCCCGACGTTCGACCTGAAAGCCAAATGGGTGGGGAGCCGCCGCTTCCAGGCATATGTGGGACTGCTGGGGCAGTACAGCACGGTGGCGAACCCCAAGTCGTTCGTGTATGGCGCGACCGACTGGGTTTCGGTCGACCCGAGCGTGGCCATGGATGCGAAATACGGGGAAACCAGCCTGTACGGGATGCTCGTGTACCAGTGGCTGCAGGGGGCCCGGTGGCGCGGCGACTGGCGGCTGGGGAGCCGCATGGAGAACATCGCCGTCGACGCGGGTTCCGTCCAGTATGACATGCAGTCGGCCAGCCTGTCTTCGTCCCTTTCCCTGGCGCACCGGAATTTTTCCGTGTCTCTGAGCGGTTCGTCGGGTTCCCGGGCGCCTACGCTCTATGAATCCGCTTTTACCGGGCATTCGGGCAGCCTCTACCATGGTTCGAATCCCGATCTGAAGCCCGAACGAATCGATACGGTGGAGATGCAGGGCGCCTACCAGGCCGGAAGCCTGAGTGTATCGGGTGGGCTGTTCCGGGGGCGCATCGTGGATCCGATTGTTCTGAGGACTTCGGGAAGCACCTATGAGGGACTCATCCATACGATCAGCGTGAACGGGGACGAAGACAGCGCCTATATGGGGGGATTTGCAAGAGTCCGCTATGGGCTGGGCCGCGTATTCGAACTGTGGGGGCAACTCAGCCGGCTTTCGGCGAAATATGAGGGAGACGAGAGCGTCTTGATGGTAGCCGGCACGGATTTCCCGCTCAATGGCGCGATGGGGCTTCGCATGAAGCCCATGGGCGATGATGATGATGATGATGATGACCTCCTGTTTTTCGGGGATGGGTATGTGGTATGGAGCGGCACCGGAAAGAATTACGACAGTGAAGCGTACGGATGCACGGACGATGGAGGAAGCGTGTGCTGGTATACTTTCAATGTGCGCGCTGGCATCAAGGGAGAGAACTTTTCCCTGTATGCGACTCTGGAAAACATTTTGAATGAAAATTACAAGCCATATGGCTGGTCATACTATGCACCCGGCTTTAGTCTGTTTTTGAATCTGGTTTATGAGGATTAGTTCATTCATGCAAAGGATTCTTGTGTCCCGTTGCATTCCAGGGTTGCCTGTCCGCTGGACCCGGTTCCTGAAAGAGGGAGGGGGAAAAGCGCGCAGGTCTTCATGGCAGGGAGTCGTGGTCATGAAAACGCATGCAATTGGAACGTGTGGATTTTTTTGGCTGGGGATGCTCCTTTGGGTATTGAGCGCTTGCACCCACTATCAGAACAAACCGGAAAGCAATAATCAGCAAAATAATCAACAAAACAATTCAAATAACTTCAATAATAATTACAATAATCTCGATGTCATTTCGGAACAGGTGCTCGTGGATTCCCGGAAACTCGAGGGAAAGAAAATTTACAACTCGAGACTGGTGTATGGCCGGGATGGCTACCTGCATGCCTTCATTATCGCCAGCGATTTGGACAATCCAATTCTTGATTGGGCTCGGGGAACCATTACGCTGTTCCGGTTCCTCTCTGTGGATGGCGGCACGACGTGGCAGGAGTTGCCGGCGCTGGAGGATTTTCCCATCACCTTCACCATGTTCACCGTGATGAGCGGCTTCCTCTGCCCGCTGCAGTTGCAGGATGCGCTGCATCTGTTCCCCTATATCGAAGCCAACGGGACGACGCTCGTGGCGCTTCATGACAATCTGTATGTTTTCTGGCAGTACTATGAAGCGGAACCGCAAATCATCCAGACGACGTATGCAGATACCCACATGTTTTATTATGACTTTCACTGTTTCGAACCGACCATGACTTACAAAATATACAACATGATTCCCACCAACAGCGCCCTGCGCGGCATCTTCAAGTTGTCGGATTCCGTGAATTCGTCGCTCGAATATGCGTTTCGCGTGGCGCTGGGAAATTTTACCGCATATTCCGGCATCGACCTCGAGGAGTGCGACCACGAACTGGACATCGGATTCATGGAACGATTTCCACCTGAATTGCCGCTCGCCTATGCCAATGATCTACCCATGCCCATGCGTGCGCTGGTGGCCGAGAGCAGCGATGGCGGCGTTTTTCTTCTGGCGCGAAACAGATTCCCGTATTTCAAGGATAAGTTTTGCAACATAGACACTGCAATCTATGAACTTCTTACCCCTTCCTGGCGGAATTATGCACCGGTATGGTATGTGAGCAAGTTTCAAAATGATCACTGGCAGATGCCCCGGCGCATCGAATCCGATTTCCTGAAGGAATTCCGACTGACCATGAATCCGCGCCAGCAATATCAGCCGCCGGATCCCGATTCCGGCTGGTACTGGCATCAACTGGCGCTGCTCGACATGAAGGCCGACGCGCAGGATCGGGTCTATGTGCTCGCCGGCCTGTTCCGCGACCAGCCCGGGGATGCGCCGACGGGGATGTTCCCCCTGCTGTTTCGCATCGACTACGACCCGGCGGATGAGGATGCCACATCGAGCCGGATGGAACTGGTCTACACGTTTCCCGAGCCTGCGGTGCGTTTCGCGCAGGAGAATCAGGGAAAGATCCTGATCACGGGCAGCCGGCGCGCGTATCTTTACGACCCGCAGACGGGAAAGACGGGCCTTTGGCGGGATCCCTGTCCCCTGGATATCGACGAAACGGCCTGCGGGGATTTGCGGCATGATGCCACGCAGGCCCGGATCATCATCTATCGCAAGCGTCCGCTGCCCGAGATGGAGGCGCGCATCCAACTCGCGCCGTCGAAGGCCCGCATTCCCTTTACGACCACCCTGTCGGCGGAAGTGGCGCTCGGGGGAGAATCCCGCCCCTGGCAGATCGATTTCTACCGCAACGTGTATCTGCAGGAGCACGAAACCTATGATTCCGCTTCGTTTCCGGAAGGGGTGAGCCTGGAGGTCGCCACGGAAGGCCACTATCTGGTGGGGGCCGTGGTGCGCCCCCAGGGAGAGGATGCCGAGAATCTTCCCGAACATGCGCAACTCTTCTACGTTCATGCCTTTGGCGCGACCTTCGACGAATCCCTGACGAGCCGGGTCAGGGGGGCACCGTTCCGGATGGATGAAAAATATCTCTATACGCTCGATGCGCGGGATAATACATATACGAGTTACAATAAATTGCATTTTTATGAAATCGAGGATGACGAATGGCATTTAGCGTATACACATGAATTCAATCCTCCCTGGGCGAGCGGATCGGACCGGCTGCAGTTGCTGCAGATTCGGCCCTATCCGGAAGGTGTGGTCCTTCTGTGGACGGCATGCGACGAGCATGACTGCTATGCGTCGCAGTTCGATTTCATACGCACGGCGGGGGCCACGCCCGAACTGGAGCGCAGTTTCACGTTCAGGAAGAATGTGGACGGCATCTATTGTTCGGGATTCGATCTGAACGATGAAATCCTGGCATGCATGCAGCCACTGGAATATGTCCGCTTTTTCAATCCGCATACCCTGGAGCCGCTGGGCATCATCAATATCGGCGGTGTCGTCGATGCCAGTCTGGACCTCCTGGAAAACAACTATGTCATGGTGCGCCAGGGCGGATGGCTGCATTTCATCGATCCGGGCGACCTGGTCTCGGGGCATTCGGGGCCCCTTTCGTACTTTTCCCTGATGATGACGGATGACACTTCGCTGCCATTTCCTGTCGTCGGCGTGCCCAATGAATATGGGGCCCAGGCCATCGAGGGGAACCGGGTCCTCTTCTGTTTCGCCAAGACGTCCTACAAATGGGTGGATTTCACGGACCCCATGCACCCCATCATTGTCGAAGAGTTCGAACTGGTAAACGACTATGCGGCTCTTTTATCTAAGTGTTATTATGATGACAACAAAGTGTGGTGTATTCAGGCTGATAACATTTATTGCGATAGAACGGCTCCACCCCAATGCGTGTCGAACATTCTCGTCTATGATCTTTCCCAGACCATCGAGGTCTTCCACCCGGGGCTGAACCGGGCGGTCTCCAGCAAGAAGAAGATCCTGCACTACCGCGCGCATGACCTGGATTTGATTTCCGATATCTTTTCGTTTGGAGACACCGTATATGTGCGGGACAACCATCAGTATGACCCCGGGGACAGCCTGCCATACTGGAATTCCAGGATTTTCCGATTGCTGCATTGAGAAGGGAAGGGGGGCGAGATGCGTCGAATTCTTCTGTTTTCCTGGATGTTTTTTTCCTGGATATGGTTTTCGTGCAATAGTTTTCATTCGAATTCAGAAAATAATATTGATAATAATAATGAAATAAACAATAATAATAATAATATTTCTCAAGAGTGGGAGATCTTGTCGGATGCCCTGCTTCTGGATTCCGGCAAACTTGAAGGCAGGGAAGTATACGAGACGGCGCTGACATATGGCGAGGATGGATTTCTCCATGCCTTCGTACTGGCGGGTTCCAGCCTCATGAAGGTGTACAGGTTCCTGTCGCAGGATGATGGACAGACGTGGGAGGAACTGCCTGCTTCGGACGAAATATCCCTGTCTACGGCCGGACGGGTGCAGTTGAAGCCGGTGGTGGATCGCGCAGGGCGTGCCATCGTGGGACTCGACAGCCAGACCTTTCTGGTGTGGAGGGACTATGAACGGGTGCCTTATTTGATCGCGCTGGAAGAGGAAAACATAAAAGGGGGAACCGGTTCGGAGATTTATTCCTTCAAACTGGAAAAACCCGGGTACTATACCCTCCTTGGCCAGTTCTACGTATGTGAAGCGGAACAGTGCATATATGTCCCCGGCATTCGGCGCCTGAAATTCCAGGAATTTTTCGATGGGACCATGAAACTGCATTCCTGCACGGTGGAGGAGGCCTATGGACATTTGAATCCATCGAGTGTCGGCATCCAAATGGATGATTTTCTGCCGTACCGCAATCGCGCGGTCTTTGCAGCGGGGCGTGATGGAAACTCGATGCTGCTGCACCGGAATTATATTTCACTCAAATTGTTTGATGAAAATGGGTCCTGCGCGAGTTCCCAGGGAACTGCTTTCCTGTACAACCAATATGCTCCGTTTTTCTATTTTACTGTCCAGGACGGGAATCGCCGGTGGCTTCCGCCCCAAATCGTGAAATCGGACTTCTTGAAGGAATTTCACCTGAATCACGAAAGTGATCCTTTCATTCAAAAAATTACGTTCGACTTCTGGGAGTACGAGTGGTACGAGTTCGCGCTCATCGACATGCAGATGGACCGGGACGGAAACGTGTTCGTGCTCGCTGGCGTGTTCGACGAAAGAAGCCCGGACCCCACGACCTCGCGGTTTCCCATGCTGTTTCGACTGGATCTGTCGCCCAATCCGACGAACGTCGTCCATATGGATCGGGTGTATACATTTCATGATCCCCGTGTGTCTTTCGTGAAAGACAGGGAAGGCCGTGTCGGCGTAACCGGATTGAATGCCAGTTACTTCTATGATCCTGCCGAAGCCCGTATGCGGATGGCGAAGGAACCGTGCCCGCTCCTGACGGAGCCGGGGGTTTGCGCCGATCTGCAGAAGGGAAGGAACGAGGTCCGTGCGATTCGCTACCGCCTGCACATGCTGCCGGAACTGGAGGCCTCCCTGCAGGTATCGTCGGCGCGGGGGCAGGTGCCCTTCCAGCCGAAGGTGCGGGCATCCCTGAAGATGGACGGGGTGCCCTGCGATCATGTCGTGGAAGTGTACGACGATCTGTATTCGGGAATCCGGACGGAATATCATTCCAGGGACTACCCGGATGGCGTGCCTCTCGATTATTCGACGCCGGGGAACCGGATTCAGGGAATCGTTCTGCGGCCGGATGTGGGAAACGACAGGAACGCCTCCTATCCCTGGCATGCGACATCCCTGTATCTGGAGGCGCTTGCGCAGCCGGAAGCCTGGAAGGAAACCGTGACCGAGGTGAAGGGCGCACCGGTTTTGATGGATGATCGCTACGTATACACGAGGAACAAGCAAGACAAGAATAGTTTTGTCTATTTTTATCAGTTTACGGATTCGGCGCTTTCGCTGCGCCATGTATATAATTATTCCGCGCCAACGGAGTATTCCAGTATTTGGCAGATTCGCCCCCTGCAGAATGGCGTGGGGATTCTGGCGGTCGACACGATGCGGGAGTCGGGGGAACTGGTTTTCATGGATACCCGTACGGATGTGCCGCAGGTCGACCGGGTGTTTTCATTCTCCCGGGTTGCGGACAACAAGTTCTGCATGGGATTCGATGTGAATGCGGATATCCTGGCATGCCTTTGGCCGCCATACATCCAGTTCTTCGACCCTGTGACATTCGAATCCAAAGGCGTCGTGAATCTGGGGTTCGTGGGCAGCGTCGTCGAGATTCTGGAAAACGGCTATCTGCTGGTGCCGCGGGACAATGACATCGTGATCGTGGACCCGGGGGAATGGGTGCCGGGACACTCGGGGCCTCCCTCGTACATCCAGTTGAATGAAAATGGTTTTCCGGGACATACATTGGGGTTTTCGCCTGCCCTGTATGGCTTCGTGACCAGAAAGGGCAATCGCGTCCTGTTCGCCCAAGGGTCGACCCAGTACCTCTGGGTGGATTTCACCGACCCGGTGCATCCGGAAATCCTGGAGGAATTTTTGCTGGAAGGAAATGATTTCTACGGCGCTTCCTGCTGGTATTCGAAACAGAAGATCTGGTGCCTGCTGCAGGAAGGCGATATCGTCCTGTACGATGCGGAGCAGCCCGGTGCCGTCAAAACGCGGATCGCCACCTTTCCATGGAACAACCCCTACCATGTCTCTGGAATGGTGGTTTCCGAACCATATGCCGTGCTGAAGGAAGACCGCCCGACGGGGGAAGTGGATGCAACCGACGGCTTTGGCTTCTTTTCCTATCGCATCCTGAAGAGGCTTCCCTGAAATGGGCCGGGCGTCCTTGATGCGGACCGGGAAGGGGGCGCCTTTTGAAGAGGGTTTTTGGGAAACCTTGGTTTTCACGAGATCTCCCGTGTATGTGATCCGGTTTCCCGGCGCAGCCGCGTTTTTTGCAGGCCCTGGTTGTCTTGCGGGAAAAAATGGAGTACCCATCGGGCGATGGGTTTCTTCATCTGTTTCGTCGTTTCTCTGGCCGGTTTCATCCTGATGTTTGTGCCCGTAGAAATTCCGTTGCACGTGGCGCCGGCGCTGGCGGCCACCGGCTGGGTGCTTGCGCGTATGCTCGAGGAAAAGACGCCCACGGATCGGAGGCTGCGCCGGATTTCCGGGTGGCTGGCCCTGGCCACGGCCCTCGTGGTGCTTGCCTGGTACGCGCTTTTCTGGGTTCTGGCTTTCTGGCAATCCGCGAACTGAATCCCGATCTGGCCATCCCTGGCTCCCGCTCGCCATCCCGGATTTTTTCCCGGTTTTTTTCCGAAAACTGCGAAAAAGGGCGGGAGCGTCCGCAACGAGACTTCGCCGCGGCCGATAATGCCTCCGGTGCTTTCGCGCACCAGGAGGGTGATGCCCATGCGGCACGCGGCATGGATGGGTTTTGCGGTGATCGGGATTCTTTCAGGCTGCATTGACAGAGGGCCGGAAGACGGCGCGGGGAAGGCCGCATGGCTGGATGCCTGCGGCTGGTCGGAAGCGGTGGGTGTTTTCAGGGCCGAAGAACGGGTTTCCATGCAGCCCGGGCAATCTCCCCTTTCCGTGATGGAATGGCGGCGGGAGGCTGTGTTCCCGGTTCCGTTGGAAGCGTCCGTAGGCTGGCGGGTGCAGGCGGTTTCGGGGCTGGAGCCGGACATTCCCCGCGAGCGGGAGGCCGTCGCGCTGTTGCCGCGCATCCGGCCTGCATCCCTGGAAATCGTGCTGGCGCACCGCATGACGCTCGAGGGAATTTCGCGCCGTCTGGCGCAGTTGCCCGGAACCGCGCAGGTGGCGGCGGTGGTCATGGACGAGGGGGATCTCGCCCTGCTGGCGCCCCTGGGGGAGCGGCTGGTTTCCCTGGTGGTCGCCGGTGGGATGCGGGACCTCGGGGCCCTGGCCGCGTTTCCCCGCCTGCAGGCGCTTTCCCTGCAGGCCGCCGCCGGGATGCGGCTTCGCGCGGTGCATCTCGGACGGCTGCGCCATCTCGAATTGATGGGGCCGGAAGATTGGGACGTTCCCCTGGCGGCGCTGCTGGATGCCCTCGGCCCTCGCCCGGAAACCCTGCGGGAACTGGTGCTCTCGGGCGAGTGGAGCATCGAGGCGATGGATGCCGTCGCCCGGTTTCCCCTGCTGGAGGCGCTCGTGATCGATTCCGTTCAGGTGGAGGCTGCGCCGGATCTGGACCGCATGGGGCCCCTGTGCCGGCTGCGGGAACTGGACATCCGCGCAGGGCGCGGTCTGTTTCCCGCGTTGTGGGCGTGGCTAAAGACCCACCCACGCCTGGAAGTGCTGGCCGCGCGTTCCCTCGTGCACGAGCCGGTGCGTGTCGGGGCCGTGCCGGCGGGGCTTGAGGCGCTTCGGCTGTCTGGATGGATGGAGGAGCGGGATGTGAACGCCATGGCGGCCGCCGTGCATCTGCGCGAGTTGCGCCTGGAAAATCCGGAGCCGCATCCGGCGGTGCGCGGAGTGGCGGACGGGGGGGCGCCGAGTTTTCTTTTTTCTCGGCAGGGACCCGCGCGCCCGCAGTTCGTCGAACTCGAGGAGCTGCGGCGCCTGAAACTGGAAGCGCTCGATCTGGAAGGGAATTTCCGCCTGCCGCAGGCGCCGCTCGATTCGGTGCGCCGGCTGCGCTGGATCACCGGAAAGAACGTGGGGGCGCTGGACCTTTCGGACTGGACGCATCTGGAAGAACTGGAAGTGGTCCTCCTTTCCGGCTGGGCGCTGCGGCTTCCCCGGGCCGGCCGGCTTGAGCGGCTGCATCTGCAGGATCTTTCGGACCCGCCGCTGCGGGTGGAAGCCGCCGCCGTTTCGGCATCCCTGTCTCCCCGGATGCACGCGCTGCGGCTGGTGGTACCTGGATTCGTGGGGGATCTTTCGGTTCCAGGGACCGTGCGCCGGGTGGAACTGGCCGGCGGGATTTGCACGAAGCGCCTGCTGGAGACGATTGCGTCATGGGATCCGGAAAGTCTGGAATTGCATGGCTGCCCACTGGAGAAAGCGGATCTGCAGGCGTTTTTTCGCGCTTTTCCAGGGACGCTGCGCCGCCTGCGGCTTTCCGGAATCCAGGCGGCACCCGGCGAGGACTGGACGTGGGAAGGTCTTTTGCGTCCAGAAGAACCGGATTTTTTGGGAAATGCCAACCAGCGGTTTCGATGATGAAACCCTCGCCCGGGCCTGGGTCTTGCGACTCGATTCTCGCGGGAAAAAATCAGGAAGTAGGTGCAGATTCCTGCCGGGATGAAGAAGCGAGCCGGGCGACGAAGACCACCAGGTGCCCCTGCAGGGGGAGGAGAATCAGGAGAATTCCTGCATGCAGGGCCGCCACGGCTGCATGGCCGCCGGCGGGAGGCGCCTGTCCGAAGGCCGGACCCGTCAGGATGTGGGGCCACAGGCGGTGGATCTCCGGATGCATCCAGAGCACCCAGTCCAGCGCGTGGATCATCAGTTTGGCCAGCAGAAACAGGTAGATCAGCACGAACCAGACACGGGGATTTTCGAGGAGCGCCCACGACGCCAGGTGCTTGAAGCCGGAAAACGAAGGCACGGTATCGGCCAGCGACAACGCCGCCGTGCCAGCGAAGGCGGCTGGCAGCATCACCAGTAGCAGGGCGGCTCCGGCCCATTGCAGGGGGAAGAGCACCAGCATGCCCAGCGCCGACGGGAATACGGAATGAAGACCGCCGGCGGCCATCGCCAGCATCGCCAAAGCAGAAGGGATGGCGAATTTCCAGGGAAGGGAAGAGCGGGCGTCTGCCGGGAAATCGGTGTGAAAGTGCCACGACGGGTATTGGCCCCGTTTGGCGAGGGCGACGTTGATGGAAAACCACCACAGCCATGCGAAGAAGCCTGCCAGACCAGCGAACGGCATGAAGAACGGATCCACTCGCCGGGCCAGCGCCGCGGCCAGCGCTGCGGCGAGCAGCACGGCAGACATGGAAAGGCCATGGGCCGCTACGCGCCGCCCCTGCCATGCGTGGGCCCATGCCTCGAAGATCTGCCGGAGGATTGAATCGGAAAGCGATGTCATCAAGGGGAAGAAGAGGGCTTCAGGAGTCCAGGAAGGCGTCGAGTTCCTCCAGGACCGTGTCCTTGCGGATGCCTTCGGCGAGACGCTCGCGCAGGCCGTCCATGATCATGATGATGAACTCTTCCAGCGCTTCCTCGTCCTGGAGCTTTTTCAGCAGTTCCTCACCGTCGGGGGTTCCAGCGACCATCTCCCGCAATTCGTCGAGATCCAGCGCGCCATCCATGTCCAGAACCAGATGTTCCAAAAAGTATTCTGCCAACTTTTCCACGGTGATTCTCCTTTCCACCCTTGCGGCACCCGAAACCGCACGATTTCGCCGGATGCCGCCATCTCGAAACGAATTTTCGCGGGAAACCGGGATGACCCAAAAAAACCCGCGAGGCGATAACTTTGGGGTTTTATCACGAAGACACTCTGGGTACAATGAATTTCATGCGATTGGGTCATATTTTGGTGCTTTCCTTCAGTTCATTCCCCAGCCCCTCGCGGCAGGGGCGTTTGCTTGGAAATTTGATATCCGCCCTCTCCGGCCGCTTCGAAGCCGATATCCTCACTATCCGGGAATCCGAACTGGGATATGTGGAGAAGTTTCGCAAGCACCGGTTGCTCCGGGTGCCCGTGGGCGGCTCCTACATGCAGAAGGTGGAAAGTTTTCAGCGGGCGATTGCACGCCAACTCGATGGCGACGAATACGACATCATCCATTTTCGTTCGCCTTGGGAAGGGTATATCCTGAACCAGAACCGGACTCAGTTGGATGCAAAGTATATTTATGAGCCTTCTCTGAGCCTGCCGCCGCAGACTCCGCAGGAGATCGTGGACGCCTTCGTGGAACTGGATCGCATGTCCCTGGACCTGGCGGACCTCATCCTGGTGCCTTCGACGCACCAGGCGCGCCAGTTGGCGGAAAACCCGAACTGGGGGTCCAAGGTGCGCGTGGTGCATGCCGGCATCGACGTCAACCTCTTCGACGTGCAGCACACGGGCGGTCTGTCGTCGCTGGACATCATCTGGGTGGACAACTTCATGGACATCGCGGCGTCTTCCGTGGTGCTGGAAGGGATTGCCCGCCTGCGCGAGCAGAAGGCCGATCTCACGGTAGGCCTGGTGGGTCCCATCGACAAATCCCTGGTGGACCCGCTGGTGGCGCTCATCGCCCGGCACCAACTGTCGGAGAACGTGAAGTTCTTCGGCATTCAGGAGGACGAGGACCTGCCGCTGCTCATCTGCCGCGCGAAGGTGGGGCTGGTGGGGCCGCGCGCTCCTTCGCCCGGCGCCTTCTTCCGCGAGGATTGCATGAATCTGCTGGAGTACATGGCCTGCCGGGTGCCCGTGGTTGCGCCGCGGCTGCCCTACATCACCGACATCACGGAAGATGGCGATCTCGCCCGCCTGTATGTTCCCGACAATCCTCTGGACTTGTCCAAGAACCTCCTGTATATGCTCAACAATCCGGACAAGGCGTCCCGGATGGCCGAGGATGCCTACGACACGGTCCGGGAGGACTACACGGCGGCGGGAACGCGGCGCAATCTCATCGCTGTGTATGCCGACATGCTGGCGCCGCTGGTGGCCGAGGCGGCTTCGGCGGAAATCTCCGCGGGAACGGGAAATGCGTCGCGCCGCCGCGATTCCACCATTTCCTGGCGGGGACATCGCACTTCCAGCACGGGAGTCGGCAGCCCCGTGCCCGTCAATTCGCCCATCGAGGACGGGTTGCAGATGTACGACATGGATACGGCCAACATCAATATCGACGAGATCCGCTTCGAGGCTTCGGGCGTTCTGCTGGGAACCTCCGTGGAGGACGAGCCCACCAATCCCAATCATCCCGCCCCCTAAATTTTTTGTTTTTCATCTTCAAGTGCCATGATTTTCAGTTCGTTTCCCTTCATTTTTCTATTTTTGCCCATCAGTCTGATCGGCTACTTCCTTCTGGCGGGAAAACGCTCCCACGTGCAGGCCAAGTGGTGGCTGGTGGCGGCTTCCATCTTTTTTTACGGCTACTGGAACTGGCGCTATGTCCCGCTGATCCTGCTCTCCTGCCTGTTCAATTTCCGCTGGGGACTGCGCCTGATGCCTTCCTCCGGCCGCACGGAGGCCGCGCGGCGCCGGGATCTCGTTTTCGGGATCACGGCCAATCTCCTGGTGCTGGGATTCTTCAAATACACGCATTTCCTGGTGGAGAACGTCGAGTGGATGCTGGGCACCCGGTTCGATCTCATGGAAATCGTGCTGCCCCTGGCCATCTCCTTCTTCACTTTCCAACAAATCGCCTATCTGGTGGATTCCCACCGCGGCACCACCCGGGAGACCGACCCGGTGAACTACCTGCTCTTCGTGACGTTCTTTCCGCAGTTGATCGCCGGGCCCATCGTGCATCATTCCGAGGTGATCCCCCAGTTCGAGGATGAATCCCGCCGCCGGCTTTCCTGGGAGAACATCGCCCGCGGCATGCACCTGTTCGCCATCGGGCTGTTCAAGAAGGTGGTGCTGGCCGATTCCCTGGCACTGTTCGTCCGGCTGGGATTCGATACGGGATATCCCCTGTCCACCTTCGAAGCCTGGGTGGCGACCCTTTCCTATACGTTCCAGTTGTATTTCGACTTCTCGGGATACACGGACATGGGGCTGGGCGCGGCGCGCATGTTCAACATCGAGTTGCCCCAGAACTTCCTTTCCCCCTACCGGGCGCGCAACATCCAGGAATTCTGGCGCCGTTGGCACATCACGCTGTCGCGCTGGCTGTCTTCCTACCTGTACATACCCCTGGGCGGTTCCCGCCGCGGGCTGGCGCGCACCCTGCGCAACCTGTTCGTCACGTTTCTGCTGGGGGGGCTCTGGCACGGCGCGGGCTGGACGTTCGTGGCGTGGGGCGCGCTCCATGGCATCGCCACGGTCGTGCACCGGCTCTTCGCCCTCACCCGTCGCCGGCTGCCGCTCGTGGCGGCCTGGGCGCTGACCTTCCTGTTCGTGCATGTGGCCTGGGTCCCCTTCCGCGCGTCCACGCTGGGGTCCGCATTCGCGAAAATCAAGGCGCTTTTCGGCTTTGCGCCGCTGTTCGCCATGAACATCTTCGAGCGCGTCCACATTTTCGACTGGTACATGTACATGGGGATGCTGGGGCTTTCCTTCGTGATCGTTCTGGCTTTTCCCAATTCGCAGGAGTTGTCGCGCCGATTGCGCTTCACCCGGCTGGAAGCCCTGAAACTGGTGTTCCTGCTGGTCGTCTCGCTGCTGTTCATGAACACCACCACGCCCAAGGAATTCCTGTATTTTGACTTTTGATAAGCGCCATCCCGCGCGCAGGGCAGAAGGACGCATGCGCCTGTTGCCCCCTGGGAATCCGTCCGCATGAACGGGGCGGCGAGCGCCGCAGTTTCGTCCGCGACAACCGCGAAAACCGCGAAGAAGGTGGGAACCGGAGATCCGGATATTGAAAAGAGAAAACGGGCGAGGGCGGAGCGGGAGAGCGGGAAGGAAGCGATCAGGCTTCGGGCGTTTCGCCCTTCGGCTCATCGGCGGCGGGCGGCTGCGCCGGGGCGCCGGATTCTTCCAGTTCCCAGCGGGCGCCCTTGCGGGCCAGCAGGAACGCGGCCACGCCCAGAAGCACGAACATCACCAGACCGATGACCTGGCCGCGCGTGCCCAGGAGCCAGGCGGCTTCCTCGGGCACCCACTGGCCGCCCTGGCCGACGTACTTGGCGCCCACGGTGATGTAGCGGGCGGGAACGCCCAGCGTCTGCAGTTGCAGCACGGCGGACACGATGCCGATGAGGGCGGCGCCGGCCATCATGCCGGAAGCGATCAGGATGCCCTGGTTCTGGCGGGCGGCGCGCTCCTGGTCGGTCTTTCCGGAGCGGCCGATGAGCCAGGCGGCGAAACCGCCCGCGAGCACGCCCAGGTTGATTTCGATGGGCAGGTACATGCCCAGGCCGAACGCCAGCGCCGGCACCTTGGCCATTTCCAGGATGATGGCCACGGCGGCGCCCAGTCCGTAGAGCAGGTAGGGGAGCGCCTCGCCGGACATGAGGGATTTCATGATGGTGGCCATGAGCTTGCCCTGCGGGGCCGCCAGCGGATTGGGCGTGGTGGGCGTCTTCTCGAAGCCGTAGGCCGAGGCCAGCAGCCACATGGCCACCGTGACGGACAGCGAGGCCACGAGGATGCCGACGAACTTGAAGGTCTGCTGGGTGCGCGGGGTCACGCCCACCCAGTAGCCGATCTTGAGGTCCGTGATGAAGCCGCCGGCCGTGGACAGCGCCGTGCATACGGCGGCGCCGATCACGAGCGCCAGATACTGGCCGCCGTCGCCCTTGAGTCCCGCGGCGATCAGGATGATCGAGGACACGATAAGGGTGATGAGCGTCATGCCGGAAACCGGGTTGGTGCCCACGATGGCGATGGCGCGGGCGGCCACGGCCGTGAACAGGAAGGCGAACACGAAGGTCACCACCATGGCCAGGGCGGCCTGGGCGATGTTCTTGACCAGGAGCAGATAGAAGACCCCGAGCGCCAGGATGAGCAGCCCCTCGATGAGGAGCACCAGTTTGGGATCCACGTCGCGGTCCGTGCGGACCGAGGCTTCCTCGTGCTGCCGGCCGCGGGCGAGCGCCTTGAAGCCCAGCGAGAAGGAGCCCAGGATGATGCGCGACATCTTGATGATGCTCAGCAGGCCGGCCACGGCGATGGTGCCGATGCCCACCGGCTGCACGTAGGCCTTGAACAGGGTGAAGGTGTCCATGTCGCGGATCAGCATGCGGCGGCCGCCGGAGAGCGGCGCGTGCGCGATGATGACGTCGGTGTGCTGGCCGATGTAGTAGACCAGCGGCACGAGCACCAGGTACGACAGAAGGGAGCCGGCCGCGATGACGGCCGCGTAGCGCAGCCCCACGATGTAGCCGATGCCGAAGTAGGCCGCCAGCGCATTGACCTGCAGGGAAATGTGCTTCTTCGCCAGTGAAGCGCCCGTCTTGCCCAGAAGCGTGGCCGAGGAGAGCGTGTAGTTCCACAGTTTCACGGTGTCGGCCAGGAAGTCGAAGGCCGCTCCCAGCAGCGTGGAGGCGATCAGGATGATGCCGCTCTTGGAGGCGCCGGTGGCTTCGCCCTGGACGATGATTTCCGTGGTGGCGGTGGCCTCGGGGAAGGGCAGATGCCCGTGCATCTCGGCGACGAAGTAGCGCCGCAGCGGGATCAGCAGCACGACGCCCAGCGCGCCGCCCAGCGAGGACGCCACCACGATGTGCAGCATGTTGGGATGCAGGTTGTTGATGTAGAGCGCGGGCAGGGTGAACACGACGCCCGCCACCACCACGCCGGAGCCGGCGCCGATGCTCTGGATCATGACGTTTTCGGCGATGGTGTTGGGCCGCGCGTGCAGGGTGCGGCCCAGGAACACGGCCAGGATGGCGATCGGGATGGCGGCTTCGATGACGTTTCCGGTCAGAAGCCCCAGATACGCCGCGGCGAACGTGAAGATGACGTTGAGCGCGATGCCGTAGACGAACACGCGGGGCGAGATTTCCGTGACCGTTTTTTCCGCCGGCACGATCGGGATGTATTCCTCTCCCGGGGCGAGTGGACGATACGCGTTGTCAGGCAGGACTTTCTTCGAGGCTTGCTGTTCCATGTCGACTCCGTTGTTCCGGCACCCGGCCGGGGAAAGATCGGGGAAATGACCGCGAGCACGTTATCCCATCTTGCCCCCGCCGATCAAGATGTTGTGCAGGGGGGAACAAAAATTCGGGCCCGGGGCGCGGTTTCGTCCGGGATTCGCCGTTCGCGACCGGTTTCGCCCTGGGATGCATGGGCGATTTTCATGAATTTGAATCCGGGTGGCCGGTGCCTTGCCATTTGCCGGCTTTTCCCCTATGGTGAAGCCGGCAGGACGGAACGCATCATGATGCAGTACAAACGCTGGACACACCTCGCCTGGCTCTTCCCGCTCATGGCCATGGTCCTGGTGGGCTCCCTGCTGTATTTTGCACAGCGGACACGACAGCAGCGGACCGATTCGGATCTGACCCGCATCCTCATCCGGCAGCGCATCGACGCGGCGTTTGCTCCCCTCAAGCTCACGGCGGCGCATTTTGCTTCCATATCGCCGGGAATTCCCCTTCCGGAGGAAACCATCCTGCGGCATTTCCGTCTTCTGCAGGAACTGGGCGATTTCACGAGCCTGGCGCTGGTGACGGCGGATCAGCGGGTGCTGGCCCAACTCGGAGAGCAGGCGCCCCTCCTGGCGGAAGCGGCCCGCCAGCGGCCGCCCGGCGTTCTATTTCTGCATCCGGCCACCCGTGCAGGGGAACTGGACGCCCTGGTGCTCGGCGCGCCTCTGCCGGAGGAAATCCAGACGCCCCAGTGGATTGTCGCCCGCATGCCCATTTCCCGGGTCGTGGAGGGTCTGCCGGCATTCGTTCGATTGTGGGTGGCCGAAGATCCGGCATCACCGCCCGTGCATCCGCTGTTTCCCCGGCTGGCCGCGGGTGTGGCGGCGCATCACCGTCCCGTCTGGCCCCTGCTCTTGGGCGAGTTGATGCTGTTTCTGGGCATCGTGCTGCTGGTGCTTCTCGCCAACCGGCTCTCGGGTGCGCCCCGGCCGCAGGTTCAGGAGAAGAGTTGAGTTGTCAGAACGCTTCGATTCTTCGTCTTCTGCATCTGTCGAGGCGTGTTTTTCCGGCCGGAACGCCGCCATGAGCCAAAGAACGCTCTCGTGAATTTCGTCAAGGAAGGTGCGGCATGCGCAACACGTGGACATGGATGTTTTTGCTGATGATTCCCCTGCTTTTCGCAGGTCCCTCCGTCTCGGCCGCCGACGGGGAGCAGGAACTGGAAGGGGAGGAAATCCGGGGACCAGTGGGGTTGCCGCCCGTTCCCACCCGGCCCTGGGAATATCCCGGCATGCAGGTGGGACCCATCGTCACGCGCGTGCGTCCCGGCGAGATCCGGAAATCCTGGATGCCGAATCCGGCGGGCGCGCTGTGGGGCAAGAGCGTCTACCTGAGTCCCGGTCACGGCTGGTACTGGACCGGCTCCCGCTGGACCACCCAGCGCGGCTACAGCGAAGGCGTGGTGGAGGATCTCTCCAACGCCGAGAGCGTCACCCAGTTCCTGGTGCCCTGCCTGCAGGCGGCCGGGGCGCTCGTGGTGCCCCTGCGGGAGATCGACACCACCACCCGCATGGTCATCGTGGACAACGACGACGGCCAGGAGCCCACCGAACGGGGACAGTACCGGGAAGAGGGGGATCCCTTCCTCTTTTCCGACAGCACGCAGACGGGATTCCGCGTGTTCTCCGGGTCCATCCCCACGGGCACCAATCCCTTCGCCTCGGGCACCAACCGGCTCATGAACACGGCTCCCACGGAAACCGCCCGGGCCATCTACACCTTCAACGTGCCGGCCGACGGATACTACAACGTGTACATCTCGTATTCCTCGTATTCCCAGCGGGCGCCCGACGCCCACGTCATCGTGCGGCATCCCGGCGGCGAAGCGCACTTCCGCGTGGATCAGCGCCATCACGGGCTCACGTGGGTGTATCTGGGCCGCTTCTGGTTTCGCACGGGGCGTTCCGATGCTGTAGGCGCCGTGATTCTGGCCAACGACTCTGCCTATGCGGGGACGGACATCCAGGTGAGTCTCGATGCCGTGCGCATCGGCGGCGGCATGGGTTTCATCGACCGCTCGGGCGGTGTTTCGGGCAAGCCGCGATACGAGGAGGCCTGCCGCTATCACGCCCAGTTCATGGGTGCGCCCACGGGCGTGTACGATTCCTCGGACGCCGACAATTCCGACGACGTTTCCTGCCGGTCCCGGCTGGCCGCCTGGCTCCATGAGACCGGCGAGGATTCCGTGTTCGTGTCGTGGCACTCCAACGCGGGCGGCGGCCGGGGCACGTCCACGTACGTGTATGGCCCGAATCCGCCGGACGGCACCTACAATTTCACGGGCACGCCCGGTTCGGATCGCCTGGCCAACCACATCGAGGACCGGGTGGTGCGCTACTATCGCACCCTCGAGAGCACATGGCGGGATCGCGGCGTGTTCTCGGCGTATTTCGGGGAACTCAATCCGAATTACAACAACGAGATGCCATCGGCCCTGCTGGAAATCCTGTTCCATGACAGTGCCGCGGACATGTACTGGTACCGGCAGCCGGCTGTGCGCCGGGCTTCGGGACGGGCGGTGTGCCACGCCGTGCTGGCGTATTTCGCCGAGCGCGACGGCATGCCGCTGGTCCTCCCCCCTGAGCCGCCGGTGGGGCTGCGCGTGACGAACGCCGGTCCGGGCCGTGTGGAGATTTCATGGTCGGCTCCGCCGGCCGACCCGGCGGGCGGCGATCCTCCCGCTGGATACCGCGTATACATCGGAACGACGGCAGCCGCCTTCGACGACGGGCAACTGGTGGACGGCACCTCCCTCGTGCTCGATAACCTGATTCCGGGGGATTTCTTCTTCGTCAAGGTGCACTCGGTGAACGCGGCCGGGGAGAGCGCGTTCGGCACGCCGCCGGCGGCCGTCCGGGTCAGCGCCACGGGGCGCGCCAACATCCTGATCCTGGATGCCTTCAGCCGCCTGGATACCGGCATGAACTGGATGCAGGATCTGGGCTATGCCGATCCCGTGCACCGCATCGTGATGCAGCGCATCCAGGATCATCGCGAAGGCATCAAGCATCACGCGCCGGAACTGGCTTCCCTCGACATGGCATTCGATACCTGGCAGGCCGAGGCCCTGGTGGAAAGCGCGCCCGACTGGTCCCGCTATGAACTCATCGATCTGGTGGCCGGGCGCGGAATGTCCCAGGTGGATCCGTCCCTGTGGGATGCCGTGGCCCAGGCGGTCTTCGCCGGGTCCCACCTGCTCGTCACCGGCTCCGGCCATCTGTCGCAACTCGTGGATGCCAGCCGCACGGACCTGCTGACGCAACTGATGGGCATCGAATCCGTCGCGGCTTCGCCGGACGCCGCGATCGCCTTCGCCGCCGATGGCGTGTTCCACGACATTCCAGGAACCGATACGGGTTACGTGGAAGGACTCAACTTCGAATCTCCCGAGCGGGTTTCACTTACGCCCGGAACCGCGCTGGATGCCGTTTCCTACGGCTCGGGAACCCGCGCCGGAACGCAGAACGTCACCACGGGCGGCGAAGTCTTCGCGTTCGGCTTCCCGCTGGAAACCATTCCGGATTTCGCCACCCGGCGCGAAATTTTCGCCCGGCTGGTGGATCACCTGGGCATTGAACCACCAGCGCCGGATGCCGGTCCGGACGTGGAAGACGACGCCGATGCCGATGCGCCGGAACCGGATTCCGGCACCTGCGGTCCCCACAAAGTCTGCCACACCGAGCGCGTGTATGGCTGCCAGTGCTCCCACACGGGGGCGGGCGGTCCATTCCCCGGCATCGGTTTTTCTGCGCTTCTCCTCGTCGGTTTCCTCCTGCGCCGCCGCATTGTCCGCGCCCGCGGCATCTGAACGTCCGTTCCTCTGCCTTTTTCTGTTTTGGGATTCTGCTTTCGCCATTTGCGCGCGGGAGATCTTCCAATTTTTTTCTCCCATCGCGGCGGGTTTTCCGTATAATGCAGCTCCGGGCATCATTTTTTATACGATGCCCAAAGGAGGTTCCATGTCCCGCCTGCTCGTCACGTCGGCCCTTCCCTATGCCAATGGCGACATCCACATCGGCCATCTGGTGGAATACGTGATGACCGACATCTTCGTGCGCGCCATGCGGATGGCCGGGGAGGACGTGGCCTACATGTGCGCTTCCGACAGCCATGGAACGCCCATCGAGGTCAACGCCCGCAAGAAGGGCATGAGCCCGGAGGAGATGGTGGCCGAGTACAACCGGCGGCACCTGGAGGATTTCACGGATTTCCAGATTCATTTCGACCGCTACTACACCACGCACTCCGAGGAGACCCGCCTGCACGCCGAGCGCATCTTTTCCCGCATGCAGGAGGCCGGGCTCGTCTACCGCAAGGACGTGGAGCAGTACTATTGCGAAAAGGACGCCCGCTTCCTGCCGGACCGCTTCGTCAAGGGAACGTGCCCGCGCTGCGGGGCGCCGGACCAGTACGGCGATTCCTGCGAGAAGTGCGGGGCCACCTACGATCCCACGGATCTGAAGGACCCGTTTTGCGTACTTTGCCATGAACATCCGCATCGCCGCTCCTCGGTGCATTACTTCGTGGACCTGGAGAAGGCCCGCCCCGCCATCGCCGCATGGGTGGCGCAGGAGGGACATCTGCACCCGGAGATGCGCGCCTGGCTGGAAGCCAATTTTTTGAAGAGCGAATTGCGCCCGTGGGACATCTCCCGGGATGCCCCGTATTTCGGCTTCCGGATACCCGGAGAGACCGACAAGTACTTCTACGTCTGGATGGACGCTCCCGTGGGCTACATCGGAACGACACAGAAATATTGCGACGAAACCGGGCGGGACTTCGCCGGCTACTGGGAGCGTGGCGCCGACTGCCGCATCGTCCACGTGATCGGCAAGGACATCACGTATTTCCACACGCTGTTCTGGCCAGCCATGCTGCACCACGGCGGCTACAACCTGCCTTCGCGCGTGCAGATCCACGGCTTTTTGACCGTCAACGGCGAGAAGATGAGCAAGAGCCGCGGCACATCGATCACGGCCCGCACGTATCTGCAGCACCTGGACCCGCAGCATCTGCGCTTTTATTACGCCAGCAAGCTCGGACCCGGCCCGGACGACCTGGATCTCAACCTGGAGGAGTTCGTCCTGCGGGTGAACGCCGAACTGGTGAACAAGGTGGCCAACCTGGCTTCCCGCAGCGTCTCGCTCCTGTCCAAGCGGCTGGAAGGGCGCACCGGTCCCCTCGATGAAGGCGCGAGCGAACTGCTGGCATTCGCCCGCGGCAAGGTGCCGCAGGTGGTGGAGCACTACCGCACGTTCGAATTCGCCAAGGCGGTGCGCGAAATCTGCGCGCTGGCGGAGGCCGCCAATAAATATTTGCAGGACGCCGAGCCCTTCAAGATCGTTGGTTCCGATCCGGAGCGCGCACGTGCGATCCTGTCCGCGGCGCTCGCCTTCGTGAAGGGGCTTTCCATCCTGCTGGGGCCCGTCCTGCCGCGCATGAAGGAGCGCGTGGAATCGATGTTCGGCGCGCCGGCTCCCTGGACTTTTGCCGATGCCACGTTCGATTTGGCGCCGCAGACGGTGGGGGCGTTCGAACGCCTCGTGGACCGCGTGGACCCGGCGGCTGTGCAGGCCATGGTGGAGGCCACCCGCGCCCAGTTCGCTCCCGAGCCCACACCTGCCCAGCGCGTGCCGGAATTCCGGCCCATGGTGGAGATCGACGATTTCGGGAAACTGGATCTGCGGGTGGCCACGGTGCTCGATGCCCGCCGCGTGGAAGGCTCCGACAAATTGATTCGCGTCGAAGTCGACCTGGGGCGTGAGAAGCGCACCATTTTCGCGGGATTGGCGCAGCACGTGGACTGCGCGTCGCTGGTGGGCCGCCAGGTGGTGGTGCTGGCCAACCTCAAGCCGCGCAAGATGCGTTTCGGCGTTTCCGAAGGCATGATCCTGGCCGCCGAGGACGTCGACGGCAACCTGGCCGTGCTCTCCCCCGTCCAGCCCCTGTTCCCCGGCGCCACGATTTCGTGAGGAAACCCTCATGCCCGCCCTTCTCTGGCTGTCCATTTCTCTCGTGCTCTCTCCGGCCGGCTTCTGGCTCCTGGAATTGCGGGATCCCGACTGGGCGAGCCTGGCCGTGGCCTGCTGCGCCCTGTCCGCGGCCGTGGTGGGCGCCTTCTTCGCCCGCACCCGGGCGCAGTACCACGTGCACGCCGTGCTGGCCTTCTTCCTGGCGCTCTTCCTGTTCGCCACCAACGTCTACTTCCTGATGTAATTTTCCACGGCGGCGCCTTGCCGCCGGTGCAGAATCGTCGTGCGCGGCCGTTGCCATGGCGGCAGGTTCCCGTATCATGGAAGGGGAGCTGCATTTCTCTCTGAACCTTCCCCTGGAAAGGAGCCGGAACATGCGTACGACGGGATGGACGTCCTGGTGTCTTTTCTTGCTGGTTTTCCAGTTGGCTGCCGGGTGCGATTCCGGGAGCGGCCAGTCGAATCCGGATGCACAGGCGAATAATGTAAACAATCAAAATAATACAAATAATACAAATAACACTACAAACAATAGTAATAATTCAAATAATATAAATAATACGAATACGGGGATTTGCCATGCCGCCGAAGGGCAATTGTTTCATGTGGACCATCCCTGGAACCAGCGAGTGGACGGTGAACTGCCAGACGCCGAATCGGACGCCATCATCGCGTACCTGCAGAACCATCATGCCGCGGCGTGGGCACAGTTCATGATCGACGGGCCCAGCGACGAGCCGGGCAACACCTACGGGTTCGTGGTGCTCGATGCTGCCGGCGCCGTGCCGCGGCCCTTCGTTCCCACCGGCGACCATTTCCTGCCGGATTGCGATCTTTCCCCGGTGCCGGTGCCGGCGTCCGGCGCCCTGGAAGGTGAGGATGGTTATGCCTGCGCGGGGGACGGGGATTGCCACCTGCTGGTCCTGGACCGCAACTCCTGCCGCCTCTACGAGATGTGGCGCGCCAACATCGATTCCGATGCATTTTGGGGTGGATGCCTGGCCGTCTGGGATCTCGAGGCCGGCTACGCGCCGACCCTGCGCGGGGACTGCTGCACGAGCGCGGATGCGGCCGGTCTGCCCATCACCCCGCTTCTGTTCGGGCCCGATGACATCGTCGCGGGTGAAATCCGGCACGCCCTGCGATTCATTTTGCCCAATGCCAACATCCGCAGCCGTGTCTACGTGCGCCCGGCCACGCATTCCACAGGCGCCACGTCGGGGCCCGCGGATGCGCCTCCGTATGGCGCCCGGCTGCGCCTGCGGGCGGATTTCGACATGCAGCGCCTTTCGGCGCCGGCCCGGGTGGTGGCGCGCGCTCTGCAGGAATACGGCATGATCCTGGCGGATGGCGGCAACATCACGTTCACGGCGCGCAACGAGCGTTTCGATGCGCACACATGGGTGGAAGCCGGTCTGGGCCCCCGGGATCTGATGGCCTTGCAGTGGACGGATTTCGAAGTGGTGGAACTGGGGCCCCGGTTCACCTGGAACGCTGCCTGCTCCTGCGAGCGGACTCCGCTCGAATGAGGAAATGCGGCTCGAGGGCAATGGGGAATGGGGTGTGTATGCGCAGCGGACCCCGCTCGAATGAGGGGACGGATCAGGATCAGGCTTCCTGCGCGCCCTGGCGGTCCAGCCACAGGGCATAGATGCCGATGCCGGCGGCCGCCACGACCCCGATGCCGGCCAGGATGAGCCAGCCCAGCACCGGCCGGCCCTGCTTCACCATGACGTCGTTGAAGATGTAAGCGCCCACGGGGCCGCCCACGACGCTGCCGATGGCCATGGGCAGGTTGGCATAGCCCATGTACAGCCCTTCCTGGCCCCTGGGCGCCAGTTTCCCGATGAATTCGTACAGGCGGGGGGCTTCGAACAGTTCGCCGAAGGCGATCATGGCCACGGTGGCGATGGCCATGGCGCCGCCCAGCGGCAGCGAGCCGATGAAGGCCGCGCGCAGGTCCATGCCCTTGAGCAGCGGCAGGATGTTGAACACCATCGCGCCGGCGATGATGAGCGTGCCCACGATGATGGAGCGGATGGGATTCATGCCGCCGAAGAGGCGCGTGACGAGCAACTGGAAGAGCACGATCGTGACGGGGTTGGCCATGGTGTAGAGCTCCACCGGCGGCTTCTCCTCCACGAAGCGGGCCAGGTACAGGGGGATGACGTTGTAGACCTGGTGATACAGGAAGGCGAAGCCCGCCATGAGCACCAGGAACACCACGAACCGCGTCTGGCGCAGCACCAGCACCATGTTGAGCAGGGTCTTTTTGAGATCCTTCCTTGGCGCGTCGGCAGGGGTAGGGGGCTCCTCGTAGGTGAACAGCACGGCGAACATGGCGAAAAGCGCCATGGCGCCGGAAACGGCGAAAATCATGGACAGGTTCGAGTTTGTGCGCACGTAGTAGCTCACGCCGCGGCCAAACAGCGATCCGATGTTGATGACCATGTAGAAGATGCCGAAACCCAGAGTCACCAGATGCGTGGGACTCGTCTTTTGCACCGTGCCCGAAATGCAGGGCTTGATGATGGAGCCGCCCACGCCGATGAACAAAAGCGCCATCACCGCGAGCGCCACCACCGGCATCGAGGCCGACAGCGGCGCGTCCTTGGCGATGGACGGATTGAGTTCGGCCAGACCCGTCCACACGGGGGCTCCCGCGAAGGCATAGCCGATGGTCAAAAGCACGAAGGCCAGCACCAGCGCGCGGCGGAAGCCGAAGTGGTCCGCGAGAGAGCCCGACAGGATGGGCAGGAAATACACCAGGCCCCAGAGCAGGCCGTTGAGCGTGCTGGGCCAGTAGTTGCCCAGGCCGATCTGCTGGAAGTACAGCACCAGGAATGAGGCCATGGCATAGTAGGCGGCCCGCTCGAACAGTTCCGTCAGGTTGGCGGTCCAGAAGACCTTGGGGAATTCCTTGAAGGACGATGTGGAAAACGACATGTGCGACCTCGTGGCCCGAACGCGGGCGAGGCGAACTTATCATGCGGTTCCGGCGTCGTTCAAGGCCATTTTTCCACAGTTCCGGATGGATTTTGGAAACTGGTATTGCAACCGGCTATTGCAATTTTATTTTTTATTGAAATCAATCGATCAAAACAGGCCGGTGATGTTGCCTTCGTCGTCGATGTCCATGTTCTCGGCGGCCGGAACCTCCGGCAGTCCGGGCATGCGCATGATGTCGCCGGTGATGGGGATGACGAAGCCGGCGCCGGCCGCCACCTGGATTTCCCGCACGGTGGCGATGAAATCCTTGGGGCGCCCGAGCAGGGAGGGATTGTCCGAGAGGCTGTTCTGGGTCTTGGCGATGCACACGGGGAGTTGATTGTAGCCTGCTTTCACGAGGCGCTTGAGGTCGGCCTTGGCCTGCGGCGTGTAGTCGATGGCTTGGGCACCGTAGATTTCACGGGCCACCGTTGCAATTTTTTCTTCAATTGGCTGCGCGAGGTCATACAATGGCTTGTAATCACCCTTGTAATTCTGGATGGAATCGATGACTTTTTGTCCCAGGTCCAGCGCACCGGCGCCGCCCTGTCCCCAGACGTCCGCGCGGGACACCGGCACGCCGCGGGAACGGCAGAAATCCTCGATCACCCGCAGCTCCTCCTCGGTGTCCTGCGCGAACACGTTGATGGCTACCACGCTCGGTACCTGGAACTTGGCGATGTTCTCGAGGTGTTTGGCCAGGTTGGGCAGGCCGCGCTCGACCGCGCCGGGATCGGGGTTCTTGAGGTCGGCCTTCTTCATGCCGCCGTGCATCTTGAGGGCACGTACGGTGGCCACGAGCACCACGGTGCGCGGTGAGAATTTCGCCGAACGGGCCACGATGTCGAAGAACTTCTCCGCGCCCAGGTCGAAGCCGAAGCCGGCTTCGGTCACCACGTATTCGGCGGTGCGCAGTGCCAGACGCGTGGCCATCACGGAGTTGGTGCCCTGGGCGATGTTGGCGAACGGGCCCCCGTGCACGAAGGCGGGCACGCCCTCGATGCTCTGCACCAGGTTGGGCTTGAAGGCGTCCTTGAGCAGCACGGCCATCGCGCCGGAAGCCTTGAGTCCCTTGGCCGTCACGGGATTCTGGTCGTAGTCGTAGCCCACCAGGATGTTGTCCAGGCGGCGCTTGAGGTCGGAAAAACTCTCGGTCAGGCACAGGATGGCCATGACTTCGGAAGCCGCGGCGATGTCGAATCCGCCCTCGCGGGGCGTGCCCATGGTACGCCCGCCAAGGCCCAGGATGATCTTGCGCAGGGCGCGGTCGTTCATGTCCATGACGCGGCGCCACTGCACCATGCGCGGGTCGATGCGCATGCGGTTGTCGTGGTAGATGTGGTTGTCCAGCATGGCCGCAAGCAGGTTGTGGGCCGCCGTGACGGCGTGGATGTCGCCGGTGAAGTGCAGGTTGATGTCCTCCATGGGCAGCACCTGCGACCAGCCACCGCCCGTGGCGCCGCCCTTGACGCCCATGACGGGGCCCAGCGACGGCTCGCGCAGGGCCAGCGCGGTCACATGGCCGAGTTTCTGCAGCCCCTGCGCCAGCCCGATGGACACCGTGGTCTTTCCCTCGCCCGCCGGGGTGGGGGTGATGGCCGATACCAGGATCAGGTGGCCGCGATCCGTGCAGCCCTCGGCGCGGTGGCAGGTCCGGGCGCTGATCTTGGCCTTGTAGGGGCCGTAGAGATCCAGATCTTCGGGCGTGAATCCCAGTTTGGCGGCGATTTCGGTGATGGGCTTCAACTGCACCTTCCGGGCGATTTCAAGGTCGGTCGGCATGTCGGTCTTCTCCTTCGCGTGGCGATTCCAGCAGATGCGGCCGCAGCCGCGCAAAGCGCGCAGCCGGGACCCCCGCCTGCAGCAGCCGTGTCCACGCGGCCCACACGGCGTCCGGGGCGAGGATGTGTTCTCTGGCCATGATTTCCAGGAAGTCAACCGGGTTCGGCGTTTCGAACATGCGCACCGCTCGCCCGTTTTGCACGACGGCCGCGACGAGCGGGCCCCGCGCCCGCAATTTTTCGTTGAGCGCGCGCCAGGACGGACCGGCCGGCTCCAGCCATTGCCACAGGCTGATGCCCGAGACCTGCGCATCGGCAATCTCCCCGGGTTCCGGCTGCGCCACGGCCACGGGGCCCAGACAGTCAGCCAGCGCCATCCAGAGGGCGCGCTCCCTTTCCGGAACGTGGGAAAGCACGATCAGGCGCCCGGTAGTGTGCAGGATGCGCAGCGGGGGCCAGCCGGGGGCCGGGTTGTTTTTCCTCCGGGCATGGGCGGGTTTCCCGGCGTGCACCCACGGCACGGAGAACACCGTGCCGGTGTCGGCGTCCTGCGCGCAGCGGAAATTCCCCCGGTTTTCCGGCCGCACGGCGCGAAAGACGGTGCTCTCGAGGGGACCGGGCACCTGTGGAAAATGCAGGCTGGGCAACTCGATGGCGGCCTCGGGCGCCAGGCGCACGCGCAGGTCCTGGTCGGGGGCGATGCGCAGGATGGCTTCGAGCGAGCCAGGCCGCAGGGGGGACGGTTTGCGGCCGAAGCGGTAGGCGGCCTGCCGCGGATGGGTCCGGAAGAAATCCCGCAGCTCCAGAATCATGCCGGCCGGGCGCTTTTCCCCGGAAGGCACCTTTCCCCGCACGGCCTGAAGGCGTACCCGGCACGGCGTTTCCAGGCACACGCCGAAGACTGGACGCGGCACCGTGACCGCATCTTCCCGTGTTGCGCAGGCGGTCATCGAGATTGCAATGAGAAGGCTGGAAAAATATTTAAATTTTTGTTGCATTTCGTATGTTTTCCCGTTTTCCGAGCACCAGCAGGAAGTCGCCCGGCTCCAGCGTGTCCGTGGGTGCGGGGGCCCAGCGTTTCCACTGGGGTTTCCCTTCGGGGCCGCCCGAAAGCCGGCGCCGCAGCATGATCACCTGGATGTGGAAGCGGCGCCGGATGTCCAGTTCGGGAAGCGTCTTGCCATATGCATGGGGCGGCGCTTCGATTTCCACCAGCACGTGGTCGTCGCCCAGATCGATTTCCCCGAGGCGCTCGCTCAGGGAGATGGCGTCCACGACCGTGTGCTGCAGTTCCTGGCTGCTCATTTCCTCATGGAACAGCGAGAAGACGTCGGCCGGAGTGAGGGCGCCCGCGAAACGGCCGTCTTCGTCCACTACGGCCAGGACTTCCAGTTTGCCCGACTCCATGAGCCGCAGCGCCAGCGCCAGATCGTCGGAAGTACGGGCGATGGGGCCCGCCTGCGCCATGTCGGCCGCCACCACCAGCGGGTCCAGATGCTCGCGCTGCGTGAGCGCCAGGCTCAAATCACGCCCGAAGATGGTGCCGGCGTAGCGGCCGTTTTCATCCACCACGAAACCCCAGTCGGCGCCGGCGTCGAGCAGGCGGGCGATTACCTGGCCCAGCGGGGCGTCGGGGAGCACCTCGGGAGCATCGCGGCGCGCGATTTCTCCCGCTGCATGCGCGCGCAGGGGATCCGTGACGCGGTTTTCCGGCTCCACGTGGATGCCGCGTGCCACGAGGCTCCAATGGTCGATGCTTTCGTGCTTGAGCAGGGCCGAAACGATGGATGCCGAGGCCGTGGCCAGCATCAGGGGCACGATGACCAGGGGATGCCATGTGAGTTCGAAGAGCATGAGCGTGGCGGAAATGGGAGCGCGCATGGCGCCGGCCAGAAAGGCGCCCATGCCGATGAGCGCATAGTTGGACGGATGGGAGACGTCGAGGAATCGGCCGGCTGCAAGTCCAAAACTGGCTCCGGCGAAGGTGCCGATCACCAAGGAAGGGGCAAAGATGCCGCCGGAAGTGCCGGAACCCACGGAAATGGAGGTGGACAGCAGTTTCACGGCGGTGAGGGCGAGCGTGGAAGCGAGCACGAGATGTGTTTTTCTGGAGACGATTTCGTTGATCTGGTAGTAGCCCACGCCGAATCGATGCGGCGTGAACAGTGCCAGCGTTCCGACCGCAAGGCCGCCGATGGCCGGGTACCACCACCATTTCACGGGCAGCCGGGAAAACAGCCGGTGAAATCCCTGGATTCCATGGATGAGCAGGGCCGAAAGGATGCCGATGAAAATGCCCAGCAGCGCGTAAAGCGCCAGTTCCCATTGATGGCGCATGAAAAATTCCACATGCATCAGCGTGGGATGGTCTCCCATGAAAATGCGCACCACCACCGTGGCGACGACGGAAGAAGCCACGATGGGTGCGATTTTGACGGCCTGGAAACCGCCCAAGATGACTTCCAGGGCGAAGATGGCGCCGGCAAAGGGCATGTTGAACACGGCGGCAATGCCTGCTCCGGCGCCACATGCCACCAGCGTGCGGGTTTGGCGCACCGAGGCGCGGGCGTGGAATGCCACCATGGAACCCAGTCCGCCGCCAATCTGGACGATGGGCCCTTCGCGACCCGCGCAGGCGCCGGAACCCAGTGAAATGGCAGTGGCGAGGATTTTGAGAAAAGGCACCCGCTTGCGGATGCGGCCCGCCCGCAGGGCCAGCGCTTCGAGCACCTCGGGAATGCCGGAACCGCGCACCTCGGGAGCCGCCCAGCGCAGAAGCGGCATCAGCAACAGGCCGCCGGCAGCAGGAAGCAGCAGCAGACCGTACCAGGGGAGATGGGCGGCTTCCCGTTCTCCGCCGGCGACGCCGAAAGGCCAGAAAAAGAGGTGGAAAGCCCATTCGATGGATTTGTGCAGGGCCAATGCTGAAAATCCAGCCAGCAAACCCACGGCGATCGACGCGGCCAGCAGGATGGCCGGTTCCATGTTCATCTTGCGGGGAACGCGGAAGAAACGGGGTTGGGACATGGCCGCTACGCTATCGGAAAACGAAAAGAAAGGCAATGAAGTTTCATGAATTCAATAATAATGAAAAAATATTTTTATTACTTTATTTCATGAAAAAATATTCATTATCATTTTTTCTGGAAGGACGGTTTTTTTGCAGCGCCGCAAGGCCTGTGCTAGGTTGGGCGCCATGTTGCGCACCGAGCATGTTTCCAAGTCGTTCGAGAAGGATTCCCCTCTGCTGGAGCGTGTCTGCTTCTCGGTCCTGAGCGGGCGGATCGGAGTCGTGGCCGGGGAGACGGGTTCCGGCAAGACGACCTTTCTGCGCCTGCTGCGCGGCGAGATTCCACCGGATTCGGGGCGTGTGTGGGTGGGGAACCAGGATATCGCGAAACTCACGGAAAAGGGCCGCATGCAACTGTGGCGCAAGGTGGCCATGGTGCATGAGGCCGACCGCCTGGTGGCGGACCGCACGGTCATTGAGAATGTGGCGCTGCCCCTGCGCATCCAGGGGATTCACGGGGAGAAGCTCGTGAAACGGGTGGAAGCGCTGCTGGAACGGTTCGAACTGTCGCACCTGGCCTACCGGTTTGCCAGCACGCTTTCGGCCGGCCAGGCGCGCTGCGCGGTGTTCGCCCGGGCCGTTGCCGCCTGGCCGCAGGCGCTTCTGGCTGACGAGCCGTTCGCCCACCTGGACCGTGTCCACGCGCAGCGCCTCATGCGCATCCTGCTGGAGCATGCCGAGCAGGACCAGATGGCCATCGTCGTGGCCACGCACCGCCTGGAGTTCTGCTCCTTCGACCGGATCGACCATTGGCAGATCGTCGGCACGAACATCGTGCCCGTGGAAAACGCCCATGAAGACACTGGCATATCATTTTCGGCTGGCATGGAGTGAACTGGGACGCAACCCGGCAGGGCACGTTTTCACCATCATCACGGTGGCGCTGGCATTCCTGCTGGCGGGCCTGGTGGTGTGGGCGGCGCAGGGCGTGCGCGCCGCGGAAACCGCATGGTCGGCGGGCGCCCGCCTGACGATGGTGCTGGAATCCGGATCTGCCGGCGACGAAATCCGGAAACTGGAAAACGAAGTGCAGAACATGCCCGGCGTGCGCCGTGTCCGGCTGGTGACGCCCCAGGATGCCCGTGCGGAACTGCTCGAGGCGCTGGGGCCGGATTCCGGGCTCGTTGTGGAGATGGAAGCCTCGTTTTTCCCTTCGGTGCTCGACGTGGTTGTCTCCGGGGATCCCGAACTGGTGCGTGCCACGAGCCGGCGCCTGCGCCAGATGGCGGGCGTACAGCATCCGGTGGCCGACGTGCGGGCCATGGACCGGTGGAACCTGCAGTTCGGCAACGTCTTCGAGATTTCGGTGCTGGTGGCGTTTTTGCTGTGCGCGGTGGTGCTCGCCGTGGCCGGCTGGGTCATCATGAACGCGGCCCGCTCCCGCGTGGAGGTGCGGGTGGAGGAAATGGCGTTGCTACGGCTTCTGGGGGCTTCGCCCACCTTCATCCGGACTCCGCTGGTGCTGGTGAGCCTGTTTCACGGCCTTTTCGGCGGAATGCTGGCGATGGGCCTGATGTGGGGCGTGCTGTGGCTGGGCGCGCCGCTGCTCGAAGTGCTGCTGGGGCCGGCCGTGGCCGACGCGGGACGGTTCGTGCTGTTTTCGGCCGAGGGCGCTGCTGCGGCAGTGGGGGCTTTCCTGCTGACCAGTTGGGCTGCGGCCCGTTTGGCACTGTGGACCGTGCGGGTCCCCGCGTGAGGCTTTTTTCACGGGTGCAAGCATGCTGGTGATTCTGGGTTTCATGGCCATGATGCTGGCTCCTGCCGGGGGAGTTTCCGAAGCGGCTTCGGATGCGCCGGCCGCGGCCGGGGGCGCCGAAAGGCCCGTCCTTCCCCCGAACCGCGTTTCCGCTACCCTGGTGAAGTTGGAGAAACTCTGGGATGTGGCCGCGGATTCCGATTCGCGCCGGCGCCGTTTCGCCGCTTCCCGGGAAGTTCTCCAGGAGGAGCGCCTGGAGTGGATGGCCCAGCGCGACCGTCTCACGGTGACGCTGGGCGGACTGGCCCGCCAGGTGGAGGCGAGGGAAAAGCGCGCGCGTGAATTGACGCTGGCGCTCTACAAGTTGTCCCACGTGCAGGCGGGACCTTCGCGCTGGCGTTCCCGCTGGGTGCGTCCCGCGCGCGACGGACGGTTTTTGCTGATGGTCCTGCTGGAGCGTGAACTCGCGGAGCGCCGGCGGCTCCGGGAGGAAATCCGGCTGCTCAGGGCGCGCCGCGACGGGGTGGACCAGAACATCGCCGAGTTGCAGAAACTGGAGGAGAACTTCCGGCTGATGGAACTGGACGCCGAAAACCTGATGGCCCGCAGCCTGTTCGAGATCCGCGAACTGGAACGGCAACTCGACGGGGTCGACAAGAATGGATTCGACGCCGTGGACTGGCAGCGCTACGGGCGCATCCAGTCGTTGCGCGCTTCCATGAAAAAACCGGAATCTTCGCTGGCCCGCTACAAGGGAATGATGCTCAAGCCCGTGGCGGGACCCCTCATGCCGCCTTCTCCAGGCGCTCCCCAACTTCCGGGCGTCTGGTATGCCGCCCCCGCCGGCGCTCCCGTGCGGGCGACCCACGACGGCACGGTGCGGTTCGTGGGACCGCTGGAAGGCTACGGCACCGTCGTCGTCATCGAGCACGAGTTCGACATCCACTCCATCATCGGGCGCGTGGATGCCCCGACCGTGCAGGCCGGCAGCATCGTGCGCCGCGGCCAGGTCATCGCGCGCACGCCCGATGGTGCTTCGTCGGCCGTTCGTCCGGTGTATCTGGAACTGCGCCGGGGCTGCGAAAGACTCGACGCGGATTTGTGGGTCAATAAAAAAATGTAATGAAAAATGCAATGAACTCGCAAAGATGAAATATTGTTATGCATAGTAATAGTCGAAAATACTTCCTGGCAGGGTTTGGAATCATCGTTTTGCACCTGTTCCATGCGTTTCCGGCCCGGGCGCAGGAAGTCCTGCTGTCCCATGACGATGGGGCGCCGGCCGGAACGGTGCAGGGACTTTCGGCCGGGGACGTGGAGGTCGTGAGTTTCCGGGCGCTGCATCCGGCGCGCCTGCTTTCGCTGCAGTTGCATTTCGGCGCCGTGGGGGTTCCCGCGGACGTCTTCGTCTGGGCCGACAACGGCGGCAATGCGCCGGATCTGGACCGGGTGCTCTTCGCCGCGACGGTGATGCCGGAAGAAGGCCAATGGACCGAAATCGACCTGCCGGGGGAAGGCGTGGAGATTTCCCCGATGGCGCTCTTCCACGTGGGACACGTGCTGCGCGACGGGTCCACGCGCCTGTCGTGGGATGCCACGGGGTCGCCGGCGGCTTCCTCGCTGGTGCGCATGGGCGGCGAATGGTACTTCGTGGGCGATTCCCAGGGCGCGGCGCTCGATGCCCTGGTGCGCGCCCGGGTGCTCTGGCACGGCATTCCGGAGGCATTCTGGTTCGCGGATGCGACCGAGAGTTCGGGGCTCGTTCCCGGAGGACGCATGGCCTGGGGGGATTTCGACAACGACGGTTTCGACGACGTGGTCATGGGCGGGCGCGTCGTGTACCGGAACAACGGGGATGGCACGTTTTCCCGGCTCGAGGCGCCGCAGGGACTGCCGCCGGACAATGGCGGCAATGGCGGCGTGTGGGCCGATTTCGACAATGACGGCTGCCTGGATTTTTACACGACTGTCCACAACTATCTGCCCGTCTGCGCCACGCCGTCCGATTGCATCGCGGGCCATTTTTGCGTGGAAAACCGCTGCCTGCCCGACGGCGTTCAGGAGCCCGCCCACGATCGCCTGTACCGGGGGCATTGCGACGGCACGTTCACCGACGTTTCCGAAGAGGCCGGGCGTCCGTACGATTACCTGCCCACGGAGGGCGCGGCGTGGGGGGACATCGACAACGACGGTTTCGTGGACCTCTACGTGGCCAACTACGAGACGCCCACCGACTGGACCGGCGGCGCGCTGTCGCTGGGAACGCTCGATTACCTGTGGCGCAACAACGGGGACGGCACGTTCACGGACGTCTCCGAATCCTCGGGCATCCGGTTCATGGGCCGCGGCCTGTGCGGGCGCGGCGTGGCCATGGCGGACTTCAACCAGGACGGCTGGATGGACATCTACGTGACCAACTACCGCCTCCAGGGCAATTACTTCTTCCTGAACCTGGGCGGCGGCCGGTTCCGGAACATTTCCGTGGAAAACGGCACGGTGGGCGAACTGGTCTCGGGCGCCTACGGGCATTCCATCGGAGCCGCGTGGGGCGACGTGGACAACGATGGCGATTTCGACCTGTTCGTGGCCAATCTGGCCCATCCCCGTTTCATCGAATTTTCCGACAAGAGCATGCTGTATCTCAACGGGGGGCCGCCGGAGTGGGGCTTCTCGGAACACCGGGAGGAATGGGGAATCGCCTATTCCGAGACGCACTCGGATCCGGCATTCGGGGATTTCGACAACGACGGGCGGCTGGATCTCTTCATCACCGACGTGTACGCGGGGTACCAGGGCTTTTTGTACCGCAACCGCGGCGGCTTCGAGGATGCGACCTACCTTTCGGGCATCCGCATCGACAATGGCTGGGGCGTCACGTGGGCCGACTACGACAATGACGGCGACCTGGACCTTCTGGCCAACCGCCTGTACCGCAACGATTTCCCGGAACCAGGGAACTGGCTGGAGATCCGGCTGCGCGGCCAGGGAGCCAATGCCGCCGCCATCGGGGCCGTGGTGCGCGTGGAAGCCGAAGGGCGCGTGTGGGTGCGGCAGGTGGAGGGCGGCAAGGGCACGACCACGCAGAATCCGCTCGCCGTGCACGTGGGATTGGGGGAGGCCGGCCGCGTGGATGCCGTGCGCGTGCGCTGGCCGGTGAATCCCCCGGAGGAAACCGAAATCCGCGACGTGCCGGCCAACCGGACGATCACCGTGGTGCAGGGAGCCGACGATGCCGGCGTCGACGGGGATGGGACGCCGCCCGTTCCCGAACTGGGCGCCGAGGGTTGCTCCTGCCGCCACGGCTCGCGTTCCGGCGGCGGCATTGGCGCCGCGCTGCCGCTCCTTCTGGCGCTGTTCGTGGGCCTTCGCCGCCGTCCCTCTTGAGGCGCCAACCCGGACGCCGGATCACGACTGCCAACCTTGGCGCCGGATCATCGAAATTCCAATCGCTCATGCGGGTTCACGGGCAGAGCCCCCTGGCCTGCTCCGCAATGGGAGAAATCAGGGGGTGGTCCGAAAAGCGTTCCAGCAACTCGCGGATGCGGCGACAATTCCTGTCGCGCCGGTTCAGATGGGCCTGCAGCAGCAGGACTGCATTTTCCGGGCAGGGGTCGCGTCCGAACACGCTTTCCCAATCGGTCACGGCGTCTTGTCCCAGGGCCAGACGCGCGCGCGCCCGCAGACGCCCGAATTCCAGGCGGGCCCGGGGCGAGAGGTCCGGCGTGTTCAGGATGCGGGTCAGCATGGGCAGTGCAGCGCCTGCCGCATCGTTCTGAATCAGGTGGTGGGCCAGCCGCCGTGCCAGCAGAAGCGGCAGCGCCGGGTCGGCAGCCAGTGCCGATGTCATCCGGTGGTCGCCCAGCGCCGCCAGAAGCAATGCATATTCGAGGCGCACCTCCCGGTTTTCGTGGGTTTCCAGGTGTTTCCATGCGGCGGCCTTTTCGGCCACATCCTTGCCGTGTCCCGGAGAAACGCGCAGAAAATACCGCAGGCGGCGCAGTTGCCAGAACCAGTCGCTGTCCGTGGTAGCCGGTGCGGCGGGTATGTTGGTTTCCATCCAGTCCCAGACCCAGGCGAACAAAATGGCGAGATCTTCCTCCGCGGTCAGATAGCGCCCGTAGAGATCCCGCACTTCGGGATCGGCGATCCAGGCCGTGCAGAAGTGCGGATTGCGGGCGAAATCCGCGCCGTCGTCCCCGCACAGGCGCGCCAGGGCCCGGGCGGCGAAGTCCATTTTCGGCAGGAGGATGCCCAGCCGGGCCGCTTTTTTCATCACCCAGGACGATTCCGGCGGCAGCCGTTCGATGGCATTCTTCAGCCGTTCGGCGTCGGCGTCGAAGCCGGTGGTTCCCCACTGTTCCGCGTCCAGCGCCGAAAGCGCAAAGGAAAGCCACAGCGCGGCCAGGACGGGATCCGGCGGGTTCTGTCCGGCTTTCGTTCCGAGCCCGGCCCTCTCCTGCAGTCCGGCGAGATCCCTGGCCGTCGGGGGGACTCTCATCCATTCCTGCACGGGCAGGTCCGCCAGGAATCGCCGCAGTGCGGGTTCCATTTCCTTTCCGTGTCCGGAGAGGAGCGCCGCCACCGCCGCTGGCCGGTCCGAAGGCTTTTCCCCCGGCAGCAGGGAGAGGCTTTGCCAGGCCGACTCCGGTTCCATCCGCTGCATGAGTTCCATGTGGGCCAGGGCGAGCAGTCGGGGGTGGCGCTCCCCGTAACGGCGGACGAACGCGGCCTTGAGCGTCTCGAATGTCTCCATGTCTTTCGCCTCCAGGGCCAGGCGCATGGCGGATTGCAGTTGGTACGGGGAAGTCAGGGGGGGCAGCCGGCGCAGGGATTTTCTGGCTTCTTCCGGCTGGCCGCGCAGCATCCGGCAGGCGGCCGTCAGATGCTTCCATGCCGAAACCACGGGAAACGGCTCGGGAAGGCGGCCGATGTCCGCCGTGTCGTTTTTTGGCTCTTCTTTTCCGCCATCGGCATGGATGCAGTTGGCCCATTCCCGCCAGGGGATGCGCAGGGCCGATGCGATCGGCATGGATTGCAGACTGTTCAGGACATCTTGGGCCTGCGGGGAAGAAAGGCCGGCTTCCAGGCGAAGCCAGGAGAAGGGTTCCGGAACCGGACCCGACAGGAACCGCTGCGCCAGCCCGTCCTCTCCACAGGCGAACGCCGCCGCTGCCGCGACCAGCCGAGCCGTGGAGGATCCGGGCCAGTCGTCCTGCAACTGCAGCGCTTCCTGCAGGTTGGCCAGCAGTTCGCCCCGGGTCTCGGCCGTTTTCGTCCGCACCAGCAGGGGGGCGCCCGCCAGGCGGATGCGGGAGATGGGAGCCGGCGCCGTGGTCTTCTTCATCCGGGTCGCTGCCACGTGGGCTTTCTGCCATGCTTCGGCGTCCTCTCCGAGGAACGCCACCCGCAGGGCCCGCGTCCAGGACAGGGCGGCCGCGAGGTCGGGATCTCCCGGAATGCGCCGGACGGCTTCCTCCAGTTGGCGGACGGCTTCATCCGACAGGAAGAATCCTGGATTCTTCTCGATTTCGGCCAGCCGGTCGCTGCTTTCCTGCATCCGCTGGCGGCGTTGTGCATGCTGCATGGCCAGAATGCTTCCCAGTGCGATGGCGAGAGCCACCCACAGGAAGGCCATGACCTGATGGGGGGTGGGGCTGCGCATGGTTACGAGGTGGCCCGGATGCCGGGAACGGTTTCCGTCCATGCATCGGTTTCGGCATCGTGCATGAAGACGGCGGAGGAGACCAGCCGCGTGCCCGAAAAGCGCAGCAGGCGGAAGCGCGCGCGCAGGGCGGGGCGGGGGTCGTCCAGGATGGCGCAGCCGGTGCCCACGACCGGGATGCGCTCGCCGTCGGGGCCATCGATGAAGCGCTCCACGTCGCGGTGCTCGTGCCCGTGCAGCACGAGATGGGCGCCATGTCGCCACATCAGGCGGCGCACGCGGGAGCCGTCCACGAGGCCGTCGTGCCAGGTGTCGCCCCCCGGACAGGGGGAATGGTGGACGAGCACCACGCGAAAACGGTCGGTGGGCACGGAAAGCACGGCTTCCAGGCGGGCGAGTTGCGCGTTGCCCAGTTCTCCGTACGCCATGCCCACGGCCGTGGGAATGGCCGATGAGAGGCCGATGATCTGCAGGGGGCCCGTCTCATGCACGAAAGGATAGTCCTGCGGCCCGGCTGCTCCGGCGTAGGGCCCCAGTTGCTCCCAGAAGATTTCCTTTTCGATGCACACGGGCAAATAGGCGTCGTGGTTTCCCGGCACGATGCTCACCTGCCGGGGCGAGAACCCGGCTTCCTCCAGATGGGCGCGCACGCGCAGGTATTCTTCCGGGTAGGCCAGGTTCACGAGATCTCCCGTGACGAGCAGGTGGGAGACGCCCATGCGCTTCAGTTGCCGAAGCAGGCTTGTAAGCAGGTGCGGCCGGAAGGAACGCCGGGAGGACACCAGCAGGTTGAGCGCGCCCGTGATGCGTTTGGTCGCGATGTCGCGCAGGCGGAAACTGGAGGGAACGGGATAGTGGATGTCCGTGATGTGGGCGGCCAGAAACGTCATGGTTCATTCGTCCCTGCCGGCTCGGTAGGGGGAGTCTTTCTCGAGTTCCCGGCGCCAGCGGTGCACGGCGTCGCGGTATTCGGCGCGTTCCTCCGGATGCAGGACGATCCATCCCAGGAAGATGTAGACGCACATGCACAGGAAGAGGAACTCCCACACGAAGCGGCGGTAGAAGAGCGCCTGCAGGATGGTGGCAGCATAGGCGAACGTCACGATGCCCACGACCCAGCCCTGCAGTTTGCGCCCATGATGGCTCACGAAGGGATAATCGGTCAGAAGACCCCAGGCCGCCGCCAGTGTGATGGCGAAGAGCCACCAGTGGGCATGCGGCAGGCTCCAGACGAGCCGGGAGTTGTACAGGGAGAAGAGGAACATCGTGGCGATCGGGCGGGGAAGCCCCTTCCAGCAGAACTTGTATTCGAACGGCACGGCGGTGTTGCGCGCATGCCGGATGCTGCCGGCGGCGATGAGCAAAAACGTCGTGGCCATCGCCAGTTCGAGGTTCACAGGCGCCAGGTGCGAAAACACGATGAATGCCGGCGCGATGCCCTGGGCCAGATGGTCGGTGATGGTGTCGAAGTCGGAGCCGAAGCGGTTCGAGTGCCGGGTGATGCGGGCCACGGCGCCGTCCAGGGAATCCCCCAGGATGAAGCCCAGGAGCACGGCCCAGGAGGCATCCACGGGGCGCCCCGTCATGGCCAGGTAGATGCCGGCGGTGCCTCCGGCGAGGTTGATGAGCGTGAACACGTCCTTCAGGCCGAAGCCACGGCCGACGAGGCGGGAGAGCAAACGGTCCACCGGGATGAGGGCGGCAGAAAGGGGGCGAAGAAGATTCATGGGAGAAACACCACAGATGCGTAGCCCACCACGGAGGACGCGTCGCCGGAGGCCTCCATGGAAGTCGTGTAGTGAAGCAGCCTTGCCGAGGATGCGCCGGCTTCGAGGCACGCCGCGAGCACGGTGGTCGCCGGCACGAATCCGCACATGGTGATCCTGCGGGAGCGGACGGTGTCCCATGCCCTGCGTGGTTCCATGGCCAGAAACGGGTCGAGCGCCATGCGGTCCAGTTCGACCGCCTTCTCCTGCGGCAAAAAGTGGCTCATGTCGGAACTGGCCAGCAGCAGGAAGTCCTTCCGGCCGCATGCGTGGAGGGCTTCCATGAGCGCATGTCCCAGCGCCACGGCGAGGTCGTAGTCGGCGAATCCGAGGCAGACGGGCAGAAAACGCAGATCGGGGCGGCGGACCTGGAAAAACGGCAACTGGACCTCGATGGAATGCTCGCGGCGGTGCGCGAGGGCATCCTGCGCGATCCAGCCGGGGCCCGCTTCCAGCAGGGCGCGGCGCAGGGACTCGTCCACGAGCGCCCGGCCCAGCGGCGTTTCCCATTCGTCGTGCGGATCCACCGCGATGGCTTGTCCGAGTCCCGTGTGATTGGGTCCCAGCATGATCACGGTGTCGGGGATGTGGTCCAGCGCGCCGACGAGCCGTCCGGCGCATTTTCCCGAGTACATGATGCCCGCGTGCGGCGAGATGGCGCCCAGCGGTTCGACCGTGGTGTCGGCCGCATCGAGATATGCGCGGATTTCTTTTTCCAGGACCGTGGCGGATGCCGGATAGAATCGTCCCGCCACGGCCGGCGATCGCCTCGTCGACATGCGTCCCTCCGGCCTCAATGGGTACATTTTTTGTCCGGAAGGGTCAACTGCCTTGCTCATTCCACCAGACGCGGCCGGTGGAGCCGTCCACCCGGACGAATGCGCCGTCGGGAATGAGCCGTGTGCATCCTGCGGCGCCGGTGACGGCGGGTATGCCCAGTTCGCGGGCGATAAGCATGGCGTGCCCGGCGGTTCCGGGAAGTTCCACCACCAGAGCGGCGGTCCGGTTCAGGTGCACGATGTCCTGCGGGGCGAGTGCGTGCACCACCATCACGGCGCCGGGAGGCGGAGGGCAGGAATGACGCTCCGCCAGGAAGGCCGGTCCAGCCGCCATGCCGAAGACAGTTGGCTGGCCGTGGATTTCGGATGCGCCGTCCCTGCCGTCCCGGGGCCAGGTGGGAACGCCGTCCACGACAGTTTCCGGCGCCACCCAGGCCATCCGCGCGGCGGTCCGCAGGCGGCGGTGCTCCACCAGACGCCGGGAGAAATGTCCACCAAGGACTTCCTCAACGGTGAGCAGGAAGACGTCTTGGCGGGTGTCGAGGAGCCCAGCGCGTATGGCTTCTCCCGCCCATGCCAGGAAGGCCTCACGCAGGTGGTGCAGCATGAGCGCAAACACCCAGTCGTCCTGTTCCCGCGTGTCCACCCGCCGCGCGAACACTTGCCAGGGGGGATCTTCCCCGCGCTCGGCCGGGGTGTTCGGCTCCACCGAATCCAGCACGGACGGGGCTTCCAGGTCCCACCAGCGGGGGAAGTGGCGGCAGAAGCGCAGGGCCCTCGGGCCCGGCCCCATTTCGGAAGAGGGGGACAGGATCGCGGCCAGGCAGTTTTCTCCGGGCCGGTGGCTTCGCTTCCGGCGCAGATAGTCCCGGGTGAAGCGCAGAAAGGAATCCAGTCTGTGCGACAGTTTCTGTCGCACAGGTTCCATTCCGGAAAGGACGCCGGGCATTGGGGAAGGAGAAGGCATCGGCGCGGGAGGCTCGGCCGGCAGCCGGCACGATGCGTCCCTGCATTCATACAGGCGCCCGTGCCATGTTCCCTGGGGGACGCCGTGGCGCAGGCGCAGTTGATCCGCCACCGATGCGTACAGGAAGGACAGCGGCCGCGGATGGTGCGCGCGGTCCAGATGCCATGTCCCATGCCGCATCCACGCAGGCGGCTGTGCCTGCGACGGCGCCAGGGGGCGCAATTGCAGTACGGTCACGCGCCAGCCTCCGGTTTCCGGGTCCGCTCCCCACTCCATGTCGGCGCCCGCTTCGAGACCGGCCGTCCGGGCTGCGCGAAGAGCCAGGTGGCGGGCGGTTTCCTCCAGTTCCGGCGGCAGCGTTTCCGGGGGAGCGCCATCCACGATCTTCGCCGTGAAGGAGCCTTCCACCCGCACATCCCCGTCCGGAAGGACCAGCACCACCCCCTGGGCGGAGAACTTCTGCCACGTCTGCACCAGAACGGCGGGAGCGGCGGCATCGCGGCCGGCATGCAGGGACATGTCCAGCGCCGCGGGGGGGATTTCGCGAACCCGGAAGAATGCCGCCGCCGCTTCCCCGGGGGAATGCAGCGGACCCTCGGAACGGTAGCAGCCCGCCATGGACGAGAGCGTATCGTCCTCCGTGGCGGCCGAGGAGCGCAGAATCCACGGCAGCGGGATTCGATGCGCCAGGTTTTCCCAGTCCTGCGGCGCGGGCGGTGCATCGGCGCACCATACGGCGCCGGGAACGACCGGAAATCCCTGGTTCTGCAGGAAGGAGAGCATGCCGGCCTTGCGCCCGCACGCCTCGGGCAGGTCCAGCCGAGAGAGGGAAAGGAATTCAGGATGCGTGCTTCTTCTTCCGGATGGCATCCAGCACGCCATTGATGAAGCGGAAACTGGTCTCGCTGCCGTAGCGCTTCCCGAGTTCCACGGCTTCGTTGATGACGATCTGCTCGGGAGTGTCGGTGAAAAACATTTCGGTGACGCCGATGCGCAGGATGGCCAAGTCCACCCGGTCCATGCGGTCCATGCGCCAGTGGCTGTTGGCGCTGCGGATTCGTTCGTTCACGAAGTCTTCGTGCTCCAGGAAGGAGCGCATCACCTGCTGCATGTACTCGCTGTCGGGATCCGGACCGATTTCGGTGCCGAAGGGCTCGGAAAACAGCGAATCCTGCCCCGTCCGGTTCACGTCGCGCGCGTAGAGCGCCTGCAGCAGCCACTCGCGCGCCGCCCGGCGCCGCTGCCGCATTCCCGATTGCGAACCGGCCTTGACGGATGGTTTCTGCGGGGAGGTCACGAACGCAACTCCGCGTAGACGTTCATCATTTCCAGGAGGGACCGGGCCGCGTCGAACCCCTTGTTTCCGGCCTTGGCGCCGGCGCGGTCCAGCGCCTGCTCCAGCGTGTCGGTGGTCAGGATTCCCATGATCACCGGAATTTCGGCCTGCAGGGAAATCTGGGCCACGCCCTTGATGGCCTCGGCGCTCACGTAGTCGAAATGCGGCGTGTCTCCGCGCACCACGGCCCCCAGGCAGACGATTCCGTCGTATTTGCCCGAGAAGGCGGCCTGGCGGGCCACCGCCGGGATTTCGAACGAACCCGGGGTGCGCACTACGGTGACCGCTTCCATATCGATTCCCGAGCGCGCGAAGGCGTCCAGCGCACCTTCCAGCAGCCGCTCGGTGACCAGGCTGTTGAACCGGGAAACGATCACGCAGATCCGATAATTCTTTCCAAACAGGGCGCCTTCGATGAAACGGGGCATCGTCCACCTTCCTCCGGCAGCTTTATACCTGCAAGCCGCCGCCAACTCAAGCTGACAATGCGCCTGCGGTCCTGCATGCGTTTCCGGAATCCGGAATCGGGCGGCGCGCGCGTGGGAGGTTCTCCCGAGACCGGCATCGCCGCGAAAGAGGCTCGGTGGGAAACGATGGCAGTTCAATCATGGGAGATGGGAATGAGACTAGGAAGAACTGGAAATGGCGAAGGTATGAATGAACCGCATGAGGATGACAGGGAGTAGAAACAATATGATAAAAAGGGCGTTCGATGGGAGTGGATGGGAGCGCGAGGGGGAGGCGTCGAGGTCGAGGCATGCGGTGAGGGGG
>CAZEZP010000001.1:0-66157 GCA_964516435.1 uncultured Kofleriaceae bacterium | reverse complement strand
CAGCGTCAGATGTGTATAAGGGCCAGGGTGGGGACCATCCGCAGTTTCATGGCGGGCTCGTGGTGGTGGTGGGTGCGGGGGTGGCGCGCCGGCCGGTGGAGGACGTGCTGGGACTGCTGGCGCGAAAGAACCCGCAGATGCCGCCCGTGACGTGGCTCGATGCGGTCCCGGATGCCGGACGGCTGGCTCCGGATGCGCGACTGATCGTCGTCGGCGGGGAGGATTTGCCCGGGATTCCGGCTCAGGAGCTCGCCGCACTGGCTCCGGAGGGGTTTCTCGTACGCACCGTGCGCCAGGGAAACGGCGCCCGGATCGTGAGCGTGGGCGGCGGGCACGGCGGCGGGATGCGGGGGGTGCTGTACGGGTTTTTCGGACTCATGGAGCAGGCGGGATTCCTGTTTGGGCACCCGCTCGTGCCAATGGTGCCGCGATGGGAGGATTTCCGGGAGCATCTGGAATGGAACGCGGCATCGGCGCCGCGCTGGCCGGTGCGCGGAATCCACCTGCACACCATGCACGCGACGGAACTCTCCCACGTGCTCAACGGCTGGGGAATCGTCTCGCCGCAGGATGCGGACGGCTTCGAGGCGCAACTGCCGGCGTGGCGCAGCACGCTGCTGTGGAGCCTGGCCAACCGCCTCAACCATGTCCACTGGGTGCTGCTGGAAAGCGAAGACTGGGGAGATTTCGGGCGCGGCGAGGAGCGGATCGCACGGTTGCGCCGGCTGGTGGACATCGGGCACGAATACGCGCTCGAAATCGGGGTGGATGCACCGCTGGCGCTGGCCCAGCAGCATGCATTCCGCCTGATCGATGGCGGAGAGACGCTGGGGGAGAAACTGGCGCGCATGCGCCAGAGCGTGGATTACCTGATGCGGGCGGGATTCGACTACCTGATGACGGAGGCCGGCGAAAGCGAGTTCACGCATGGGGCCGCGCAGGAGGCGCTCGACACCTATGACGCCCTGGCCGCCTACCTGGACGAGGTGCACGGCGGGCGGCCGGTGTGGATCAAGGGGCACTGCTCGACGGGACAGAAGGCGCAGGGTTTTCCCGACCCACGCACGGGGGAGGACATCAACTACAATTTTCTGGTGCATTATGCCGATCCCCGCATGGGCGCCCTGCCGCATACGGTCCAGCACTACACACTCGAGGATCCGGCGCCCACCTACGGCAACACGGATTTCACGTACATGCGGGACTTTCTCTATTACGAGGCGGGGCGGCGCAGCGTCGTGTGGTATCCGGAGACGGCCTACTGGGTGAGTTTCGACGTGGACGTTCCCCTGTTTCTGCCCGTGTACGCGCTGAACCGCTACCGGGACCTGCACGCGATTGCGCGGGCGGAGGAGGCCGGCCGGGTGGGAGAGGGCGGCCAGGGGCGCATGGATGGCCAGTTCTTCTTCAGTTCCGGCTGGGAATGGGGCTACTGGCTCAACGACGCCGTGGCGGCCCGGGCGTCCTGGGGCGTGGATCTGCAGGCGAGCCCGGAAGACGGATTCGGGCGGATGCTGCGCGAGGAACTGCATTTTCCGGCGGAGTTGGCCGGTTTCCTGACGGATTACGCCATCTGGCAGCACCGGGCGCTGATCCTCGGGGCCATCGGGGATACGCTGCCGGACTCGGTCGTGCAGAAGAACGGGCAGGCCTACCTTCAGGGCTGGGAGACGTGGGACGACATCACCAAGACGGGCAGCGAGCAGATGCCGGGCACCTTCCAGATGACCCAGCCCGACTGGATCGGCCTGGTCAACACGCGCACCCGGGACCTGGGATACGACCTCTGGGCGGGGCCGCTGCTGGCGGACATGGAGGAGCGGCTGGGCGGTTTCGAGGCGCGCTGGCAGGCGCAGGTGGCCCCGGCCACGGTGAACGGGGCGCACGATTTCGCCCAGGCGATGCTGGACATGGAGGCGGGCCTGCGCATCACCCGGCTGCGGGCGTCGCAGATCGGGGCGTTGTATGATTACGCCGACACGTGGAAGGACGACCCGCTGAAACTGGATGCGGCACTGCAGGCATGGCGCCTGGCCCGGCTGGCGCATGCGCGCCGGGCGCTCGACGAGGCCCGGGGCATCGTCGATGCGGCCGTGGAGCGTGCGCCCATGCCCTTCGTGTACGAGTGGGCGCCCAACCCGACGGCGTATGATTTCCGGTATCTCTGGACGGTCCGCTCCCTGCACTACTGGTGGCGCGACGAGGGCAAGGCCGTGGATGCGCCGCCGTCTCCCTGCTACCTCAACATCATCGATGCGGCCAGGGTGGCGGGCAACGCCGCGGTGGCCGATGCGCAACGGCTGTTCTCGGCGCTTTCGTGGCTGGGCAGCATCGATGCCTGCCTGAGTGCCCCGGTGGTGGAGCCCGTCTATCCGCAGGACGATTTGCGCAGCCGCCCGTGAGTCGCCGGGAGTCGGGGGGCCGACAGGCGGAAGCCTCTTCCCCCGTGTTTCATGCGATCCCGGAGTGTATGAAAATACGACGTTTTCGCGTTCTGGCAAAACGCGGTGTACAAGAAACAGACACTGATTGCTCGGCGGCGTCTCGCTATGTCTTGATTGTGGACATTCTGTCTGTGAAAATTTAAAGATGACACTGTAAAAATGCAGGTTCATCAAGGGATTTTCAAGTTGGCATCTTTCATGCTAACAGCGGCGACGCGGTTTTCGCCTGTGCCGGAACCGCAAGGAGGCTTCGCCATGAAACGCATTTTCCTGCTGCTGTCGTCTGCCCTGATTCTTTCCGCCTGCGGATTCGAGGCGAGCCCCCGTGTTTCTCCGGAAGAAAATCCGGCCCTGCAGCCGGGCGTGACGCTGCTCGACGTGCAGCCGGGGCGGTCGTTTTCGGCCCGCTACGTCAGCGGCGAGGACGTGCTCTTCATCCAGGCCGTCCGCGGAAAGGAAGCCCCGGAATATTACCGGCAGGATCCCGAGTTTCCGCGGTATGAAATCGACGTCCGCGTGATGGACCGCGATGGGCGTATCCTGTACCTGCGCCGCGGCGGTGACGCATTCGCCGATCCGACGTGGCAGGACGACCTCCTGCTGCAGGATCTGCTGCCACCTCCCAGGACTTCCAACCGCCATCTCTTCGACATGGTGTCCGAGGCCGTGGATGCCGTCGAGAACGAACTGCTGCACATGGGCGTCAACGTGACGCTGCTCGACGAGGTGGCCGCCGTCCGCAGTTTCGCCCGCACGGCGCCGGCCGCCTACCGCGAGTCCGAGATGCATGTCACGGCCGAGATCCTCGAGCACGGATTCCTGAATCCCGAGCTCTACGAGGCTGGCGGCGGCGGTTCCCTGGCCGGGGACGAGGCCGATGCCCTCTCGCTTTCCGCCGGCTGGTACTACGCGGCCGTCCACGACAAGAGCACGGTCGTCATCGCCCGCCACAGCGGCGTGCGCCTGCATCAACTGAATGGAACGGGCACGTTCGCCTACTACGATTTCTGCAACCATGGCACCTGCCCCTCCGAGATGGTCCAGAAATGCAGCCTGATCAAGATCAACCGGCCGTCCTGGTACCTCCCGGCCTGCTCGACGCCGTACGCGGCCTTTTCCGATGGCGGCGGCCACAACTGCCATGACGATGCCCGCGTCCAGTTGGCGAGTTTCGTTTACGGCGCGTCCAACAACGGAAGCCAGTGGTGGTGCAACGGCCTCGACGACGACACCGACATGTCCGCCCCGCCGGGCGATCTGGATGGATCCGTCGATTGCAATGATGACATGTATCGCGGCTACAACCATTACAATATGTTCTGGTATACTGCGTCGAACACGAACTCCGCGCAGCAGTATACGGTGAACTACACCGTGAAACTGGCGGCCGGCGCCACCTATACCTTCAGCACCTGCGGCTCCACGACCGAAGACACCTACCTGCGCCTGAAGAATTCCAGCGGCGTGCAGGTGGCCGAGAACGATGATGCCTGCGGCGTCCAGTCCACCATCACCTACAAACCGGCCACGGCCGGCACCTATACCATCGTGTCCGGCTGCTACGGCTCGACGTCCTGCACCGCGCGCATCAAGGTGACCCTGGTCAGCGGCGACGCCCCGCCGACCACCACCCAGTCGGTGATGTACCTGGCCGGATACAGTGCATCAAACACGAACTCCGCGCTGGACGTCAGCAATACGGTCACCAGTTTCCTGAATCTCGTGGCCGGGAAGACCTATACCATTTCGACCTGCGGCTATTCCAGTACGGACACCTATCTGCGGCTGTACAATGCCGGCGGGACGCAGGTGGCCGCAAACGATGACGCCTGCGGCACCCAGTCCACCATCGTGTACACGGCGCCCGCCACCGGCACCTACCGCATCGAAGCCGGCTGCTATGGATCGGGTTCCTGCTCCGCCTCCTCCATCAAGGTCAGTTTCTGACCGGTCTTTCACGCGAAACCTGCAGAAAAACGCTTTTGTGGCAAAGGGAAAAATCGGCGCGGGGGAAGTTGGATGCGAATGCATCTGTAAAATATGTTGACATCCTGGAACTGGTCCGTTATGAATAACAGTAGAGAGTCGGCCGACGCTCGATTGCCGAAACGGAAACCTGAACGGAAAACAAAGGAAAGGAGATTCCCATGAAACATCTGGCTTTGTATCTGGTTTTCCTGCTGTTCCTGGCAAGTTGCGATGACTCGGGCTCAAAAAAGAACGACAACGACGCGAATAATTTGAACAACACAAACAATATAAACAATGTGAATAATGTAAATAACGTAAACAATAGCAACAATGCGAATAATACGAACAATACAAATAATACAAATAATACCAACAATACCAACAATATCGCGACCGGGCTTCGCATCGGGTTGTGGATGTCGCCGTGGGATTTGACGCGCTATTCGGCGGAGCAGTGGGTAGCAGCCATCCGGGGCTTGAGTTTCGCCTCCTCCACGCCGGCGCGGGCCGTCGTGGTGCTCGGGGTGTGCGGGGCCGGCGACGGTACGACGCACTGCATGTTCCCGAAGCCTGCCGGACTTGCGGACTATCCGGCGGTGGTCTTTTCGGGAGGGGATGCCGTCACGCCCATTCTGGATCGAATCGAGGCCGCGGGGGATGTCGACGTCATCATCGATGTGGAGCCCATGCAGGCCCATGTGGACGACCTGATCGAACTGGTGATGACGGCGTTTGGCCATTACGACTGCGTCAAGGGATTTTCGCCGGACTGGGAATGGGTGCACGGGGACGTGGACAAGATGGATCGCCTGCCCGACTGGAAAGCCGCGCTCGATGCCTACAAGCCGCACATGGAACTGCATCTGATCTCGTGGGTGAAGGAATCCTTCGGCCCCTACCGGCATCCAGAGGCCTCGTTCGGGTTCGATGGCCAGACGTTTGGCGGTCTGGATGAGCAACTGGCCTATTTTACGGACTGGGCGAATCATTTCGATCCGTACCGCGTGTTCTGGTACTGGGCCTACAATTCCGATGCCGGGTGGGTGATGCCCATGATGGACACGGCTGAAAAAATCCGCGACATGCATGACATGTATGCGGCGATGGAGCCGGACGTGACCCTCATCATGGCGGGAGAGGCGCCATTCTTCAGCATCATGCACCTGCTGCCCACCGCTCCCATGTGGCAGGGCAACTAGGTGAGCGATTTTCGCCTTTTTTCTGTTGTGGACAAACCTTGAAACAGGAGAGGTCATGGCCATGAGAACGATGCGAGGTTTCCATCTGTACGCGATGTTGATGCTGTTGGTTTGGATGGCTTCCTGCGGCGATGAAGCGGGGAAGACGCAGGAAAACAATGCGCTGAATAATATAAATAACACGAACAATAATGCAAACAATATAAATAATGTAAACAATTCCAATAATATCAATAATGCGAACAATACAAACAATGCAAACAATGCGAATAATGCGAATAATGCGAACAATATAAACAACACGAATAATGTCGACGGCACCTACCTGGGGAAATACTGGAACACGTATTACCTGGTTGCGATGGAGACCGACTATGCCGGGCCGGACGATGCCACACTCTATGGGCCGGACTGCCAGCCGATCGCCCAGGTGCCGCAGGGGTTCTTCGAGGACCTGTGCATCGAGGGCAGTGGCAAGCTCACCGAGGGCGGCGTGCTGGGATATGCCGGCGACTGCGCGTGCGCGCCGCCCTGCGCCTGGGATGGCGGGCGCAAGTGCTGGGCCATTCTGGATGAGGCCTATCCGTGGGGGATGGGCTCGAGCGGCAATCCCATCGAACCGCTGCGCTCGTGGGCCGTGGACAATGCGCTGATTCCATTCGGTACCGTGCTGTATGCGGCCCAGTGGGACGGGGTGGCCATCCCGGCCATCGACGGTATCGGCGGCTTTACGCACGACGGCTGTTTTCGCGCCGACGACACGGGCGGCGCCGTGACCGGGAACCACTACGACTTCTTTGCGGGAACGCATGCCATGTGGCAGGCGCTCGAGGCCATCTTCCCTACCGGCACCGATTTCGACGTGTACACGGGCGTTGCCCGCTGCGATTACCTGGCCCGCTAGTTTTGGTTGGTTTCTGAATACTTTTTTATGGATTCGGCCCGTGAGACGCTGCTACTGGTAGCAGGATGACTGGCTGATGTTCCGCAGGCGTACGTCGGCATTTCCGGCACGGGTCCGCCCTTCGCACACGCGGCGCAAAACCCAGAGCGTGACGGGGTGAAAATCTGCAAGAAAGGCGTCGAGCAGTGCCGCATCCACGTGCAGGAAGCCGGTATCGGGAAGCGTGCAGACGATGCTGGAGAACTGGATGCCGTGGTTGCCGCTCTGCAGGATGAACCGGATGCGGCTTTCGGCCCCGTCCGGGCAGGTTTCGACCGCGGGGGTCCATGCGATATCCAGTCCCGATCCGGAAACGAGGGCGGCCGGGCAGGGGAGGGCGGTTTCCATCGAATCCACGCCGCGGCTGGATACGGTGAAGGCCGGAAGGCCGGCGCCTTCGGCCGCCGCCGTCACGAGTGCTCCGGGCTCGAACAGGTCGCCATCCGCCGGCTCGGGGTTCCAGACGGGCTCGTAGTAGAGATAGGGCGCCACGGGGCGCAGGGTCAGACCAACCCGCAGGCCGGATACCGTGATGGCGCCGGCGCTCACGCGGGAGACCGGCGGCGCGCAGGTGCCGTCGGGCCGGCACACCTGCCCCGGATTGCAGGCGGGATCGCAGAAGGCGGGTTCCTGCGGCATGTTGTAGACGCAATCGCCCGCCGTGAGGGTGGGAATCCAGGCGCCATCCTGGATGGGGGGATTGGCCACCCAGGCATACGCGGCGCGTTGGCCGGACGCGGCTGCGGCCGATTCGACGAGTTCGATTTCGAAGGGGATGGCATCGCCGGCGTCCTCCCCGTCGCCAGTCGCATCCGTGATTTCATTGGTATTGGTTCCGGCATCGTTTGTCGGGCGGGTTTTCGAATCGTCGCAGCCGGCGAGCGCCAACAGGAAAATCGCGCATGCACAAGAATGAATCCAGAGCATCGGCCACCTCCGCGGATTCCCATACGCGCGGTTTGCTCAGATGTCGCGCGAGAAGCCGAAGATTCGCACGCGGCGAAGCAGCAAATCCAGGATGAAGAGCACCAGAAATGGCCACAGCACCAGCGGCCAGCGGTCCTGGAACAGGGGCTCTACTTTGCGGCCCGGCGCGAACAGCTCTTTTTTCCCTTCCTCGTCCAGGGGAGCGCCCCCCGTCTGCTCGGCCAACTGGCGCAGCAGCAGCAGGCCGCGGCATGCATGCGGATTTTCCATGCACAGGCTGCCCGGTGGCTGCACGAGCTTGAGTTCCCGCGGATAGGCATAGGACACCGAGGCGTAACTTTCGCCCAGCAGCATGCGCTTCTCGCAGGGGCAGCCCGGCCCCGGGCAGGTAATGCCGGCGGTCGCGGCCAGTTGCGGATTGCAGTAGTGACGCGAGGTCAGCAGGTAGGTGCCGTGATCGGGCAGTTCGAAGGTCGTCTCGTAGCGGCCCGGTGCGCTCTGGCGCAGTCTGGGCGAAAGCACCTTGCGCCCGCCGAACGGCTGGACCTCGAGTTCGCTTTCCAGCAGGTTGCGCCACGCACCGTCGTCTCCGGCGGCATCCACGGTCACCTGCACGCGGCGTTCCTGCGCCTGAACGCTCATGGTGTATTCCTCGGTGCGCTGAATGCGCATGGAATCCCGGATGAGCGCGGCCCAGAACTTCTGGAATCCCTGGGCCCAGCCTTCGATCCAGGGGCGGCTCCAGCGGGGCTTGACGTCGGAAGTGAAAGCGATGGCCTTACCCAGTCCCACGTTCCAGCGGGCCAGAATGGGATCCCCGTAGACGTCGGCTGCCAGGATCAGGTCCGCCTGCGGCTTGGCCTTGGTGGGCACGTAGCCGAGCAGGTAGGGCGCGTTCTCCACGTCGACCCCCTTGAGGAATTCCGCGCGCTTGACGATTTTCACGCCCACCGGTTCGTCCACCAGCGGCGGCCGCGCCACGGTGGCGGCTTCCTTGGTGAAGATGCGCGGCAGGTCGTTGGGATCGGTGGTGTAGTAGGAGCGTCCCTGGGCGCGCTCGCGGATGAGTTCCATCATGCCCCGGTCCACGTCGGTGCCGATGCCCACCACGGAGATGGTGATGTTGCAGGAAGACGCCTGCTGCAGGACTTCTTCCAGGCGGTCGCGGCCGGCCTGGCCATCGGAGAGCAGGATCATGTGCTTGACCTTGGCACGCGCGTCGCAGAGCATCTCGTTGCCCAGTTCCAGCGCGGCCACGATTTCGGTGCCGCCGTCGGATTCGATGCGGGAAATCATTTGCTCGATGCGGGAGCGGTTGGCCGCCGGCGTCAGTTCCACGGCCACCTGCGCCCGGTGGTCGAACGCTACCACGCCCACCAGATCCTTGGCGCCCAGCACGTTGAGGGTGGCGATCGCGGCCTCGCGGGCCAGGCGGATCTTCATGCCCGCCATGGAGCCGGAACGGTCGATGACCAGCACCATGGCCACGGACGGCTGGCGCTTGTTCTTTTCCAGGTCGAAGCGCACCGGCAGCAACTGCTCGATGGGGGTCTGGTAGTAGCCGCCGTTTCCGAAGGAATTCTCCCCACCCACCATGATGTAGCAGCCGCCGCCCTGCACGTATTCGCGCAGGGCCATCATCTTGCCCGTGGAGAGATACGTCGCGGGCACGTCCGACTGCACGATGCAGGTGTAATGCTTCATTTGTGTCACGGAGGCCGGGAAGCCAGCACCCGGGCGCATTTCCACCTCGATGTTGGCCGCGCGCAGGGCCTGGTAGAAGAAGGATCCGCGGGCGGCGTCGTTTTCCACGTAGAGGATGCGCGGCTTGTCCTTGGCCACCAGTACGGCCCAACTCTGGTTGTTCTTCTGGATGGTGTCCAGGGCGGGATCGGCCACCTGCATGTCGAGCCGGAACGCCTGGATGCCCTGGTCATTGACCTGCGCGCGGAAGCGTATCACGTTCTCGCCCGGCTTGAGGTCCACGTTCTTGGCGAATTCCAGGTCGTTTCGCAGCATTTCTTCCGGGCTCGGGCCCTGGTAGAGCGAAAACGACGCCTTCGTTTCCACGTTGCTTACCACCACGGCCGTCAGTTCGAAGGGTTCCCGGATGATGACCCTGGGCGGCATGGAAAACTCGGCGATGAACACCTCCGGGCGGGCCTTGGCCAGTGGGAAGTGGAAGAACAGCGGGATTTGCGCCTGCCGCAGTTCGGCTGCCGTCTCCAGGGCGTTGCCCGTGGTTTCCAGTCCATCGCTGACGAGGACCATGCGGGTATCGTATCCCGGAGGCGCAAGCCCCAGGGCGTAGCGAAGCGCCGATGCGATAGCGCTCTCTTCCACGCCGTCGCCGATGCGCAGCGGGGGAATGCGGCTTCGGCCGAACATGGGTTTGAGGCGGGCGCGGGCGTCGAAGGTCGCCAGTTGCACGATGGCGTCCCTGGGGGCTTCCTGGAAGAGTTCATGGAGGCGTCTTTCCGTTTCGCGGATTTGCTCTTCGCCCATGGAGGAAGATACGTCCACGAGGAAGAGCAGGCTCACCTTGCGCTTCTCGCTGCGCGTGACGGGACGGGCGAGCGCCAGCACGACGAGCAGGAAGAGGCCCATGCGGGTGGCGAACATGAGGATGCGCTGGGGCCGCGAGAGATCCGAGAGCGTGGGGAACAGGAGCAGGATCGGCGGCAGGAAGAGCAGGAGGAAGAAGCCGGGAGACAGGAAGGTCCAGGTTTCCAGCAGCCGGGGAATGTCCAGTTCCAGCCCGCGATGCGGGGCGTCGCGCCAGAACCAGAAGGCCAGCCCGCCTTCCAGCAGGAAAAACGCTGCCACGCGCAGCCACAGCCGCGACCATGTGTTTTTCAGTCGGGCCCAGATGCCCATGAATCACCTCGACCTCGGCGCTGTTACACGGTGATGCGCCGGTGGTACGTCCACCACTCGATGCACAGCAGTGTGAAAGCCGCGCCCAGAAGCGCCGCCCACGGGGGCGCGCCCGAATTCACCAGCACGTGAATCACGCCCAGAGCCAGGACAAGCGCGCCCAGGAACGCCATCAAAGCGCCCCATGCCCCGCGCAGATATCCCATGATCAGGAAGCCGATTCCCGCCAGCGCCAGCAGCAGCAGGGGATGCCAGCGGACTTTCGTGCGGGCCGTCCACAACTGCACGCGCTGCTTCCACACCGGAACGGGTTTGCAGGAAATTTCCAGCGGCTGCGTAGCGATGCGGCTTTCCTCGGGCGAGAGGAGCGATGCCGCCACTGCATGCACCGGCTCGGTTCCCTTGAAGAAGGTGTATACGCCCGTGTAGGGCGGCGTGAACACGAGTCCCGCGCCGGAAATCTCGAGCATCCGGCCGTCGGGATACTGCAGCCGGTCGGAATCCAGTGTGAATTCGCGAGCAGCGCCCGTGGGGTAGGTGGCGATGTAGCCAGGAGTGGCGCCCATGGCCCAGTTGACCAGGTTGAGCATGAACACCGGGAAGGAGACCTGCAGCACGAAATCGGATTCGTGCAGGGAGAAGCCCAGCGCCACCAGCTGCCCCGTGGGAAGGGAACGCAGGAGGGCGAGCACCGTGCCGCGGTCGTCCACCTGCATCAGGGGGCGATCCTTGCTTTCCAGGGCGAAGGCAGTGGAGGTTCCCCACAGGTTCACGTCCTTCATGGAGACGCCTTCCATGATGGGATGGATGCGCGCGCCGCCGGTCCACAGGATCTGCAGGTTCTCCCGGAAGCGGGAGGCGATGCGGAAGGGAATTTTGGCAGCCGGGTCCGCGCCAGGGTGGATCCACAACTGGTTGGGAGTGGAAGGCACGTTCGCCGGGACGAATTCGTTGAAAATCACGAAATTGCAGGGGTCGCCCGACGGGTCCATGCAGTGCTCGAGGAGCGCCGGACGGTATTCTTCGGCGGATACCTTGCGCACGGTTCCCGGCAGCAGCAGGAGGGCCGCCTCCAGGAACAGGTTCTCGCGGCCCACCATCAGCACGCGGGGCAACGGCTTGCGGGGGAGCACCGACCAGGCCCTGTCATCCACCGGGAAGGGATCTTCTACGTCGTCGGGCAGGGACAGGCGCGCCTCCAGTTGGGCGCCGGAAAGGGGCAGGCGGATCAGGAAGTTCTTTTCCTCGCCTGCGCCCAGTTCCAGGGGACGGCTTTCGCGCCAGTTGCCATCTACGTAGAAATCCACGCGTCCCTTGGCCGTCTTTTGCCCCGTGTTCACAGCCTGGAAGAGCACTTCGCCGGTGTCCGGGTCCGCCGGCAGGGCGCGGGCGGCCAGTTGGGTGATGGCCACGTTGCCCGTTTCGGCCGTCGAAATGATGGGGACGAAATGGATGTCCATTCCGGTGACGTCCACGTGCCCTCGTGCCGGGCAGCCGTCCGGCACTGGACCCCATACGACGTCCCGGGCGGGTTCCTCGCCGGCCGCATCCGTGATGATGATCACCCGGGCGGGTTCCTCGGATGCCGCAATCACTTCCTGTGCATGCGCGAGCCCCACGGCCAGGTTTCCCGGCATGTCCGTGGGTTCCAGTTTTTCCAGGGTCGACAGCAGGCGGGCCGTGTCGCTTTCCCAGGGTGTGCGGGAGGTCGCGCGCGTGGAATAGGTGGCCAGCAGGATTTCATCGTTGTCGCGTTTGTTGCGGATGATGGAGCGGGCCTGATCCACGGCTTCCTCCCAGCGGGAGACCGGCGCCGAGCCGCGCTTCACGTCGGTCGCGCGCATGGAGGCCGATTCGTCCAGCAGCAGTACGATGCGTTCCGGCCTGCGGGCCGTGGCCGTGGCGCGGGGCTCTCCCAGCGAAAGGATGACCGAGCCCAGGATGAGCATCTGCAGCAGGAACGAGAACAGGCGGCGCAGGATACGGGCGAGCAGGCTGCGCTGTCCGGCGCGCAACACGCGGTCCCACAGGAAGTGCGCGGATACGGGTACGAGCCGCTCGCGCATCTTGAGCAGGTAGAGCAGAAAGGCCAGGCCGCCGAATATGGCCGCGACCTGCGCCATCATGGCGGGCGTCAGTCCCCAGAAGCTCATCGCAGCAGCCCTCCCTTGCGGAACACATCGAGCATCAGCGTCTCGAGGTCCTGGTCCGAAGGGGACAGGAAATAGGGAATGGCGCGGTCCTGGCAGAAGGAGCGCAGACCCTGCGTGTATTTCTCGAGTTCGGCCATGTAGGCGCGCAGCAGGCCGGCCGTGACGGTGATGCTGCGGGTATCGCCCGTTTCCACGTCCAGAAGTTCGAGATCTCCGGACAGTTTCGGCGCCATTTCCTGCGGGGAGAGCACCTGCACCACCACCACGCGGTAGCGGTGGTAGCGCAGCAGGTTGATGGTATCTTCATAGCCGGCAGGGGTGAGAAAGTCGGAAATCAGCACCACATGGCCACGGCGCGGCCGGCGGAACACGAACGAGCGGGAAGCCTGGACCAGATCCGTGACGCCGCCGAGCGGCGCATTGCGGATGGTGTGGAACATCTTGAACAGGCGTCCCTTGCCGCGGCCCGGGGGCGGAAGTTGGTCCATCGCCGCGGAAAACGGCAGCATGACGGCGCGATCCAGGTGCGCCAGCGTCACATAGGCGATGGCCGAGGCCACGCGGAAGGCGTGCACGGCTTTTACGGGCTCGCCCTCCAGCATGGAGGCCGAAACGTCGAACAGGACGTAGACGGGGATGTCCTCCTCCTCCTCGTACAGACGCACGAAGAGTTTTTCCAGGCGCCCGTAGAGGTTCCAGTCGATGTGGCGGAAGTCGTCGCCCTGGTTGTACTCCCGGTGCTCCGCGAACTCGAGGCCGCTGCCGCGTTTCTTGGTGCGGCGCTCGGCCCGCAGTTTCCCCGCCATCACCTGCCGGGAGATCAGGAACAGGCGTTCCAGTTCGGCCAGGAAGTCCCGTCCCATGGATGCCTCGATGGCGGCTTTGGCCAACTGGGCGCGGCGGGCGACGTAGGCGGAAGTGTCGGGCATGCGGCGGATCCTTTGAAATTCGGGAACGTTACTTTTCCTTGAGTTTCTTGAGGATCGTGTCCAGCAGATCGTCGGTGCGCACGCCTTCGGCCTCGGCTTCGAAATTGAGGATGACGCGATGCCGCAGAGCCGGTTTGACTACATTGCGCACATCCTCGTAGGACAGGGCGAAGCGTCCTTCGGAGAGCGCGCGCACGCGGGCGGCGAGCAGCATGGCCTGGGCAGCGCGCGGGGATCCGCCGAAGCGCACGTATTTCTTGACCTCCGCGGGGGCGTCCGCCGTTTGCGGGTGGGTGGCTTCCAGAATGCGCAGCGCGTAGTCGGCCAGTTCATGCGCCACCGGCATCTCGCGCACCAGCCGGCGCATTTCGAGGATGCGCTCACCCGAGAGCACGGGCTGGATGTCGGGCGCCGAGGAGCCGGTGGTGCGCCGCATGATTTCGTGCAGTTCCTCGCGGGCGGGAAACGGCACCACGAGTTTCATGAGGAAGCGGTCCACCTGGGCTTCCGGCAGCGGATACGTGCCTTCCATTTCCAGGGGATTCTGTGTGGCCAGCACCATGAACGGCGCCGGCAGCGTGTGGGTCTTCCCCGCCACGGTGACGATCTTCTCCTGCATGGCTTCCAGCAGCGCCGACTGGGTCTTGGGCGTGGCGCGGTTGATTTCGTCGGCCAGCAGGATGTTGGTGAACACCGGGCCCGCCTGGAACACGAACTGCTTGGAGCCTTCCTTCTCCTCGATGATGTTGGTACCCAGAATGTCGGCGGGCATCAGATCCGGCGTGAACTGGATGCGCGAGAAGGGCAGGCTCAGCGCGCGGGCCAGCGTGTTCACGAGCATGGTCTTGCCCAGCCCGGGCACACCCTCGAGCAGCACGTGCCCATCGCACATGAGGCATGAGAGCACGCCGTCGATGACGTCGCCCTGACCCACGATGAATTTCTGGATTTCTTCCTTGAGCCGGCGCAGATCCTCGCCGAAACGCTTTACCTGAACTTCGGTCCGTTCGAGATTTTCTTTTTCCTGCATGCGGTCACTGTCCTTCCCGGGGCCGGATGAGACGGTAGTACACCTTCACCAGATGCTTGTAGCCCGGCGGAATCTTTTCGTCTTTGAGCACTTCCTTGGCGGCTTCCTGGTATTTCGTGAAGACTTCCTTGTATTGCGTCTTCGAAAATCCCTTTTCGGATGCGCCATAGATGATTTCCTGGCGGGTGGGGCCTTCTCCCTGCCGTTTGGCATCGAGTTGCTTGTCGGTCGTCTTGACCTCGGTGCGTTCGGACTTTCCGAGCAGTTTGCCGCCATCCTCGGAGCCGATGCCGGACCCGGGTTGACCACCCGGTTTTCCCGCTCCCGGTTTCGAACCCGATGGTTCACCCGCGGCTCGCCGGAAGAAATCCTGCACACCGCCCTGTTTGCCGCCGGAAGAACCGCCCTGGCACTGTCCGCCCTGCTGGCGCAGGCGTTTCATGGCTTCCCGCACGTCCCTGGCGGCATCCGATGTGCGCTGGCGGCTTTCCTGCTCGGAACGGCCCCGCATGTACTGGTCGACGGATTCGCCCATGTTCCGGGCTGGATTCTGGCTCTGCTGCTGACCCTGCTGCTGGCCTTGCTGGCCCTGCTGCTGGCCTTGCTGCTGACCCTGCTGCTGGCCTTGCTGGCCCTGCTGTTGGCCTTGCTGGCCCTGCTGTTGGCCTTGCTGGCCCTGCTGTTGGCCTTGCTGGCCCTGCTGTTGGCCTTGCTGGCCTTGCTGGCCCTGCTGTTGGCCTTGCTGGCCCTGCTGTTGGCCTTGCTGGCCTTGCTGGCCTTGCTGCTGACCCTGCTGTTTTTGCATTTCCTTCTGGGCCTGCTGCATGCGTTCCATGGCCCGCTTCAGGGATTCGGCCTGCTCGCGATCGCCGGCCTTTTGCGCTTCCTCCAGGCGTTTTTGAAGCGCCTTGGCCTTTTCCTCGGGGGATTTGCCCATGTTGCGCACCGTTTCGGCGGCCTGGCGGAAGCGCTGCGCTTCCTTCTGGGCCTTTTGTGCTTCCTCCCTGCGGTTGCGCGCCTCCTCCTGGCGGGCGCGGGCTTCGGCACGGGCCGCCTTGGCTTCCAGCGCACGGGCGGCCTCGTCCATGGCCTTCTGCATGGCGGCGTCCATCTTCTGCTGCTCTTCGGGCGTCTTCTGCGCCCGCTTCTGTTCGAGCCGCACCATTTCCCGCTTGACCCCTTCGAAATCCTTGTTCTCCATGGCCTTGGCCAGTTCCGAGAATTCCTTTTCCTTCTTCAGCGCTTTGGCCAGTTCCTCGAAGGCGGCTTCCAGTTCTCCCGTGACCGGGTCGGCCTTGGCGCCGTCTTCCAGTTCACGTGCGATTTCGGAAGCCTTCTGGGCCGCATCGGATGGCCGGATGACCCCCCGTTCGACGTCCTGGATCAGTTTTTCCAGTTGCCGGGCCAGTTCCTTCGTGCGCGGATCCCCGAACAGTTCCGTCTGGCGGATCAAATCGCGCAGTTCTTCCTTGAGTACCACGAACTCGGGGTCTTCCTTCGCGAAATTGGGCGTGATGTCCAGGGAATGCCGCATTTCCGGCAGGGCAGCGACCCGAAATTCAAGGCGGGGAGGTTTCACGAGTCCGGGAAGCAGGAAGGATAGTGGCAGGAAAGCGAAAAACGCCCATCCAGCGGGGGAAATCGCCAGGGAAACGGCTTGCCGGGGCTCGATGCGGGCGGCATGCTCGTCCGCCTGCCGGACGGCGAGTTGCACGAACGATCCGGAAGCGGGGAAATCGGCATAACTGACCGCCGCCGGAATCACGGTGCTGCCGCCGGACGCCGCATCGAGGCAGCGGGCGGCCGCCAGGCGCGAAACCGGGCGCACGATCGCCCACACCAGCCCGCCGGCCGCCAGGGCGCCCAGCCCCCCTTGTGCGGCGTGCAGCCATGCCGGTTCCAGCCACTCGGCCCGCAGGGCCACGCGTACGAGCCCCCACATTCCCGCGAGCAGCGCCCAGATGGGGAGGATGTTGTTCAAAAAGAACGAAAAACGCAGGCGCCACCGGATGGAATCCAGCCGCGCCTGCAATGTCCGTGGAAGGAGAATCGTCGACATCGGCCGCATGCTATCCCACTCCCGCATGGAAATCAACGCGTGAACCCAACGGCCGAAAACATACGCGCATTCCCGTGCGACCTTTCCCCGCGGCCTTGGTATTTCCTTTCGGGCCGCGCCGAAATGCCTGCAATGCCCATGGATTCCGTGGAACCGGATTGCGGGGAATCAGGCTTCCAGCAGGGCCGGTGGGGTGAATGGGCTGATGCGGCGCAGGTTCCGGATGATGCCGGGCAGGACTTCCAGCACGCGATCCACGTCGGCGTCCGTGTTGTACCGGGAGAAGGAGAAGCGGATGGAGGCGTGGCACAGTTCGAACGGCAGCCCCATGGCCCGCAGCACGTGCGAGGGCTCCAGGGAGCCCGAAGAGCAGGCCGAACCCGAAGAAGCGCAGATGCCGTGCTCGGAAAGCAAAAGCAGGATGGCCTCGCCCTCCACGTACTCGAACGATACCGTGCAGGTATTGAACAGGCGATGCTCGCGGCTGCCCAGCAGATGGACGGCCGGGATGCGCTCCACGATCCCGGCTTCCAGCCGGTCCCGCAGGCGCGTGATGTGCTCGCGTTCCGCGTCCATGTGGCGGGCGGCCAGTTCGGCTGCGGCGCCCAGCGCCATGATGCTGGGCACGGCATAGGTGCCCCCGCGCCGCCCGTTCTCCTGGTGGCCGCCCATGATGTAGGGCTTGAAGGGCGTTCCACGGCGCAGATACAGCGCGCCGATTCCCTTGGGAGCATGCAGTTTGTGCCCGGACAGCGAGAGCATGTCCACGGGCACGCGGGAAAGGTCGATGGGCACCTTGCCCACGGCCTGCACGGCATCGGTGTGGAACAGGACGCCGCGCTCTTTGGCGACCTGGGCGATTTTCTCGATGGGCATGAGCACGCCGGTTTCGTTGTTGGCCCACATCACGCTCACGATGGCGGTATCCGGACGGATGGCTTCCCGGATGGCTTCGGGCTCGCAGATGCCATCCGGGCGCACGCCCACGAAGGTGACCTCGTAGCCCTTCTTCTGCAGAAACTCCATCTGGTGCAGGATGGCCGGATGTTCCACCTGGGTGGTGACGATGTGGCGTTTCCCCGGGCGCGTCTCCAGTGCGGAGAAGATCGCCGTGTTGTCGCTTTCCGTGCCGCACGAGGTGAAGATGATTTCATCGGGATGCGCGCCCAGGAGCGCCGCCAGTTGCGCGCGCGCCCGGTCGATGTGCTTGGCCAGGTGTCCCCCGAAATCGTGCATGCTGGAAGGATTGCCGTATTCCTCGCGCAGGTAGGGAAGCATGGCTTCCACCACTTCCGGAGCGACGGCGGTGGTGGCGTTGTTGTCGAGATAGGTCACGGACGGCATGGTTCGACCTCCGAAATCGGCAGACGGCGCCATCACTTGATTTCACGAACCCTCACCGGCTGTCCCAGAGCCTTTTCCAGGGCTCCCTGGATGAACTCCAGCGTCACGGCCGACTGCACGCAGGAGTGGCAACGGCCCGTGAAGCGCACCACGACCGCTTCCTCGCTCACGTCGATGAGCTCCAGGCCGCCGCTGTCCGTATGCAGGGCGGGGCGGATCTCGTTCTCCAGCGTCTCCTCGATGATTTTGATGCGCCGGAACATGCTCATCGGAGCAGTGGCGGCCTTGGGTGGTTCCGGCTTCGGCTCTTCCTTCTTTTCAGGAACGAGCCGCGCCAGGATGGACTCGATTTCCGGGACACAGTTGCGGCAGGCGCCGCCGGCCTTGGTGTAATGCGTCACCTGCTCCACCGTGGTGAGGCCGTTTTCCCGGATGGCATTCTCGATGGTGACGTTGTTCACCTGGAAGCACTGGCAGACGGTATGGAATTCCTCCTCCTCCTGGTGGATGAACTCCTTGCCGAGATAGTTGGCCGCCGCCGCCTGCAGCGCCTCGCGGCCCATCACCGAGCAGTGCATCTTCTCTTCCGGGAGTCCGTCGAGATAGCGCGCGAGATCCTGATTGGTGATTTTGAGCGCCTGCTCCAGTGTGAGCCCCTTGATCAGTTCCGTGAGTGCGGATGAACTGGCGATGGCGCTGCCGCATCCGTAGGTCTGGAAGCGGGCATCCTCGATGATGCCGGTGTCGGGATTGATGCGCAGCGTCAGTTTCAGGGCGTCGCCGCACACCATGGAGCCGACTTCGCCCACGGCGTTCGCATTTTCGGCGACGCCGACGTTGCGTGGATGAAGGTAATGATCCTTGACTTTGTCAGAATAGTCCCAAGCCATGAGGACCTCCGTTAGACGCGGCTAATAGTAGGAACGTTTCCGGGTTTGTCAATGGGAACCCGACAAAAAAACATGAAATTCTCATCAGCGCAGGGGGGGGATGGCATAACGCGAAAAGACTTCCGCGAAACGCTCCACGGCCGCATCGATTTCACTTCGTGCATTCAGGGTGTGGCAGGAAAATCGAACGTGGCCCAGGCGAAAATCCGCCTTCATGGCGGACAGCGTGGGGGAGAGCCCCTGCTTCCCCGAGGCGCAGGCGGATCCGGAGGATACCTCCACACCGGCCATGTCCAGCATGCGCACCAGGGCATCTCCCCGCATGCCGGGAACGGCGAACATGCAGATCCAGGGTGTGCGGGGCGCGCCGTCTCCCAGGAGTTTCACAGTGGGCAAGGCGCGGGCTACGGCATCGGAAAGATGACTTCCCATCGCGAAGAATGCGGCATCCCGGCGCTTCATGGCCAGTTCCACGGCCAGCGCCGTTGCGGCCGCGCCCGGCACATTGACCGTTCCGGAACGCATGCCCTTTTCCTGGCCGCCGCCGAGCAGCAGAGGTGGAAGTCCAACGCCCGGTGCCAGAAGCAGGACGCCACAGCCACGGGGTCCGTGGAACTTGTGGGCGGAAAGCGTCACGGCGGAAATGCCTTCCAGTCGCGGCCATATGCCAGGTGCCAGCGCATGCACGGCATCCACGTGGAAGAACGTGCGGGCGCCGGTCGCGAGCAGTTTTTTCGCGATTTCCGCTACCGGAAGAATGACGCCTGTTTCATTGTTGACAGCCATGATGGACAGCGCATCGGGCGGCCGGGCCACGAGGGCGTCCACTGTTTCCGGGGCGAAGGTGCCGTCCGGGCGCACGGGAAGGATTTCCAGCGTCCAGCCGTTGCGTTTGGCCGCATGTGTGGCCGCATTGCGCACGCAGGCATGCTCGACGGCCGAGATTGCCACACGGGCGCCCGCAGGCAGGGGCAGTTCGCGCAGCACCCAGTTGTTCGCCTCGGTTGCGCCCGACGTGAACACCACCTGCCAGCCGGAGGCGCCCAGAACTCCCCGAATGCGTTCCCGCGCTTCCTCCAGCACTTGCGCGGCCGCTCTGCCCAGTCCGTGGGCCGAGGCCGGATTGGCATATACAGATGAAGCCACCTGCAGGTATTTTTCCAGCACCTCGGGGTAGGGTGGGGTAGATGCCGCCGCGTCCAGGTAGATGGCGTCAGGCATGGTCCGTTCCTTTCCGGAGCCGGTCCCGGATGCGGCGCAGGCGTTCCCGCGCGGGGCGGAACCCGATTCCTGCGGCGGCCAGCAACAGGCACGCCCAGGCGAAGACGTTCCCGAAGCGCACGAAGAAGGTCGAGGAGGGCTCCATCACGGGCACCTGCGCGGCGACGATGCATCCCTGCGGCCACTCGTCGAGGCAGAACAGGCCGGGCGTATCCATGGGCCGCACCCGCTGCCCCTGCAGGTATTCCATGAAGCGCACGGGATGCAGGCCGCCCTGCGGGTTGGAAGGCGGATCCTGGGCGCGGGCCGTGGGCCCCAGTTCACCCGTGGGACTGATGAATGTGGAAACCCCGATATTGACGTTGCGCACCATGGGCAGCCGCGCCTCCACGGAACGGAAGACCGCCAGCGAAAGATGCTGCCAGGGTTCCTGAGAGGCGCCGAACCAGGCGTCGTTGGTGATGTTCACGAGGATATTGGGCTTTCCTGCCGCCGCTCGACGTCCGAAATCCGGCAGGATGTCCTCGTAGCAGATGAGGGGGCCGAGACGTACGTCGCGGGGGCCTTTCGTGGTGGAAGTCCCCGGTAGCGTCAGCGGGGAGAACCGTGTGCCGCGGGTCATGTTGGACATGCGGTGCGCCCGGAAGAAATCGTGCAGGAAGGGAATGTAGTCGTAGAATGGGATGTATTCGCCGAACATGAGCAGCCAGTTCTTGTCGTAGCGGCCCAGCACGCGGCCATCCCGGTCCAGCAGTTGCGCGGAGTTGTAGACCTTCGCATCCTCGCCGTCCCCGTCCACGGTGGTGGCGCCCATGAGCAGCGGTGTGGAGAAGCCCCGCCGGATGCGCCGGAAATCCACGCGGCCGGGGGGATCCTCATAGTCTTCCAGCCGGTCGCGCCGCATGGGATAGGGATAACTGCTTTCCGACCATACCAGCAGGTCCAGGCGCGGCAGTTGCCCCGATGAGGCCAGGCGTTCGGCTTCGACGGAAAGGTGCTGGTGGACAGCCACCTGGTGTTCCCCGAAAAAGCGCACGCGTCCATCGTCGATGCCGATGTTGGGCTGGATCATGGCCACGCCGACATGGGGAACATCCTTCAAGGAATCGCGCACGTCGCGGATGCGCCAGGCCGACCATCCCAGCACCAGCACCAGCAGCCCGGCAGGCACGGCCAGGTGCCATGCGGGGCGGGTGCGCCGTGCCAGTGCGCCCAGCAGTTCGAATGCGAGCGCCGCGGACATGACCAGGAGTGCGCTTACGCCCGTGGGGCCCGTGAATTCCGCAATCTGGATGGCGGTGGGCACGAAGCCCTGCGTGATGGCCAGGTACCAGGGAAAGACCAGCGGGAAGGCGAACTCGACCGCCACCGTGACCACGGGGAGGCTCGCCCAGAGAGGCACGCGGGGCCAGTATTTTTCCAGATGGTTCATCCCCGAGGTGATGAATGCGAAAATGAGCCCCTGGTAGAGGGTGTACAGACCGAACACGAGCCATGCCACGGCTGCAGGCAGGCCGCCGAAGCGCACGATCAGGTCGGGGATCCACGGAAACCCGCCGCCGGTGGCCACGATGCCGGTGAGCCAGCCCATCTGGAAGGCCCGCTTTCCATCGGCGCCGCGAAGCGCCCACAGCAGAGGGAGCATGGCCACCCACGCCATCGGCCAGAAGGGGGAGGGCGGACAGGAACCGAACCACATGACCCCCGACGTAACGGCAGCGATCCAGGGCAATGCGCGTTTCATCCGTTGCATGCTTCTCCCTCGTCGCCCGGACGGCGCCTTTCGCAAACCGCGCCGGGCGCTCCTTCCTAGTGCGGGCGCCCTCCTTCTGTCAAGTCGCAAGCGGCGATGCGCCGCATTCCGGATCCGGGTTCCCGTGAAGGAAACGGAAACGGGTTTCCGTCGTCCGCAGCTGGTGTCGGGCGCCTTGCCCGTCCTTCGCCAGTTTTCGGGTGAGCGATGGCGCCAGGAAGGACTCGAAATTGCCCTGCGGGGCTCATGTCAGCAGGAAAATTCAGCTTGACGCGACGGGGTGTCCTACTATACTGTTTTTTGCCTTTTTCGGGTGCAAGCGAATCGGCCAGAAAGAAGGCTGCGGATTTTCGATACCTTTCAGATGCTGTCAAAGGAGTGACACATGCGCAAGTTTTTGACTCTCTTCCTGCTTTCCCTCGTCCTCTTGCCCGCCCGCGTGTCGGCGCAGAACTGTTCCGTTCCGCGGGTGCTCATCGTGCTAGACAAATCCAGTTCCATGGTGCGCAACTCGATCGACGGCCAGACTCTGTGGTACTGGGCGAACGAGGCGCTGCGGCAACTGGTCACCACGTTCGATGGCCGCATCGATTTCGGCCTGATGATGTTCCCCGCCCCTCCGGGACAGTGCACGCCGGGCGTCGTGAACGTGGAAGTGGGACCGGGCAACACCAATGCCATCATCAGCGCCCTGGGCGCTCCCCCGCCGTATTCCGGCAACTATACGCCTTCGTACCAGACGCTGGATCAGGTGGCTTCCTATGCTCCCTTGCAGAATCCAAGTTCCAACAATTTCGTGATTTTCATTTCCGACGGCTGGCAGTGGTGCGACCCCTATGACCCGTCTACCCGCTTCCTGTCGGTCAACAGCGTGACCAACCTCAAGAATTTGGGCATCAAGACCGGTGTCATCGGTTTCTATTCGTCGGTGGACTACCTGGCGCTCAACCGCATGGCGGTTCAGGGCCTCATGCCCAAGGCTGGCTGCGATCCCAACGCCACGTTCGATCAACTCGAGGCTAACCCGGCTCTTCGCTGCTACCACCAGGCCAACAACTTCACGGAACTGATGGCCGCGCTCAACACCATTGCCCAGACCATCACGGCCGAGGAATGCAACGGCATCGACGACAACTGCGATGGCCAGGTCGACGAAGGCCTCTTCCGCGCGTGCGCCTCTGTCTGCGGCAATGGCATCGAGCAGTGCGTCAACGGCGCGTGGACGGGTTGCACGGCCCAGCAGCCCCGTGAAGAAATCTGCAACGACTTCGACGATGACTGCGACGGCCAGATCGACGAGGGCTGCGCCTGCCAGCGCGGCGAAACCCGCCCCTGCGGACTGGACGCGGGTGCCTGCGAACTGGGCCAGCAGATCTGTGAAAACGGCGTGTGGACCGAATGCCGCAATGCCGTGTGGCCGACGGTGGAGACCTGCAACAACATCGACGACGACTGCAACGGTTTCGTGGACGACAACCTGGTGCAGGCCTGCGAGACCGCCTGCGGCTCCGGCGCGCGCGTGTGCACGGCGGGCGTGTGGGGCGAGTGCTCCGCGAAGAATCCCACGGCGGAAATCTGCAACGCCGTGGACGACGACTGCAACGGTTCCGTGGATGACGGCGAAAATCTTTGCCCCGACGGCCAGACCTGCGTCGAAGGCCAGTGCATCAATGAGAACGGCAACCCCGATGGTGGCACGGGTTCTGGAAAGGGTACGGCTCCCGACGGGTGCTCCTGCAGCGCCGGGGCCGCTCCTGCCGGTTCCTCCTCCCTCGTCCTTCTGGGCCTGGCCGCTCTGCTGCTGGTGTCCCGCCGGCGGTTCCGGAAATGACCTCTTGGACCGGCCTTCGGGACGGTTGCGGGCCTGACGGCCCAACTCTTCGATTCTTTATCCATTTCCATTCATGACGCGGGGTGTCAGATGCGGCAGGATTACTTCGTTCCCGACATCACCCGCCGCCAGTTTCTGGCGGTATCTTCGGTCGCGGCTTCTGCGGGCTGGCTTCTCGGTTGCGATGATGGCAACGGCACCCATCACGGCAACAACGTCACGCCGGATGCGGATGCGGATGTGCCCGATGCGGACATCGTGGACGCGGATGCGGACGCGGATGCGGACGTGCCCGTGAATCCGGTGCCGCGTCCCGTGACCACTGTGCGGGAAACCATCCAGGGTCGCATCGAGGCCACCCAGCAGTTCGAGGATCTGCGCAGTCTGTTCGGTCTGACGAAGAAGGGACCGGGGGAGCCGCATGTCGAACGCGACGATTTGGGCGCGGCTGCGGCATCCAACGGCAATCCGGTGCAACTCTCCTCGCTTGCGTATTTCGCACACCTGACCGACATCCACATCGTGGACGAGGAAAGCCCGGCGCGCTCCATCCACAGCCCGATCGCCCAGGCTTCCGCGTGGCGTTCCCAGGAACAGTGGAGCACCCACGTGCTGGCGGCGGCCGTGGCCACCATCAACCGGTTCGCAGAGGTGCGCCCCCACGATTTCATCGTGTTTTCCGGCGACCTCACCGACAACAAGCATTTCATCGAACTGGACTGGTTCCTCAAGGTCGTCGAGGGCCAGACGGTGGACCCCGATACGGGCGCCGACGACGACCCGCGCGCGGCGGGACTGCCCGATCCGCACGATTCCTTCGTTTCCGAGGGTCTCCATCCTGCCGTCAAATGGTACTGCGTCCAGGGCAACCACGACCTGCTGGTGCTCGGCAACTTCGACGTGATGGACTTCTGGGTGGCCGACCCCACCAGCGACAAGGCCACGATCTGGATATCCGATGCGGTCATTCCCACCTGTTATCCCGAACCCGTGTGCCAGAACGGCTACTGCTATTCCGAAACACCCGATCGCTGTCACGTTCCCTTCAACGATGATGCCTACACGACACGAGATTTGGTTCCCGACAACCGGCGCCGCTTCATCGATAGGCAGGAATGGATTTCCATGGTCATGGGCGCGAACCGCAATGGTCCGCCGGGGCATGGATTCACCAACGACAACCTGGTGTCAGGAAAGAGTTACTGGGTGGACGAGAACCCCATTCCCGGCATTCCGCTGGCGCTGGTGGGGCTGGACCTTTCCTCGGCAGGCGGCGTCACGGCTTCGGCCAACGGCTACATTTCCCAGGAGCAGTTGAACTGGCTTCGGGATACGCTGGATGCGCTCGCCGCCGCGCAGAAGCTCATCGTGGTCATCAGCCACCACTGCTCGTACGACCTGGGGAGCAATGCCAATGCCTTCCGCGCCATTCTCAACGGGTGCCCGAACGTCGTGCTGCACATCACGGGACACCACCATACGCATCAGGTGATGCCGAGACCCGCGCCTGCCGGCATGGACCCTTGGCACGGCTACTGGGAAGTGCAGAACTGCGGCCTGCTGGACTGGCCCCAGCAGATCCGCTTCTGGGAAATCGTGGACCGTGGCGACGGCACGGGTGTGATCTATTCCACCATCGTGGACATCGACATGCCGCCCGGCTCGACAGTGGAAGCCGCCCGCGTCTATGCGCTCGTGGGGGTGCAGGAGGGGCGCGCCGAGGGCGGGGAGGGGGCCGGCACGCCGCAAGACCGCAATGTCGCGCTGCGGGTGGCCTGGCCGCCCGAGATGATCCCGATTCTGGCGCAACTGCCCAAGCGCGACGTCGAGACCCTTCATTTTTATCCATCCAGGTGAATTCCCATCGCAGGTGGCCGCTTTTTGCGTTTTCGCTTTTCGCGGCAGGAAAAGCGATTCAGGGTTCAGGAACCAGAAAGTTTGAACACGGCTCTTCGCGGAGTTTTCCGGTTGCTTTTCCGCGAACAGCGAAATCTCGAAATTTTACGTTGACGATCCCGTATTCGGAAGGTACGGTTTGGACGGGTTGGAATCGATTGATTTTCGAGGGTTTTCAACCTTGCACCGGCTGAGGAAAGAGAGGTGCTCCGGTGGCCGAGGATCGCGTTTCTCCCATTACCGTGCTCCTGGTGGAGGACGAGCCGGAAATCCGCCGACAGCAGGAGCGGCTGCTGCGCCGTTCTGAAGGTATCGAGTTGCTGGATACGGCCGACTGCGGAAACGAAGCCGTGAAGAAGGCGCTTGCGCTTGCGCCCCGCGTGGTGCTCCTGGATCTGGGACTCCCCGACATCGACGGCATCGAGGTGACCCGGCGCATCAAGGAATCCGCGCCGCAGATCGAAATCCTCATCTTCACCATCTTCGATGAGGAGGATCGGGTCATGGCCGCCATTTCCGCAGGTGCGGCCGGTTACATTCTCAAAGGTATCTCGGCTTCCCGCATGGTGGAGGCCGTGCTGGAAGTGGCGGCTGGCGGAAGCGTGATCCAGCCGCATCTGGCCCGGCATCTGCTGCGCCGTTTCCGAGCGCGTGCTGCAGAGCCGGAAGTTCCGCCGCCCAGGGAACCGCAGGCGCCTCCACCACCTTCCGAGGAATCCGATCACAATCTCACGCCGCGCGAGCAGGAAATCCTGCTGGCCATATCCCGGGGGCTCTCCAACCGCGAGGTGGCCGCCATGCTGCACGTGAGCATGGCCACCGTACGCACGCATCTGGAGCACATCTACGCGAAACTCGACGTCACCAACCGCACCGAAGCCGTGACGGAAGGCTACCGCAAGGGCATCATCACTCTGGAATGATCTGTTTTGCATTTTTTTCAGCTTTTTCAGCTTGACACCCGGAAGAGGAACCTGTAGAAACTTTTTCGCTCGCGGGGAGCCGCCTTTCAAATCGCACGATGGTTTGAAATGGGTCCCGGCGTCGCCGCTGGCTTAACTCTGGAGGAGTGGCCGAGCGGTCGAAGGCGGCGGTCTTGAAAACCGTTGTGCGCAAGCACCGGGGGTTCGAATCCCTCCTCCTCCGCCAGAGAGCTCTTGTTCCCCGTGGCAAGGGCCGTGCATCTTGGAGAGTTGACCGAGAGGCCGAAGGTGCACGCCTGCTAAGCGTGTGTACCCCAAAAGGGTATCGAGGGTTCGAATCCCTCACTCTCCGCTGCGGTCTTTTACATTTTTGCTGCGCCCATAGCTCAACTGGATAGAGCATCGGTCTACGGAACCGGCGGTTAGAGGTTCAAGTCCTCTTGGGCGCGCCAATCCCTCCAATGTCGTTTCTGAAATATTTTCCCCTCGTATTGGCCACGTTGCGCATGCGCCAGTGGGTGAAAAACGTCTTCGTACTGGCACCTCTGGTATTCGCGGGACGGCTCTTCGTCTGGGCCGACGCCATGCGTGCCTTGTCCATGGCGGCCGCATTCTGTGCGGCCTCGAGCGCGGTATACGTCTTCAATGACCTGCTCGACCGTGAGCACGACCGGATGCATCCGGCCAAGCGCCGGAGACCGATCGCTTCCGGGCGGCTTCCGGCCGGCATCGCCTGGGGCGTGTCGGCGGTGCTCGCCGCGGCGGCGCTCGGTGGCGCGCTGCTCGCCGGCGGGATGGCTGCTTCTGCGATCATCGCCGGGTATCTCGCCATCAACGCCGCCTATTCACTGCGGGTCAAGGCGCTCGCCTACGTCGACGTCCTGTGCATCGCCGCGGGTTTCCTGCTGCGGGTGGCCGCCGGCGCCGTCGCCGTGGGCGTGCCGGTGTCCTCATGGATTCTCGTTATCACGCTGGTGCTGGCCGCCTATCTGGGATTCGGCAAGCGTCTGCACGAGCGGATTTGCCTGCCGGATGCGAATGATTCCCGCCCCGTCCTGAACCGCTACCGCATTCAGATCCTGTATCGGATCATGGTGGGCCTGGAAGTGGTTCTGCCATTCCTGTTTCTGGCTTACGCGCTGGCCACGCCCGATCATCACCGCATGGTGTTCAGCGTGCCGTTCTTGGCGGGTGCACTGCATCGATTCTTCCGGATCTGCACGCGAACGGATGCATTCGACAGCCCTACCGACCGCATGCTGGGCGATCCGCTCTTCCTTCTGTCTTCTCTCGTCTGGGCCTTGTGGGTGGGAATCGTGCTCTACGGAGGATGAACGCGGCTAGAGCCGGATGTTGAAGAGATTGGTGAGATAGCGGGCGTAACTGCCGCGTGCCGGCGTCCGCACGAGATGCAGCGCCTTGCGGGCGATCAGGGGAATCATCACGCGGGTGAGCCGGTCCGTGTGCTCGCGCAGCGTGGCTGGCTCGGATCGATAGCGTTGGATGATCTGCTCCAGGTTGTCGGTCACCATGGCCACTTCGGCCTGCAACTGTGCGAAATCCTCGCTCTGGATCACCACGCCCGTGCCGCAGCAGGATGGACAGAGCGGAAAGACGTGGATGAAGAATTTGGGCGAACCATCCACCTCGAAGCAGTAGGCGTCGGTCACGGAGCGGTCCTTTCCCGGTCCGGCGAAATTCGTGTCGGACGAGGAAATCAGGCGGCGATCCGCATCTTCCTCCGTTTCCAGTTCCAGTGGATGGGTCAGACACAACGGGCAGGGCTTGACTTCGGGAGCATCGTTCATGGCGGCCTCGCTACGATACCGGAAGAGGAAAATACCGGAAATCAGGACAAGTGCATTATTTCACGTTTGAGCGGAAAATCAAGATCCAAAGGTGCCCGCGGGCATGCCGGGCGCAAATTGGGCGGTTGCACAATCGCCAAACCCTTGGCATGCTGTGTACGGAGGTCATCCATGAAACGCATCATTCTGTCCTTCTTTCTGCTTTCGCTTTTCGTTTCCGCTCCCGCCCACGCCAAAATCCTTGAACTCTACCTGCAGCCGCAGGTGGGGGGCATGGGCGGTATCTACTCCCAGAAGAAACTGCCATGGGGCGATACCGAGCGGGCACTCAACGACGAGGAAGACTACTTCGTCCTGCACCGCGGCGGTTTCTACGGGGTTTCCATGGGCGGCGAATTCATGTTCCTGCGCGGGCAACTGGATGTGAACCAGTCGTTCAAGCAAGGGGGCGTGAGTTCCACCTTCATCGCGTTCATGCTGGGGCTCGACGGCGATTTCCAGGTGGACAACGACCAGGTCTGGACGGTTTTCCTGATGGGCGGCGTCGCGCTCGGCACCGTCAATGACGACTGGCTCAAGAAGGAAGAGCCGCAGATCGCCCATGAGGATCTGGATGCACAGATTGCGTTGGTGCGGGTCGGCGCCCGCTATGAATACAAGTTCTCCCGCCTGATCCGCCTCTCGTTCGAGGGGGGCATCGGCGGCCACATTCTGCAGTTGGCGCAAAAAGCCGCCAACGACGAGAACAGCCAGAGTTCCGGCGTGCATGTCTATGGCCAGGTGGGACTGCGTTTCGTGTGGGACGTGTTTGGCGGCGGAAAATCCCAGTCCGATGAAGGCGACGGGGAGTAGGCCATGCCGCTCGCCTTGCGTTTCGGGGCATGGGGTCTTGGCGTTCTGCTCCTGATGGGCGTGGCCGCCGCCGCATGCACGTCTCCGAAGAAAAAAACGCCTGCATGTCCAGGAAATTCGGCTTGCGTGTGCGATGAATCCGGCAATTGCGCCCTGTGCGGCGACCACGAATGCGCCTATCCCGAAACCTGCGGCAACTGCGAGGCGGATTGCGGTCCCTGCGGGGAATGCGGGGACGGGACGTGTTCCCTGATGGAGAGTTGCGCGACGTGCTCCCAGGATTGCGGATACTGCGGGCGCTGCGGGGATGGCGAGTGCCGCGAAGGCGAAGAGGAGGACTGCCAGTCGTGTCCGGCCGACTGCGGCATCTGTCCCGCCCGCTGCGGCGACGGCATTTGCGCGGCGAACGAGAACTGCGCAAACTGCGAGCCGGATTGCGGCCCCTGCCTTCCAACCTGCGGCAATGGCACATGCGATATGACGGAGGACTGCCGCACGTGCCCGCAGGAATGCGGAAGTTGTCCACCCTACTGCGGCGACGGCATCTGCTCGGCACAGGAATTCGAGGGATGCTGGAACTGTCCGGCCGACTGCGGTCCCTGCGGAGCCGGCACCGGCTGTTTCCCCAAGGATTCCCCCGGCTGCACCGATTGCGCATGCCGCAATTGCGTATGCCTGACGGAGCCCGGATGCTGCCAGGGAAATTGGGATGCCCGGTGCGTGGATTTGTGCGTCAATGATTGTTTAGAGAACTGCGTGGCCTGGTGCGGCGACGGCGTGTGCGACGCTTCCAGCGAAGACTGCATGTCCTGCCCGGCCGACTGCGCACCCTGCGTGCCCGCTTGCGGCGACGGCGCCTGCAACGGGAGCGAGAACTGCCGTTCATGCGAAGCGGATTGTGGCCTCTGTGGAGAGCACGATGGGTGTATTTCCGAACCCGGGATTCCGGGCTGCACCCTGTGCGCCTGCTTCGACTGCGTGTGCGCGCAGGACCCGTTCTGCTGCATGTTCGGCTGGGATGACGCCTGTGTTTCGGAATGCAGGACATGCGGACAGTCGTGCACACCGTCAGGCTGTGGGAACGGCGTGTGCGAGCCGTTTTCCCGTGGGGAGAACTTCCGGCTCTGTCCCGCGGACTGCCTGCCTGCCGGGCGCTGTGGCGACGGCCTTTGCAGCCAGGAGGAAACGCCGACCGCGTGTCCGCAGGACTGTGCTCCCACGCCGCCGCAATGCGGAGATGCCGTGTGCAGACGGGAACAAGGTGAAAATTGCTTCAGTTGTCCAGCCGATTGCGGAACATGTTCCGATGCCGAGCCATGCGTTTCGCGAACGACGGCGGGAATGGGAGATGTCTTCCCCCGCAATTGCGTATGCGCGCAGGACCCGCAATGCTGCTCCGTGGCATGGGATTTCCCCTGCGTCTTGCTGGCCACGCATTTCTGCGGATTCGAGTGCGGCGGTCCCGAATGCGGCGATGGCGAATGCGCCGCACTGGAAACCTGTGCAACCTGCCCGCAGGATTGCGGGGAATGTTCCCTCTGCGGCGACGGCTTCTGCGCCGGGCATGAGACCTGCGCTTCGTGCGCGGCCGACTGCGGCGCCTGCGCGGCCTGCGGGGACGGCGTGTGCGATGTGCTGGCCACGGGCGAGGACTGCACATTCTGTCCCCAGGATTGCGGTCCGTGCTGGAGGTGTCCCAACGCCTGGTGCGAGTTCGCGTCGGGTGAAACCCATGTCCTGTGCCCGCAGGACTGCTTCTGTGGAGACAACTTGTGCCTGCTGGAGCAGGGGGAAAATTCATGGACCTGTCCGCTGGACTGCTTCTGCGGCGACGGCGTGTGCGAGACGGGAGCGGGTGAAAACGAGACCCGTTGCCCGCTGGACTGCACCGGCGTTCCCTGAGCCGGATTTCCGCCGCGAATGGCGGTTCCCCACGGATTGCGTCAGAATGTATTTTTCATCGCAACTCGCATGCGGGCTGTTGCATGTTCAGGGCGATGCAGGCACCACGAGCGGCCGGGGAGTGGGGAAATGGCTGATGGTGCCATCACCCAATTGGCCTTGCCGGGCATTGCCCCAGCAGGCGATCCGTCCATTTTCCAGAAGCGCGCAGGAGTGGGCCGTTCCGGCGGCGATGCTTCTGGGCACGGGCGTCCCCGCCGGAAATCCCACCATGGTGGGCGTTTTGCGCAGGGTGAGGGTGCCATCTCCCAATTGCCCCTGGTCATTCTTTCCCCAGCAGGCGGCCGTATGGTTGTCGGAACGCACCAGGCAACCGTGCGTGGCGCCGGCCGCGAGGCTGCCAAGAACGAGATTCGCCGCCAGAGCCAGCCTGGCGGGTGCCGCGCGGTCCTCGGTTGTGCCGTCACCCAACTGGCCGTAGAAATTGAATCCCCAGCAATACGCTTGTCCCCGTTCTCCCCGAAGGCATGTCTGGCGGCCGGCTGCCGAAAGCATCGAGGCTTTTTCGGGCATTGCCGCCCGGACAGGAGAAAGACGCCGGTTCCGGGAGCCATCTCCGAGTTGTCCGAACGCATTGTCTCCCCAGCACCAGACGCCGCCATCGGAATCGATGATGCAGGAGTGAGCGTCGCCGCAAGCCAGATGGGATGCGGATTTTTCCAGTTCCACGATCGTCGGTGCCCCGCGATGGCGGGTATCGCCCAATCCCAGTTGTCCCTCGTCATTGCGGCCCCAGCAGCGGACTCTTCCATCCTGCATGCGGGCACAGGTATGCGCCGAACCCGCGCACAGGCTCAGCGCCGGGTCTTCGATCTCCACGCGCTGAGGAGTTTTCGAAATGGGCACATCCGGCCCCAGCCCGGCCTGGCCTTCCCGATTGTCTCCCATGCAGAAGATCTTTCCTGAAATGCTCACGAAACACGAATGGCGTTCCCCCAGGGCCATGTGTATCACCTGATAATCCCCCAGTTTCACCGGAATGGCTCGGGCCGTCGTCGTTCGGTCTCCCAACTGGCCGAAGGCATTGTCTCCCCAGCACCAGGCGTTCTTGTCCCTGTCCAGCGCGCACGTGCGGTCGAAGCCGGCGAATATGCGGTCGAACACGGCATTCGACAGGGCGAAAACGGGTTTCTCCCTTCGGGCGATGAATGGAATTCCCAGTTGTCCGCAGGAATTGTCGCCCCAGCAGGAGATGGAGCCGTCCGTCAGAAGGGCGCAGGCGAAATTGTCGCCAACTTTCACGTCCGCCACGCGTCTGGAAGGGAGATTCACGGCCACGGGAGTGGAAGAAACGGCGCTTTGTCCGTACCCCAACTGCCCCAGCAGGCCGTTCCCCCAGCAATGTGCATTGCCATCGGCCGTACGGCCGCAGCCATGCGCTTTTCCGAGTCCCAAGTGCACCCAGCGCCCTTCCGGCGAAGCCAGTTGCAGCAATGGCAGGCGGTCGGACCCTTTTCCCGTGGAATCCTGCGCGTCCTGATCGACGGAATCCATTCCGCCCCAGCAAACCGCCCGGCCATCCCTGTACAGCAGGCAGACGTGCTTGTCTCCGGCCGCCATGGCCACCGCCTGCTGCGTCCGGAGGCCGGCCACTTTCTGGGGCGCAGGCCGGGAGAGAGAAGGTGTCTCGCCAAGTTGCCCGGCCGCGTTGTCCCCCCAGCACCACAGGGAGTCATCGGACTTGAGCGCGCAGGAATGACGGCTTCCCACGGCCAGCAGCCGCACGCCGCCGCCCACCGCGTCCACGCGGACGGGGACGAAGCGATCCTTTCGGGTGCCGTCCCCCAGTTGGCCGAAGGAATTGCCGCCCCAGCACCACACGGTCCTGTCTTTCTTGAGCACGCACGTGTGCGTCTCCCCTGCGGCCATGGTCACGACATCCCCGTCGAGGCCGCTCACGCGCACGGGCCCCTTGCGCGGGGCCGTAGTACCGTCTCCCAGGCGGCCATCGACGGTATTGCTGCCCCAGCACCACACGCTGCCGTTGGCGCGCACGGCGCAGGTATGCTCCAGACCCGCCGCGAACATCGTCACGTCGGTTCCGAGGCGGGCCACCGGTGCGGGACCCGGGGGGCTGGCCTGCGCCGTCCCCAGTTGTCCGGCAGTGTTGTCTCCCCAGCACCAGAGTTGCCCGTCGGCGGATTGGGCACAGGCGTGGCGCCGGCCGGCTTCCAGGCGGATCCAGCGGTTGCAGGCGGAAACGTCGAACGTGCAGTCTGTACGGCACCCCAGCGTGCCTCCGGGAAACCCCGCCTGTTCACAGGATGCCGTCAGCGGGCGGGAGGGTTCGCAATCCTCGCCGGGCTCCACGATCTTGTTCCCGCATTTGGTGCACCCCGAAAAATCGAATTCGTACTGCTCGTTGCACCGGAGGACTCCGCCCGTGAACCCCAGCGAACGGCAGGTCTGGCCTTTCAGATCCTGGCCTTCGCAATCCCGCACGCCCTGGGTTTCCCCGTTTGTGTCGTCCGGTCCGGATTCCGATGTGGATTGCTGCATGCCATACGCATTTTGCACCGACTGGAAAAACAGAAAACCGACGATCAGGAAGCACGGATGCCGCATGGAAATCACCTTCCGTCCGTTGCGTGTGTACGAATGGCCGCCGCCGGCATTCAACCTGCGGACGAAGGGCATTCGCATCCGTCATTTTCTGGAAAAGCCGGTGTGGATGCAATGCCGCACTCACTGGATTCCTCGATGATTTTGAAATGCTGGAAGATGTAGAGATGTATAATTTTTTTACTTTTCATTCATGCAAACAAGAGGATGTGTCATGAAAATCGACAGAACGAGGCGTTATGTCTAAAAAATGAACGTTTTTACTGCGCACTGCAGAGTTCCAGATAGGATGGAAACGAAAGAATCCCTTGTCGGAAAATGGTTTTTTGTTTTCTTGGATGATTTGGCATCGTTCCTGCTTAAGAACGAAATGCGAGTGGGCCCGGTTGCGCACGGATGCGTGGCCTGACGAAAGGGCGTTCCAGGAAGGAACGCCGGGTCGACTCGATTTTTTTTGCCGTCATCCGGGAATGGAAAGCGTCACGGGAGAGAGAGAAGGAAATCCTTTTCCGCCGAAAGCCGCATCATCCGCATGATGCGGATGCGGGGACGAGTCCATCAGGGCTTCTGGTTTTTCAGGTACTTGGCGAGCGTGACGACGACCTCGTCCTGCAGTTTGCGGGCGCCGGTTAAGTCTCCATTGATATTGTCCTGCATCACCGCGAACAGGATGGTCCGGTTTTTCCAGGTGAGGTAGCCGGCCAGACAGGATGCGCTGGACAACGTGCCCGTCTTGGCGCGCAACACGTCGGCGGCAGCCGTTCCCGCCAGCCGTTTGGCCAGGGTGCCTTCTCCCGGCGCCGGAAGCGAATCCAGCATGAGGGCATGCAGCCAGGGCAAAGTGGAGAGTTGCTGCATGGCATTGCCCATGGCGCGCGGGGAAATCATGGAATTGCCGAACAGGCCGGAACCGTTGGCCAGCACGACCGTGTTGCGCTTCACGCCAGCGCGGGACAGGAAAGCGTACACGGCATCCAGCCCCTTGCGGGTGGTGCCGGGTTCGCCGCCGATGTGGGCACCGAGCGCCTTGAGGATGTTTTCGGCATAGAAGTTGTTGCTGGCGCGATTGGTGATCTTGACCAACTCCGCCAGCGTGTCGGACGTGTGCGTCACCAGCACCGGCAGGCCGGCCGGCGTCTTGCCGCGCTCGAATTTCTCGTTCACGCTGATGCCGTTGTCCTTGAGCACCTGGACCAGAAGGGCATGGGCGAAACGCTCGCTGTCGAAACTGCGCACCCGGTTGACCACCAGGGGCTCGGCCTGGGTGATGGTGCCCAGCGCCTTGATGCGCAGGACGTCCCCCTGCGTCTCGGTGACGAACCGGATGTTTTCCCTTGGTCCCACTTTCACTTCGCTGGAGCAAGTATGGTAAGGGCTGGCCGGCGTGCAGGAAATTCCGACCTCGCCGTCCTTGATTTCCAGTGTCACGGTGATGGCGTTTCCCTCCGCGGTGGTTGGGGCGGGCAGGGCGAGATATCCGTCATTGCCGCGGCCGAACTGGAACCCCGAGGGTTTCTGCCGGTCGAAATAGGTATCATCGATGACCACGCCCTTCGGGATTTTGGCAATGCCCTGGGCCTTCAACAGCTTGGCCCATGTCGTCAGGTGGGCCGTCGTGACGGATGGATCGCCGTCCCCACGCCAGTACAGGGGGGTCTCCAGTTCATCTCCGGCGATTTTGCCGTACAGGCGGGTGGTGAAGCGGAACGTCGCCCCCATGTGGCGCAGCGCCACGCCCGTGGTGAGGATTTTCAGGCATGACGCCGGCGCGATGGGGTCGTCCATCTTGTAGCCGTAGATGCGGCCCCCACCGAGCCAGCGTGCATATACCGCCTTGCGCCCCGCCGTTTTGTCGTTGGCGATGATGCGGTTGAGCTTGCGCGTGAGCGCCTCGTCCTGGGCAGCGGCTGGCTTCGGCGTGAAGATTCCGCCGCCAGCGAGGAATGCCGTGACGAGGAGAAACCACGGCCATCCCTTGACCCGGAAAGGCAGATCTCGTACCGTGCGCATGCATTTTTTCGAAGGAGTTTTCATCATGACTTCCATCCGCAAAGCCTACAAGACCATTCTCAAGGATCCGTTTCCGCCCGAACTGGTGCTGGAAATCGGCGGACAGCGCCTGCATTTCTCCAAGCGCACATGGGTTCTCCCGTCCGAGGACGGCACCCCGCGGGAAGAAGGGCTACGCTACGGAGACAACCCGGACCAGCCCGCCGCCCTTTATACATGGAACGCCGGAAGACTGGCGTTCGGGACGTGGGAATCTTCTCCCATGCCGCTGGTGAGTGGACTTTCCGAGGAGCATTTCATTCAATTCGGAAAGCATCCGGGGAAAACCAACCTCACGGATCTCGATGCGGGCATTCGCGTGCTGGCGCCGCTGGCCGATGCGCCCTGCGCCGTCATCATCAAGCACAACAACCCCTGCGGGGTCGCCCGGGGCAGCACTATACACCAGGCGTATGAAAATGCCTACTTCGCGGATCGGATTGCCGCCATGGGGGGCTGCATCGTGCTGAACCGTCCGGTGACCGTGGCGTGCGCCGAGGCCATCGCCGCCCAGTATGCCGAGGTGGTGGCGGCGCCGGAATACGAGGAAAAAACGGTGGAAATCCTGAAGAAGCGCGAGAACCTGCGCATCATCCGGCTGCCGGAACTGGCTTCCCTGGAAGATACGCTGGATCGGCCCGTGTTCCATCTGTCCTCCACGTCCGATGGGGGGCTGATTCTGCAATGCGCCCAGGAGCCGCGCGTGCGGGGGGTCGAGGATTTCCAGCCGGCCGAGCACACGGTGCGCGGGCAGCGTCATGCCATCGCGCGGCAGCCCACGCCGGAAGAACTGCAGGACCTGTACATGGCGTGGCATGTGTGCGCCAACGTCACGTCGAATGCCATCGTCATGGTGCGGGGGCAGGTGACGACGGCCATCGGCACTGGCGAGCAGGACCGCGTGGGCGCCGTGCGCCTGGCCATCGAGAAAGCCTATACCAAGCGCGCCGATCAACTGGCATTCGCGAACCATCGGCTTTCCATATTCGAACTGGAACTGGCCGTGGCCCGCGGGCAGATGCCACGGGAGCGGCTGGAGGAAATCCAGGCGCAGGTACGCGAGGAAAAGGGAGGACTGGCGGGCTCCGTGATGGCTTCCGACGGCTTCTTCCCCTTCCGTGACGCGGTGGACACCGCCTGCGCGCAGGGAATCACGGCATTCGCCGAGCCCGGAGGCGCCATGCGGGACCATGAGGTCATCGATGCATGCAACGAGCATGGCGCGGCGCTCGTTTTCACCAACCAGAGGGTGTTTCGCCATTGATCCTCTTCCTCCTCTTTCTGGCCGTTCCCGTGGCGGAACTGTTCTTCCTGGTTCATCTCGCCGGGATGGTGGGGTTCCTGCCCACGCTGGGTCTGGTGATTCTCACGGGCATCATCGGCGTCTCCTGCGTCAAGAGCCAGGGCCGCCGGGTGCTGGCGCGCCTGCAGGTGGATCTCGCCTCCGGAAGACCGCCGGCGGCGGCCGTCGTCGACGGCGTGCTCCTTCTGGCTGCGGGGCTGCTTCTCATCACTCCCGGCGTTTTCACGGATGCGGTCGGCCTGCTGCTGCTGATCGCTCCCCTGCGGCGCGCGTTGGGGAGGAAACTGGCGAAACACTTTGCCAATCGCATGCACATCGTGCATTATAGGGCGCCGTCGGGAGCCTTTCCCGGCAGGATGGATGGAGTCATCGAAGGTGACTGGGAAGAAGAAGACCCGGAATCCGGAAACTGAAACGAAGCCGGAAAATCAAGCCCTGGTGCCTGTCGCGGGCCCGATCGAGGTGGAGGTGGACGCGCAGGACGTCCAGATGGAGGGCGAGGAGGGCGAAGAGGAGATAACTGTCGGCCCGGAGGACATCCTGTCTTCCGTACCGGAGCCGTCAACGGACATCGAGGATGTCCTTCCGGCCGCACCGGAAACGGAAGACGACGCCACGGGGCTGGTCCGCTATGACCCGTTGCGGGCCTATATCCAGCAGATTCGCCGCTATCCGCTGCTGACGCCGGAAGAGGAGCACGACATCGCTACCCGCTACGTGCAGACGCGGGATCCGCAGTTGGCCCGGAAACTGGTCACGTCCAACCTGCGTCTGGTCGTGAAGATCGCGCATGAATACAGCCGGATACACCAGAACCTCATGGATCTGGTGCAGGAAGGCAACATCGGCCTGATCCAGGCGGTGGAGAAGTTCGAGCCCGAGCGCGGCGTGAAACTGAGCACATATTCTTCGTGGTGGATTCGCGCCTACATCCTCAAATATCTGCTCAATACGTGGCGGCTGGTGAAGGTCGGGACCACGCAGGCGCAGCGCAAACTGTTCTTCAATCTGCACAAGCAGCAGGAATTGCTGCGGGAACGCGGCATTGTGCCCACGACGGCCCAGTTGGCCCAGGCGCTGGATGTGCCCGAGCGGGAAGTCGCGGAGATGCAGAAGCGCATGGCCGCTTCGGATCTCAGTTTGTCCACGCCGCTGCGCTCCGACGAAGACGATGGCCGCACGATGATGGATCTCCTGGGGGATTCCAGTCAGTTGCCCGACGAGATGGTCGCGGCCGAGGAGTTGCGCAAGATCGTCACGGAGAAACTCCATGCCTTCGCCTCGCGGCTCAAGGGACGTGATCTCGTCATCATGCGGGAACGGTTGCTGTCCGACGAGCCCATGACACTCAAGGACATTGGGGATCGCTACGGCATCAGCCGCGAGCGGGCCCGCCAACTCGAAAAACGCCTTCTCAAGCAGTTGCGCGAGTATCTCACCGCCGAACTGGGCGACAACGTGGTGGTGGCGCTGGGGTTCGAGTGAGATGCCGGGAATCCTGTACGTCGTCGCCACACCGCTGGGAAACCTCCAGGATGCATCGCCCCGCATGCGGGAGACGCTGTCGGGGGTCGACCTGATCGTGGCCGAGGATACACGCGTCTCGGGCCGCCTCCTGCAGGCGCTCGGTTTGCCGAAAACGCCCATGCTTTCCAGTTTCGATGGGAACGAGGCCCGCCGGGCTGCGGAAATCGCGCGGCGGCTGGAGCAGGGGGAATCCATCGCGCTGGTGACGGATGCAGGCACACCCTGCATTTCCGACCCGGGAGACCGCGCCGTGGCTGCCGCCCGCGCCGTCGGCGCCCGCATCGTGCCCATTCCGGGCCCGTGCGCATTGGCCGCCGCCATCAGCGTATCGGGATTCCCGGCCTCACGCTTCCATTTCGAGGGGTTTTTGCCTGCGAAGGGCAAAGAGCGAAGTCTGCGCCTGGAAGAACTTTCCAAAATCACTGAAATGCTGGTGCTCTATGAAAGCCCGCACCGGCTGATCCAGACCCTTCGCGATCTGGCCGTAACTCTCGGAAATGAAAGGAAATGTGTCCTCTGCAGGGAGTTGACGAAGCATTTCGAAACCATCCTGGCCGGGACCCTCGGAGAGTTGGATCAAAATTCCAGTGAAATTGAAATCAGGGGGGAGATCACCTTGGTGATCGAACCGGCGCCACCCCGATCTGAAACAATCGATATTTCCCGCGTGGAAAAAGAGATTTCTCGCCTTCGAAGCATGGGTATTCCCGTTCGTTCCATAACTGAAATTTTGGCTCCATGGTTAGGTCTTTCCAAGACGCAACTCTATGAAATCATTCTGAAATTCGAAAAAGAAAAAGAAAAATTACAGGGAGAATAAAATTTTCGAAAAAAAATCTTGACGGCCGGGAAATCCTTGGCTATAAGTTCAGCATTGGGAGCGAGAAAAGGCCCTCTGGAAACAGGGGGCGGCTACCGTAGGCTGTTTCTTCAGAGGAGATTTTTTCCAGTCTTTCGGGTCGCGAGTCGACCCATCCCGAACTTACCCCGGCCCGGTATGCCCTTTCCCGCCTCATTTCATTTCACCGTTTCCACTCTCCTCTGAAGCGGTATTTTGTCGAAGGGCTGGGCCGGGGTTGCCTTTTTTTGCAGATGATGGATTTCGTCGTTCCGGAAAAAATGGATGGATGGCGCGTCGAGAAGGCGTGCGCTTCTTTTTTTCCGGGCCGCACCCGCACGCAGTGGGTGGATCTCCTGCAGGCAGGAAAAATCCGGGTGGATGGATTCGTCGTGCCCAAAGGCGCGCGCCTGCGTTCCGGTAGCGTACTGGCTTTTCTGGAAATTCCCCCGCGTGCGGACGAGTGGCCCCCCGCCTGGACAGAGCCCGAGCGGGTGCAGGTCGTCTGGGACGGTGCCGGAGCCGTGGTCCTGGACAAGCCGCCTGGCTTGCCGACGCTGCCCCTGCGGCCGCTGGATGCCCCCACGGCGGCCGGCGCGCTTTTCGCCCGGTTCGGCATCGCGGGAAATCCCGCCAGCGAGGCCGGCATCGTGAACCGCCTGGATACCGGCACGAGCGGGCTGTTGCTGGCGGGGCGGACTCTGCAGGCCCAGGAACGCCTGCGTCAGCGCTTCGCTTCGCACCATGTTGAAAAAACCTACAAGGCGCTGGTGCATGGCTGTTTTCCCGAAGGCGTGCAATGGCTTTCCGGCCGCGTCATCACGACCGGCGGGGCCCGCGTTCGATACGAACGGGGCGAAGGCGACTCGGGACAGTTGGCGATTTCCCGCGTGGTCCGGCTTTGGGCGGGAACTCATTTTTCGCTCGTGGAAGTCGCCACGCGGTTCGGGCGGCGGCACCAGGTGCGCGTCCAGTTGGCCGACGCCGGGTTCCCCCTGTTCAATGACACCCTGTACGGAAAGCCCGACGGATGGCCGGAAAACGAGCATTTCCTGTGGGCCTGCCGGTTGGCGTTCGCCGATCCCGATTCGGACGATTGGCAGGTCGTCGCCAGCCGGAACCTTCCCTTGCACTGGCTGGCGTTGGCCGAACGGCTGGGTTTCCTGCAATGCCTGGGGGATGTGCGGCCATTTCCTGCCTGAAGCCGCCGCCGGATTTCCCGTCCGCAGATGCACCATTTTTTCAGCAACGAAATCTGCTGCGCCCCGACAATGCACAAGAAGCAGGGGTGAGCGATGTTTCGGTTCTTCTTTCATGTGAAAAGGTGTTTTCTGGTCTGGCTTGCGGGCTGCGCGGCCGTTGGCGCCAATCCGCATGCGCTCAGGCATGTGCACTTGGCGGAACTGGCCATGCGCGATCAGGAACCCGAACTGGCGCGCCGCCACCTGGAACTGGCGCTGCAGCACGACCCACGGGAAGTTCGCGCGCTTTCCGCGCTCGGGGTTCTGTATTACCTGGAAGGAGAATTGCGCAAGGCGGCCTGGTTTTTCGAGGAAGCCGTCCGCGTGCGGCCTGATTTTCCCGAGGCTCACGCCAACTGGGGAGCCTTGCTGCTGGCAGAAGGCAAACTGGATGCTGCCTTGAAGCGACTGGCCACCGCACTGTATCACGACCCCGGAAACGATGCGGCGCGATGGAATCTGGCGCTTGCGTACCTGAAAAAGCGCGATTACCGGCGGGCGGCGGTCCATCTGGGCTGGTACTGCGCGCGAACCGGGCATCCCCCCCATGCCGTGCGGGCATGGATGGCAAGCCTGCATGCCGCCGGCGAACATCAAAAAGCGCGGCAGGTGGAGGCACGGTACCTCGGCCGCCGTTTTTTTTGATTGATGAAAACCTTTTTCATGGCATAGTGTCGTTACCGAAGAAAATGCATGATTCGTCCATTTTTTTCGGTGGTGTATCCGCATGGATGTCTTCTGTTTCATTCTGGCTGCCTGCAGCGGCGCCCTTTTCCTGTTCTTTTCCGAAACGGATGCACATTGTTCAAAGGCTACCGCCATTCTTCAGCGAGCCAAGGCATTTTTCATGCTCCTGCTTGCCCTGCTGGAGATCCTGCGCATCCAGGAACTCTGGGTTTCCAAATGGCCTTCCATGGCGGCGGCTGCCGTCCTGGCGGCGCTGGCAGTTGCCTTCCTGGTCTCAGCACGAAAAAAATCGCGAACCCCATCCTGTTTTCCCGATGCGGCACTCGGTTTCATGATTGCATGGGGCTGTGCAGCGATCCCCTGGATCGGTGTCGCGATTTTTCCCGTTTTTGGCCTGTTCGGGCTCTTGTTCGTGCGCGTTCTCGTGCGGTTCCGCGAACGGGCGTTTCAAACCGATCTCCGGCGCAAATGGCTGTTTCCCATTTGCATGGGAATGGTGGTCGTCAGCGCCATCTCCCTGTTCGCCGTGGCACGTCAAAATTCCCGGGATCGGGAAATGCGGGAAGACCTGCTGCAGCACGCTCGCGCGGTGGCCAACGCGATTTCCTTCAACGACCTGGACAAACTGCGGTTCACCGCCGAGGACGCCAGCAATCCCATCTATGAGCGTTTGAGCCGGCAGATGGCCGATTTCGCGCATATTTCCGGGTACAAGTCCATTTACACCATCGCCCGGAAAAACGAACGCTTCTTGTTTGGTCCCGAGAGCCTGCCGCCCGGAGACCCTCTGTCCAGTCCTCCAGGCACGGCCTACGTCCAGCCGCCATTTTCCCTGTACCTGGCCTTCCTGTCCGGCAAACCGCTCGCCACGGGCCCCTACAGCGATGAATACGGCACGTTCGTTTCGGCGTTCGTTCCCATCATTCATCCGGAAACCGGGCGGGTTCGGCTCGTCGTGGGCATGGACATCGAAGCGCCCAACTGGCGGCACGAACTGGCCAGGGCTCGCATGGTTCCCCTGGCGTTCGGATTCTTGTGCCTCCTGTTCATCGCCCTGACGCAGCGCCTGCTGCATATCCCATCCGAAAAAGCCGCCAGGCATCCGCTTCTGGTGGTGCGTCATGCCCATGCTTTTCTCGTTTTTGCTTTGGGCATTGTTTTTACGGCGTACGCAGCTGAAACGGCTCATCAGGATGAACTGGAAACGCGCCGGAACGCCTTTCGTGAACAGGCGATGCAACGGGCATTCGCTTTTCAGAAAATGCTGCTGGGCATCGAGCAGAATGAATTGCGCGCCCTGTCGCGGTTCCATCAGAGCTCGAAAGAGGTTCTGCCGTCCGAGTTCGCTTCGTTCACCCAGTATCTGGTGACGCGTCCCCATGTCTACGCTGTAATGTACGCGGCCAGTGTCGACAGTGCCAGGATTCCGGAGTTCGAACGGGAAATGCAAAGACTCCATGAGAGTCCGGATTATCGGGTCTATCCGGCCGCCAGCACGGCAAGGCGGCCGCTCCTGCATCCCGTGTACATGGTCGAGCCGGCCATCGCGCGCCATGTGCTTCTGGGATACGACCTGGGTGACAGTCCGGACATCGAGGACGCCATGCAATACCTGCAGGAAAGGAGTTCCGCGTTTTCGGACGGATTCTCCCTCCCCGGGGAAAAGGGGCAGGATGTGAACGTGGTGGCGCTGGTGCGGCCGATTCCACCTCGCGATTCGATGGAACGCAGACAGTTCGCAGTTCTTTTCCTGCGCCAGGAACAACTGCTCCGCAACGGGCAGGAACGGATTTCTCCGACAGGTCGGATGGAACCGGAGGAAGCCGTTTTCCTGCAGGACCTTTATGAGGTTCGCCGCGACCATTCCATGCGGCTCGTGGCCTCATCCCGGGATGTACCGAATCCCAATCCTGCCGAAGCCGATGAAATTCGAAAACTGCTTCCACTGCCCGTCTTCGCGTTTGGCAAGACCTATTTGTTCGTGTGTTTCGAGGGACCGCAGTTCCGACGCAACTATCCCCTGAAGACCGCCAGGTTCGTGGTCTATTCCGGTTCTGCCCTGACGCTCGTGCTGTCCCTGCTCGTCGGCTTGATCCTGTCGTGGCAGCGGCGATTGAAGCGGGAGTTGGAGCGGCAAAGCCTGGGGTGGAAATCCAGCGAGCAGAAGTTTCATCAACTCGTGGAAAAATCCCCCATTGCCATCCTGGTGCTGACGAACCGCAGGATCCAATATGCGAATCTCGCTGCGCTGCGGCTGCTGGAAAGCGAGGATGGCCGTGACATCCTGGGAACGGCATTCTCGGGATTCGTGGTGGAAAATTTCCAGGACCGCCTCGACAGGATTCTGGACAGCGTCGGCGAACAGGAAACGTTCGCGGAAATGCAACTGTCCATCGCGGGGCGGAATGTGCCCTGTGAGATTCATTTCGTTCGAATCACGGTGGACCGGGAAGCCGGCGTGCTGCTGTTCATTCGCAACCTCACCCAGCAAATCCAGGCGCAACTGGAAAACCAGCAGTTGCAAGCGCAGTTGGAAAAATCCAGAAAAATCGAAAGCGTCGCCCGCCTGGCCAATGGTGTCGCCCACGATTTCAACAACATGCTGGGAGTCATCCTGGGAGCGGCCGACATGCTCCTGCAGCAGATGCCGCTAGACGACCCCAATCGGCGCGATGTTCTCGAAATCCAGGCGGCCACGGGGCGCGCCGCCGACCTGGTGCGCCGGCTTTTGCAGTTCTCCAAGCGGCAGGACGGCACGCCGGTGCTTCTGGATATCAACCGCAAGATCAAAATGGAACTCCCGGCACTTTTCGCGCCTTTTTCCAAGCGGATCGTTTCCCGGTGGGAGCCTGCCGAAACGCTCTGGCTCGTGCGGATGGATCCGGAACAACTCTCGCAGGCTCTGTCCATTCTGGTGAAGAACGCCTGCGAGGCCATCACGGGGGAAGGAACCGTTACGGTGAAGACGTTCAATGTGGTACGGGCGGCTCCCGGCACGGACCACATGGGGGAATTCGTGGTGTTTTCCGTATCCGACAGCGGTCCGGGAATGGACGAGGAAATCCAGGCGCGCCTGTTCGAGCCCTTCTTCACCACGAAGAAACCCGAGGAACACGCCGGGCTCGGTTTGGCGCTCCTGCATGCGATCGTCATGCAAAATGGAGGATTCGTGGATGTGCAGAGCCATCCGGGCAAGGGCTCTGTGTTTCTGGTGCACCTGCCGAAGGCGTATTCCGTCCGCATGCATGGCGATTCCTTTCCGGAGAAGAGCCCCGCGCCATCCGTCCAGTTGCCCGAAAACGAGAACGTGTGCGTGCTGTACGTGGATGATGAGGAGGCGAATCTGCGCATCGCCCAGCGTATCCTGGAACGCCATGGGTTCGTGGTGCATACCGCTGGCAGTGCGCGCGAGGCGCTGCAGTTGCTGACTTCCAGTGAAATCCGCAGCCTGCACGTCATGGTCTGCGACGTGGCGCTGCCCGATCTGCCGGCCAAAGCCTTGGCGGAAATGGCGCGAAAACACTTCCCGAACCTCCGGATTCTGTTCGTTTCTGGATACTCTTACAACGCCCTCGTGGACCAGGGAATGCTGGAAAGCGGGCAGGAATTTCTGGCCAAGCCCTTCTCGGGCGAACAACTGGTGCGGGCCATCGGAGAACTAGTCGGCCAGCGGCCCCCAGTCCCCGACGTGATCCAGCCGCAGTGAGAGAAGCACACCCCGCCGGCGCCGGTCCCACAACTCCACATAATCGTGACCGTCGTGATGGAATCCGCATTCCAGTGTACCTTCCAGCACGAAGGTGCGTCCGTCCTTGCGGTATTGCATGCGTACGTCCGAATGCGACAGCAGGGCGGCCGGCAGCAGGCGCATTCGTTCCGGGAGATTCTGCAGGGGGCGGGCCGAATGGCCCAGACGCATGATTCCCGCGGCCCGATTGAAGGCGCCAAACGTACTGCCGCCGCCTTCCGTCCAGATTTTCATCAATTTCAGGAACAGTTCCGCCGTGGCTTGTGCATCGGAGAGCGCACGGTGTTCGCGCGCATTCACGATGCCCAGTTCGTGGCAGAGCGCGCCGAGCGAGTGTTCCTGGACGGTCAAAAGCAGCCGGGACAGCGTGAGCGTATCGAGAATCGGAAGCCGGGGAATCCACATGTTGTGTCGCGCAGCCTCCACGGACAGGATGCTTTCATCGTAAGAAGCGTTGTGGGCCACCAGCACTGCGCCTTCCCAGGCGGCGAACAGATCCGGCAGGATTCGCTCTGCCGTTGGCGCATTCCTGACCATGCCGTTGTCGATGCCGTGGATGCGCTGCGCTTCCTCCGGGATCAGGCAGCGCGGATTCACGAGAGAGGAGCCCCGGGCAACGATCCGGCCGCCGCGAATCTCCACCCAGGCCAGTTCCACCATCCGGGAAGCCCGCCATCGTCCGGTGGTTTCGGTATCCACCACGATGTAGCGAACGTCCTCTGGAGGCGATGCCTCTGGCGGCAGGGGAGGCAACGTTTTGGGCGGCAGCACATAACGGTTCATGCGAACATTGACTGTATGGCATGATTTCCCTCTTTTCAAGTTTTCCGGGTTTCCTGATTTTTTCTTTCATGAAGACCATTTTTCTTCGCACCGGAAGGATAACGCTCACGGGACGGCTGCCGACAAAACTCTTCCTTGCGCTGGCCGGGCGCATCAAGTAAGGTAAGTGCGCATTGGCTCTGGGTGACGCTGTACATGTCGAATTCACGAAACGATCCCTTGATTGGAACGCGCCTCGGCGACCGAATGACTCTCGTCCAGGAAATCGGCCGGGGTGGCATGGGAACGGTCTATCGAGCCCGCCATGAAATCCTGGAGCGGGACTTCGCGGTCAAGATTCTGCGCTCCGACATGCGAAGCGACCCCGTGGTGGTGCAGCGCTTCAAGCGGGAAGCCCGTGCCGCCAGCCGCCTGGAACACCCCAATGTCGTGTTCATTTCTGATTTCGATCAACTCCCGGACAAGCGCTTCTACATCGTGATGGAATTCATCGCGGGCAAGAGTCTGCGGGAAATCCTCAACACGGAAGGTCCCCTGAGCGTCCCCAGGGCCTGCGCCATCCTGATGCAGATCGCCGACGCTCTGGATTATGCGCATGAGCAGGGGGTCATCCATCGGGATCTCAAGAGCGAAAACATCATCATCACCCAGTCGCGCGGTCGGGAAATCCCGAAGATTCTGGATTTCGGCCTCGCCAAACTGGTTTCCGACGCCCTGGACATGCAAAGCATCACCAATCAGGGGCAGATCTTCGGCACGCCGGAAACCATGGCGCCGGAACAGATAACGGGCGGCTCGCTGGACCACCGGGTGGACATCTACGCCATGGGCGTGCTCACCTATGAACTTCTGGTAGGCCGCCCGCCTTTTTCCGGACACATGCTGCAGGTGCTCATGGCGCACAAGAAGCAGGCGCCACCGCGGCCATCCGAGGAAAAGCCCGGTGTGCCTCCGGAACTCGATGCGCTCGTGCTCCGCTGCATGGCCAAGGATCCCGCCCAGCGCTATGCGCGCGCCTCCGAGTTGGTGGCCGTGTATCAATCGGTTCTGCACCCGGCGGCGGCCCCCGCAGCCCCCCCCGTTTCCTCGCCGCCTCGCCGGAGTCCGCCAGCGCGCATGGATTCCGTCGTGGATGAGCGCGTCCTGCTGGAACGCAATCTGGCCGAATGCGTGCTGGAACTGGCCGAGCACCTGAGGGATCGCAATCTGGGTTCCCCACAGATCACGCAGGAACTGGCGGCCATCCTGGAACTGGAAGAGCGCCTGCTGGAAGCGAGAAACCACAAGCAGATGCTGCAGGCCCAACTGGAAGCCATCGAGAGTTCGGGCCGCGAACGGGCCGCCCGGCTGCGCCATGCCATCATCTCCCTGACGATGGAGGTCAAGGCACGGCAGGAAGCGCAGGATCCTTCCTACGAAGACGTGAAATTCCAAATCCTCGAACTGGAGCGGCGCTTGAGCGACGTGATTTCCGAACAGGAGCGTTCCGAGCGGGATCTGGAAAGCCAACTCTCCCGATGGATCCAGGAAATCCAGGGAATCGAGCACGACGTCCGCCTGCACCAGGCGAGACTGCATGATCTGGTGATGGAAGCCCGCCCGCTCATCGGCAATTCTTCCACCCTGCGCAATGCCTATGCGCAAATCGACGAAATGCGGAGCAAATTGTCCGTGTCCCCATCCTGAACGTCCGGGAGCCATCCGATGTTTTTTGCACGCTTCTACCTGTTGCTACTTTTGACGGGAATGACGGCGGCCGCCTGTTTGGGCGGCGGTACGGCTTCTTCCTCTGGCGAATCTCCCACGCCCAGGGCGGCGGATTTGTCGGTGCCGCCTCCCACCACCTATTGTGAAAAAGTATGGAGTTGCAGTTATGAGGAAATCCTCAACGAGGAAGCCCGGGCGGCCATGGTCCAGAAGCGTAAGCCCTTCATTGCGGCATGCGAAGAAGCCTTGCGAAAAATGCCGGGAGATTTCATACAGAAGTATGAGCATTGTGCATCCAAGCCTTGCGGGGAAGAATTGCGCCGCTGCCTTCTGGACACGGCGTCCCCGCGTGCATCCCAGTGAGGTGGGAATGAAAAAGTATTCTCGTTTTCCATGGATTATTTTATTTTTTGTTCTCGTTGCTAGCATTCCTTTTGCGGGTTGCAAGAAGAAATACAAGCCCGACCTCTCGACGCCCCTTTCTGCCGTGCAAAGCTATATATGGGCGGTGAACCATCACGACTGCCGGGTTCTGGAAAGCATCGTATCCGGACGATTCAAGCGCTTTCTGGAAAAGCGGGGCAAGGAAGGCTGTTACTCCATCATGAAAGCCTATGCGCTTTCCCGCGAGAAGCGGCGCATCGCAGACATCCGGGTGGAAGCCATCGGCGAGCCCCTGCTGGTGCACGAGGACGACGCGCGGGCGTTGGTGGCGCTTCAATTGACGCGCAACGATCGGGAGGAAGTGGCCTATTTCGACCTGGAACATACCGAAAAGGGCTGGCAGGTGGTGGGGGAAATGCCACAATTGCCGCGGTGGTACACTGGCCCGGCTCCCCAGTTTTCGCGCCCCGACGTGCAGCCGGAGTCAGGAAAACCGGAAGGAGTGGCCGCCCCGGCTGCTCCGAGCCCTCCGGTGGAAAACGCTCCGCCGGCGCCGACTCCTCCGGTGGAAAACGCTTCGCCGGCGCCGACTCCTCCGGTGGAAAGCGCTCCCCCAGCGCCGACTCCTCCGGTGGAAAGCGCTCCGCCGGCATCTCCTCCGGACGACTCGCCGGAACCGGTTCCCATGGAAAGCGCGGCTCCCGAGGAACCGCAACCCTGACACGTATCTATCGCGTCTTCCGAATGCCGAATGCAATGATTTAAATCCATCAGGGGGATGGGTTCCGCCAGACGGGCGGCTCGAGAAGCACCTTGTAGCGGCCGGCCGGCAAAGGGGGAAGGGGAATGCGCAGTATTTCCCGGCGGCCGGAGGAAGGCAAGATCCCGGTGCGGGCGACCTCGCGGCCCGAAGCGTTCCGGATGATGGCCCATAAGAATGGTGGCGGTTCTGATGCGTGTTCCACGACTACCGTCAGAATGCCACCCGACCGCACGGCAGAGATGGCAGGAATCCGATAATCATAGGGGATGCGGGAGAAGAGATCCGGCGCAGTAGGCGGAGAAAATCCGGGTGGCAATTGCGCTCCACCCAAATCCAGGCGTGTCCAGGGATGCCCCGCCCATCGGACTTCCACGAAGGCGTGCACGCGGTTGAGCACGAGGCGCACATCGTAGCCCCAGGCCGACGCGATGCCGAAGAACAGCAGCGCGCGGTGCCGGCATACGCCCCGCTTTTGCTTCAGGATGGCTTCCTCCAGACTCATGGTGGCGGGAAACGGCCGCAGCCGGAGGACGTCGAAGCCGCGAAAATACCTGGCCATGCGGGCCAGAAACCCCGCATCCGGCTTTCCGAACGTCCGCAGGGAGATTTCGCGCAGGCGGTCGGATCCGGGAAATGCGCGCACGGGGGGAACCGGCACCCGCTCCAAATCGGGCTCCTCGAAATAGGTGCGGGGCGCTCCCATGCGCAAGGTCATCGAAACGGGAGCAGACGATGTAGCTTTGTAAAAAAGCATTCCTTTTTCATTTTCATATAGGACGACACCGGGAGGCAGCCCTTCCACACGAACGCCCGGAGCGGGAGTCGGAAGGATGGTAGCCGCCCTGGGGTTGGCCAGCCGGATTTTTACCCAGAAAAAAACCGTTTCGCTGGATTGGGCCAGCCCGTTTTGCATGGGGCGCACCTTGGAATCCGATGCATGTGCCCCGAGTCGGCCCGTGGGCGAGAAGGCGACTTCATCATATACCCATATGCGTTCATTCGGAAAAATCGATGGAGTAAAAACAACATCCAGTAAATTGGATGGAATGTCGAACGAATCCGTTTTGGGATCCAGTTGCACGCCCGGGTTCTGCAAGGCATTCTGCAGGAGATTCTGCAGGCGTTCCGAGAATTCTGCCGTGGGAGAGGCGGCCGCCGTCCCGGCGTCGTCATCGATGTCCGCATCGGCGTCGGGCGAGGGTTCTTCCGTGGAGGCAGCCGGGGACGTTCGTTCATTCGCCTCGTTTTTCCCCGAATCTTCCGGCAGTTCACCTTCGTCACCGCCTGCGCCCATGCCGGCTGCTGGTGTCCGGGCGCCCGATCCACCTTCCGCATGCGCGCCGCTTCCCGTCCCCGGTTCGGGCCGGTCGGGCGGATACGGCTCATGCAGAACGGGCGGGGGGTTCTGCAGCCACCAAATCAATACGATTTGCGATAGCAGAAACGCCATATGCGCACCCCTTCCTCCGTGCAGAAACGCTCCCGGCGCGTGGGCGTATCGGCAAATGGGTGCTCACGCAGGAAACGGAACGGTTCCACCACGTTCACGAAGCCGGGGGGAGCGTCTCGTTCCGTGATGTACAGGGCATCGAGCGCGGTATCGAACACATCGCTCTGGAAAAAGAATTCGCCGCCCGGCAAGAGCGCCCGGTGGATGTCCCGGAGCACGCCCGGGGTGAGCACCCGGCGCTTGTGCTGGTCACGCTTGAAGCAGGGGTCCGGAAAGTTCAGGTAGAAACGGGTGACCGAGTTTTCCGGAAACAGTAGCCCCAGGTGGATGGGAATGTTGGCGAACACGGCCTGCACCCGGTTCTCCATTCCCATGTTCCGGGCGGTTTCCTGAATTTCCTTCACCAACTCCTGCCGGATTTCGAGGCCGATGACCAGGGCTTCGGGATGGGCGCTGGCGAACCGGAACAGGAATTCCCCCTCGGCGCATCCCAGTTCCACATGCGCGGGCCGGCCATCCAGAACCGGCTTTTTCGGCTCGAACGACAAAAGATGCAGCGCCAGCGGATTGACATGGTGGCGGATGCGGGATGCCATAATCTTAATCTTGTTGCTATTGATCGTTATTATGATGAAGAATTTGATGTAATTCTTTTATTTGTGTGCGCAAATCATGTAATTGTTGCTGCAGTTTCTGGAACTTGTTCGTGGTGCGTTCGATCTGCAGGCGGATCCGCTCCACTTCCTGAAACATCCGGTCTTGTTCTTGAAGCAACTCGTCGTTCATGGCGGCACCATGCCACAGAGGCTTAAGGCTTGTCAATTCCCCGGTTTGGCGAATCAAAGAATCGGCTTGCATGGCCGTGGATGACATGTACAATGCCCGCATGACCGATACTCCTTCTCCTGATTTCGCCACGCCATCCTCCGACCCGCTGCTGCCGGGGCCGCAGGCTTTCCTGGCCGCCGGTTTCGATGCGCAGGAATTGCAGAAACTGGGCATTTTCCTTTTTGCTCTCTTCCGCCGGCCGCCCGACGTCCGGATCCTCACGGTGGAGCAATGGCATCGGTCCGTGGCGGCATGCCTTGGAATTTCCGGTGCCGGATCCGCGCCGGATCCGGAGCTGCCGGATCCTCCCTCGCATCTGCCGCGCGTGCTGCTCATCGCTGGCCGCCCGCTGTCGGAACTCTACCGCGTGGTGAATTTCTGGTCGGCCGCCGATTTGCCGCGCCCCATCTTTGCTGCCGCCACGGAAAACAATCTGGGATTTTCAGTGGGGCGGCTTTTGTCGCATCTGGAAGAGGAACACCGCCGCATGACGGGAGGATCGACGACCTGAAGACTGCCGCGTGCCGGGCAGGCGACTTGTTTGCGTCCGCGCCATGATGCACGTACCAGGGACGCGATTTCACGTGGTTTTCACTGGGAAGGAAACTGCAGAAGGGGATGCCGTCAGTGCCGACGCCGCAGGGTCCAGGCGAGCCCCAGCCCGAAGGAGAACAGCAGCAGCAAGGCCGTGGGCAGATGGGCTCGGGCGCCAGGCGTCGTGCAGGAACAGCCCTTGAGGTCATCGGGGCAGACGGAAGCCGCTGGCGACTGGCCATCGCAGTTGGTGTCCACGACACCGCATTTTTCGGTGGCTCCCGGATGGATGCCGCTGTTGGAATCGTCGCAGTCCCGGCTGGAGCAGGCAGGGCCGATGCCATGGCCGTCGCCGTCGTGATCGAGGCACAACACGCAGCCATCATCGGGAATGCCGTTGCCGTTCTGGTCCTTGCCGTCACCGCAGATTTCACTGTTCCCGGGGAATACCGATGGATCGGTATCGTCGGGGTCCTGCTGGCCTGGCGCGCAATCTTCACCAACGCCCCAGCCATCGCCGTCGTGATCTACGCAATCCACATAGGGACAGCCGGCGATGCAGACGGGGTCTCCGCCGCAGTCGATTATGCATTGCGGATCACGGCAGGGCGTTCCATTGATGTTCCAGTCGTCTGCCGTGCCGTCGCAGTCGTCGTCCATGCCGTTGCAGACCTCCGGCTGGCCCGGGCTGATGGAGTCGTTGTTGTCGCGGCAATCCTGGATGGGGCATCCTTCTCCCACGCCCCAGCCATCCCGGTCGCCGTCCACGCAGGTTTCCGTCCACGCCGGGCAGGCGGCGATGCAGGTGGCCAGGGTGGCACAGGGATCGGCACCGGCGCATGCCGCCACGCAACCCATCACGCATGCAGGGTCGTGGCAGGGTGGGGCGCCCACGTCAGCATGCAGGCAGGAATCCGGCGGCCGGCTGTCATCGTGCTGGTTCAGGCAGGCAAGTACAGCGGCCGTATCGGGCATGAGCGCCATGCATTCCCCGGCGTCATGGGGGTCGACGCACGGAGTGTCTTCGATAGACAGATTACAATTTTCATCGACGCCGTTTCCGCAGATTTCCGGAGCGCCCGGGAAGATGAGCGCACTGGCGTCGTCGCAGTCGCGCGGCATGTTCTGGCAGTGCGGGTCGCTGCCATTGCCGGAATAGAATCCATCTCCGTCGGCATCCACGCAGGTGTTGCATCCACCGTCGGATACGCGGTCGCAGTTCTGATCGATGCCATCGCCGCAAATCTCCAGGGCACCTGGATTGAGAGCGGCATTGCCGTCATCGCAGTCCTGGGGACCCGGGCATCCGACACCGATTCCAAAACCGTCATCGTCATCGTCTTCGCAGTACGTGCCCGGACAGCCGTCATCCGGAATGCCGTCGCAGTCGTTGTCGACGTGGTCGCCGCAGATTTCCACACTGCCGCCCCAGCCGCAGCCGGCATTGTTGTCATTGGCGTCCTGGGCGGGCGGGCAGGCGTCGATGCATGACTGGTTGCCCAGGCAGGCCTCCACGCACGTGGGATCGCGCCACGGCGGGCAGGCATCGATGCAGGTGCGGTTCCCATTGCAGGCTTCCACGCAAGCCGGATCCTTCGCCGGCGGACAGTTGCGAATGCAATCGACATTGCCGTTGCACGCCGCGAAACAGTCGGGATCCACGGGGCCTGGACAGTTGGGCCCGGTGCAGGCACCGTCCCCGTCGGAATCGCACAAGTTGGCGCCCGGGCAGCAGTCATCCACGTATCCGTCGCAGTCGTTGTCGACACCGTCGCCGCAGATTTCCTCGTTTCCAGGGAACCGCATGGGATTGTCGTCATCACAGTCGCGAACGACGCAGTCCGGGCCCGACGGAATGCCATCATTGTCGCGATCTTTGCAGTCCACGCCCGGGCAACCGTCATCGGCGGTGCCGTTACAGTTCTGATCGATGCCATCTCCGCATTTTTCCGATGCGCCAGGATGGATGTCACGCTCGTCGTCATCGCAGTCCACTTCGCCCGCGCAATCGGACCCATAACCATAGCCGTCCCCGTCGTTGTCCGAACAGCCGGCAGGCATGGCGCCGCCCGGAACTTCGATCGTGAGCGGCCCTTCCATGTTGGTGACCCGGTCCGGGTCCACCACGAAATCGTCCGCATCCACCTGGCAGTAGCTTTCGTACTGGCGCTGCTCCACGTTGTAGCGTACGTACTGGCGCACGATGCAATCGCCGCTCACGCCCTTGCGCGGCAGGTTGAACACCTTTTCATGGATGTTGCCTGGCTCGCCCATGGATGGCGGGTTGTCGCGGTCCCGGTGGTAGTAGATATCGATCCAGAACACACCGGAATCGGCGGTACCGATATTGCACACCTCCACTTCGTACGTGATGCTGTACGGCGAGGTTTCGGACACCGTGGCCGAAAAGCGGCGAATCACAAGGTCCGGATTGGACATGTCGATGACGATCGGTCCCCGCACGTTGTTGCTTTCGTCTGACTCGTCCACGAAGGTGCCCTCGTCGGCTTTCACCCAACTGACATAACGTCCGTTGGGCGTCGGATTGCGCATGATTTCCATGATGTCGTCGTCATCGTCGTCGCCGTCGGAGCAGGAGGGCCGGCAATCCCATTGATCGAACCACCAGTGGAGGCAATTGAGGCCGGGCAGGCTCTTGAGGGATTTGAACTTGTCGGAGTACTCTCCGTCCCGGGGCATGGCATCCCGATGGAAATACACCCCGTTGCGGAAATTCTTGGCTTCGTGGGTGCCCTTGTTGCACACCCGGAACTTGTAGGTTAGTTCGGCACCTTTTTTTACATACCAAAACTGGTCGATGTACAGGTCGGGGCCGATGCGCCAGCGGGAGGGGCCGTATACGTTATTGTTCTCGTTGTCTTCGCCGATGGCATTGGTGGAATCTACAACGCAATATAAATTATAGGTTTTTTGTTCGTAAAATACATCATTGACGATGACTTCCGCCGTGGCGCATTGCGTTCCCCAGTACCAGTGCCACCAGAAATCATCCATGAAAGCCGATACGGTATACGCATCCGGCGGCCCCGGCGGCGCTGAGGGAACAGAAGGAGCGGAACTACGGTCGGGATAGAACGTCACTATGACGCTGCCGGTCCAGGTATTGACATCGCGCCCGCAGACTTCCGCCGCGAAGCGGACGCTGACCGTGGACGGGTTATAGGGATTGGGAGCCGCATATGCCTTGCACGAGTTGATGTACAAATCTGCCGCATGGGCAAAATGCGCAGTGAGATGGAAGAAGATCAGGGAACCCAGAATCGCGAAAGAAACACGTTTCATGTGCGACCTTCCTTGTCCGTGAGGACGTCCGTCCCTACCATAGCAGGAAAAGCCTCGAGAGGCGAAGGAAAATTTTTCAGCGCGCGTCGGCATCCGGGAGCCGGAGGTAGTCGCGCATGCGGGCCAACTCGCGGCGGGCCGCATCGAGCCGGCTGCGAAGGATTTCCGGCTGCGTGCAGGCGATGTCCAGCGCGCTGGTCAGAACCGTGCGCAGGTGGCGGGAAAAACGCCGGGCATGCGGCAGCAACCCTGATTGGACGCCAGCGGGATCGATTCGCGCCATGTCATTGCTGATGCGGTCGCATGCGGCTTCCACCTGGGCGCGCAGGGATTCGCCGGGCGGCGTGCTGGGCAACTCCCCGCCATGGCGTGCCGGGCAGTTCTTTCCGGCGGTTTCCATGCGGTCCAGGAGTTGGCCGAAATGGGCGAGAATCGACTCCCATTCCCGGACATGTTCGGCATCATGGCGCTTCTGGGCATCCGATGCCGCAATGGGGAGCGCCAGGTCCTTCTGTGTATAGAATGTCACGTCGGCAAACAGGGCGAGCCGTCCCTCTTCTTCCCGCTGGCAACCTGTCCAAACCGCGGCGAAGGCGATGATGCCGAACGAAATGCGGGATGGGCGCATGAAATCGAATCAGGAGTTCCGGGGAAAATTATGGCGTGGGATACGTGGTGCAGGCTTCTTCCTGGATGAAGGCGAGCGGCGCATCGACGGTCAGCGTGTAGGTGCGGCAGGAAGTGCCCGTGGTGGCCGCGCGCACACGCACATAGAAGCGCCAGTTGTCGTCACGGCCGCAGCGGCCGGCATAATTGAGCACCAGGGAATTGCTGGTGGAGGGGAACATGGTGGCCGAAGTGGCGGCCGTGCACTGCGCCACGTGATCCGTGGCGGCCAAATCGATGGGAATGACGTCGAATTCCACGTTGAGTCCCTGCGGATCGGTCACGGAGAACGCGTACGTATAGCACTCGTTGAAGTTCGGGTTGATGATGCACAGCCAGTCGGACAGTTCCCGCAGTTCGATCTGGAAGTAGTCCATGTCGGCGGAGAGGTCGGCCTTGTAAATGGTGCGCGGTCCGATGGTGAGCGTATCTCCTTCTTCCATGGTGGACAGCCGCGCCTGGTGGCAGGCATCGTTGGGCTCGTCGATGTCCAGCGCCAGGCCGTTGTCCACCAGCCCGTCGCAGTTGTCGTCGACGCCGTTGCAGGTCTCCGCGGGCGGGGTCGGGCATGCCGGCCAGGAACCATTGGCGCAGGTCACCACGGTGCCGCCACAGCAGGTCTGGGTCTGGCCGTTGGTGCAGGCGCAGCCCTCGTTGGAACTACCGTTGCAGTTCTCGTCCTTGTTGTTGGCGTCGCAGACTTCGGTACCAGGAGGCACCTCGCCCAGGCACACGCCCGTCCAGTGGCAGGAATTGTCGCATAGTTCCGTGCCCGTGTGGCATTCGCCTACGTTGGATCCGCAGACCCGGGTGTCCCCGCGGGCGCAGTCCATACCGACCCCATTGTCGATGACGCCGTCGCAGTCATCGTCGACGCCGTTGCAGGTCTCCACGCCCGGGGTGGGGGCCGTGCAGTTGCGCCATTGCCCGCTCACGCACAGTTCCGTGCCGGAGCCGCAGGCGGTGGTGCAGGTGCGGCTCAACTGGGACGTGCCCGTGCCGTCGATAACGCCGTCGCAGTCGTCGTCGATCCCGTTGCAGGTCTCCTCGCCCGGGCCGGTGGCGCCCAGACACTGCCCGGACCACTGGCAGGTTTCGGTGCACAGTTCCGTGCCCTTGGCGCAGGCGCCCGTGTCGTTGCCGCATTCGCGGGAAGTGCCGCGCGCGCACTGCATGCCCGTGCCATTGTCGGGTGTGCCATCGCAGTCGTTGTCGATGCCGTCGCAGACTTCCAGCGAAGGAATGGGCGCCGAGCAGTTGGCCCAGTGTCCGTTGACGCATACTTCAGTACCCTCGCCGCACGTGTTGTCGCAGGCGCGAGAGAGGTTGTCGTCGATCAGACCGTTGCAGTCGTCATCGATGCCATTGCACGTTTCAGCAACGGGTTTGCAGGTGCCGGACGGAGACGAATCGTCACAGGCGGAAAAAATGGTAGCGAGACCGAACAGAATTGGAAAAAGTGCAAATTTCTTCATGTTCCTTTCCTTCCTGGAAAAAACTTGAATCCTCGAATGAGTCTCGGACGACAGCTTTATATGCGAAAAAAAACGAAGATCAAGAAAAAAATGCATACTCCCTAGGAGGCCGTTGGAGGCAGCAGCGAGTCATGGTATATTCTCGCGCGTCGTACATTTTAGCGGCCGTCCGGCGATTTCGACGGCAGCCTCAACCGTGTTTTTTCGTGGAGGCTTGCAAATGAAAACAGTACGAGTCTTTTCCTGGTTGTCGATTCTCGCATTGTTCTTCGCCTTGGGATGCCGTGGAGAAGCCGGCGTGATTCCGAAGGAAGACGTAGAGGAAGACATCGTGCAGCCGGACGCCGACATCCTCGACGTTCCCGATGCCGAAACCTGCCCCGCCGAAAAACGCTGCGGGCTTTCCTGCTGCAAAGAGCAGGAGGAGTGCGTCAATCACATGGCGTGCCTGCCCATCTGCCCCAACGTGCGCTGCGGCGAGAACCTCTTCACCTGCTGCGGGGCAGGCCAGATCTGCCTGGATGGCGTGGATTGTGCGGCCGCCTGCGGCCCCGGGGAATCGCTGTGCGGCGCGAATCTCAATACGTGCTGCCCGCCCGGGTCGCTGTGCCTCAACGACCAGTGCGCCGTTCCCGTGGGAGACTGCGAAAACCAGTTTGATTGTCCCGACGACACGTTCTACTGCGAGACGGCCATCGGCAAATGCCTGAAGTTGCCCGACGGTCCCCTGTGCGAGGGCGAGCCCAGTTTCACGGACATCGCGCCGGTCCTGGAGTGGTACTGGCGCGGCACGACGGTCCTGGGCAAGGAATACACCGACAGCATGGCGGCGCCCATGGTGGGCGATGTCGACGGCGATGGCATTCCGGATGTGGTCGCGGTGCTTTTCTATGCCGGTCAGTACAACTATGATTCGGTCATCGTCGTGCTGTCGGGCGACGGCGATGGCGCCGGCGGCGGTCGCGTGCTGTTCACCGTTCCATCGGACGCCGATCCGACAGCTCCCAAGCCCTTTGGCGGCTCTGCCGTGGCGCTGGCCAACTTCGACGCCGACCCCGGTCTGGAAATCGTCTACAACATGCAGGGCGGGGGCGTGCGCATCGTGGACAACGACGGCATCGGAGACGTCTGCGACACGCTCAATTACCCAGGCTGCAGCGGCCGCCGCACTTCGGGCGCGAGTTTCCGCCACATCCATGGCGGGCCGGCAATCGCGGACCTGGATCACGACGGCATGCCCGATATCGTGCTGGCATGCCACGCGCTCAACGGGCATGACATTTCCAACCCGGCCCTGGATTTCGTGAACCAGACGGGATGTGGACGTTCCGTGCAGATTGCCGACCTGGATCTCGACGGTCGCCCCGAAATTTTCGACGGTTCCCACGCCTACACCGTGGATCCCAACGTGCCCGGCGGGATTCCCTTCTGGACCAACACGTACAGCCTGTCTACCGGCTTCGTCGCGGTGGGGGAAATTCTGCCAGACCGCACGGGCCCCGAAATCGTGTATGTGTACAACAATTTCTACATGGTCGACGGATTGACCGGACAGATGCTGGTGGGACCGGGTGGCGTGCTGCTCGATGCCACCATCCCCATTCCGGGGACGGGAAACGGCGGCGCCCCCACGCTGGCGGACTTCGATGGGGATGGCCTGCTGGAAATCTCCACGGCCGGGCGCGCCGCCTATGTGGTATACGACCCGGACTGCACCGATCCGCTCATCCGTACGGGAGGCGCCTGCAATTCGGGCCGCACCGACTTCATCCTCTGGACGGCCGTGACCCAGGACCTCAGTTCCTCCATGACCGGTTCCTCCGTGTTCGACTTCCAGGGAGACGGCCGCGCCGAAGTGCTTTACAACGACGAGTGCTTCTTTCACATCTACGATGGCACGACCGGTGCCGAACTGGTGTCGCCGCCCATTCCCAGTTCCAACGGAACGCTGGCCGAATATCCGCTGGTGGCCGACGTGGATGGCGACGGCAACTCCGAGATGATCGTGGTTTCCAACCAATATGCCGTCGTTGGCCTGCAGTGCCGCACGCACTGGAAGAATGCGGGAGTGCCCATCGACGAATTGTGCGCGCTCACAACGTGCACGCCCCAGGGGCCCTGCACGGGCGGCATTGGCGGCACCTGCATTGGCGACGCGATGTGCGATTCCACGGGCATCTGCCAGTTGCCGGGCGGCACGGTGGGGGTGCGCGTCTATGGCGACACGCACGACCGCTGGGTGCGCACGCGGCCCATCTGGAACCAGTTCGACTATCACGTCACCAACATCGAGTACGCCAACGGCCTGTGGAACGTGCCCGTGCACGAGGATGCCAACTGGCTCTCCTTCAACAACTACCGCCAGAACGTGCAGGGCGGGGCGCTGTTCCCGGTGTCCGATCTGCGGGTGGAACTCACCGCGGCCGCCTTGTGTCCCGACGTGGTGCGCCTCTCGGCTAAAGTGCGCAACCTCGGTTCGGCGGCGGCCCAGCCCGGCGTCACCGTGGATTTCTACCGAACCGATGTGGATCCCCCCGTCCATCTGGGGTCGCTCGCCACGACGACCCTGATTCTGCCGGGTGGATGGGAACGGGTCACATTCGTCTACAATGGCGCTGAATCCGGGGTGGACATGATGTTCCGCGCCGTCGTCAATGGCGCCGGGGCCATTGAGGAGTGCGATCCTTCCAACAATGGCAGCACGGCCGGCCCCGTTCACTGCAGGGTCGTGGACTGAAGGGAGCGGTCACGCGGCGGATGCGTCAGACCCGGGTGCGGCGCCACCAGGGATGCAGCGCATAGATTCCCAGCAGCACGCTTCCCATGAGCATGATGGCCAGCGTGCCGGCCGCCCAGCCCGCATGGAGCGGCGATGTGAACACGAAGCCGTGGAACAGGAAGATGCCGGGAACGAATACGCCCCACATGACCGCCAAACGGACCACCATGGGCATGAGCGTGATGCCGGCGCCCCGGAAGATGCCGTCGGTGGCCACGCCCAGCGCATCGAACACCTGGAAGAACGCGGCCATGCGCAACGGCAGCGCTGCGTTCCGGATCACGGCGTCATCGGAGGAGAATCCCGACAGCAACTGGTGAGGGAAGAGCAGGAAGGCCACGCCCAGAAGCCCCATGTAGGCGACCGACAAGCCCAGCGTCCGGTGCGCGCTGGCGCGGGCCAGATCGGGCCGCGCGGCGCCGATGTAGCGTCCCACCAGGGCACAGGCCGCGATCGAGATGGCCACGGCCGGCATGAAACTCACATGGCACAACTGGAACACGATGGTGTTGGCCGCGCTCAGGGCGGGCTCGAAGCGCCCGATGTACACGCTCATCACGGTGAACGCCATGTTTTCCAGAAGCCATGAGATTCCGATGGGCACGCCCACGCGCAGGAACCGGCGCACCTGTGCGAGGCTCGTGCGGGGGAAACGCCGCGTGCCGAAAAGGGCGTGGTGTTTTTGGGATGCATACAGGAGAAGAAGGAGGCCGGCCGACAGCGCCATGGAGATGACGGTGGCCAGCGCCACGCCGTGCACGCCCATGCGCGGAAGTCCCCACCAGCCCAGCACCAGTGAGAAATCCAGCACGATGTTGACCACGTTGACGCCCAGGGTGACGAGCATGGGCGTGAGCGTATCGGCGATGCCGCGAAAAAAGCCGATGATGGTGAAGTTCATCAGGAACACAGGCGACGCCAGCAGCATCCAGGTCAGATACGCCTGCGTATGGGGAGCGATCGCCTCATGGACCCGCAGCCCCGCCAGCAGGGCCGGCAGCAGCGGCACCACGCCCATGGTCAAGGCGGACAGCGGCCAGACGAGCCACATTCCCGTTTCCACCGACGTGCGCACATCTTCGTGGTCCCGGGCGCCATGAGCCTGGGCCACGAACGTCGTCACGGCCGACAGCAGCCCGGAGGCGAAGGATGAAATGGACCAGAAGAACGCGGCGCCCATTCCTACGCCGCCCTGCTCGGCGGTTCCCACCTTGCCCATGACCAGGGTGTCCACCATTCCCATGGCCACGTGGGAGACGAAGGTCACCACCAGCGGCAGCGACAGCCGCAGCAGTTCCGGAAAACGCCCGGCATCCGGGCCGAATTCTCCCTGATGTTCGGGGATGGCGGCGGGTGCGGATTCGAAGTCCTGGAGGTTCATCTTCGGATGCCTGGAATTTCTGCTTCCGTTTCTGGAAACGCAACGGCTGCGGGTCAGTCGTGAAGTTTTTTCAGCGTCTCGAGGACTTCCTGCGCATGCCCGATGGCCTTGACCTTGCGCCAGACGGCCGCGACGCGGCCTTCGGGGTCGATGAGGAAGGTGGTGCGCAGGGCGCCTTCCATCGTGCGTCCCATGAATTTCTTGACGCCCCAGGCGCCGTATCGGTCATGCACCGCATGGTCGGGATCCGACAGCAGCCGCACCTTCAACTGGTGGCGTTCGGCGAAGCGGCAGTGCTTTTCGGGCGTATCCCGGCTTATGCCCGCCACATCGGCATCCAGCGCTTGAAAATCATTCAGGAGCCTCGTGAAATCCATGGCCTCGAGCGTGCAGCCCGGCGTATCGTCCTTGGGATAGAAGTACAGCACCAACCAGCGTCCCCGCCAGTCCGCCAGGCGCGCCGGACGCCCGTCGGCATCCGGCAGGGTGAAATCGGGGGCGGTCTTTCCCGTCATCTCATCGTTTTGGTCATTGCGCGCCATGAGAACCCCTCCAGACATCCACGGCCCTGAACATGCACGCGATTGCCGGGCAATGCAAGCTGCGGCATCCATCGGACTGCCTGGGAATGTATCAGGGCACGGCATCCGGCGATTTTCCGGCACTGCCAGCTGAAAATCGTCAGCCGTCCTTCTTCTTGCGCCAAAGACGCCTGCGGAAAAAGGCCAGCAAACCCAGGAGGAGAATCAGGGAAGCGACAGGAACTGTCGCGGCTGCATCCCGGCAGGCGCATCCGCAGCCATGCGCGTTGGCCGGGCGCGTGCGGGGTTTCGGTGAAGGGCTGGAAACGGAAAGCGTCATGCGGCTCCAGGCGCCGGCGTCATCGCGTACGGCAAAAACGACGTTCTGCGCTTCGCCCTGCCAGACGAATCCCGACACGACCCGGCCGCGGGCCGCGAAGTGCGCCTGCGCCAGCGCGTCGCCATCGGGATCCCGGGAGGGGGAGGCATCCAGTTTCCGGGCCATCACGATTTCTCCCTCCTGCAGGACCCGCCTTTTCCCATCCACATTCCACGCCAGTTCCGGCGGGCGGTTGTCTCGCGCCTGGTCCAGCACGGCATCGAGTCGGGTTGGCTCGGAAAAGGGACGCTTGCCGGGAGGCAGTAAAAGGCGATACGTGAAGCGTGAAAAGGTTTGCGCCGGAAAATCCGCATGCACCAGTTCCAGACGCCGTCCCGCTCCGTCGGTGAACCGGTATCCGGAGGGCAGGGGAGGGACGCACAGCGTCACGCGGGCTTCCACTGGAACCGGCAGCGCATTGAATGCATGCAGTTCCCCGCGGCCATTGACGATGCCGGTCTGCACCCAGAAGTTGCCCGCGGGAACGCTTTTGCGGCCCGGAACGGTTTCGGCCAGATCCAGCGTTCCGTCGGCGCGGGCCGTGAACAGCCGGTAGCCCCAGCGGCTGCCGTCTTTTGTGGACGCCGCCGCCGTGGTCACCTTGATGAACGTCAGTTTCTTCTCGGCGACGACATCCCGGCCGATGCGCTCTCCGGGCGCGTAGGTCCACTGCCCATCCTTGTGCAGATGGCCCGAGATGTAATAGCCGCCCGTCCTGGCCAAAAGCCGCAGCAGGCGTACGCCGGAATTCTCGAATGCCGTTTCGCGCCCCCGCGCATCCGAAGGGTCCGAATCCCAGTCGTCGTCGTAGTTCCATTCTTCGAAGTGATTGATTCCCACTGGATCCGTAGGAAATGGCTCGTTGCGATGATAGGGCGTCTGGTGCATGTTGCCGCGCGGGTCGTGGTGCCCGAACACCACTGGCGTGCGGCCGGCGGCAGCGGCGGCCCGAAGTTCGGCCTCCACGAATGCCAGATCCGCTTCGGAGAGCGTCCCGCCGTAGTTGTCCACCATGGGAGCGCCGATGAAACGGCGAAACGCATGGATATACACCGAAAAACTGTGCCTGCGGCGGCTGGTGCCCCCATAGGTGTTGAGAAGGATGAAATGGAAGCGCCCATGCACGAAAGCCGTGTTCACTGGGCCCAGGAGCGCTTTCCAGTGTTCCAAGCCGTCCGAAACCAGGTGGTCGAACAGTTCATCCTTGAGTCCCGAATACAGGCAGGACAGAAATCCCCAGATTTCGGTCCAGGAGGCCTTGAAATCCAGGTCCTTGGGCATCCGCGAGCGGCAAGCCACCAGGTTGAGGGCCACGCTTCCCAGATCCGGAAGGCGCAGGGAATACGTGGCGTAGGCGTCGTGATTGCCTGGAATGTAGAAAGACGCCACCCGCGACCGGCGGATCCGCGACAGCATGGACTCGTATTCGGCCGTGTAATCCAGACCGAACAGGAGATCGCCCAAGTGCACCACCAGATCCGGATCCAGCAACTGCAGTTCGTGGAAGATCTGCTGCGTCATGGCGGCATTGGCCATGGATTCCCCGTATCGGGGGCGGCTTTCCGGAGCCAGGGCCGTATCGCCCAGTTCCCAGGAAGGGTCCAGCAACTGGTGGTCCGTCATGACGGCCAGGCGGAAATCTCTGCTTTCCGGAACAGGGCCGAGCGTGCGCACGGCCTGCGGCTCCACATGGCGCGTGCCGTCGTCCCAGGTGATTTCCAGATGCCAGACGCCCCGGGGCGCTTCTGCCGGAATGCGGGCCACCGTGCGCCGGAAACGTCCGTCCAGCCGGAATTCGGATGCTTCCAGTGCCAGAATCACGGGTGCCCCGCAATCATCTGCCGGCAGAAGGACGGCTTTTTCCAGACCGCGTTCGCTCCAGATGGCAAAATTTTCGCCCGATGCCGCCACTGCCGGGAATCCGATCGAAGGCGAACGCAGGCGGTGAAGCCGGCGGGCCAGGGGGCGCTCCTGGGCGGCCGGAGGTGCGTCAATCAGCCGCGCTTCCGGCAAATCCCCCGGCAGCCGGGCGTCGGGTGCAAGCCAAAAAAAATACAGAAGGCAAACGTGCAACATCCAGGAAGTCATGGCGCCTCGAAAAATATGCCCTTGACACGCTTTTAGACGAGTCTAATAATATTACACGCAACCCCTTCGGGGTGGAAAGGAGTTTCCCATGGCCATCACCCATTTTCAAGGCTCTCCTGTTCCATTGCGCGGAACTTTCGTGGAAGTCGGGCAAAAAGCCCCTGATTTCCTGCTCACGCGCAACGACCTCGCCGACGTCCGCCTTTCGGATTTTCCGGAAGAGCGCCTGGTGCTCAACATCTTCCCCAGCATCGACACGCCCGTGTGCGCCGCCAGCGTGCGCAAATTCAACGAGCGGGCCGCCGGCATGCCGGGTACCCGCGTGCTGTGCATCTCGCGCGACCTGCCGTTCGCGCACTCCCGTTTCTGCGCGGCCGACGGCATCGAGAACGTCGTGACCCTCTCGGAAATGCGCAATCTCAATTTCGGGCGCGACTGGGGGCTGGAAATTTCCGAAGGCCCTCTGGCGGGGCTCCTGGCGCGCGCCGTGGTGGTGCTGGACCGGGATCGGCGCGTCGTCTACACCGAACTTGTGGACGACATCACCCACGAGCCCGCCTATGACAAGGTCCCTCTGTAATGCTTGCGGCTGTCAGATGCTCGGTGTGCGCATGAGCATCTCGTGCAGCGCTTCGGGAAAGAGGCTTCCCGATTCGAGCCAGAAAGACTGACGCTCGTTGTCGACCCGGCAGAAGAACCGGTTTTCTCGAACCATGTAGGTGAGCAGTTCCCAAATCATGCGCAACTCGGATTGCCCTAGTTCCAGGAGGTCCTGCCAGCGTTCGTTCTGGGCCAGCCGGCGCACTTCCATGGCGTCCCAGAGCACCTTGCGGCCGCAGGTGGCTTCCAGGAGATTGCGCAGTTCCACGCGTTCCCGCGTCACGCTTTCCACCAGGTGCTGCAAATCCACGAGATGCACCTGGGCCGCCTGGGAACCGAAGGCGGCCTGGAACATCTCGGAAAAACGCCCGACGGAGCAGGAGCCCACCACGATCCGCGCCGTGGAGAGCAACCGGCCCAGCACCGGAAAATGACGGGATGTCCATCCCATGTAGCGGCGGCTGCGCGGGTCGATCACGCTGGCGAAAACGGCATTCGACCCCATCGGATCCACTTCGAAGTGCAGCAGGAGCACACCATTTTCAAATTCCGCCAATGTGTCGCCTTCTGCATACACCCGGCCGCGCCGCACCAATTGCGCGCTGGAAACGGCGGAGCGCTCCACCTGGGTGGAAGAGAGGATGCCGCGTCCCCGCAGCGTGGAGGGCCGCTCGAACTCCTGCATGCCCTTGCGGCTGACCACCTTGCGCTCCCGGGAGGAAACCCTTTCCACCTTGATGGATGCCTGGGAAGACGAGGAGAGCCGTTCTTCGCGGCGTCCGGCCAGTTTCCGGACCAGCGTGCGCAGGTTCGTAGGGTCGACCTGCGACAGATCCGCATCCGGCCCATCGAACCCGCGCAGCAGGTGCGGCAGGGTTTCCATGGCTACCAGCCCGCGGTCCTCCACGGAATTGGTCACCACGAAGTTGTATTCCACCAGCGGGCGGGCCGCATCGATGTCGCAGACGGCCTTGCGGGCATTGTATAAAGATTTCTCCCAGGGAAGATCCAGGTTGATCACCACATCCACGCCGGGCAGCCGGAAATCCAGGAAGGAATCGAAGGCCACCGCCACCGGATATTTCGACCAGTCCAGTTCCTCTACGTCCCGGGGGTTCTGCAGCAGGCGCACCCGCACGCCGCGCCGGCGGATCGGCTCCTGCACCAGGGGGCCGATTTCCTGCCAGTGCGTGAAGAGCAGCACGCGCCGGCCCTGCTGCGCCTCCATGGCCACGATGCGCGAAAGCGTTTCCATCTTGATGGAGCGGCTTTCCCTCGGTGCACCCAGAAACGCGGGCACCGTCATTCCCAGGCGGATCTGCTGGATCTTCTCAACCACTTGAGCCACCTCGCGGCTTCCCCAAGCGTAGTTGGTGGATGCCAGCGCCACCAGTTTGTTCAGTTCATCGTTGACGATGGCCGCCTGCCGGGTGGACATGCCCACCATGACCCGCAGTTTCGGACGCAGCAATTCGCCCAGCCGCGATACCGGCCTGGACAGGATGCGTGAAGAGATTCGCTCGAGGGTCTCCGGGGCGGGCAGGGAGGG